>JBJKVQ010000001.1:0-42798 GCA_045562575.1 Dehalococcoidia bacterium
AAATTATTATGGGTAATATACAATCAGAAATTATACAAACAAATATAAATGGAGTCTCAGCAGAAGGATATTTAAGCAAACCTGCTAATTTGGATTCAAAAGCACCGGGTATTGTAGTTATACAGGAGTGGTGGGGTCTTGATGATCATATAAAAAGTATTACTGAGAGATTTGCAGAACAAGGTTTTATTGCTATTGCACCTGATTTATTTCATGGTAGTGTCACAACAGAACCTAATGAGGCTATGAAATTAACACAAGCAATGGACCAAGCACGCGCTCGAGAAGAAATAGATGCATGTGTTGCCTATATACAAAATAGTGAAGATTCTTCTGGCAAAGTGGGTATCGTGGGTTATTGTCTAGGTGGAGGGCTTTCTATTCAGAGTGCATGTGAAAATAGCAATATTTCTGCATGTAATATTTATTATGGAGGAAATCCAGATTTAAATTCTGTACAAAATTTAAAAGCACCAGTTTTGGGTATTTATGCAGAAAATGATGAGCGTATAACTTCTACAGTTCCAGATTTAGAAAAAGCATTGAATGATAACGGAATCGTGAATGAAATAATTATATATCCTAATGTCGATCATGCATTTTTTAATGATACTAATCTACCGGTTTATAACAAAGAAGCAGCTGAATCAGCTTGGAATAAAACATTAACTTTTTTCTCTGATAATTTACGTTGAACTTATCAAGAGAAAAGGATACCCTAGTATCTTGTGTATAGAATTATAAGAAGGAGAGATTATCAATGTGGGGACGGAATATTAAAATCCACAGTGACTTATCACTACTTGATATGGTTATATCTAGAGATAAGGGATCTATAAATATAGTTGTAGATTTTTTAGCTATAATTTCATTCGTAGCGGCAACAGGATTAGCAGCTCAGTTTAAAGTTTATTTAAATCCTGCAGTGCCCATAACAGGGCAAACATTTATAGTACTCATGGCTGGTGCAGTTCTCGGTATGAAAAAGGGATTTATTGCTATGAGCCTTTATGCTGTTTTAGGATGGGCAAATCATATTGGTATTCTAACTTTTTCAATGTTTGCAGGAAGTTTTTTAAGTAAAGGATATGTTATAGGATTTATAGTTGCAGCTACTGTTATTGGTTACTTTGTTGAACAAGGATGGGCCAGAAATCCTTTCAGGTTGGCAGGTATAATGTTAATTGGTGAATTGGTTATATACACTTTTGGTTTATTATGGCTCGGTATATTTATCACCTCTGATCAAATATTATCAAATGAAACAACAAGACTCGGGTTAGTATATTCATGGGGAGTAGGTAACTTTTGGATAGGTGATACCATAAAATTAGTTTTAGCAGCCGGTTTAGTTCCTACCTTAACAAAATTGATTAATACAATAAAAACAAATGTTAGATAAAGAAGATATTTTACAAATAAGAGTTCCTATACCAGGTAGAGACCGAGGATTGAATCATACCCTAGTTTACCTTGTTAAATCCTTTGATGACTGGATACTAATTGATACAGGGCTTGGTACAGACGAAGGTTATAATTTTTTAACACAGTCGATAACTGATTTAGGTTTTAAACCAGACGATATTAAAAATATTCTTATTACTCATGGTCACCCTGATCATCATGGTCTTTCTGAAAGAATGAGAGAATGGACAGGTGCGAAAATTGCTATGCATCAATTAGATGCAAAATCAGAGTTTCGACGTAGAAATCGAATGGATGTTAATGATGAAACTTTTAAAATATGGAATACACTTTATGGAATTCCAATCGAACTTATGCAAAGAGAGCAAAAAGCAGTAGAAAATCATTCAAATGAAGATTATTCTCCATGGCGATCTCCAGTACCAGACACAGATATTCTGATAGAAGGAAACGAAGAATTATTTGGTAATCCTGATATAGTCTCAATTTGGACACCAGGTCATTCTCCTGGTCATATTTGTGTTTATGATATGAAACGCAAGGTTTTGTTTTCAGGCGACCATATTCTTCCTCGTATTACCCCGAATATTAGTATGTATCCTGGAGATGATCATAATCCTTTGGGTCAATATATTGATTCATTAACACAAGTTGAAGATTTAGAGGTTGATACAGTTTATCCTGCACATCAAGGTATATTTAATGGTTTGAAAGATCGCGTACTGGTAATGAAGCAACATCATGAAGATCGAATGCAAGAAATGTCTGATGCTATAAATAATTCAAGTGATGGATTAACAGCTTGGGAAGTTGCTTCGAATATTCATTGGAACGTTGGTACATGGGAAAATATAGGATTTTGGACAAGGCGTATGGCTACAACTGAGACTTTATCTCACTTAGAATACATGTATACGAAAAATATAATTAAAAAAACAGAACATAAATCACAAGTAGTTTATCAGATTTAGTTATTAGGTCCATGAAAAGTTGATGATTTTTTATTTTTCTATGCTGTTATTTGTTTCATTCAATTTTCTTTGACTACTATATCCACCTATAATTGCACCCAGAAGAGAAAGCCCAAGTATATAAATAAATAAAATAGAGGTTATCATTATTCCTCCAAGAGAAAAATCATCAGGTATAATAGAAAGTGATTGACCAAACACTACTACAGCAAGAATAAAATATAAAAATACTGTGGTTGTAATTCCGAGAGATATGAGCATGGCTTTTAGTGGATCACATTTAGTCATTGTACCTGCAATTAGACCACCAATAAATGGTCCAATTGGTCCAGTAAAAAAATGAATAATTGGGGGTAAAATTGATATAAAAGGGATCAAAGAACCTATAATTATTGCTTGTAAAAATCTCAACATAGAGCAATTATACAATAGCAATATGTAATTGTAAGTGGTATTTATATGTTATCCTTTTTATAAATTTTGATCACATTGGGGTGAATTATGTCAGAACAATATGATATCGCTATTATTGGTGGCGGAATATTAGGACTAGCAACTGCGATGACCATTACAAAAAATCATCCAACTCAAAAAGTTGTATTAGTTGAAAAAGAAGATACATTAGCTAAGCATCAAACTGGGCATAATAGTGGTGTTATTCATGCAGGTTTATACTATCGACCTGGTTCTCAGAAAGCCTCTTTTTGTGTTGATGGCGCAAGGAATATGCGAGAATTTTGTGATGAACACAATATAAAATATGATCTAGTTGGTAAAGTTGTTGTTGCTACTAATGAAGAAGAAATTCCTCGACTTGAAAACCTTTTTGAACGAGGTAGTGCAAATGGAGTAGAAGGTTTAACAATGATTGGTCCTGAACGCTTGAAAGAAATTGAACCACATGCTTCAGGAGTACAAGCTATTCATTCCCCTAATACTGGCATAGTTGACTACATCCAAGTCTCACAAGCATATGCAACTGAATTCCAAGAGGCTGGTGGTGATCTTTTTACAAATTCTGAAGTTGTAAAAATAAATGAGGATCAAAATGGTTATGTATTAACTACAACTTCTGGTGAATACAAAGCTAAATATTTGATTAATTGTGCTGGTTTATATGCAGACAAGATTGTTCGAATGATAGGTGAAAAATCAAATATAAAGATTATTCCATTTCGCGGTGAGTATTTTGAATTAACAGAAGAATCTCATCATTTAGTCAATGGTTTGATTTATCCTGTTCCTGATCCTAAATTTCCTTTTTTGGGAGTACATTACACAAGGTTGATCAATGGTGGAGTTGAAGCTGGACCTAATGCTGTTTTAGCATTTGCTAAAGAGGGCTATACATTTAGTACCATAAACCCTAAGGAATTTCTCGGAACTCTATCATTCAGTGGATTTTGGATTATGGCTGCAAAATATTGGAAGACTGGAATGTCGGAAATGTATCGGTCATTGAGTAAAAAATCATTTACTCGTTCTCTTCAAAAACTTGTTCCAGAAATTCAAGAACAAAACCTGGTTTCTACCGAAGCAGGAGTAAGAGCACAGGCAGTAGATTCTACGGGATTCCTTTTAGATGATTTTAGTATTATACAAACTGCTCGTGGAATTCATGTTCAGAATGCTCCTTCTCCAGCAGCTACATCATCACTTTCTATAGGAAAATATGTTGCTGATATGGCCGAATCTTCATTTAGTTTATAGTTTTTTTGTTTAAGAGGGGAAAATGGATAATAAAATAAGGATAGGAATAGGAGTTGGTGGTTGGCCTTTTCCTACATATCATTCTACAGAATTTTTTGAATTTGTTAATCTATGTGAAGAAGTGGGCATAGATTCTCTTTGGTTTAGTGATCGGTTAAGTGGAAATGAGAATACTTTAGATCCTATTGTAGCTATTTCTGCTTTATGTGGTATGACAAAAAAAATGAAATTTGGCACCAGTGCTTTAATTTTACCCCTAAGACAACCGTCTATTTTAGCTAAGCAATTAGCAACGTTGGATTTTCTTTCAAATGGACGATTGCTAATTGTAATTGGTCTTGGTCAGGATCAACAAAAAGAATTTGACTTAGCTGGTGTTGTCAAGAAGCATCGTGGTCGAATTACTGATGAATCCATAGATGTTATGAGAACCTTATGGTCAGGGGAAAAGTGTGGATTTGATGGTGAATTTTTTTCTTTTAAAGATGTGACTCTTCGTCCAAATCCTGTTCAATCCCCTTATCCTCCAATATGGATTGGTGGTAGAAGTTGGGCTGCCTTAGATAGAGTTGCTCGAAAAGGCGATGGATGGCTTCCATCTGCTACAACTCCAATAGAATGTTCTTCAGGTATACAGTATATAAAATCAAGAATGGATGAAGTAGGTAATGAAATTCCTGATGATCATTATGGTACCTTTATTCCTTTTCATATTAACCCTGATAAACAAAAAGCAGAAAAGAGCTTTTCCCAATATTTCATATCGCGGAGAAATGATATAACTCCTGATCAATATTGTGCTGCAGGTACTGCTGACGATGTATTACAAATGATTAATAATTATATCAATGTAGGAGTTTCAAAGTTTGTCATGCGGCCGGTTGCGAGTGCACAAGAATGGAATAAGCAAATAGAATTATTAGGTTCTGAAGTTTTACCACGTATACAAACCCCATTCTCAATCACAGAACTGCAAGAACGAGCAGGAGAAACGCTTTTGGGTAAACTTAATTAACTTGAAGGTTTTGAAACAGTCCAATTGCCCATAAAGGCAAGTAACCCAGCAAACACTCCGACTGCAGATGCTAACATGAATGCATATTGTATATTTGTATCAGCTAAAATACCTGCAAGAGATGGTATAAAACTAGAGAATATCGTCACTGCAGCAAATACTAATGCAACGGTTGTTCCTTGAATATTTGAATCGACTAGGTCAGTAGCTGAGACAACTAATATTGCCATCATAGGGAATAAGAAAATCCCCATTATAATTATCACAATAGTAAATAAAACTATATTGGATGTAAGAAGACACATATAGCTAATTCCTAATATCGTTAGGGAAGGTGCTAGAATTAGTTTTCTGTTGTATTTATCAGATAAATACCCCATTATAGGCTGTGATATTATACCACCTACATTTGCAAGAGTTATATAAACTCCATATCTAAATGGAGAAAAACCCAAACTTTCATCCATGTATATGGGTAGAAAGGTCAACATTGTTCCTTGTCCTCCAGCAAACCCAGCCGCGATTAATAAAACAATAAGAAGTTTCTTATTTTTAAATAGTCCACCAACACCAGATAGAAATTTTGCAAAGGTTAAGTTTTCAGCTGTTTGTTGTTGTGGAATATTTTTTAACAGCAAATACATTAAGATTCCAAAAATTATTGCTGGCACTATACTTATTTGTAAAATATTACTCCAAATTAATGGAGTATATTTTAATAATGCACCAACCAAAATTGGGGCTGCCGTTTCTCCGATACTTCCACCAGTTCCATGTAAAGAAACAGCAAAACCACGTCTGTCTGCAAAATTTCTCGAAAGAGAAGCTATTGCAGCGGGATGATAAAAAGATATCACTACACTAAAAAGTCCTGAAAATATTAAGGCAATAAAAAAAGTGTTCGATATTCCTAAGAAAAAAGCGAATATACCTAAAACTATAATTGTTAAAGAAAGTATTAATGCAACTTTTTGAGGATATTTGTCTCCGACATAACCTGCAGGAATATTTGCAATACCACCAGCAAATTGTCTTGTTGAAGACATGAAGCCTATTTGGCTATTAGTTAATGACAAGCCTTCTTTAATTCCAGGTAGTAGAATAAAAAACGCTGCGTTGAACATATGTTTCAAACCATGACCAGCTAGTATGGTTATAAGCAGTCGTTGCTTTTGTTCTTTAGATATAGATATTTCGTTCATATGCGCAGGTTAGGTTTTATTTTGGTAATCGGATTTTGCTTTTTCTAAAGCTTCTGTTCTCATTTTTTGTAGTTCTTCAGATTTATCACGAGACCATTGCATAGAATTATTGAGAGCTTTTACTGAACCTTGAAATTGAGGCATAACGTATCTTGCAAGTAATTCATAGCTATGAAAAACTTGCTCTTTAGTTCCCCATTCTGTAGCTTGAATCATAATTCCACCAAATCCACCACTCTCTTGATCAAGGCGATTAATTGTATCAATCAAATCATCGGGTGTGCCTACACACCAGGCTCCTCTTTCAACCATTGTGTCAATAATTTTATCTGCACTATCATCTACTGTAGATGGATGACCTAATGTTTTCTCAAAGTATTCCCTTTGATATCTTCCTGCATGTTCACGTGCTTGAGCAAATGCTTCTTTTTTTGTGTCCGCTAAAAAGACGTGAAGAACTAAACGCCACTCTTTTCTATTTACTGTTTTATTATGTTCTGCAGCAGTTTCTTCCGCAATTTTCCAGAAATCGTTTAAATTAGTAGCAATACTACCACCACGTGGAATACTTACTGATAAGACTCCTAAACCATATTTACCGGCAGCAATCATACCAGAAGGTGATTGAGCAGCTGCTACAGCAACCTCAAATCTTGGTTGAGTATAAGGTCTCATTTGTAATTGACCCTCGTTTAGAGAAAACCAGTCCGTTTGGCATGTAACAGGTTCTTCTGACTCAAGTAATTGCATTATTACATTTAATGATTCATCCATTCGTGGTCTTTGTGTCGTAGGATCTATACCTAGCATATAGGCATCTGTAACAAGAGCCCCAGGTCCCACTCCTAACATAGTTCTTCCTTTAGTCAAGTGATCTAACATAACCATTCTATCTGCAACTATTAAAGGATGATGATAAGGAAGACTTGTAACTCCAGTTCCTAATCTAATATGTTTTGTTCTTTCTGCAGCTGCAGCAATAAACACTTCTGGAGATGCTATTATTTCCCATCCTGCACTATGATGTTCACCAATCCATGCTTCGTCATATCCAAGGTGATCTAAGTATTCAATAAGTTCTAAATCTCTTTGCAATGATAGAGTGGGGTTTTCATCTTTCCAATGAAATGGAGCAAGAAATATGCCAAATTTCATTCGATCAGGTAACATTGTTTTCTCCTCACTCGTTTTAAGGATTCGGTAATTAATTATGAAAGTCTAACACGCTATTATAATAGGTACAATATAAAAAGAACTTGCTCTGGTAAATTGCTAATGGTATTCTTTTCCTTTATCATCGGGGCGTGGCGCAGCCTGGAAGCGCACCTGCATGGGGTGCAGGGGGTCGCTGGTTCAAATCCAGTCGCCCCGAGGTTGTTTTTCAAAGATACCTTAAGTGGGAGAAATTGTGTCAGAAAGAAGAAAATTTACATCTATAGATGTTTCTAAAAATAACAACACTACAACTATAGTTCTAGATTCCAGTGTATTTTCCACATTAGATTATAAAAGTGCATGTTCAGAATTTGAAGAAATTTGTACTGAAATTAATCAAGATGATCAAACACATGTCGTGGTTCTAATTATAGAAAACACAAACAAATCATATTCTTTGAAGAGTATTAATTTTGACACAGTCGCATCTATTGAAGAGTATAGAATTGCATCCAAAATAGATAAGATTCAATGTCCTATAATCGTAGTAATGAAAGGGTACATATTTGATAATCTCTTAGAAATAGCACTAAGTGGCGATATTAGAGTTTGTACAATTGATAGTGTATTTGGTCTAAAACAAATTAATAATGGGTTTTTACCTTGGGATGGAGCAACCCAAAGACTACCTAGAATAATTGGCAAATCTAAATCAGTAGAAATGATGTTATCAGGTGAGGTTGTAACATCTGAACAAGCTACCAATCTAGGATTGGTTAATTATATGGTTTCACAATCTGAAATTGAAAAATATATAGCACAATTAGTAGTTAAATTAGAATCTCTTGCACCGATTGCATTAAGATATGTAAAAGAAGCTGTCAAAGAGGGTCTAGATATGAACTTAAGACAAGGATTTTTGTTTGAATCTGATTTAAGTATATTACTTCATTCTACTAAAGATAGAGAAATAGGATTAGATAGTTTTAAAACAAAAGAGCCTCCAAATTTTATTGGTGAATGAAGGAAATAGTTAATATATGGTTAGTAAAGGGAAAAGGCTGAAACTTGATTTGCATACGCATGTGTGGGAAGCATCAAGTTTTGAAACACCTAGTAAAGAAACAGCATATAAAGTAATAAATCAGTGTAAAAAAGTTGGTATAGATGGAATAGCGATTACTGATCACCACCACGCTCATCCAGACTTGTTAAAAATTTCTTTTGAATACTACAAAATTTTTACTCAAAATTTTCCCGATGAAATAATTATATTTCCTGGTAGAGAAATAGAATTACATATGAAGCATGATTATTTTCAGACATATGAAGTTGGAGAATTTTTGCTACCAAATGGTAAATTATTTAGAAATTATTGCCATCCTGGCCATCCATCTCAGCAAATAGAAATAAATCATATTCAATCTATAGAGGTGAATAATTCTATACACAATTGGCATATTAATAAAAACCAAGTGTATGAATTAGCAGATAAACACAATTTAATTTTAACTGAAGTAAGCGATGCTCATGAAATCACTGATATTGGAAAAAATTTCATAGAAATACCCTTAGAAGACTTATTATCTTCTGGAATCGATTTAAATCAATTACAAATTCAAGGATGGGAAAATTATAGATCAATTTAGCACAATTATTTATGAAAAGAATAAGAATATAGCGACAATTACTCTTAATAGACCTAATGTTGTTAACGCTTTTAATACCACTATGAGAGATGAACTTTACGAAGTGCTAACTGCGATTAATCTTGATTATGATATCAAAGGTATATTATTGAAAGGTAATGGATCAAAGGGATTTTGTGGAGGAGCGGATTTAACTGAGTTTGGTACTGCCCCTTCACAATATATAGCTCGAAATATTCGTAAAGAAAGAGACTTATGGGAAGTTTTTATGACATTACCAGTTCCTATTGTTTGTGTACTTCATGGATACACGTTTGGTTCTGGGGTAGAAATTGCTATGTTGTGTGATATTCGAATAGCAACTAAGGATACTATTATCGGATTACCAGAAACGGGGCTTGGTATAATTCCAGCAGCAGGTGGAACACAAACCATACCTCGTCAAATTGGTTTAGGGCATTCTTTGGACCTTTTATTATTAGGAAGACAGCTAGAGCTAGATAAATCTTTGAAAATAGGATTGATTGATTATAGCGTTGAGGAAACCCATATTATTGAGTTTGCCTATAGTTTATTAGATAGTTTATGTCGTAACCCTAAAGAATTAAATATGTTAACAAAATCAGTTATTTCACAGGGATTAGAACTTTCTCTCACAAAAGCATTAGATTTAGAATCTAAAAAATGTATTGAATATATTACCGAAACTAGACAAGGATGATAGAATTGATACTTGCGTCAGATATTTTGTGTAGGCAATGGAGGTTAGTAGATGAATACTGTCGAGTTTTTGCGACTATCAAGTGAAATCGTTCCAGATAGAACTGCAATTATATTCGAAGATAAGAGAATTGATTTTTCTACTTTACAACAACGAGTAAATAAACTTGCTGATTCATTAAGTAAACTAGGTGTGGTTGCAGGAGATAGAGTTTCTACAATACAAGTTAACTGCAATGAGCATATAGAGACTTATTTTGCCATAACAAGTCTGGATGCAATTTATGTTCCTGTTAATTTTCGTGTTAGATCTGAAGAACTTGAGGTTATGTTATCTGATAGCAGGCCCAAAGTGGTTTTTGCAGGTTATAGATATCATGAATTAGTCAAACAAGCTACAGAGAATAATAAAGATGTTGAATTGCTTGTATCTATGGATGATGAGTCTGATGGATGGATTAATTACGATGATTTAATTCGAGATGGGGAACCTGAAGATAGATTCCCTGAATATGATGATGATGATACTAATATAATTATGTATACCTCAGGTACTACAGGTGCTCCCAAGGGCGTTATGTTGAAACATGATAGTTTTTCTTCCTATATTCTAGCTAATGTTATGCCAGCAGATCCTGATGAAGAAGAAAAGAATATACTAACCGTTCCATTACATCATATAGCAGGTATGCAGGCTGTGATTTCTGCAATTTATGGTGGTAGGACGTTAGTTATACAACGACAGTTTGAACCTCACGATTGGATGAGATTAGTTCAAGAAGAACAAATTAATCGGGCTATGATGGTTCCTACAATGCTTAAAGCGATTTTGGATCATAAAGAGTTCCCAAATTTTGATATATCAAGTTTAGGGGTAATAACTTATGGTGCTGCACCTATGCCTGCTTCTGTTATAAAAGACGCAATAGCAAAACTTCCTGGAGCACGTTTTATTAATGCTTTTGGCCAAACAGAAACTGCTTCAACTATTACTATGTTATCTCCAGAAGATCATGAGATAACCGGCACATCTGAAGAACAAGAACTTAAATTAAAACGATTAAGTTCTATTGGTAAACCTTTAGATGATGTTATCGTTCAAATAGTTGATGAGGATGGAAACGAAGTTACACAAGGTGAAGTAGGTGAAATTGTTGCTCAGGGCCCACGATTGATGAAGGGGTATTGGAATAAAGAAGATGCAACTAATGAAACAATTAGAGATGGTTGGTTATACACTGGAGATTTAGGATATATGGATGAAGAGGGATATATCTTTTTATCTGGAAGAGCAAAAGACTTCATTAAGCGTGGAGGGGAAATGATTGCACCAGATGAAGTCGAAAATGTTATTCTTACTCATTCAAGTATTGATGATGCAGCTGTAATTGGAGTTAATGATGAATATTGGGGGGAACGAGTAAGAGCTGTGGTCGTGTTAAAATCAGGTATGTCTGTAGAGCAACAAGAAATAATCGACTACTGCCATGAACGTCTAGCCAGTTACAAAAAACCAGAATCAGTTATTTTTGCTGATGAAATCCCTAAGAATCCTATGGGTAAAATATTGAAACGCGAACTTCGTGATATGTACCCAGAGCCAATAGAATAGAGTAATTATTACTCTTCTTCAGGAACAACACTTTCAGCGATAATTTCTACGAGATCTTTCGTTTGTTTATTTTCTTGAACACCTTTTGATTGAATTCCTTCAGCGAACATTTGATAACAAAACGGACAAGAAACACCCAAGGTTTCTCCTTCAGTTTCAAGGAATTGATCAATTCTCATATGATTAATTCTTTGACCTCCACTATCTTCCATCCACATATGTCCACCACCTGCACCACAACAGAATCCTCTCTCACAATTTCTTTCCATCTCATGAAGTTCTAGTCCAGGGATAGCTTTTGAGATATTACGTGGAGCATCATAAATTTTGTTATGTCTTCCTAGATAACAAGAATCATGGTAAGTCATACTAATATCAACACTTTTAACAGGTTTTAGTTTTCCGTTTTGAATTAATTCATCCACAAATTCAGTATAATGATAAACTTTGTAATTACCTCCAAGTTGGGGGTATTCGTTCTTGATATTGTTAAAACAATGTGGACATAGAGTTACAATTTTTTTGAACGAATATTGGTTTAATGTTTGAATATTTTGTTCAGCCATCATTTGGTATAGGTATTCATTTCCAATTCTTCTAGCAGGATCTCCAGTACAACCTTCTTCATTTCCTAGTACCGCAAATTTAATACCGGCAACACGTAAAATAGAAGCCATAGCTCGTGGTGCCTTTTGATTTGCTTCGTTTAATGCAGAAGTGCAACCTACCCATAAAAGAACTTCAGCTTCATTTTCCTCTGCAAATGTTGGAACATTTAATCCCTCCATCCATTCGGTTCTAGAAGTCTGATTTCCACTCCATGGGTGTCCTCGTTGTTCCATGTTTAATAGAACACCCTCAGCTCCTTCAGGCATACTAGCTTGTTCCATGACTAGATATCTACGCATATCAACAATAGAGTCAACATGTTCAACCATAACTGGGCATTCTTCCATACATGCACCACAGGTAACACAGTCCCAAACTGCAGATTCTTTGAGCATACTATTTTCTGTGAACAAACTAGGCTCTTGAAAAGTTTCGCCAGATTTTTGTGCATTAATTATTGAAGCGCCTGTCTCCATCACATGTTCTTTGACTCCTTCTGCAATATGCATTGGAGATAGAAATTTTCCACTTATATTGGCCGGACAATTATCCGTACATCTACCACAAACAGCACATGCATATCCATCTAATATAGATTTCCATGAAAACCCTTCAGTGCCACCGGCACCAAATGTTTCAGCTGTTTCAAAATCGGGCATTTGCTTTAGAGTCCCTCTAGCTTGCATAGTAGTAAAGAGAACATTTATAGGAGCCCCAACCATATGCATGTGTTTAGATATAGGGATATAGATAGAAAAACCTAAGATAATAATTAGGTGCAACCACCAGAATAATGCTTGTAAATTACTTGCTGTTTCTGAAGCTATTCCCATATCAATGAATAGATTTCCTAATGCTCCACCTATTGGAGTTTCTGCAGCAGGTCCTGTACCACCAGCAGCTACAAAAAACCCTTCTGTAATTAAGGTAAAAAACATGAGGCCATATATTGCAGCAACAATAATTATTGATTCTTTAGCCCTAGTGAGATCAAATGATAGTCTGTGGGGCCTTGCAACCCATCTTCTATATAGTGCCCAGGATAATGAAAAAATAATTAATACTGCAACAATATTCAGAAGTGATGCAAAAAATTTCACACCTGTTGCAGTTAATAAAGTTTCAGAAAATTCATGCCAAGCAGAATCACCGAAAACAAAAATTACATAACTTATAGAGAAAAGTACAAACCCGTAAAAAATAATCGCATGACCAAGACCAGCCATATCTTTTAATGAGAATCGTTGCATAACTCTTTGTTGACCAAGGACAACAATTAGCATTTTAAATATTCTCTGTATAGGTTGATCTAGCCTGTTTTCTTTTCTACCAAGGAAAACTAATCGAAATACTCTTTGCCATAAAATGAAACCAGCTAAACCGAATGATACTAGTGAAACAATTAACACCAGTAATGCATTGGATATACCAAATAGACTCTCAGGTGGAACCATTATTACCTCCAGTACCAAACACCAATATTACATTATGAATATATTCTATCATAATATATTGGATGTTGTTTAGGTTCAATTCTTTATTGGCGGTTTGGCTAATATTGCTGCAATAAAACATAATATTGGTAATAATGTGAATACATTTGCTGTTAGTTCAAAAGAATTTGTTGTGTCGACAATAATGGCAAATGATAGAGGTCCAAGTGCTGCAGAACCTACCATAACAGTTGTGACAAATCCTCTTATAGCTCCTATTGAATTTCTTCCATAATAATTTGCCCAAATGACATTTCCAATAGTCATAGCAAATCCCATACCAAACCCAATGATTGCCCCATAGATGTATGTATGCCAGTTAGCTGAAATAGTACCAATAAATAACATTCCTATAATTAATATTATTTGACTAAATCCTAATAGGTATCTTGGAGCAATTTTTTCAATGATAAAACCAGAACAAAAAGAACCTAATATTATCATTGGAGAAATAATTATAAATACTTGAGCTGCAGATTCTGTACTCAATCCACGACTCTCAAAGAGAGGTACTTGTAGAAAAGTAAGCGCAGTTATAATAAAAGAATGTGAAGTGCTCGCAAAGAGTAAAAGCCAAAAAGTTGGAGTTTTCATAGCTTCATTTAAACTCCAATTTATTTCTAGGTTAGATTTCTTAATAGATGAGTCTTGTTCTATTTTTAATCCATCAGGAAGAAGACCTATTGATTCTGGGCTTCTACGTATGATTATAATCGCTGGTAATAACAAACATCCCCAAATTATGAAAGTGAGAACAGCCCATGCATTTTCCCAACCGAGGTTTGTTATTAGATAAAATATGAGAAGTGGAAATATAGCTTGGCTAAGAGCGCTACCTAATGAATTAAATGCATTAGCCCTTCCTCGATACTGGATGAACCAAATTGCTACTAAACTAGTAGAAACAAGAGTTAATGCACCTTGGCCTAAAGCTCGCAACATAGTAAATCCAAGATATATTTCATAAGAATTAGAAACTTGTGTCATCCATAAACAGGCAAGTCCAAATAGAATGGTGATCAGGGACATTAAAATTCTACCACCATATCTATCAAATAACTTTCCAACAATAATCATAAGGGTCGCGGCTGTAAGCGAGCCAAATGTATAAAAACTAGCAATTTCAGATAGTGAAAGGCCAAGAGAATTTCTCATGGGTTCCATAAAAATTGAAATAGAATATGTTTGACCAGGACCAGATATAAACATTCCTAAACTTGTAACTACTAATATTATCCAGCCATAATAAAAGGGAAGTTTTTTTGGGGCACTTAAGTAGTTGTTAGATTTGTAAGAATGCATAGCAGGGATTATAATCCTCTTTTTGTATTCATTCAATGAATTGAGAAAATTATGGAGAATTGGGCAATAATTGCATTAATCAGTGCTGGTGTTTCTGGTTTGATAAGTATTTTTGATAAAACAGTTTTATATCGTTATGTTACTAATTCTCATACATTACCTGTATTAATTGCCTTAATACAAATGACATTTGGTATTCTAACTATTTTAATAATTTCTTCTTTTGAGTCTATCCATGTGGAATACTACTTTTGGCCGTTTATTGCAGGAGCATTATTTGGATTACAAGGTCATTTATTTTTAAAAGTAACTTTTTCTAATGAGGTTACTAGGACAGTCCCATTTTCACAAATATATCCAATATTCACAGCTTTTTTCGCCTTACTTTTTTTGGATGAAAATATATTACTCTATCAAGGGGTTGGAATATTATTAATTGTAATTGGTGCAATATTAATTGCTATGGATTTTTCCGGAGACTTTTGGAAAATTAAAATTATTGATAAGGCATTTAGTTTGTTAATTATTGGTAGCTTGCTTTATAGTGCTGCAAATATTACAAGTAAATTAGCTGTAGAAGATGCTTCAATTATACAAGTACATGCTGTACGTATGTTTGCTTTAGGTTTTGTTTTCTTTCTTTTAAATTTTCGTAAAGACTCCTATCTAGATGTAAAAAATATGATTCAGTCAAAAAGTAAAGGGTTTTTATTTGTATTTACTAATGAGGTATTTTTGGTGAATGCTCATTTTTATTTAGCTTTACTAGCGCTTTCTTTAGGCCCAGTTTCTCTAGTAACAGCAATATTAAGTGTCAGATCTTTATTTCTACTTTTCTTTACTTTACTTGTAAGTATTTTATTCAATTGGTCTCTTGGTGAATCAATTTCTCCTAAAATTATCCTCATTAAGGCTATATCTACTACTATTATAGTTGTTGGTTTAGTTCTTCTCGTTATTTAATTTCACTTTTTTATTGTGATATTTATCCTAATAATTAATGAATAAATATGTTAAAGTTTTAATAATAAGATGTTGAGATTTATGAAAGGAAAACACATTGCAAGCAACAATAAAAACAAATTACGGTGAAATAGTTATTAATTTATTACCTGATGAAACTCCTAAAACAGTTGATAACTTCGTTAGTTTATCCAAATCAGGTTTTTACGATGGAGTGATATTTCATAGAGTCATTCCAAATTTTATGATTCAAGGCGGAGATCCTGATGGTACTGGTAGAGGCGGACCTGGCTATCAATTTGAGGATGAAATTGTATCGTCATTAGTGTTTGATGCACCTGGTAAATTGGCTATGGCAAACGCTGGTCCAAATACGAATGGTAGTCAATTCTTTATAACTACTGTGGCTACACCACATTTAAATGGAAACCATACAATATTTGGGACTGTAACTACTGGCCAAGATATTGTTGAGACAATTTCAAAGGTAGATACAATGCCTGGAGATAAGCCTGTAGATGATGTTGTAATTGCTGGAATAGATATTGATGAATCTTAGTGGTTGCAATATTCATTTACATTGGTATAATTTGAGCACTCTTTAGAGTTTCTAAAAATATATATACTCAAGAAAAGGCAATATTATGGTTCGTAAGGTAGCTAAAACAGAAGATATAGATAGCGTAGATTCAACCCTTCCCCCTACAAATTCTCTAACATTGCGACTTGAGATTTCTAACCAACCAGGAATGATCGGGAAGGTTCTTTCTGCTATTGGTGATCAAGGTGCTACTGTTGGAGCAATTGATTTAGTTGAAATGTCTGGATCAAAGTTAGTTAGAGATATAACTTTCAGTGTTTGGGACGAAAAAGTTGGTTCAGATATTCTAAAGGCGTTGAAAAAACTTCCAGGGGTTAAAGTAATTCGTTACTCAGATCCTATATTATCTTCTCATTTAGGTGGGAAAATAGAAATGAAAAGTAAAATCCCTTTAAAAACACGTAGGGATTTATCTATAGCTTATACACCTGGTGTTGGCCGTGTTTGTATGCATATATACAATAAACCAGAAACACTGTGGGAATTAACAGGTAAACGAAATACTGTTGCGGTTGTTACAGATGGAACAGCTGTTTTAGGTCTTGGAGATATAGGTCCTGGTGCTGCAATGCCTGTTATGGAAGGCAAAGCTTTACTCTTTAAAGAATTTGGAAATGTCGATGCTTGGCCAATATGCTTAGATACAACCGATACACAAGAAATTATCGAAACAGTAAAAAGGATTGCGCCTGGATTTGGCGGAATTAATCTGGAAGATATTTCTGCTCCAAGGTGTTTTGAAATTGAAGATTCTTTGCGTGCACAACTCGATATTCCTGTATTCCATGATGATCAACATGGTACAGCTGTAGTTGTAAGCGCTGCGTTGCTTAATGCAGCCAAATTAGTCAAAAAGAATTTAGATGAATTAAATGTTGTGGTAGCAGGTGTAGGTGCTTCTGGTGTTGCATGTGTAAAAATGCTTTTGTCATATGGAGTAAAAAATATTATTGGTTGTGATCGATCAGGGGCTGTCTATAAAGGACGACCTGATAACATGAATTTTATGAAAAATTGGTTTGCTGAAAATACAAACCATGATAAGAAAAAGGGATCAATTGGTGAAGTAATTGAAGGAGCAGATTTATTCTTAGGATTATCTGGACCAGGAACAATAACTGTTGATGATATTAAGAAGATGAACAAAGACCCTATCGTATTTGCTATGGCAAACCCAGATCCTGAAATACTTCCACATGAAGCAGGTCCTCATGTAGCAATAATGGCTACAGGTAGATCTGATTTTGCTAACCAAATCAATAATGTTTCTGCATTTCCTGGTATTTTTAGAGGAGCGCTTGATGTACAGGCAACAACTGTTAATGATGAGATGAAAATGGCGGCAGCTGAAGCAATCGCATCAACTATTACCTCTAGACAATTACAAGCAGATTATATAATTCCTAGTGTCTTTAACCGTAATGTTTCACCTGCAGTAGCTCGTGCAGTTTCAAGAGCCGCAAGAATATCTGGTGTAGCACGAAAATCTAGAAATCATTAATTCTATATAATGAATACAAGTAGTCTGGACAATTTTTGGAATAACACTATAGAAGAGTTACACTCCATAGCAATGTCTGAGGAACTTGTTGAAGATTTAGATTCAAGTGCCCGAGATTATAATACGTATAAAGTTGTACTAAGTAGTTTTGAAGCCAAAAAAATTCGTGGTATATATTCTGTTCCGACTACACGATCTTCTAAAGGAATTTTTCCAGCTATTTTAAGAGTTCCAGGATATAGTGCCACTACATTAACTTTAGATAAACATTTTGCATTAGTGTTGTCGGGATTTACAGTTTTAAGTTTATGGCCAAGAGGTCAAGGAGAAAGTACTGAGGAATGGTCTTTAGAACATTCGACAAAATTAACCTATCACATTGAAGATAAAGAAAAATATTATTATCGTGGTGCATACATGGATTGTGTCAGAGGCATAGATTTTCTTGCGTCTAGACCTGAAGTTGATAAGGATGCTATTGGTATGTGGGGGAGAAGTCAAGGCGGTGGATACACTCTCGCAACTGCATCTTTAGATGCTCGATTAGCAGCAGTTGTGGCGGAACAGCCTTTTTTATCAAATTATCCAACTTCTTCTACCTTGTCATCCACACCATATGTTGAAATAACAGATTATATTAAAGAACATTCTGATCAGACTGAAAAGATTTTAGATACATTGTCTTATTTTGACACATTAAATTTAGTAAAAAATATAACCTGTCCAGTTGCTGTGAACATTGGAATGATAGATCCTATTTGTCCTCCGGAAACCATAATGCCAGTATTTGAAAAAATACCTGCTTTAAAAAACTTAACAGTATATCAAGATCTTGCTCATGAAAGTTGTGCTGATTTTAACGTATTAGCAATGGATTGGTTAAAAAAATATCTGGATTAGGCCCCATGGCATTTTTTATATTTACTACCACTCCCACAAGGACATTTTTCATTTCGGCCAATTTTTTTATTGGCATGTTCTCGTTCAAACGCTTTTTGTTCTTGGCATGAAGAACAAGTGCATGTAAGCGGATGATCAGTGTACCAATTTGTTCGGGCCATTTTATCGTAATGTATGTTGTTTTTGTCTAGTTAAACCTGAAAGCTCTTTTTTTCTGATTCGTAAATTAATAGGCGTGACTTCAATTAATTCATCATCTGTTATAAAGTCGATAGTTTCTTCTAAAGTCATTTGTATGTATGGGCTTAGTTTTTTTGCAATATCAGATGTAGATGATCGTACATTGGATAATTTTTTTTCTTTACAAACGTTTATCGCAATATCTTTATCTCTTTGGTGCATACCAATAACCATACCTTCATAAACAGGTGTTCCAGCATCAATGAATGTCGAACCTCTTCCTTGTGCATTTAACAGTCCATAGGTAACTGAAACTCCCGGTTCAGATGTAACAAGCAAACCTACTGTTTCTGATTTAATGTCCCCTTTCATGGGGGCATATTCAGAAAATTTACTTGTTTTACTTCCGTCTCCTTTTGTTGTTTTCAAAAAGTACGTATTAAATCCAATTAATCCCCTAGTAGGAATTGTATACTCAATCTTAACTCGATTATTCTCATCATATTCCATATTTTTCAAAGCTGCCAAATGGTTTACAAGGTAATCATTTAGAGCACCAAAATTATTTTCAGAGGTTTCAATTTCTAGATGTTCAATTGGTTCATGGATAGTTTTATCTATGGATTTTGTAATAGGTTGTGGTTTGGACACTTGGAATTCAAAATTTTCTCTCCTCAAAGTTTCAATAAGAACAGAAAGATGTAATTCGCCTCGACCAGAGACTAAAAATATGTCTGCATTTTCTGTTCTTTCGACATTTAAGCTGATATTTGTGCGTAATTCTTTGATTAATCGATCATAAAGCACTCTGGATGTTGAATGTTTTCCGTCTTGTCCGGAGAATGGAGATGTATTTACTCCAAAAGTCATTTTTACAGTCGGTTCAGCAATGTGAATAGAAGGAAGAGGACGAGGGTTGTTTATATCTGTAACAGTATAACCAATAGACAAATTCTCTAATCCAGCTAGAGCAACTATTTCTCCAGATTCTGCAATATCGACAGAGTATTTTTCTAATCCATGGAACACAAAAACCTTTTCTATTTTGCTTGTTGCAATTGTATCTGTTTCAGTAACTACCACAACCTGGTCTCCAGGTTTAATTTTCCCATTTGTTATTCTTCCAATAGCAATTTGCCCTAAATAATTGTCATAATCTAATGATGTAACAAGGAATTGTAGAGGTTCATCTTCAGAACCTTCAGGTTCAGGAATATGATTAATAACAGCTTCAAATAAAGGAGACATGTCTTTTTGCTCGTCTTCTAAATTTAATAATGCATATCCTTCTTTTGCAGATGAAAGGATGATAGGAAAATCTAATTGTTCTGCTTTTGTAGCTAATTCAAGAAACAAGTCTTGAACCATATCAATTACTTCATTAATTCTTGCCCCATCACGATCTATTTTATTTATTACAACAATAGGAACAACATCTTGATTTAATGCTTCTTTTAAAACATATCTTGTTTGTGGCATAGGTCCATCTATTGCATCAACAACTAAAATACATCCATCTGCCATATTCATTGTACGTTCTACTTCTCCTCCAAAATCAGCATGTCCAGGAGTATCTATGATATTGATTTTGACATCGTTATAAAGTACAGCTGTGTTTTTTGCTAATATAGTTATTCCACGTTCTTTTTCTAATGGATTATTGTCCATAATTAGCGTTCCTGTTTCTTGGCCTTCTCTAAATACTTGGCCTTGCTTAAGGAGTGCATCAACTAGAGTGGTTTTACCATGGTCTACATGTGCAATTATAGCTAAATTTCTAATCTGGATTTTGGAAGTTTTGTTCATTTATGAATTTCCTTTTATAACATAACATGTATCATCCGGTTTGATCGTGCCGGTATTTATAACTGTAGCAGTAATCCCTCGTTTGTTGACTAGAGACTTTGAAACTAAATCGTGATACACATTTAGTACTGCACAAGGTCTATTTTGACCTGTAACTTGTAAAATTACTTCTTCTCCAATTCTAATACTATCTCCTTCTTCTAATTCTGCTAAGTTACCAAGATTATTAGTTGTGATATTTTCTGCTAAATCCCCTGGTTTAAGCTCTATCCCAAGTGTTGTATTAATCTCGTTGAGTACTTCTAAAGAAACTATAGAAATTGGTCGTGAATTAGGTTCACTAGGACCATTCTTTTTGTGCTTGTTTATATCTCCACTATGGTAATCGCCTGCGATGCCATGTCGGTCAATAAAAACTTCTTTTTGAGGATATTTAGGGACTCCACCGTTAGAACTAACATTTACAGATATAATTGTACCTGAATTTGTATTTGTCATGATAATTCCTTACTGCCTTATTTTTCTATGGTATGAGTATATCATGAAATTTGATTTAAACATTAAATAGGGGATTTGATTTCCCAAAAGCATCAAGAATTGCACCAGTCACAGCAGAGGATGCAGGGGTGACTAGAAAGGTGCATAGTTTAGCAATTTCTGAAGGATCCATCATATGGTCATTTTGAATAGATTCTTCTCCAAAAGCTTCAACATATCCTTCAGTAACTACACTACCTGGGCAAATACAATTTACATCTATTCCATCTTTTTTCACTTCTGCGGCTAATGATTCTGTGAAACTAATTAGTCCTGCTTTTGTTATTCTATATGCCGTTCTTCCTGCAGCACCTTTTCTACCACCTATAGAAGAAATATTCACAATTTTTCCATATTGTTGGTTTATCATATAGGGTAGAATTAGCTTTGTTAATTTAACAGCATTTACAAGATTTACATTTATAACTTCTTCCCAATCTTCCATATTGAAGTCAACTAAATGTATTCGTGGATGAATTATTCCTGCATTGTTTACTAAAATATTGATTTCTAAACCTGATTCAGATATAAATTTCATGATCTTTTCAATTCCTGAATCATTTGAAAGATCAGATGAAATATAATAAGAATTTATATCCAGGGATTGAAGTTCGTTATGAATATCGATTAAGCGTTTTTCATTTCTACCAGTTAATACTACATCGATATTATTTTTTGCGAAATCAATAGCAATAGCTTTTCCAATTCCCCGTGAGGCACCAGTAATTAAAGCAATTTGTTTTTGTTGTGTCATCTGTATTCCTATGTAATTAGTGGTCGAGAAGCTAATATTAATCCGACGACTGAAAGCACAATTCCTAATATTAAAAGGAATGTATTGATGGAAACCTTTTTGGTATAATTTGCCCCAATATAACTACCTATTGCAGCACCAGTTCCCATAACAACAATGAGGAAATAATCTACATGTCCATGGAATGCATGGCCAACTAGACCTGCAATTCCCATAAAAAAACCAATAAAAAGATTAGATCCTGCGGCAATGCGTGGGTCTATTTTTAAAATACGAATAATTGCAGGTAATCGGATACTACCTAATATGAGACCAACTGCTCCTCCTACTAAGCCTATTGATAATCCTACTCCTGATTCTGCCATTACACGGTTTCGTGTAAATATTCCTTTAGAATTTTCAAGATCTACACCAAAGGCATCTCTCATTTGAGTACCTCGACTTCTTGCCAATATAATAAATTCAATTCCTTGCCAAAATACTAGAAGTCCAGCAGAAAACAACAATAAATTAACTGGTACATATGGTGCAAGGTATCCTCCAAGTAAGGCACCAAATACTGCAGGAATACCCATAAAAAGTATGATTTGTTTATTTACATTTTTTTCTTGTATATGTCGTACTGTCCCAAAAAACGAGGAAATAGTTGAAGTTATAATGTTTGTACCAGCTGCTATTCTAGGATCAATACCAAGTAATATAATTATTGGTAAACGAATAGTGCCTAACGCTAGTCCAACGAATCCTCCGAGTATTCCAACCAAAAAAGAAGAAATACCTATTGCTATTATTACATTAGTTGATAAGTCTGTTGAAAATAAATTGTCCAAGTCTTATTCCTTTGTTTATATCAATGACATATTATCAGGACAGTTATGATTATAGCAATTGTAAATTATTATATTGTTGACTTGTTTTTTATTGGTGGTTTCAATAGAGCAAAGAAAAATGAGCCAAAACCAGTCATAATAGCTAGAGAAACAAACGCAACAGTGTAGTCTCCATAGTAATCTCCGAGGACACCTGCCGATATAGGTGCTATAGCCATTGCTAGAGCATTCAGTATTGAAGAAAACCCCATAATTGTAGCAAAAGATTTTCTACCAAAATACTCTGCTCTTAATGATTGCATAGAAGGACCTCTCGATCCCCAGGCAAGACCATGGAGTAAACAAAACATAACAACATGAAAATCATTTTGTGCGAATGTTAAAACTAATAAACCTGAACTGTGTCCAATCATAGTAAACACAAGAAATAGTCGTTTATCGATTTTATCACCTAGATATCCACCAACAGTTTGCCCGATTATAGTAAATACCATAAGAACACTTATCATAAGTCCAGCTTTTTCTAAAGAATAATTGAGTTTTTGAGCAACGTGAGGCGTGAAGTGAATTCCAACTGAACCAACAACTAATAAAGAAAATGCATGACCTAAACCGATTAACCAAAAAGTGGAAGTTTTCATAGCTTCAACAGCAGAAAGATCATTCCCATCATCATATGCAATTGTAATTTCATCATCTGAATTAGTATTAATTTCTCCATCAGGCATATAGCCGAATGGTTCAGGTTTATGTCGTAGACTCATAGCAGCTGGCATATTAAATACAATAATAATTATACCTGAAGCAAATGCGACCGCTCTCCATCCATATGTTGTAATAGCTATGGCAAGAAGGGGGACTAAAAGACCTCCAATTCCCATTCCTGTCATAAAAAGACCTTGTGCTAATGCCCGTTTTTTATTGAACCAATTAGTGATTGTTGCGGAAATAGATAAAAAACCTCCAACACTCGAACCTAAAGCGATCAGAGCAAAACAAAGAAAATAGGTGAGTACAGAATTGACAAATGAAAATAATATAAATCCTAATCCAAATAAAAATACGCCTACACAGGTGATCATTCTTGGACCGTATTTATCGATTAGCCATCCTTGAATTGGACCTAATAACGCCCCTTCTGCACGAGTAAGAGCAACTGCTGTTGCGACTGTTGTTCTATTCCATCCAAATTCTGCTTGTAGTGGTAAAAAATATATAGTGAAACCATGGAATAATAGAAGCCCGTTCAGAGATTGTATGACAAATCCGGATAAGACTATCCACCAACCATAAAATATTTTTTTCTTTTTAGTATTAGAAGACAAAAAATTTACAAACCTATATCAAATAAAAGTAGGTATCGAATTTGCCAAAAAAAAAGATAAAGCAGTTATCTCATGGCATGTGGTAAACGATAAGGCTTTTTAGGCCTTATCGTAGTTTATCAATATGTTAAGTTGTAGTAAAGAGGCAAGTTCGAGTGTGTTTATTGTTATTTATGCAAGAATTCGATAGAGACTATCGTTATTTCTATGATAATTTGGGGAACGTTGATCTACGTGTTCTATTCTTCTCCATTCCCGTAGTTCAGGATTGGTTGTTCGAGAAGACTTAGATGATTCGAAAAAATTGTGTTTAACAAATGCGAGTATTTTATTCATAGCTTAAAAGTGATTACCTCCATGAAAATTTAAATTAGATAAAGCCATGCAATTTAGTAATTTCGAAAAAATTACAATAATTGTTATTAAGAACTTACGATATAACGATATAATTAACGTTTGTGTTCGAATAATTAATATATTATTAATTTATTAATCATTTCTTTTATTGTATTACGAATTACGTACATTGTAAATGATAGAATTGTTACATTATTGTAAACTTTTGGACTTGGATAGAGTGATTTAAGGATTTTTAAATATGTTATCTCTATACCATTGAAGCTCTTCGATGCTTTCTCGAATATCATCTAAGGCTAAGTGGGTACGTTTTTTGGGAGGTGTGTTTTCAGATTCTTCAGGAAACCAACGATTTGTTAGTTCTTTAATAGTACTAACATCAACAATTCTATAATGTAAGAATTTTTCTAAATTCTGCATTTCTTTAACCATAAATCTACGATCTTGGTGTACAGAATTCCCACATAATGGGGCTTCACCAGGTTTAATCCATTTTTCTAAAAATGCTAGAGTAATTTTTTCTGCCTCTTGTACACTTTTTAGTGATCTATTTGATCTTTCTAACAATCCGGAGTTTGTGTGTGTCTTTTTACTCCATTCCTCTATACGATCCATTTCTGCATCGGTTCTTTTTATCGCTATTACTGGACCTTCTTCAATAATTTTTAGATTTTCATCAGTAACGATAGTGGCTATTTCTAAAATCACATGTATTTCTGGATTTAATCCAGTCATTTCCATATCTATCCATACCATCCGTTGAGTTTTACTCATTTATTCTCCCCAGTTTTTAGCAATCCTGAAAAATACAGACTCAAAGATAGCAATAATTGAATCTGGTTACAATACTAAAAATTAATAATTCTATTCATGATATAATTCGAATCATGTATAAATTAGAGATAAGGAAAATATGGAACAGAAAAACGTTGCAGTTCTAATAGATTTTGAAAATGTGGGTGATTCTTCTTTAGATAACCTTTTTGATACAATTTCTGATATCGGCAGAACTATTATTAAACGAGCATATGCAGATTGGTCACAAGTAAAACAAACTTCAGTTGTGCATTTACAAAGATTAGGTATAGAGGCAATACAAAACTTTCATGCGAGTAATTCTGCTAAAAATTCTAGCGATATTAGGTTAGCAATTGATGCAATCGAGTTAGTATATCGTTCAGATGTAGATGCATTTGTTATCGTTTCAGCAGATAGTGATTTTGTCCCTTTAGTTAATCAACTTAGGGCTAGTGGTAAAACAGTTGTTGGAGCTGGTAGGCAAGATGTGGTTTCACCAAGTTTGGTTCGCTCATGTGATAGATACATTTTTGTCAAAGATAAAAGTAAAAGTCGCATAAATCGAGATTTAAATGAATTAAATAAAAAAACACAAGAACTTGTACTCAGAGCTTTACGTGCTTCAGGTGATGAAGAAGGTAAAGTTGTAGGTTCTAAATTACACCAAAATATGTTACAAATTGATCCTAGTTTTGATTTTCGAGCTATGGGATTTCGGACTTTTGCGGGTTTCTTAAATTCTCAACAGAATATAAAGATTACTAAAAAGTCTAGAGGCCCTGGTGATGTATTAGTGGAAGAGAACTAAGAAAATATCGTTATGCCGATTTATTTGTAGGTACCCTGAATCCTACATACCAAAATCCTATCATACCTAATATTCCCACAAGAATTTGTATCGGTGGATTATCAATTAGAAAAATAGAAGAAGATCCTGCAAAAATCGTTATCATAGAAAGTGCCAATACTTTGGCTTTCTTTGGCATTCCTTTTCCTTCACGATAGTCTTTTATCAGTGGTCCAAAAGTTTTATTACTTATTAGCCAATCATATAGTTTTTGGGAAGATCTAATGTAGCATGCTGCAGCAATAATAAGAAAAACTGTAGTCGGCAGACCTGGCACAAAAATGCCAATAGTTCCTAATGCAACAAATAGGCTACCTAGTAATATCCACATTATTCTTATCAGAATAAATTTGCTTTTTTGTGCTTTATGAAGATCTTTAATAGGAGTGTCATCATGACTATTCATTGGTGAATTACAATTCCTCAGTTTTTATAACTATATAGCCTGTGAATTGTATCACAATTTCAATAGAGAGACTAGTTAAATATGGTAATGATTTGAACAAAACCACCTGTTGAAATAATGACTATGACAAGTCCAATTATTAAACTTAAGCACCCGTACCCAACACATCCTAATTTTTCTATTGACTTCATAATTACCTATTATTTTCTTTTCATTATTGAATTCAACAGTACTCCAATAAAGGCAGTAAATCCCGCCATCATAAAAGCATATGAAAATCCGCTAGTAAAAGATACAAATACATCTAAATTATCATTTTTTGTTATAGATGATAGATCTGCTTCATAACCATCAGACCTCATAGTTAATGTAACTAATAATGTTGAGAAAGCGATTGAAATTAAATTAGCAGTTGTACGAGTGAGTTGCAATAGTGCTGATACAACTCCTCTATTTTCTATTGGAAGAGAACCCATTATTGTACTGGTATTCGGTGCTGAGAAAATAGCCCACCCAGCTC
Source organism: Dehalococcoidia bacterium (assembly GCA_045562575.1). Lineage (GTDB taxonomy): Bacteria > Chloroflexota > Dehalococcoidia > Lucifugimonadales > UBA6952 > UBA6952. The sequence continues at coordinate 27,189 of JBJKVQ010000001.1, forward strand.
CAGAAATCGACAGACCAATAATTATAACTAACGGTCCAGAATGTATTGTTAAAGTTGAAAAAATGAATGCAGCAGAACCAATAAAGAGTATTCCTAACATTGAAATCCATTTTGTTCCAAATTTGTCGGATAATCTTCCAGAAAATGGACTAATTATTGCCATAAAAAAAGCTGCTGAAATTAATAATAATCCAGAAAAATTAGTTTTATATTCTAATACTTGGATTAAATAAAAGGGCATCAAGAACATAGTAGAAGAAAATGAGATAAAAGCTAGAAGACGTGTCATTACTCCTAGGCTAAATTGTGGTACTTTGAAAAAATGAACTGCAAGCATAGGATTGCTTGATTTGCTTTCCCATATAATAAATACACTCAGTAAAATAATTCCTAATACAATTGCTCCAGTGCTTTCAAAACTAAGGAATTCATAGCGATGAATATTAGTTATGCCTAGCAAGAGAACAACTAACGCTATAGATGAAATAAATGCACCTATCCAATCAAAACTGAATTTCCTTCCTAAGGATTTATTATCTGATTTAAGAAAAAACAAACCAAATAAAAAAGCTATAATAGCAACAATTAAACTTGAGAAAAATATAGATCTCCAGCCAAATTGTTCAATCAAAACTCCTGCGATAACCGGGCCTAAAATTGCACCCATTCCGATTATTGATACATAAAGACCTAGGGCTCTTCCCCTTTCATGCTCAGGAAAAATATTAGTCGCCATATACATTCCATTTGCTTGAATACAGGCTGTACCAAAACCTTGGAAAATCTTAGCAAAAAGCAGGGTGTTATAGGACGAGGAATTTCCTGCAATAAGCGCCCCAACACCAAAAACTACAAATCCAGTAAGATATATTTTTTTAACTCCTACCGTATCAGCAAGTCTACCCATAGGTAGAAATAAAGCACTGGTTGTGAGAATATTTGCTAAAATTAACCATTGTACTGTAGGAATGTCTAAAGAAAAGTATTTTGAAATTACTGGTATGGCAATGTTTAATCCTGTTTGATCAATAACTGACATACCAATACCTACAGCTATAGTTGCATAGGCGAACCATTTGTAATTTGTACTTTCAGTAACTGCAGAAATTGGAGATAGTGATAATTTCATTAAATTTGTTGTGGTACCTTTCTTGAACGAAGTGAGGTCAAACACAAACCTAAAATTATAAGACTAAAACTCACCATAAATGCTCTAGAAAATCCTTCATTAAAAGATAGTAAAATGTTACTGCTTCCTACTTCGGATACTGATGATAAGTCGGCAGCATATCCATTAGAGGTCATAGTTAAAGTAACAATGGTAGTTGCTAAGGCAACTCCTATCAAGTTTGCACTTGTACGAGTTAATTGTAAAAATGCTGAAGTTATACTTCTATCTTCTAAAGGTATAGTCCCCATAACTGCACTTGTATTGGGCGATGAAAAAGTTCCCATTCCTGTGCCATTAAAACACATACCTATGATAATAATTGACGGGTTACTTTCTGGGGTCAATTGTGAAAATACCACCATGCTAGTACCCATTAAACTTAATCCTATCATTGAGATCCATTTAGTACCGATTTTATCTGATAAACGACCTGATAGTGGACTCGTTATAGCCATGCAAAGTGCTCCAGGTATCATTAAAAATCCAGCAATATTCGCTTCATATCCTAATACTTGGATTACGTAAAAAGGCATAAGAAAAAAGACAGCAGATCCAGACACAAATGCTAAAAATCTTGTCAGAATACCTATACTAAAGTCTGGAATTTTAAAGAAACTCATTTTAAGCATTGGTTGATTGGTACGATTTTCCCAAACGATAAATAAAACAACTAATAGTAGTCCAACTATTAATATTCCTGATACTTGAATTGTCATCAATTCATAACGACTGATATTAGTTACACCTAATAACAAAGTAATTAATGCAAGGGAGGATAGGGAGGCACCAATCCAATCAAAGCTAAACTTTTTTTCTTGTACTTTTGTATCGCTTCTTAATATAAATAAACCTGATAAAAATGCAATTATAGCTACTGGAATAGCAGCAAAAAAAATCGATCTCCATCCAAATTCAGTAATTAATATTCCACTAACTATTGGACCCCCTATTGCCCCAGTCCCTATTATTGTCATATACAGGCCTAGAGCTTTACCTCGTTGACTTTCTGGGAAAATTGACGTCACCATAGCCATACCATTTGCTTGTATGCAGGCAGAACCTGTTCCTTGTATTACTTTAGCGACAATCAATGTTGAGAAAGAATCTGAGAATCCACCAATAAGGGCTCCGATAGTAAAAATTACAAACCCTGTTACATATATATTTTTTCTTCCAATAGTATCAGCTAGTCTACCAATTGGTAAAAATAATGCACTTGTTGTAAGAATATATGCTAGAGAAACCCATTGAACTGTTGGTATATCAATCTTGAAATGTTCTGCAATTTTTGGGATTGCTATATTTGTTCCTGAAAGATGTAATACTGCTAATCCAATACCTATTGCAATAGTAAAATATGCAAACCATGTGTAATTAGAATCGTTTATAAATGTTTTTTGCTTTGTTATTGTACCCAATTTTTTTCTACGTTCAATATCGTTTTCAAGAAAGTATCATAACACATTATTTTAAAAGGGTTTCTAATTGAGAGTTATATATAAAAATATACTTGAACTATTTATTTATATGTAATACTGTAACCTTACATTTTCTAGATAGCCAAATGATGCTTTATTTATGGGGGGATTGTATGCCTACAGAAGACTTGGCTTTAGTATCACATTTGTTACGACGTGCTGGATTTGGAGCTAGCCGAAAAGACGTAGAAATTTTTGCTAAAAAGGAATACAAAGAGATTGTTGAAGATTTATTAACTCCTGAAAAATCTCCAGAATATGATGCAGATTTTATATCACGGTATTATATGGGCACAGTTACCTCAGACTCTTTTGGGCAAACTCAAGCTGCATGGATATACAGAATGATAAATACTCCTCGACCTCTAGAGGAGAGAATGACGCTTTTTTGGCATCATTTATTTGCTACAGGTTGGAATAAACATGAACATGCTATGACTTGTGTTCAACAAATAGATATGTTTAGGACGATATGCTTAGCTGATATGACAACGATTTTGATTGCATTATCCAAAGATCCAAACATGATATGTTGGCTTGATAATAGTGAAAACCATAAAGATGCGCCAAATGAAAATTATGGTAGAGAAATTATGGAATTATTCTCTATGGGTGTTGGGAATTATAGTGAAGATGATATAAAAAATGCTGCCAGAGCTTTCACTGGGTGGACTTTTACACAATGTATACCTTTATATCCTTTTGGTACATATCTTTCCGAATTCGAATTTCGTGAGGATGATCATGACTTTGGTGAAAAGACATTTTTGGGAGAGTCAGGAAATTTTGATGGTTATGACATTATAAATATAATTGTAAAACAATCTGCTACTGCTAAATTTATATCACGTCATTTGTATAATTTTTTTGTTGCTGATGAACCCCAAGTCCCAGCTTGGAGTATTCAACCACCACGTGATCCCGAAGCTATAGAGATGTTGGCAAACACTTTTATTGAAACCAAAGGTAACATACGTGAGGTATTACGTACTTTATTCAACTCTGATTTTTTCAAAAATTCAAGATTTATGAAGATAAAAAGTCCTGTGGATTTTGTTGTAGGTACTGTAAAAATTGCAGGAACTCACACTGTGCCTCAACTAGATTTAGTAAATCTTTCTGGCTCAACTGCTTTGATGGGGCAGACGTTGATGGATCCTCCTACTGTAGAAAGTTGGCATACTGGTCCTGAATGGATCGATAGTGGAACATTAACAGATAGGGTTAATTTTGCTGTGGAACATATTGGAAATTTAAATAGTGATGGAATACAGGATATCGTTGATCGTATTAAATCCAATAACGAAGAAATTTCACCTGAGAAATTAGTAGATATGTGTTTAGATTTATTAGGCAATATGGAAATAGACGCAACTACAAGAAAAAGCTTATTAGAATTTGCAATCAATTTAGGTGATTTAAATTTTGATAATCAAAATTCTGATTTTGAAAGTTCTAAAAAAATTACGCATATGCTCCAACTGATTGTCTCATGTAGAGAATATCAATTCGCATAAATTTATTATGAGGAGGTAAGAATGACAACTGTGAGTGCACCACCTGTTTTGGTTGTAGTACAGCTGAGTGGGGGTAATGACTTTATGAATACCATAGTTCCTATAACTGACGGAATTTATCATGATTCACGACCTACTCTAGGTGTAAAAGAAAAAGATGCATTACCTCTTAACGATCAATTAGCATGGAACCCAGTAGCTGCACCATTAAAAGAACTCTACGATCAGGGAAATGTCGCAATTATACAGGGTATAGGTTATGAAAACCACAATAGATCACATTTTCGAGGTATGGATATATGGCACACTTGTGAACCAGATAAAATCGTTACTGAAGGATGGCTTGGTAAAACAATACGAGAACTGGATCCAAGTGGAGATAATGTTGTAACTGGTATAAGTTTTGGAAAAGGACTTCCACGGGCTATGGTTTCTCCTGGTGTACCCGTGACCTCAGTAAGTGATTTAGATTCATTTGGAGTAATGTCTACAATTACTGCTGAACAGCAAAGAGAAGAAGCTTTGGGCGTATTTAAACGAATGTATACTCCAGCTGTAGGTTCAGGTATTGTTGCAGATTATTTGTCACATACTGGAACGAATGCATTAGCTAGTGCTCAAATATTAGGAAGTGTTCCTGGAAAATATAGTTCTACAGTTGAATATGCAAGTAATTCTATAGCCAAAAGTCTCCGTGATGTAGCGCGTGTTCATACTGCTGGTATTGGCACAAGAGTTTTTTATACACAACATGGCGGGTACGACACCCACGCAACACAGTTAGCTGTTCATCCAAAATTATTAACCGAATTAACGACTGCAATTATGGATTTTTTCCAAGATTTGAGAGATCACAATGCTTCTGAGGAAGTTGTGATGTTAGTGTTTAGTGAATTTGGCCGTAGGATTAAAGATAATGGTAGTGGTACAGACCATGGTTCAGGAGGAGGAGCGTTCCTAATTGGTGACCGTGTTCGGGGTGGTTTGTATGGGCAGTATCCTTCGCTGGAGTTTGCTCAATTAGCTAATGGTGAAGACTTAGGTTATAACATTGATTTTCGAAGTGTATATTCTACCTTACTAGATCAATGGCTAGGTGTTGAAGCAAACCCTATTGTTAATGGATCTTATGAACAACTAAAGCCATTTATAGAATAGTATTTGAGGTGAATTATGGCAGTTGCTGATGCATTATTTCGATGTGGATTTCCTTATATAAAAACTTTAGGTATGAGAAGAGTTACTTCTGGAGTTGTAGATGTCACACCAGGTCCTGATAATTTAGTATATGTTTTATTACGAGCAGATATACCTATTGGTGGATGTTGTGTGAGAGTGCTCAATTGGGAAGATGAAGATATAGGCACTATAGGTTCAACTGGATCTGGAGATGGTAATTTTCAATGGCCTACCAAACTACTGGTAGATAGAGATCAGAATTTGATTATTTCCGATGAAGGTTTAAACCGTATTACTGTTATGAATAAAGATGGTTCTTTTATCTCCAAATGGGGAGAATATGGTTGTGAACCTGGTCAGTTAAATCGACCTTCAGGAATGGCTTTTGATAAAGATGAAAATATTTATGTTGTTGATAGCTTTAATCAAAGAATTCAAAAGTTCACTAAAGATGGGGATTTGATATTTTCTTTTGGTGAATATGGCAATGATGAAGGTCAATTTAATCATCCTTGGGCAATAGCAGTTCGTGAAGATGGAGATCTATTCATATCTGATTGGGGCAATAATCGCATACAACACTTTACAGCCGATGGGGATTTTGTAAAACAATTTGGGAATACTAATGATAATGAATCATTGTTAAATAGGCCTGCTGGTATAGCTGTTGATCATGACGGTGATGTGTACGTTGCTGATAGGAAAAATAATAGAGTTGTTATTTTTGATGCTCATGGACGATATGTACAAAAACTACTTGGAGATTCTCAACTAATGGGTATGGCTCGCCAGTATGTGAGAACCAATCCGGTTGTTTTACGACTCCGTGAAATGACTAGATTAGATGAACAAAAACTTTTCCGCTTTCCTGTTTCAGTTACTTTTGATAATGAAAATAAACTTTGGGTTGGTGATTATGGTTCACATAGGGTTCAAGTATATCAAAAAGACGCTGAAAGACTTCAACCAGAAGAGTTAGAGCCACCAAGAAACTCCCCCAAATTAGTAATAAATTAATATAGTGAGGTTTTATGCCTGTCAGAATTGGGTTTGCAGAATATAGGTCGCAACTTTTACGACAGGAACTAGAACGTGTGCTTGAAGAACTTCCTGGGCTGGGAGCTTTGAAAGTAATTTTACTTGGTGATGTTTTGACAGGGAATGTTCGTCCTTCGAGTATTCTTGAGTTGATAATAGTACAAGAAACAGATGATTTATATCTTGATAGAATTGATTTTTTTCTTTCACATCTACGCCCAACAGTTGGAATTGATATATCTGTATATACTCCAGATGAGTTTATAGATATAGAACAAAGAAACATATTTGTTTCTAAGGCATTAAAAAATGAAGGTTTATTATATGAAGTTTGAACAAGATCGTTGGATAAGACAAGCACAGGCAGACCTGAATTCTGCAAAATCAAACCATGAATTGGGTATTTATAACTGGGTGTGTTTTATGTCCCAACAGACAGGAGAAAAAATTTTAACAGCATATCTTTACGGTAAAGGTGCAGAGGATGTCTGGGGACATTCTCTTGCAGATTTGTGCGAAGATGCTGTAAATTTTGATCCTACATTTGAAATGATTAAATCTGTAGCAGTTTTACTTGATAAATATTATTTTCTCACCAGATATCCTTCTCAGATACCTGGTGGGATTTCTTCAGATATTTTTACTCAAGAAGAGTCATCTAAATCAATTGAAATTGCAGAAGAAGTTATTAACTTTGTTATTGATAGAATAGAAAATAGTTAAAATACAGGAGGTAATTGTATGTCAGAAGAAGTGTTATATGAAGTTGATGGACATGTAGCTATAATCACATTAAATCGTCCCGAAAAGCATAATGCTATGAATCCAGATTTAATCAAATTATTAAGAGAAACATTTAATAAAGCAAATCATGATCGCAATATACGATCAGTAGTTTTAACAGGTGCTGGTGATAGAGCTTTTTCAGCTGGTGCTGATTTAATTCATATGGCTACAAGAGAATCCTCAGATTTTGGTGAATCTTTTTGGTGGCCTGAACAACCAAAGGGTTGGGCACCTGATTTTTACAAGCCAGTCGTTGCAGCAATAAATGGATATTGCTACGCAGCTGCAATGAACCTTATGTGCGAGGCTACAGATATACGTATTTGTGCTGATTCTGCTACATTTTGCTATGCAGAAGTACTGCGAGGATTTAGTGGAGCAGGCCCAGCTTTAGGTTTGTTACCAAGACAAGTCCCTTATGCTAAAGCTATGGAATGGTTGATGATGGGTAAGGTTTTTGGATCAGAAGAAGCACACTTGGCAGGTTTAATTAATGAAGTGGTACCATTAGGTGAGGTTAAATCTAGGGCACTGGAAGTTGCTAGAGAACTTGCAAAATTAGCTCCTATAGCAGTTAGGGCAATTAAAGAATCTGTTGTAAATGGTATTTCTATGGATACGCCTAATGCAGTGAAATACGCAAATACAGTAGGTGTTTTAACTAAATATACAAAAGATGCTATAGAAGGTCCAAAGGCTTTTGCTGAAAAAAGAGAGCCAAAATATGAAGGAAGATAAATAAATTTTTAAGGTTGGTTTTTATGAATATATTTAGAATATTGCCAATAGCTATACTTTTAATATTTGCAATTGGGTGTGGGCTCAATCCCACAGGTAACTCTGATGCAAATACGACTTCGACTGGTAGTACTAACAAAATACAGCATTCTGAAGATCGTCAACATGACGATAGAAGGCAAGATGACCACGAAAGGGCAATGGAAGAAATACGACAAGACCTGCATCATATATTTGAGAGAATGAATGAATTAAACAATCGAATGGATGAAATGAACCATGGAATGTTTCCTGTTATACAAGATATGGGTCCAATGCCGAATGTTATGCCACCTATGGGGAATGTGGGTAATCCTCCAATGAATCGACCTAATAATATGAATAGAGGATTGAGAGGGAATAATTCCAATAATCCTGAAATGACTATGAAACAAAGATATGAAAGAGGGATTGGTGCTTACAAAGGAAAAAATTATAAAGAGGTAATCAGTTTGTTTTCAGGTATCATTAATAGCACTGATTTTGATGAGGCTACATTTGGTCATACAAGTAAAAAAGCTTATTTATATCGTGGTTTGGCATATTATGAACAACAACAATATACAGAATCATTAGAAGACTTAAATACTTACATAGAGTCAACACCAGTTGAGGATATTTGTTTATCTGAAGCACATAAAGGCCGATCATTAGTCTATTTAAGTACTGGAAAAGAAACAGAAGCAACTGATGATTTTACTAAAGCAACTGCTCTTTCCAGTGGATTAACAAAAAACCCTTGTTTGTTATATTAATTTAATTTTTACGAATAGTATTTTTTGGGTTCTTTCGTAAACAGCAAAGAAATTGCTGAAATAATTGCTATTATTGTAAGTAATGGAAAGACTAGGTCGTAACTTTTGGTTATATCGTATATTATACCTGAACTTAATCCTCCTAATGCCATTCCTGCATTCATAAATAGGTCTCCGATACCCCTGATAGAACCTATCGCTACTCTTCCAAAGTAATTTGGCAGTGTGATAAGTGCTATTGTCCAGGTACCTCCAAGTCCAAATCCAAATACAAGAGCTGCTAAAAATGCCATAGCTGTATTATCAGCAAATAAAAATATCAATGCACCGATACCAGTAAAAAATGCAGTTAAGCTACCACGAATATTTGATTTTATTTTTTCAGAAATTATTCCCCATAATAATCCGCCTAACCCTGTACCTATAGCTAAAACTGTAATTGCAAAAGCAGCTGTCATAGGTTGTAATCCATTGGCGATTAATAATGCAGAAATATGAAAATTCACACTTGTATGTACAAATGCTAACAGAAACATATTTATACATAGGATCCAGAGTATTGGTGAAGACAACGATTCTTTTAAGGTCCATGATCCTGAGGTTTCAATATCATTGTATTGTTCATTAGTTGTATTCATAGGATCTGGGTTTATATTAAAATTTTCCGGTTTAGATATTATAAACAGAAGGGAAGGGATTGCTCCTATAATCCATACTGTTACACCTAACCATAACCATGCTTCTCTCCAACCTACGGTATCAATTAAAAATTGGGAATATACTGGAATTAATCCCATACCTATAGAAGTTATAAGTATAGATATTCCGTTAGCCCTACCTCTTCTTCTTATAAACCAGCGCGAAACTACTGTTGTACCTGAATTCATTATTGGCGCAACAAAGAGTAAACGAGCGATTCCAAATAAAATATAAAAACTGAGTGGGGTAACCCAGTAATTCAAGAATATAAGCGATATACCCATTATTAGTAGTGATATGGATAAGACAAATTTATCGCCTTTGCGATCAATGATCCATCCACTAACAGGTGCTAGCGTTATAGCAATTAAGCCGGCTATTGTTGGAGCTCCAATAATTAAGGTCCTACTCCAACCAAGTTCATTAGCCATTGGGGTAACAAAAACTGATAAGGTTAGTGCTGATGCAGCACATGCTGCAATTGTAGCAATCCCTGATGATAAAAGTATTATCCACCCGTAGTAAAATGGCGTTATTTTAATTAAAAAATGGCTAAATTGATTCATAAATTAATGTAATATATTTTTATATTTAATGTATAAATAATAATAAAAAATGCAATAATACTATAAATTTTCTTCATATTAATGCAATAGTTATAATTCAAGAAGGTGTTAAAACATTCTTCCTTGAGGTTCAATTCCTAGGAAGAATTGTCCCGCTGTTTCATAATGTGATAAACGTCCTTGAATTTGTTGGGTAATAGCATGTGCGTCTTGAAATTTTCTTTGAATAGGGTTCCCTTCAAATATTGAACTCGCCCCACAGATTGTATAAGCCATATTTACAACTTCTGCTGATTGTCTTATTGCGTGTGTGCTTGCTAGTCTTAATTCTATACGGTCTTCTATTTCAAGCTTTCCGTTACTTCTAGCTTGATTCCAAACATTCTCTGCTTTCTGTAATACAAATGCATTTGACGAACCCCATAAAGCTTCTGCCTGTCCTATTTCACGTTGTGTTGCAGATTGATCTTGTAGTAACTGTTGTTCTTGAGGTACCTTCGTTTTTGATATTTCAATTGCTTTGTCTAATGCCCCTCTTGCTACACCTAATGCCACAGATGCAAATCCAGAAGCGAAGAGTAAATTCTTCGGTATTACATAGAGCCCACCCTTTTCTTCTGTTTCACTAAATTCAGGAAATGTATATTTCTCTGGTACAAAAAAGTCATTTACTTCAAAGCTAAAACTTCCTGTTCCTTTTAATCCATTCACTTGCCAAACGTCAAAAAAATTCACATCCTTTTGAGGAATCATCATATTAATTTTTTTTGTTGGATCTTTATTTTCAATTGTTGAAATCGCTATAACCCATGTAGCATGTTGAGACCCACTACTGAAATTCCATCTTCCTGTTAATCTATATCCACCTTCAGTCGGAATTGCATTAGCGTATTGTGTTGGACCATTGCATAAGATAGCTCTTTGATCACTCCAAATCTCTTCAGCTAATGTTTTAGGCATAATTGCAGAATTTGTAGATAGAATATTATTCTGATTGAAACACCAACCCATACTTCCATCTGCTTTAGAAATCTCTTGTACAAGAGATAGGTAGTCTAGATAGTCAATTTCTCCACCTTTATATGTTTTAGGTATAAGTAGCCTGAAAAATCCCTTTTGCGCCATTTCGTTAATCAATTGATCAGGGATCTTTCTATCCGCATTTATATTTGGAGATTGTTCAGCAATTTTTTGAGTTATTTCACCTACATTTAAATTAGTATTTATCATGATTTCAGTCCTGTTTTATTAGTATTTTGTAGCATACTCTTAATTAGATATTTTTCAAGTAGTGTATAATTATGTAATAAATCTATTAGCTGTAATAATTTTAAAATGAATAATTCATCAAAAGATAATTGTATCGATAATAATAAAAAAAATACAAGTAAGTCATATGATCCAAATTCTATGGGTTATGAATCTGCTGAAGTTGGTCACTTGTTAGTTGATCCAGCTAATTATCATGAAATAAATCATGAGATTAAGGAGAAAAAAAATAATTCAAACAATAAATAAATTGTTTATGTTACTTGTTTCTATATTGTTTAAAATAATGAAATAGATGTATTTAAAATACTAGTGATTAATCCTATAAGTCCACCAAAAACTCCACCCCATACTACAAGCCAACCTAGATGATGTCGAATCATATCTTGTACGATTTCTTTAACCATCTGTGGTGTAAGTTCGTTTAATCTTGTATCAATAATACTTTCTATTTTTTCTAACAAATCCGTAGTTATATTTTCAGAGATATTATCTGTTTTTATATTATCTATGACATCACCAACAACAAGTTTGAGTTTTTCTATTATAGGTTCTTTGAGCACATTTAAGGCGCTTTTACCACCAACCATAGCGAGCATTCCACCAAATGAAGATTCTACAATTCCGTCCTTGAGGTGCTCAAATATTTGATCATAATCAACTTTATTAGCAATATTTTCAGGAGATAAAATATTTTCATATTCTTGAAAAAAGTTTTTAACTCTTTCTTCAGTAAAAAATTCTTGTACAATTAATCTTTTAATGCCAATTTTAAAGTCTTCAAATCGATTAGGAATCACCCCAGATCCATAAATGAGTGGAATTTTGTCAAATAACATATATACAGCAAGCCAATTGGTTACTCCACCAGCAAGTGAAAACAATCCAGTTGTAAATATAATATTGCTATAAACTGGTGAATAATATCCACCTATCATTACAATAAAGGCGATTATATTTGTAGATCTATTTTTATTCATATATTGAAATTAGGATGGTCGTTGGAAAGGATAAGGAACTCCCTTACCATCTTTTATTGGTAAAACTGCAGTTGCTTTACCTGGGCATGCTTCTACATTATCTTGGTTTCTCAAACCTATTTCTAATTCAACAACACCCATACCATCTTTTTCATATTTATCTGTAACTTTCCCCCAAGTCGTAATTAGATCTCCAGGAACGTTCATAGATCTATGTTGAAAACTAATTTTCCATAACCAACCTTCCAAACCAACCCAATCTTTCACTAATTGGCAAAGAATTTGTTGCTTCCAACTTCCGTTAATTAATACATTAGGAAGTTTTTCATGGTCTAACGAAAAAGGATGGTCATAATGTATACGGTGCCAATTTTCTTGTGAGGCACTCCATCTCATTATATGAGCTTGTGTCATTGGGCCTTTAATAACATTCGGAATATCCATACCTACTTCTATATCATCAAAGTAAACCTGTTTATTTGTTGTAGTCATTATTTTCTCCTATCGTCTGATGGAAGTACTTCGAGAAATCAATAATAATTCCCCCTTATCATTACGTACTTCTGTTTCACTAATAATAAATACCATAGGACCAGAACGGCCATCTTTTTCAAGTATGTCAACTACTTTAGTTACTGAAGAGGTTTTTTCTCCTATTTTCATATATTTGAAAAACTCAATTTCATTACCACCGTTTAACATACGAGGTATGTGTGATAAATCCATTTTTGCTCCAGTGCCCTCAACAGCACTCATTAGAGCATCAAATTCAGGATTTTTTTCAAATCCTTCACTCAAGGAGTCTGAAGATCCAAGAGGCCTTCGATTCATACTTAGGGGGAACAATGGAGGGCATACTATGCCTTCATACCGAGTGGATTTTGCAAACTCTTCATCATAATAAATAGGGTCTTCATCCATAATTGCGTGAATAAAGCGTCTGTGTTCAGATATATTTGCTTCCATGTTTGATTCTACAGGAGTACTTGCTACACCAATATGTGATTTCATTGCAGGCGTAATATTACTTTTTTCAGACATAGTTACTTCTCCTTATATTTTATTCATGAATCTTACTTATTTGTGTCCAAGAATCATAGACAAGAAAGATTCAAAAAACAAGTAAATTTATTATTTTACATACCATAATTTTCTTAGTAAAAGGGTTACTAGTGCTGTAATACACAATCCTATGATTACTTGTACTAACATTGCAGTTGGTGCATCAAATGTGTTGGAAATAAAACCAGCTGTTAACAATCCTAGAGGTAAACCATAAATTGCAAGAGATCGTACTCCCATTACTCTACCTCGCATTTTTGCTGGTGTTATTTTTATTAATAAAGTTGCCATCGTAACCATTACATAGGATTGAAAAATTCCTATACTAAAAAGGATAGCCATGAATATATTTACATTAGTTGTAAATATCAATAAAGTACCTAAACCATGCCAAGCAAAAGATGATAGTAATAAAAATCTTCCACCTCGTTGAAATTTTGTAAAAGCAGCTATACTTAATGATCCTAAAAAGGCCCCTGTAAATAAACTTGCTATTAATCGACCAAGACCATCAGGTCCAATAAATAGAATTTCTTTGGCAAATACAGTAAGTAAAACATCTTTCATTGATAACATTGTGAAGTTAACTATAAAGGCCATAATTAAAAGCCCACATATTACTTGGTTCATCTTTATATATGTACTAACTTTTTTTAGATTTTCCCACATGGAAAATTGATTTGAGCGAGAATTTGATTTGGGTAAAATTAGCATGTATCCCGTTATTATTGAACAGGTATATACACCAACAATTAAAATATAGGCTGCAGAAATTCCGTAATATTTTAAAAGTAGTCCACCAAATAGTGGTCCTAATATATTCATCAGATCAGTTGTTGTACGGGTTAAACCTATTGCATTGGCAAAGAGGTTGGGTTGAATTACATCTGCAGTTAAGACTTCTCTCATAATATTTCTAAAAGACCTTGCAAGACCAGATATAGTAATAATAACAAATAAGTGCCAAACTTCTAATAGATCTGTAATGGCCAGAATAAGAAGAATAAATGACATAAACGCAAATACAAAACGGCCAATCAGTAATAAGGTTTTATGATTATATTTATCTACCCATACACCATAAAATGGAGAAGCAAGCGTTCCTAAAAATCTAAGAGCTGCGAAGACACCTAAAAGGGCTGGGTTTTCTGTTCTTTCTAACACAACCCAAGCGAGTACAAGCATCTCTGCAATATCTCCAATTTGTAGAAAGGATTCACCAAATAGAAAATAACGGAAATTTTTTTGTTTGAATGATCTTAAAAGCATACAAGTAGTTTTATACGATATTTAGTTTCTTGGCTAGTAGAAACGACTTTACTCTATAGCTATTTTAGGGGTTAATCTCATATTTTCTGCTAATCTTACCAGATGTTTTTCAACAACTTCACCAATAAGATTTTTTGTTATGATGTCAAACTTCAAATTTAACATCGTATTGTTTCAAATCCCAACGATGAATGCATAACCCATTTCCTAAGAGTTGTGGTTCAATGTTGCCATGTTTGTCTTCTTCAGAGTTTCTGTTTAGATGAAAAGTATCATATAATATAACAAAAGATTTGCTATGGTTTTTAAGATAATAAAAAGTAGCAAAAAGTCCAAATATTTGGATGAATTTTATTAATCTTATTAATGTTTTTTGTTAACAATTAATTAATTTTTTATACATATGAGTGATACAGTTTTATTTTGGTTTAGAAACGATTTACGACTAGCAGATAATCCTGGGTTATATGAAGCTGGTCTTTCTGGTTCAGTTCTGCCTATATATATTTTAGAAAAAAATATTGACATAGGATCTGCAAGTAAATGGTGGCTAAATTATTCTCTACATAAATTGAATGAAAGCTTAAAGAATAATTTATATGTTGTTTCTGGAGATTCTGAAAAATCTATTTTAGATATCTGCAAAACTTATGGAATTACACGTGTTTATTGGAATCGATCTTATGAACCATTTAGAATAGATCAAGATTCTAAAATTCAGAAACTACTAGCAAAACACAACATCTCTGCCAATACATATAATGGATCTTTGCTTTGGGAACCTGAGAATATTACAAAGGCAGATGGAACTCCCTATAAAGTATTCACTCCATTCTATAGAAAAGGTTGTTTGCAAAGTATTATACCTAGAGATCCAATACCAATCCCCAAAAATCTAAATCTATTTAATATAGAAAAGAAATCTAATATTGATGATTTAGGCTTATTATCCTCACAATCATGGTATAAGAAATTCAATAAACATTGGGATATCGGTGAAGATGCTGCACGTGATAAATTCGATAATTTTTTGGATTCAGGACTTTCTGGATATAAAGAGGAAA
>JBJKVQ010000002.1:0-14427 GCA_045562575.1 Dehalococcoidia bacterium
TATTCAATTTCAATTTCAATTTCTTTATCAGGAGCATTTTGTGGGGATGTTGTTAAATTAAACATATCCTCTCTTGGTTTTCTATTTGGATCTTCTAATTCACCAGCTTCATAGCTAATATGCATCAAATTAGCATCACTACTCCAAGGTCGACTTTTTGTTTGTTCTACTTCTATATTATATTTATCAGCATATTCAATAAGATCAGATCTACCTTGAAATTCTTCTAAGAATTCTGGATCTCTCCATGGTGAGTATATTCCAAATTCTGGTCCTAATGCACTAAAAGTGAATTCAAATCTTGCTTGATCATTACCTTTACCCGTAGCACCATGGGATAATAATTGTGCTTTTTCTTTTTTACCGATTTCAACTTGAGCTTTAGCTGTAAGTGGTCTTGCAAGCGAAGTTCCAAGTAGGTATCTTCCTTCGTATAGTGCGTTAGCTTTTACAGATTCAAAAATAAAATTTTCAACAAATTCTTTTCTTAAATCTGGAATATAGCTTTGTGTAGCACCGATACTTGTAGCTCTACTTTTTATTAATTCATAATCATCACCTTGGCCTAAGTTAGCTGTATAGGTTACAACCTCATATCCTTTTTGGATAAGCCAATGTAAAATAACGGATGTATCTAAACCTCCACTGTAAGCTAATATAACTTTTTTAGATGATCCCATCTTATTCTTTTCCTTTAGCTAATATAGTTTTAACACCTTCAACTATTAATTCTACAGCTTTATTCATTTCTTCTTGACTTACAGTAAGGGGCGGCATAAGTCTTATTGCATTAGGTCTTACAGGATTTAAAAGTAAACCTAATTCATTGCAAGTAGATACAAGTTCAGGTGCTATATCTTCAGTAAATTCAACTGCAATTAGTAATCCTCTACCGCGTATTTCACTTATGTTAGGAAGTGAATCGGTTGCTTTTTCAAGTAAATCTTTTAGATATTCACCACTATCTTTTGCATCTTTTTCGATACTATGATCAACAGCGAACTTTACTGCAGCATATGCTGCAGCTGTTGTTAGTACATTTCCACCAAATGTAGATCCATGGTCACCAGGTTCGAGTGCAGCTGCACTTTCTTTAGCAAGAAAAGCACCAATTGGGACTCCGCCTCCAAGTCCTTTCGCTAATGTTATAACATCTGGTTCAATACCAAATTGTTCGTAACCAAATAAAGTACCTGTTCGACCAATTCCTGTTTGTACCTCGTCAAGTATAAGCAACATATTATTGTCTTCACACCATTGTTTAACATTTTTAAAAAATGATTGATCAGGTATATTTACTCCCCCCTCACCTTGGATGGGTTCAAGCATTACTGCACAAGTATTTTCGTTTGTTGCCTGTTTTATTGCTTCTAAATTATTGTATTCAACGTTAGTAAAACCTTCATATAACGGTTGCCAATTTGCTTGGTAATGTGGCTGTCCAGTAGCTGAAATCATAGCCATAGTCCTGCCATGGAATGAATTTAAAGCAGTAATTACACCATATGCACCATTTTTATTTAATTTCCCATACTTACGTGCTAATTTAACTGCTCCTTCATTAGCCTCTGCACCGCTATTGGCAAAGAACACTCGATCAAGACAACTGTTTTCTACTAATAATTGAGCTAATTGTACTTGAGGTATAGTAAAAAATTGGTTAGAAGTCTGCATTAAGGTTTCAGCTTGAATTTTTATAGCTTCAACTATTGCAGGGTGGCAGTGTCCCAAATTATTAACTGCCCAACCAGAAGTAAAATCAAGATATTCTTTATTTTGATCATCCCAAACTTTAGTACCAAGCCCTTTAACAATGGTGACGGGTTGTCTTCTTACCACTTGCATATAATATTTTTTTTCTAAATCTTGCCATACAGACATTAATCTCCTCCTTGTTCGTATCGTAAAATCCATCTATGTGTATATTATGAAACTAGAAACTTTGTCCCGACACTTTCTGAATTCTTTATGATCGATGTTAAATTCCCATACTTAGTACCATTAATTATAAATGATTCTACGCTTGATTCTAACGCATCAATGCAAGAATTTATTTTTGGAATCATACCACTCTTGGCAGTTCCATTACTAATTAAACTTTTTGATTGCTCAATAGTCAGAGTATCAATCAATTCAGAATTATGATCTAGTACTCCATCTACATCGGTTAAAAAGATCAATTTTTTTGCATGTAAGCTTACTGCTAGTGCACTCGCTGCTGTATCTCCATTTATGTTTAAAAGAGGAGGATTTACATTTGAGCTATTAATCGCTATCGGTGCTATCACGGGAAGATATTCTTCATTTAATAATAACTGGATAAATTCACTATTAGTATTAGTTATATTCCCGACATATCCATGTGTTTGATCTAAAAATTGTGCAGTAAAAATATTATCATCAATACCACTTAAGCCAATCGCTTTACAGTTTTGATTTATAATTGAAGCAACAATAGTTTTATTAACTAATCCACCCAAGACTGCCGTAACAATTTGAATAGAGTCTTTATCTGTCACACGCAAACCATCAATGAAATCGGTCTTAATCTCAAGTTTGTTCATCCAATCAGATATTAACGCTCCTCCACCATGTACAATTACTAGAGGAAATCCAGACAAATGAAGTTCTGCAATTTCTTTGAGATTATTATCCATCTCAGATAAAGTGCTACCACCAAGTTTTATAACTACTATCTCTTTCATTTCTTTCATTCTTGAAGGAATTAATTAATTAGATTAGGTAGTATATGCGCTATTGAAATGGACATATTCTTCAGAAAGATTACAACCCCAAGCTGATGCGGAACTTTCTCCTAAGTTCAGGTTAATTCTAAACGTAATTTCAGAATTGACCATTTGTTGAATAATTGCATCCTTGAAAAAAGGTATTGGTAGCCCATCTTCTAGTATACAAATGTCATTAATGTATACTGATAATTTATTTTCATCAACTTCAGCTATACTACTTCCTAATGAGGCTAGTAATCTACCCCAGTTTGGATCATTTCCATGTACAGCTGTTTTGACTAGACTAGAACTTGATATTGTTCTAGCTGCATCACGAGCTTCTTCAATATTATTAGCATTTTCGATTGTAACTTGAAATAATTTTGTTGCTCCCTCGCCATCTCGAACCATTTCTTTAGCTAAATATTGAACAACTTCCTTTATTGCATTTTGTATATCTTCCTGTTCAGGAGATTCGTAGGTAATAATTTCTCCACCTGCTGCTCCATTACTGAGAATTATATAAGAGTCGTTAGTGCTCATATCTCCATCAACACTGATCATATTAAAAGATTCATCAGCAGTTTGTTTTACGATATCTTGCAAAAGGTTTTGTTCTATAGGTGCATCAGTTGTTACCACTGATAACATCGTAGCCATATTAGGATGAATCATTCCAGTACCTTTACAAACTCCACCGATTTTAAATTCTCTACCATTTGTTGATACTGTCACAGAGCATTCTTTTGGTTTGGTGTCAGTAGTCATCATAGCTTTAGCATATAATTGACCAGAATTAGGTTGAAATTCAATTTTCTGAAGAGCAGTTCTTATTAAAGCCATTGGTAATTCAACCCCAATAATTCCTGTACTAAGAAATGCAACATTTACAGGTTTAATATTAAGTTTACTAGCTGTTAATTGAATAACTTCTTCAGCATCTAATTTCCCTGCATTTCCTACACCGGCATTTGCAATACCACTATTAACAGTTACTGCTTGAACATGTCCTTTTAAAACATTATCTCTTGATACACTGATTGAGGGAGAAATAACTTTGTTAGTTGTGAAAACGCCAGCCGAAACACATGGGGTGTTTGACCATACGATACCCAAGTCATACTTATCTTTGGCGTATGTTTTCATTCCAGCATAAGTCGCACCTGCTTCAAATCCTTGAACGTCAGTTACTGACCCGTCATTTATAAAATTTAAGACCATTTCGTTATAAAACTCCCTTTTATTTGTCTTACAAAGAATGTGGAGTATAGCATAATAACTACCTTTTCGCTAATACTTAGAATAAATAATTTAAGGATAGTATTCACTATCCAAGGATATATATATGCTAGAAGATTTAAGAGTAATTGATTTAAGTAATCGAGTGTCAGGATCATATGCTTCTAAATTATTAGCTTCTCTAGGAGCGTACGTTATAAAGGTTGAAAAACCTAATATTGGTGATCGATCTAGAAGTATTGGGCCTTTCATGCTGAAATCAATGTATAAAGAATCCAGTTTATTATTTAAATATCTAAATATTGGCAAAAAAAGTATTACACTTGATATAACTACGACCACTGGAAGAAAAATATTTCAAGATCTACTTTCTGTTGTAGATATAGTAATTGATGACTCAAATACAGAGATACTGGTAAATACTATATGTATTTCTAATCCTTCAATCATACTATCTTCGATTAGCGATTTTGGAAAGAACGGACCTTATGGTGGTTTTAAAGGGAATGATTTAATAAACCAAGGTTTATCGGGTCTCTTACAAACTATGGGACTTCCTAGTAAAGAACCATTAAAGGTGGGGGGTAATTCTGGAGAATATGCTGTTGGTATTAGTATGTTTTCAGGCATTTTGATTTCATTGCTTTTTAGAGATTCCAGTGTATTAGGTAATAACATAGTAGAAACATCTGGATTACAAACATTAGCTCTTGCACAAATTCATAATTCTATAAATTCTCAATTTAGAGGTGAAGATAATGTTCGGAGAGATAGCCCTCTTCTCAAAGCCAAAAATGGTTGGGTCACAATGGGTTTAGCTACTGGTTCCAGAGATGATACTTGGCACAATTTTTGCCAGATACTAGAAATGCCTGAATTGATCAATGATTCAAGATTTTCTTCTATGGAGCTAAGGCGGAAAAATGAATCTGAGCTCAACCAAATTCTTGAAGAATGGGTTTTAAATCAGGATAAGGAAGAAATTTATCACAAATTACAAAATATAAGTACTATAGCTGGATATGTTGCAGAACCAGAAGATTTATTACATTCAGACCAATTGTTAGAGCGAGAATTTTTTAATAACCTTGATGGAATGTTGTACCCAGGCATTCCTTTTTTGATTGATAATGTAAGACCAAGTTTAGATAAAGCACCTTTACTTGGTGAAAACAATATAGATATATATTGTGATTTATTGGGATATAAAATTTCAGATGTGTCGTTGTTGCATCAATCAGGAGTGGTTTGAATTTATGAATAATTTACTAAATGGACTGAGAATATTGGACTTAACACAAGTTGCAGCAGGTCCATATACTACTATGCTCATGGGTTATTTTGGTGCAGATGTAATAAAGATTGAGTCTTCTTCTCGAATGGATATTAATAGAGGACCTGTAAAGCCATCGCCTGCAACTCACACTGTTTACCCTAATAACAATCCTAGTAATCAACCTTGGAATCTTGCAGCTCATCATATACAAAGAAATGTCAATAAATTATGTATAACATTAGATCTTTCTCAGGCTGAAGGGAAAAAACAGATATACGAACTGATCAAAATAAGTGATGTTTTTATAGAAAACTTTAGAGCATCAGTAGTAGATCGTTTAGAATTAGATTATGAATCTGTAAGAAAGATCAATCCAAGTATCATTTATGCAAAAATTAGTAGTCAGGGTAATACCGGAAAAGAAAAAAATTATGGTTCTTTAGGTTCTACCCTAGAACAAACTGGAGGTTTAGCATCAGTTACTGGTTATTTGGGCAATAACCCACTATTAACAAATGAAACATTTCCAGATCCTATGGTAGGTTTATTTTCTGTAGGAATAATATTAAGTGCTATACGTAGAAGGCAAATGTTTGGGAAAGGTTGTTTTATTGATTTATCACAAAGAGAATTAACTGTAAATTTGATTGGAGAACATATATTAGAATCACAATCGGATATTCAGATTCCAAAGTTGTTAGGTAATAGCCATAAAATATTTGCTCCTCAAGGAGTTTATAAATGTTTAGGTGAAGATGATTGGATAACTATTTCTATTAGTAGTGATAAGGAATGGGTAACCCTTTGTAATATTATGAATAAGGAAAATCTAATCAAAAAGAAAGAGTATAAAACTGCTTTTGATCGTCATAAATATAGCAAACAAATTGATGTAATTATTAATGAATGGACAGCTTCTAAAACAAAATACAAATTGATGACATTATTACAAGAAGCTGATATTGCTGCAGGTGTTGTATCAAAAGGTAGAGAAGTTGTTAATGATCCACAATTAAACTTTTTACACTTTTGGGATAATGTTAATCATCCACACGCAGGTAACTATAAACAGGTGACTACCCCATGGAATTTTTCGAACTTTGCAAGAAATATAACAACTCCAGCTCATAATTTAGGAGAGGATAATCAAAATATTTTCCAAAACTTTCTTGGACTAGATAATAACAAATACCAATACTTATTAGATAGTAATATCATAGGTGGAAATCCCTCATAAATTAGGCAGTTTAGGTGGTTTTGAAACAAATACCAGTACGGTTGCTATAGAGATAACAATCAAAAATAAAACTAATGAAAGAAAATAGTTTCCTGTAGAGTCATAAAGAACTCCAGAAGCGATAGGTCCGATTGCTTGCCCACCAGTTTGTATAGGTAAGGAAACTCCTCGAATTACTCCTAGACTTTCTCTTCCATAATAATCAGCCCATAGTACATTTATTAAGGTAGACATACCTCCTAGGCCATTTCCAAAAACCAATGCTGAAATAACGCCTAAGAAAAATGTATCTGCTTGAATCATTATTATCACACCAAGAGCCATGAATAATGACGAAAAGGTAGCCATTAACCTTGCTGAAAATTTTGCTGTAAACAAAGGAAAGAGAAATCCACCTGTTGCACTGGATAAAGCGAAGATACTTACGATACTCGCTGCTTGTGAATAGGGTATCCCTTGATCATGATAATAAGGTGCCTGATGGAGACTAATACCAGCCTGCACCATAAATCCAAAACCTGCAAACGTCATAAGGAACCACATAGTAGGAGTTCGCAAAGCTTGTTTTAATGTGTAAGAAGTTTCTACTACTATGTTGGATTTAGATGAATTTGTATTATTATCAGGCATTAATCCAATATCTTCTGGTTTTCTTACCATTAATGCTCCTGGAGGTATGACACCAATAATTAAAACCATTACTCCTAAAAATATCCAAGCAGACGGCCAATTTTGAGAGACGATAATTGATTTAGCAATAAATGGAATAAGGGCTAGCCCTATACCTTGACTTACTTGAAGAATTGCTAAGGTTATTGCTCTTTTGGTTACAAACCAGTTACTTACAGCGATTTGAGGTGCGATCATTAATGGACCAGCAAACATTGCTCTTCCACAAATATAAAAAACATAAAAATAAACTATAGATTCTACTTGAGATATTGCTATAGCAGAAATAGCAACAATAAGGGAACTAAATGCCATAACAAGTGATGTTCCATACCGATCTATTCCTTTTCCAATTATAGGAGAAACAAATGCACCTACAAATCCACCAATACTTACTGCCCCAGAAAAAGCCGTTCTACTCCAGTTTAATTCATCACTCATTGGTGTTATAAATACTGAAAGTGTTGCAACAGCCATAACCGGGCGTACAGCAGACATGGATGTAGAAATCAGTAATATTATCCATCCATAGTAGATCGGTGATTTATTTGCAATGTATTGTTTCATAGTTTCTTTGTGTGTATTGTTATTAGAGAATCTTGGATTATTCTAAATTATATTGTGCCAATGATATATACATATTGATTGACTATTGTTTGGTATTTGAATAAGAGGCAGAATTGCTAAATAAAATCACAGGTATTATTATTTGGACTGATCAGTTAGATATCATGGTTCATTTCTATAAGAATTTATTAGGGTTAAATTTACATTCCACTAGGCCTAATTTTGTCACATTTGATTTGGGTGGAGAACGGTTCAATATTGGTACTCATGATCAAGTTTCAGGTAAGGCTAAAGATCCATATAGAATAATGTTAAATTTTGAGGTTGACGATATTATAGAATTATCCAATAAATTACTTGCTAATAATGTCTCCTTTCTCAGAGAACCAGAAGAGGAGCATTGGGGTGGTATGGTTGCTACTTTTTTTGATCCTGATGGCAACATTCTACAATTGTTACAAAAACAATAAATTATTTTGAAGGGAAGATGGTTTGAAATATCTAGATAGCGAATTTTTACTTCCTTTTAAATATAGGGATTTTACTTTTATGTGGATTGCAACTCTTTTTTCTGGTGCATCCATGTGGACTACAAATTTGGCTCGGGCAGCTCTGGTGTGGAACATTTCAGAATCAAGTAATTGGGTTGGTTTGATTTTATTCGCATTAATGATCCCCAGTTTATTAATTCCCTTAATTGCTGGATTTATAGCTGATTGGATCGATAGGAAAAAAATGTTAATACTTGCATCTATAGGTAGCCTTATTTCTAACGGTTTGATGATTGTAGTATTATTGCTGTTAGATTTATCTAATCAGTTGTTAGTTTATATTGTTGCTCTTTCTGCTCTAGAGGGTATCGCCAGATCTTTTCGAATGCCAGCATCTCAGACTTTGGTGCCGAATTTAGTTTCAAAAGATAATGTTCCTAAGGCTGTAGCATTACTAAATGCTAATCAACATGGAGCAAAACTTATTGGGCCATTAATAGTTGGATTTTTGACAGTAATTTTAAAGACTGGTTTTTTAGAAGTTTTCGTAGTGTGTTTTGTGCTTAACGTTGCAGCTGTATTCACTATATTGTATATACGGACTGAGTCTACAGGAGTAATTGATACCGAGAAGAGTTTTGGTGCTAACTTTTTCCAAGGATTTGATTATCTATATCATAACACTTGGATGTTAGTTGTATTAATTATAGCAATGTTACATTGTGCTTTAACTATGACCTATGAATCGCTTACCCCTTCAATAGGAGAAGAAGTTTTAATACTAGGTAGTAGTTCTTACACTTCCTTAATGTTATTTGCTGGGATAGGTGCACTATTAGGATCAACAGCAGTAGTAACTTTAAAAACTCGAATTGGTGGTTATTTATTTTTCTTTTCTGCTTTCCTAAGTGGATTTGCTCCTATACTTTTTGCATTTTCAGATAGTATATATTTGATTTGGATTTCATTAATGTTAATTGGTGCAAGCCAAGCCGCATTTATGACATTAACTCATGTAATAATCCAAGTTATTGTTCCTGATGAAATACGAGGAAGAGTTACAAGTATATATATAATGCATGTTGGTGGAATGATGGCTTTATTTAATTGGATTAATGGATATTTAGCTGATATTACTAATCCAAGAACTGTATTAATGTTTATGGGAATAGTATTCATACTAGCCATAATAATTTCATTAATTAGTAAAACTGCAAAAACATTATTTTCAATAGGTATTGAAGAAAGTTCGAGTTTGAATATACAGGGCTCGTCTGCATGAGCGCAAGAGTTGCTGATGATATTGATAATAAACGGGCTTTTCATTTTTTAGAATTTAGAAAACTTTGGTATGCCGGCTGGATGTGGTATCAGGCAAGAATGATGGAGATTATTACCACTAGCTGGTTAATTTTAGATATTACTGGATCTCAATGGGATGTTGCAATAGTTGCCTTGTTTCGTGCTTTACCAATGGGACTTTTGAGTTTAGTTTCAGGTGCTATATCAGATAGGTTTAATAGAAAAACTATCATGCAAGTAGTACAAATAATGAACATTAGTTCTCTCATTTTGTTAATTGGATTGGTTTATTTTGAAATTAATAATCTAATAATAATTTCCATAGTAGTAATGGCTCTTGGAGTTGGCTGGTCTCTAGATTTTCCAGCCAGAAGATCTTCTACAGCAGATATAGTTGGCTCTAAAAATGTATCTAATGCCATGTTTGTTGATATGGCTGCTCTGACTGGTAGTAGCGTCTTGGGTCCATTATGGTCAGGGTTGTTAATAAACTGGAAAGGTGCAATTGCAGCTTATATTTTTATTTTATTATTAGTTGTAATTGGAACAATAATTTTGCAATTTATACGTATCCCAAATCCCGAAAAGAAAATTGAAAAATTCAAAGATTTATTTATTTCCACTAAAGACACAGCTATATACATGCTTAAGAACCGAATAACTAGATTAGTTATCACTGTGACAATTATAGCTAATGTTTTATTCTTTCCATTTATACCAATGGTCCCAGTTTTTGCAGAAACTGTTTTGTCTGTTAATCCAGTTCTAATGGGATTATTGGGCGCATCATTTGGTCTAGGGAATGTTATAGGTTCTACATATCTTGGTACTTTTGGGAAATCCACAAAACCAATAAAGCTCTTTATTTTTGGTACAACTGTAGGTTTTTTGTTTTTACTAACTTTTTCACTATTACAAATATATTGGTTTTGTTTACTTTTGTTATTTTTTGCAGGACTTGCTATGACAGGATTTGGTTCAATGCAAAGTGCAATAACTTTGATGACAGTTTCACCAAATATAAGAGGTAAGGCTTTAGGGGTTATTGGAGTTGCTATAGGCACTGCACCATTAGGTTTATTAATAACAGGTATGGTGTCTGGAAGGTTTGGTATTGAAGTGGCAATAACAATTAACTGTTCTGTGGCTCTTTGTATTCTCCTATGTTCGATAGTGTTTTATCGAAAAGAACTTTTTCTTGAGGATTCTGAATTAATTTCAGATCAAAAGTTAAATTAACCACCACCAACGGGTTTCACAATTTCCAAAGAATCACCATTAGCAAGCACGACAGAATCGTAATCTTCTTTTCCTATAACTTCATGATTATATGCTACGGCTATAAATTGGGTGTTGATATTCTGTGAATCAAGAAATTCATTTAAGGATAAAGGTTTCTCTAAATTTAATTCTTCGCCATTAACTCTAATATTAATCATATAAAAATCACTTATTATTTAATTTGCAATATTGTACCTTATTAATCAAGTTTTTAGCAGCTTGATATACATTGTTAGCGTTCATAATCTCTCCAATAACTGCTACACCAAATGCACCGTTATTTATAACAGAATCTACGTTTTCAGACGTAATGCCACCAATTCCTAATACGGGTATAGATACTTTCGATGCAATTTTATTAATAAGATCAACTCCAGAACCTGGAAATCCTGGATGACTATCCGAAGGGAAAATTGTACCTACAATTAAATAATCCACACCACTTTTTTCTGCATTTATTGCAGAATTTAAAGAATGTACTGATTTACCAATATGCAATCGATTCTCTATTTTGAATCTAACAGCTTCTGGTGACATTGAGGATTCACCAAGTTGAATAGCCTCAGCATTTACAGCTAGTGCAACTTCGATATTATTATTAATGATTAATTTTATAGAAGGGAAAAGTATTCTAATTTTGTGGGCAAGTTCATAAAACTGTATATTGGTTGCTGATTTAGAGCGTACTTGCAGAATATCTATTCCAGCTTCAACTGCCATATCAATTTTATTAAAAAAAATACTCTCTGTTAGATGACTTTCGTCAGTAACAAGACATACCCCTTTTGTATCAAATAATAAGTTACTCATTATTCTCTAATTATTTACTGGATTACTCGTTGGACTGCTAGGATTAGCATATTTACTCTGTGGTATTCTTCCTGCCAAATAGGCTTTTCTTCCAGCTTGAACTCCTAATTTAAATGCTTCACCCATTAGACCTGGATTGGAGGATTGAGCAATAGCTGTATTCACTAATACAGCATCTGCACCAAGTTCCATCGCAGTAGATGCGTCTGAAGGTACTGCTAATCCTGCGTCTACTACAACTGGTATAGAAGATTGTTCTATAATGATGGCAATTTCTTCTTTTGTATGAATTCCCTGACCAGAACCAATGGCTGATCCTAGTGGCATAACAGTTGCACAACCAATTTCTTCAAGTTGCTTAGCAAGTACGGGGTCAGCATGGATGTAAGGTAAGACTTTGAATCCTTCTTTTACTAGTATTTCAGCAGCTTTTAGTGTACCTATAGGGTCGGGTAATAAGTATTTTGGATCAGGTATTACTTCTAGTTTTATCCAATCAGATAAATTCATAGCTTTTGATAATCTTGCTATAGTTATAGCATCCTCGGCAGTTTTTGAACCAGCAGTATTGGGGAGTATATTATATTTCGTCCAATCAAAATGATCTAGAATAGTTTTTTCATTAGGATTATTTAAATCAAGCCGGCCAATTGCAACAGTTATTATTTCAGTGCCAGAAGATTTTACTGAGTTGATTAGATCATCATTAGATCTGTGTCTTCCTGTACCAACCATTAATCTTGATGTAACTGATTTCCCACCTATATTTAATATATCATCCATCATTCATGTCCTATTTCTATTATTTTATAACCAAGAATTTTATAATACAATTCCTCGAAACAATGGCGTTTATAAGATATTTTAAATTTCATTCTCTTTTATAAGAATCATATTAGAAATTTATATTTGAGTGCTTGTTATATTATGCCTTTTTATCGTTTAATGTATAGACGTTTTGTTTCAATTAATTACTAAGGAGGTTGCTGTGAGTGACTTATCGGGAAAAGCTGCGATTGTTGGGGTAGCTGAATCAGATGCACTAGGAAGAGATTCAGGGAAATCATCGCTTCAACATCATGCGGAAGCATCATATAATGCTTTAGCAGATGCGGGATTAACAATGAAAGATGTTGATGCTATATATTGTGCAAATCCTTCGCCTTTAACGGTTGCTGAATATTTTGGAATAACACCCAAACATACTGATGGAACATCCGTGGGAGGTTCTTCATTTGTTATTCATGTAGCTCATGCTTTAGAGGCAATTGCTGCAGGGAGAATTGATGTGGCATTGATCACGCATGGAGAATCAGGGCGATCGCAACGAAGCCGTCCTGGTGCTGATTTGGGTGCTCCTGGGTCACAGTACGAATTACCTTTTGGTATCGCTGCTCCGCCTATGCAATATGCTATGGCGTGTAATAGATATATGCATATATATGGTGAAGACAAAACAAGACAGGCAATGGCCGAAATTGCTGTAGCAACACGTAAGTGGGCTAATTTAAATGAGAAAGCATTTTTTTATGAAACACCAATGACGTTTGATGAATATCATGATTCACGTTGGATTGTATATCCTTTTCACTTACCTGATTGCTGTTTAACAATTGATGGCGGTGGTGCATGTGTTGTTGTCTCTCCAGAAGTTGCAAAAAGCTGTGCTAAAAAACCAGTTTGGGTTAATGGGGCTGCTGAAGCTCATGACCATGGTCTCATAAGCCAAATGCCTGATTTAACTAGAACAATTGCTTATCAGTCTGGACCAGAAGCTATGCAGATGGCAGGAGTTTCTCACTCTGATATTGATTTAGCTATGATATATGATTCATTTACTTACACTGTTCTCACAACACTAGAAAGTTTAGGATTTTGTGGCCCTGGTGAAGGCGCAGATTTTGTTGCTAACCAAAGGACTGCACCTGGAGGAGATTTTGCAATGAATACTAATGGAGGCGGATTATCATATTGCCACACAGGTATGTATGGTATGTTTTTACTTCTTGAGGCTACTCGACAATTAAGAGGTGAAGCAGGTGCCAGACAAGTAGAGAATTGTAAAACTTCATTAGTTAATGGTACTGGTGGAGCTTTATCTTCAACAGGTACTCTAGTTCTCGGAGTTTAAATAGTAAAATTAATACAAAGAGGAAATAATTATGACAACAGAAAGTAAAGCTACAGGTCCTGTACCTGTACCACAACAAGAATCTGATTTTTATTGGGAAAAATTAAAAGCACACGAATTATGGTTAAGAAAGTGTAACGAAACAGGGAAAGCCTATTTCTACCCACGAGACATATCACCATTCACATTTAGTCGCGATACTTCATGGATTCAATCAAGCGGTAAAGGTACTTTATTTACATATGCTATATGTTATACACCAATCCCAAGATATACTGGGCCGGTACCATTTATCATTGCAATGGTTGAATTAGAAGAAGGCCCACTTATTCCAACCAACATAGTAGACGTAGAACCAGATCCAAGTAATTTAACTATAGGAATGCCTGTAGAAGTTACGTATGAAGATATTACTGATACTATAACGTTACCTAAATTTAAACCTGTATAGTAGTGTAAAGAAATAGTATATTAGTATAGTGACTGTTGTTTGCCTAAGGATAAAATCATTGGTAAAATCTTCAGATCGTTGGGGATTAGTCTAGTGGTAGGACGGATGATTCTGGATCATTAAACCCGGGTTCGAATCCTGGATCCCCAGCCAAACCCTTGGCGCATTCGTCTAGCGGCCTAGGACACCACCCTCTCAAGGTGGAGATCACGGGTTCGAATCCCGTATGCGCTACCAGAAAATT
>JBJKVQ010000003.1:0-13178 GCA_045562575.1 Dehalococcoidia bacterium
AATGGAGCGGAAGACGGGATTCGAACCCGCGACCCTCACCTTGGCAAGGTGATGCTCTACCACTGAGCCACTTCCGCAAAGAAGATAAATTATGCCGAGGGGCGGATTTGAACCACCGACACGAGGATTTTCAGTCCACTGCTCTACCCCTGAGCTACCTCGGCGATTCAATTAATATAACTAAGTCTGGGTTCTAGGTCAAGGAAGGGGGTTAACATTTTTTATAGAAAAAAAGTATAATGCTAATTCAAACGTATTTTTCATGAGCCGAAGTGGCGGAACGGTAGACGCGGTGGTCTCAAACACCATTGTCCCAAAAGGACGTGTGAGTTCGAATCTCACCTTCGGCATTAAAATATAATTTCATGATTTATTGTATTTGAAGCAGTTGGTAGAACTAGCTTAAATCGATTGTTATTTTTACGATTTAATATGTTCATTTGCTCACTTGGCAGAATATATTCCTTACCTAATATTAATGAACCCAATTTATAAACTATTGAAGATTTTGTCCCAAGTTTATTTTTTAAAAAATCCTCATATTGTACTAATGGCTCAATCTTACCTTTTTGTAATTGTTCAATATAGATTTGTTCTTTGCTATTTGATTCCCAAGGTTTTAATTGTAAGTGTTGTTCTATATCCTCAAATACTGGTTTTTTGTCATACAATTTTGCAAATAATTTTCGTAAATAAAATTTACTTCCCAAAACGAACACATCGACAGGTTTATCTATTTCAATCCCCCCATTATCCAAAATATATTGCCATGAGAGAGCTTCTTCGTAGGTTGTTTTATTAAAATATAAGCATGTTTTATTAGCTACTAGTGCTGGAACATTAAATGAATGATTAAACGTTTGTAGAACCCACTCAGATTGCTGATGCAAAGCATTTATCCATTGGTCTTTTATTCCATTTTGAATTAATGTTTCTTTATCATTCCAATTAATGTGGATATCTAAATGGTTTTTATTCTTTCGGATTTGTTTAATTAAATCTGGAAAGAGTAGAGGGTCAAAATCTTGAATTAATACCGAGTATTCATTACGCAAGATTTTAGTAATTTGATTGGTTGTCAGAGGTTTGTTTTTATTGTCTAGTGCTAAACTGTATTCTAAAAGTATCTGTAAAAGGGCATCTATGTTAGTTTGCACATTAACCATTATTTTTTGTTGTTATTCAACAATATCGGGTTCTATAGAAAGAAGTTCGTTAGTAAATTCTCTCCAAGGTTCGAATTGAGCAACAAATTCTTGGCCAGCTTCTATTGAGGTTAGCCCTTTAATTGCTCTTCCTGGATCATATCCTCTAGTTACTGCAATAGCTTGAATACCTGAAGGCATTGAACGCACTCCACCAATATTTACTTCTTCCATTTCATCAGTTTGTAAAATCAAATTTAATCCCTTAGGGTGATTTTTCCAATAAACTTTCATCAGTCTCCTTAATTGATTTCCACAGGCCTAATATTTGTGTATTATTATACCATTATTGCTTGGAGGATAAAATGGATTACAACAATTTACAAATACAAATTGATGAACATATTGCAACTATTACGTTAAATCGACCAAGTGTCTTGAATGCTTTAAGTGCCAATTTAACTTCCGAATTACATCAAGCACTGGATGAATTAGGGGAGAATACTAGTGTCTGGGTCATAATTCTTACTGGATCTGGGCGAGGATTTTGTAGCGGTGCAGATGTATCGGAATGGGGAAAAGCAGATAGGCCTGTTCCGACAAAACCACTGGTAGAATTGGGAATTCACATAAGAGAAACACCACAACCAGTAATAGCAGCTATAAATGGGATTGCAGCAGGTGCAGGTTTAACTATAGCGATTTCTTCTGACATGCGCATTGCTTCTTCTGATGCTCGGTTTTCAAGTATTTTTGTCAAAAGATCAATTGTTTTAGATACTGGTGCTTCTTATTTATTACCAAAACTAGTTGGTCCTGGAGTTGCTTCAGAGATGTCATTAACAGGAAATGTTTATGATTCTGATTGGGCATTACGAGTTGGTTTAGTTAATAAAGTTGTATCCCCAGATAATCTAATGGCTGAAGCTAATAATATGGCTCAAGATATTTTGTCTAATCCTCCATTAGCAGTTCAGAGTATTAAAAAAATGTTAAATAATGAAGATCCTGATATGAATAGGATAGTGAAGTTAGAAGTAGAAGCAACAGCTTTGTTGCGTAAGACGAAAGATAGTGTTGAGGCTGTGGATGCATTCAAAGAAAAGCGTTCACCAATATATAGAGGAGAATAGTTAAATCCCTGTAACTAAGCTTCTTCTTTCCATTAACGTTACATCTCTCCATTTACCTTTGAGGATTCCTCGTTTCATCATAGAAACTTTCTCTCGTGTTCCAATAATCCTAAAACCAAATTTTTTATGTAATTCAATACTTGCTGTATTTTCAGGAAAAATATTTGCTTCTAAAGTCCATATATTTTGTTTTTCAGATATTTCTATTAGATTATTTAGCAGGGTGCTTCCTACTCCTTTATTTCTATAATTTTCAGCAATATATACACTTACCTCACATACTCCTCCAAATTGGCCAGTGGTTTCTATTGTAGATAATGCTGCCCATCCAACTACTTTGTTTTGATCCGTTGCAATTAAACGTGGTTCTTTAATGTGAGAATTATCAAAATGTTTCCAGGTGGGGGCTTTTTCTAAAAAAGAAGCGTTGTCTGAATCAATTCCTTGTTGATATATATCTAATACATCCTTAGAGTCAGAATCTTGCATATTCCTTATGTGCAAATCAATTATATTCATAGTATTAAACTAACATTTGATAAAAAGATTTTGCACTTTTATCCCAAGTGTATTCTAAGGCATATTCTCGACATTTATCTCTATCTATATCCATGACTATATCAGTTGCCTTTTTTAAGTCATTATCGAGTACGCCAACTTTTTGATCCTGAATGATGTCCTTAGGTCCAGTGACAGGATAGCCAATTACAGGGGTCCCAGAAGCTAAAGACTCTAACGTTACTAATCCAAAAGTATCAGTTTTGCTTGGGAAAACTAGGGCTGTTGCTGAGGCATAGTACTTGGCTAATTCTTCTCCTTTTAATTTTCCGACAAATATCGCATCTGGATAATTTTTTTTCAATTGTTTTAACTGAGGACCGTCTCCAACTATCACTTTACTACCTTCTATATCTAGATCAAGAAATGCTTCTATGTTTTTTTCTTTAGCAATTCTTCCAACATAAAGCCACATCGGAGTTTTATACTGGGTAGATATCTTGGGTACATTTGGATTGAATAAATCTGTATCTACTCCCCTGGTCCATAGTTTTAGATTTGTAAATCCTTTATTTGAAAGTTCTTGTTTCAACGACTGTGTGCCAACTAGTGTATGTGTGGCAGCTTTATGAAAATTCTTTAAGTATGCATAAATCCATGTTTTAGGAACACCGAATCTCATACTAATATATTCAGGAAGTTTGGTTCCATAGTTACTTACGAATGGAACATTGTTGTTTTTACAATACTTTCGTGCAGCATGTCCAATTGGACCTTCAGTTGCAATATATATATAGTCCGGATTGAATTTTTTAACTATCTTTTTGAATTTAAACCACGCAGTGAGGGCAAGTGAAATTTCTGAATAGGTAGGGCAAGGAATTCTTATAAAATCTTGAGGGGTAACCATTAATATTTCATGGCCAAGCTTTTTAAGTTGTTTAGCTAATTCAGCTAAGGTTGTAACTTCCCCATTTGTTTGTGGGTACCATGCATCTGTTGCAAACAAGATTTTTTTCGTGTTTTGTGATTCTTTACTTGTGTCAGTAAATTTCATTTATATTCCTCATGTACCGAATGGAATCTAAATTTACGTGAATATATTAACATATCTTATTAAGTATTTTAAGTTATTCATGTTTAATCTTTGTCGACATCATATATTTTTCATCTTGATAGATATGAATTGTAATGCCTTTTTTGATACTGAGAGTGACGTTGTCAGAAACTTTTAGATTATTATCCTGAGAAATATATTCTATAATTTTTCCTGAGGGTAGTTTTATTGTATAAGAATAATGGGAACCTTTGAATTCTATAGATTCTATGATACAAGATCCTTTTACATGTGTTAACTCAACATTATTTCCCCGGATTAGTATTTGTAAATTTTGTTTATCAGTAACTAATGCTTCTTTGGTTTTTATTTCTCCGATTTCAGTAGTTAATGTGTAAGGATCAGTAATCTTTACATCTATAAACGATGCAGGGTCCATAAATTCTGCTACAAATTTAGTTAAAGGTTGGTTATATATATATTCAGGCGTATCGATTTGTTCGATTTTGCCATTATTCATGATTGCAATTCTATCACCAAGAAACATAGCTTCTTCTTTATCGTGTGTAACAAAAATAGTAGTAGCTTCCGCTTGCTTTACGATCTCTTTAATTTCTTCTCTTATCTTAATTCTTAAAGCAGCATCCAGGTTGGATAAAGGCTCATCAAATAGCATAACGGTAGGGTTGGGTACTAATGCTCGGGCAAGAGCTGTTCTTTGTTGTTCTCCTCCAGAAAGTTCATTAGGCATTCTTTTTAGTAAATTACCAAGACCAACTAAAGTTATTATTTTTTCGACTCGTTCAGTGGATTTGTTTGATTTGTCTAATCCAAACTCAATATTTTTTTCAACATTCAAATGCGGGAATAACGCGTAATCTTGAAAGACCATGCCAACTTTCCTGTTTTCTGGTTTTACAAATTTACCAGGCATTGAAACTAATTGCCCCCCAACAGATAAGGTGCCATTTGTGGGTTCTTCGAAACCAGCAATTAATCGCAATAACGTTGTTTTTCCACAACCGCTGGGACCTAAGAGAACTAAAATTTCACCATGATTCACTGTGAGCGTGACATTTTTGACAGCTTCAGTTATTTTCGAATATGTTTTGCCTATTCCAATACACCGAATTACTGGGAAATTTTCATTTTTTATTTGGTTTAGCATATCTTCTTTTAATTGGTTATTCTTGGATACCTTTATTAAACATTATAAACATAGGTAATCCAGTAAATAACAGTAGTATACCAGAATATACAGCAGCCATACCAAATCCAGCTTCCGTTGCATGTGTCCAAATAGATGTAGCTAAAGTATTGAAGTTAAGTGGCGACAGAATGAGTGTAGCAGGTAATTCTTTCATAATAAGAATAAAAACCAAAATAAAAGCACCTGTTATTCCCGGAGTCATAGAAGGTAAATTGATTTTTTGCCATATTTTGAAATTTGATGCACCTAAACTTTTTGCAGATTCTTCTAGTTTAGGATTCATTTGCGAGATAACAGGTTTAATAATTCCAATCGCAACTGGTATGAAGAGGATAATATATCCTATCGCCAATAACATTATTGTCTGATATATAGGCATAGCAAAATTAATCCCAAAATAAACAACAGCTAATGCTACAACAATACCGGGTAAAACAAACCCAATGTATGATATTTTTTCAATCATTTTACTAAAGGTGTTTTTATGTTTTGCTATTAAAAATGCTATAGGTATTGCAAGTAATACTGTGACTAAAGTTCCAACAAAAGATGCGTATATAGAATTTAATATTACCTGGATTTTGAAAAAGTCGTCATAATTTATAGTGAAACTGTAACCCCAATTAATTAATACTGCTATTGGGAATATTACACTTACAAATACCAGAGTGCTAATCAAAAGTACAATAATCCATTTAAATCTACCGAGATCAATTAGTTTTGTACTTTTAGAAACTGAAGCGGTTGATCTATATAAATTTGTGTTTGCTGAATCAGGTTTGTAAAACCAAATCGTTAATAGCCCAATTAATATTAATATACTTGAAGTACTTGCAGCTGCAGCTCTTTCTATAGTTTGATATTGATTGTAAATGACGTAACTAAAAGATTTATATTGCAGTAGAGATACTGCGCCAAAGTCACTTACCACATATAGAGTTACTAATATAGCACCTACGATAATTGAGGGTTTTAGTATTGGAATTATAACTCGTATATATGTGTCCCAAAAAGATTTACCTAAGCTATATGAGGCCTCTTCATAACTATAATCTAATTTTGTTAATGAGGATGTAACACTAATAAATATATACGGGTAGCTTAATAAAGTTAAACATAAAAAAGCACCCCAATATCCATATAAGTCAGGTATTCTCTCAACACCAATTACTTGCAAGATGTCGTATAAAACCCCTTTTGGGCCAAAAAGGATAATAAATAAAAATCCATATATATAACTAGGAAACACTAAAGGAAGACATAAAAGGACTCTAAATAATTTTTTCATAGGTAAGTTTGATCGAATTGTTAGGATTGCTAATGGAACTGAAATACATATAGAAGCTACAGTTACCGTAACAGCTAATAATATTGTATTCCATGCAAGTCGTAGGGTTTTAGTTTCAACTAAATACTCCATGAATTTATTAGGAGATGAAACTAGATTTATGGCAACATAAGCTAATGGTACTGCTACTAATAGCAGTACCATCGCTGAAATAATTTGCAATATTGATTGAGATGATTTAAACATATATTGAATTGGTGTTTTCTAGTTATAATGTGTGTCGGGAATCATGTGAAAGTTAATCACTTTTGTTTATCTATTTTGCTTGAACGGACAAATATTTTCTCAACAGGTTCAACATTGCTCCTTATTATATTTTTCTCAGAGGCATGAATTAAATCCATGCCTCTAATTTTTTTAATTTTCCTTAAGATAATTATTCGAGTACTCCTGCGTCTTTTAGCATTTGTGCACTACCTGCAATGTCACTTAATGAAGCAAGGGATATTGCTGGTTTGTTAATATCGTCAAAAGGTGTGATCATTGGATGTTTCTTAACTCCACTAACCAAAGGATATTCTCTAGTTGAATTTGCAAAGTAGCTTTGAGCAACTGTAGAAGTCATAAACTCAATGAACTTTTCTGCATTTTCGGTATTTTCAGCTGACTTTAGAATTCCTGCAGCTGAAACCATGACCATTGAACCTGGTCCCCCACCAGTAGGGTGGTAGTTTCTAGCTTTGAATGCATCACCTGCAGCTTTATCTAAAGTAAATTTATATAGATAGTAATGATTTACAAATCCTACATCAATTTCACCTTTGTCAGCAGCTTCAACCTGGGGTGTATTTTTGGGATATACTTTTGCATCATTATCTCGGATACATTCTATCCATTTCTTAGTTTCAGCATCGCCCCATTCGGCTCTCATAGCTGTAATCATAGTTTGGAATGAAGAGTTACTTGGAGCCCAACCAATTCTTCCGTTCCATTTAGAGTCACAGAATCCTTGCATTGTAGCTGGTAAATCTGATTCACTAACAGTTTCTGTATTGTATACAACTACTCTTGCTCGACCAGTGATACCAGTCCAAAGACCTTGTGGTGATTTTGCCCAAGTTGGAACAACATCGACCATGGATTTTTTACCATCGTCATCAGTTACTTCCTTCATCAAGATATGATCGTGTAATGGCTGAAGCATATTTTCTACAGAACCTATAGCACCAGGATCTTGAGCATAAAATATGTCTGCAGGAGTTTTATCCCCTTCTTCCATTAATAATGCTGCCATTGGTGCGGATGAACCGTATTTTACTTCTACTTTAATGCCTGTGGAATCTTGAAATTGTTCAATTATTGGTCCAACTAAAGATTCTTTTCTTCCTGAATAAATTACAAGATTGCCTGGATCTTTAGCAACTTCTTTTACGACTTCAACTTCTTTAATAACTTCTTTTTCTACAATAACTTCTTCTGGTTCGGTGCTACATGCAACAACTGCAATTAACCCTGCCACAAGAGCTAGTCGAAAGAGACTTTTAAAAATTTCCAAATCTTAACTCCTTTTATATCAGTAATTATTTAGTCGGAGCGTTTGATGAATATTAGTACGTACATAATTATCAACTAAGCTGAAAATTAGTATATACTAATAATTGGATATGTCAACACTAATAAAAGAAGTATTGCGTTATTTTGGTACAACAATAATTTTG
Source organism: Dehalococcoidia bacterium (assembly GCA_045562575.1). Taxonomy (GTDB): domain Bacteria; phylum Chloroflexota; class Dehalococcoidia; order Lucifugimonadales; family UBA6952; genus UBA6952. The sequence continues at coordinate 8,050 of JBJKVQ010000003.1, forward strand.
CTGGCAACCATATTGCTAAAAGTTATATCTTGATTTTCACACTGAATCAAAATAACTCCACGAGTTTTAGATAGTTCTAGTACTTTTAAATTTGCACCAGGCACTAAATTATTATGGACAAGGTATGTCAGGAGTTCTTGATCTTCGGGGGGGATGGATAAAATAATGTATTCATTACCCATTTCAGCTTCAATCATTGGTAGTGCATTAGTGACATCATGGTGATTACTACCAGGTATTTTTTGGCCAAATGCTCCAGTCGTAGGATGATCAAGTAGCTCAATTAATTTTTTTTCAACATTAGATGATATCGCATGTTCTAGCAGATGAGCTTCTTCGTAGGCATGCTCCAATTCTAAACCTAGAATATCAACAACGAGTCTTTCAGCTAATCTATGTCTTCGTACAATAAATTCTGCAGCTCTTCTTCCGGACGTAGATAATTCTAAATTTTTTGTATTAGATGTGAGTAAACCTTCTTTAATTAGACGTCTAATCATGGCACTTACTGAGGGCAATGAAGATCCAAGGTTTTCGGATACTGGTGCATTTTTTAAATACTCTGCAAGTTCAGTCAATGAAATTTTCCCTTCTCTATTTTCCTGAAGATAGAAAATAGAAAGTAGATAATTTTCAGTCACCATAGAAAGTCTTTTTAGGCTGTGATATGGGGAGGCTGATAAGATTTGATTTGCATTAGTTTTATTTGTTTTTTTATTATTACTGCTCATATTTGTACCTCATTCAGATGCAAGGATTTTACACTACTGAATTTAATATGACAAAGTTTATAAAATTATATTTATTTGTGATGCAACCAATCTTGCCTTTTCTCTTGCTTCTTCAATACTTTTTCCAATTGCTAACGCAACCCCAAGCCTCCTATGGCCATCAATATTTGGCTTTCCGAATATTCTTAATCCTGTATCTGGTAAGGACAATGCATCTTCTATTCCTACATATTGAATATTGTCTGATGTTCCTTCTGCTACAATTGCGCAAGAAGCAGAGGGGCCAATTTGGTGTATTTTGTTAATGGGGAATCCCAAAATTGCCCTAACATGTAACGCGAATTCTGAGAGATCTTGTGATATAAGAGTAACTAATCCTGTATCATGTGGTCTGGGCGAAATTTCACTAAAAATTACCGATTCATTTTTAATAAAAAACTCAACTCCAAATATACCTTTTCCTCCAAGTGCTTCAGTGACTTGTTTGGCTATTAATTCTGCTTGATTCAGTGCTTTTTCAGACATGGGATGAGGTTGCCAAGATTCACGATAATCACCATCTATTTGTATATGGCCGATAGGAGGACAAAAAGTTGTACCTTTGCTATGTCGTATAGTTAAAAGGGTTATTTCATAATCAAAATCTATGAATTCTTCTACGATGATCTTTTGAGCATCACCTCGAGCATTGGTTATAGCATAATTCCAAGCTTCATCGATTTCTTCTAACGACTGTATAACTTTTTGACCCTTACCCGAAGAGCTCATTATAGGTTTAATTACACAAGGAAATCCTAAATGATTTGCAGCTTTTGTAAGTTCTTCTGGAGATGATGCAAAGAAATATCTGCTTGTAGGTATCCCTAATTCTTTCGATGCAAGTTCTCTAATACCTTCACGATTCATAGTGAGGAAAGTGGATTTCGCAGTGGGGATAATATTATATCCTTCCATTTCAAGTTTAAGTAAAACTTCAGTAGCAATCGCTTCAACTTCTGGAACGATAAAATTTGGATTTTCTTTTCGAATTATTGATTCGAGTGCTATGGGGTCTGTCATTGTAACGACGTGGCTTCTTTGAGCTATTTGCATTGCAGGAGCATGTGCATACCGATCAACAGCAATAACTTCTAATCCAAACCTTTGTGCTTCTATTGCAACTTCTTTTCCAAGTTCTCCTGATCCTAATAACATTAGTTTTGTTGCTGCATTTTTATAAGGAGTTCCCAGAGAAATCATTTCGTTTCCTAACTTATACTACTTATTTTTCTAATGGATTTTCAGGATCATATTTGTAATTTGAAATATTGGGAATAAAATACCATATACCAGCAACTACAAAAATAGATATAAACCCACCCATGATCATAGTATAACTTGCCCCGATTATTGAAGATACTACAGTGACTTGTACTGTACCCAAATGGTTTGCCCCCATAGCGGCAAAAGAATGAACACTACTAGCTCGTCCTAATAGTTGATCTGGAGTAGTCAGTTGAACAAGCGTTTGTCTCATAACCATACTGATGGAGTCTAATAATCCTAGTAAAGCAATAATAATTAAACCAACTATAAATATAGGATTGATTCCAAATAAGATGAGAAGAATTGCATACATTGCAGTTCCAACAAGGACAATAAATCCTTTTCGAGGCCATTTATTCATATAAAACACTATCAAGGTGCCTATTATTCCTCCTATTGAATCCGCAGATGCAAGCATGGCAGTTCCCTGAGCACCCATTCCATATAGTTTATCGGCAAATACTGGAAATAATTCTCTGTAAAATGAAAAGATCACAACTCCTATATCCAAAAGATACAAACCAGGTAGTAATCTATGTCGTTTTACAAATCCTAATCCCTCAACAAGAGAGGAAATAGTTCCTTTACGGTTTTCTTCCACATTAGGTTCGCCAGAAGCTTTGATTAATGCAGGGGATAAAATGCTACAAAAGGCAGTTGCTGATGCAATAAAAAAAGCACCAGAAGCACCGTATGTTTCGTAAACTATTCCAAATAATAGGGGAGCAATAACCATAGCAATTTGTCTTGTTGAAACTTGGACAGTGACTCCGTGAGGTAATAATTCTCTAGGAATCACTCTTGGTAGCATTGCAGGTCTAGCAGCATTTCCTAGCATTTGAACTATAGTACAAGCAAAGGTAACTGCCCATATATGCCATACTTCTAATTTTTCCGTAAAAGCTAGATACGCTAAAATAGCAAGAGAAATAAACACGACACTTTGTGTCATTATCATAAGTTTTTTTCTATTAACTCTGTCAGCAAGAGTACCACCATAAAGAGCTAATGGAAGTTGAATTAACTGTATAGCACCAAGCGCTCCAACCTTTGCAATTGAACCGGTTTGATCATATATCCACTGACCACTAATCAGAAGGCGTAAAACCATAGTTATAGATTGGAATGCTAAACCAGACCAGAGAAATGTGTAGTCACGGTGTTTAAAAACAGCCCAGGGTTTTAAATCATTCGAATTATTTTTATTCATAGAGGCTCATAACTTGTATATTACAACCTTATTATTCTAGCTAATAAAGTTTTAAGAGTTAATACGTTAATTCGTGTAATTATCAGTTTAATAGAAAAAAAGTTTACAGATATGGTTTATTGAATTTTTAAAGTATAAATTTTTTGTATACTATAATGGATACTTGTTAAGAGTAGGGAGGGTAGTATGGCAAATACATATAAACAAATGGTGGATGAACATAAACATATTAATAGTACGAAAGCCATGAGAGAGGCAGTAGTAGCTTATTTAAATACGTTGTCTTCAGAGCAAAAAAATAAGTCTACTTTTGAGTATATGGATGGTGAAAGACAATTTTGGTACTATCCACCGATGAATAGGCATGGTTTAGCTTTAAGAGATATGGATAAAGACCAACGAAAAGCAGCCATGAATTTGGCAGAAGCATCACTTTCCCCGATAGCATATGAATACATGCAACAAATAATTGATCATGAAGCAATTCTAGGGCCTATTGAAAAATCGAAAGGAATTATTTCTTTCGTTAGAGATTCTGAATTGTATTATTTTTCAATTTTTGGGAATCCACTCAGTAATGAAGAACCATGGGGATGGCGAGTGGAAGGCCATCACATTTCATTCCATTTCAGCATATGGGGAGACACAGTAATATCTACGACTCCATTTTTCCTAGGAGCTAATCCTGCAGAAGTTAAAGAAGGGGATTCAAAAGGTTTAAGAATTCTTAAAAAGAGAGAAGATCTTGGTTTAGAATTATTTAATAGCCTAGACAGTAACCAACAAGCTATTGCAAAAATTGCAGATGAACCACCATTTGATATTTTGACGTACAACTCGACAAAAGCTGTACTTATGCAGGAAGAGGGTTTATCTGGAAAAGAAATGACAGGAGTACAGAAAGAAATATTATTATCATTACTTGATGAGTATCATTCTGTTTTCCCCCAAGATCTATATAAAGAAAAAATAGATAATATACAATCCAATGGGTTAGATGAAATGTATTTTGTATGGGCTGGAGGTACTATATTAGGCCAGCAACACTATTATAGAATTCATTGTGGTAATTTATTTATTGAATATGATAATCGTCAAAATGATGCAAATCATACCCATTCAGTTTTGAGAGATGTAGAAAATGATTTTGCTGAAAATGTTTTACGTCAGCATCAACTACTATTTAAAGTTTTATAAGGAGTTTTCATGGGATTGCAATTCGGTGTTTTTGATCATATAGAACCAGTTAAAGACGCGCCTTTACAAAATGTGTATCAATCAAGACTAGATCAAATACAAAAATTGGATAAAGCTGGATTTTATTGTTATCATCTGGCAGAACATCATACTCCTGCAGTACATAGTTTAGCCCCATCTCAAAACGTGTTTTTATCTGCAGCTTCTCAGGTTACTAGTAACATAAAGCTTGCACCTTGTGTGTATGTATTACCGCTTCATCATCCGCTAAGACTAATAGAAGAAATTAGCATGTTAGATACACTTTCAAAAGGCAGAATGGAAATTGGTGTCGGACGTGGTGGTGTTATGGAAGCTTTTTTCTGGGGACAGGAAGCTGATTCTGAAAGTAATTATCAAAGATATGTTGAAACGTTAGAAATTATGAGACGCGGATTAACAAATGAATATCTTAATTTCCAGGGTGATTTTTATGATTTTGATGAATTACCGATGCGAATGCATTCATTACAAAAACCGTATCCTCCATTGTGGTATATGCGTAATGCAGAAACTGCAGCAATGGAAGGAATGAATACCATGGTTGTTGGTTCATTAGATAGTATTCATAAAGAAGCTGAAAAATATAAAGAGAAATGGGAAGAGTATCAAGGTAAAGGAACAAAAACTTTGCAAGGCGAAGATCC
>JBJKVQ010000004.1:0-39372 GCA_045562575.1 Dehalococcoidia bacterium
GTCATTGTTTCTCCTTTAGTTTGAGATATAATATAGTAAGAATTTTATCGAATAACAAGCATTGAAAATTATTATCTAAAATACAAAGATTACTTATTTAAATTTCCTATGGATCAGACAGGTATAAAAAAGGCTTTAAATCATATAAACGATAATTATATTATCGCTGTTGATATAGAAACAACAGGGTTAAATACTGAATCTGATAATATAATTGAAGTTGCGGCAATAAAATTTCTTAATGGTAAATATGTAGATAAATATGTGACATTTGTGAATCCATTAAGAAAAATAACTGATGAAATTACTGCACTTACAGGTATAAGTGATAATGATGTTTTATTTTCACCAACTATTTCGCAAATACAAAACGAACTAAATGAATTTATAGATAGTTATCCAGTAGTAGGTCATAATTTAAAATTTGATTTATCCATACTAAATAGAGAAAATATAGCTATCAACAATGATTTCATTGATACTTATGATATAGCTTATAATGTCATTGAATCTGATATTAATTTATCATTAAGTTCGTTAGCAGATCATCTCCATGTGGAATTTGATGAATTGCATAGAGCAGAAGGCGATGCAAATTTATCCTTTCAGGTTTTTCAATCCCTTATACCTTATATAGAAGATGCGAACCCAAATGATATATCGTTGTATGCATTTTTAGCATCTAAAATTGTTAAGCAATCAAACTCGATTTGGGAATTACTTTTATCAAACTCCAAAATTGATAATTTCGATATACAAGCATACATTTCAAAATTAGATAAGTTTTCAAACTTAAGTTACGAGCAATTCGATAATTCAGAATTACATGAATTTTTGTCAAAATTTACTTGTTTCGAATTTATAACATACATGTTTTCAGAAAATGGACCCATTTCTACTACTATTCCAGATTATCATCAACGACAATCACAACTTGAAATGTCATTTAAAACAGCACAAACATTTGATTCTTCGAATGAGATATTAATAGAAGCAGGCACAGGCACTGGCAAAACTTTAGCATATCTAATCCCTGCATTATGGCATGCAGTAATTAATGAACATAAAGTAACAATTTCCACCAACACAATTAGTCTACAAGACCAATTAATTAATAAAGAAATTCCTGCTTTATTATATGCATTAAGCTCAGAAGTTGATCAACTTCCAAATATAAATTTCGCACATCCGCAAAAAGGGAAAAACAATTATGTATGTATTTCGAAATATATTGATATACTAACTTCTTCAACGTTAACCATCGATCAGTATCGACTTTATTCAAAAGTCGGAGTTTGGCTTCAAAAAACATCAACTGGAGATAAAAATGAAATTTATATTCCAGGATGGCAAACTGCAAATTGGGATAAAATTTCTGTTGGCATCAAACATAACTGTAATACACGTGGAATTGTTTGTTTTTACGATCACGCAAAGAAGATTGCAAATATTTGTACATTATTGATTGTAAATCATTCATTATTATTAGCAGATTTAAGATCAGGAAATAATATTTTACCTGAATATCAATATTTAATAATCGATGAAGCTCATAACCTTGAACAAGAAATAATTAATCAATTTGGGTTTGAAGCATATAGAAATCGAATACTTGATCAGTTAAAATATTTTCAAAATTCTGTTTATTTAAGAAATCGAATAGCGCAAATTGATAATGGAGAAGAATTAAAAGAACTCTTAGAATCCCATACGTTTAACATTTCAGAATTCTTTATTAAAATTGACGAACTATTTGATAAAGAAGTGTCAAAAGATTATGAACAATATCTTATTATTAACGAATCCATTGGTCATTCAAAATTTTTCCAATCGATACTACCTATATGGACAGAATCTTTGCAATCTTTTAAGAAGATTCTAAATCTCAATGAGTCAATTACATCATTACAAACAGATGAATTTTCTGATTTTATTTTAGGTTTAGATATTTTATATGAATCTATTCAAGAACTATTAATTAATAGAAATAGTAACTCTGTTTATTGGATTCAGAAACGAAACCGAAATCATGCTAATGAAGAACTAGTATTAAATTTAGCCCCACTAAATACAGCAGAAATTCTTGAGAACTATTTATATGTTAATGAAATCGGAACCTTGTTAACTAGTGCTACTTTGAGTGTAAATGAATCTTTGGATTTTGCTTCAACCCAATATGGAATTCAGAATCAAAATTCATCAATAATCAAGTCTCCTTTTGATTATAAAAGTATGGTTTTGCTAGGCTTAGTCCGAGATATACCAGATCCTAGAGATCAGTTATATCAACAAAAACTAGATTCAACCCTAATTGATATTTGCTCTTCTACTAAAGGAGGTATATTAATATTACATACCTCATATTATTCACTTAGAATATCGAGAACTAGCTTAAAAAACTCATTAGAAAAAGAAGGATATATTATAAGAGCCCAAGGTATAGATGGTAACCTCAATCAGATTCTATCTTCTATTGATAATCATGAAAACTTTATCATTATGGGAACAAATACACTTTGGGAGGGGATTGATATACCCGAGTCAAGATTGAAATCAGTGATTATTACCAGATTGCCGTTTCGTCCACCAGGAGATCCCATAAATACAGCAAAAGCTGAAAAACTAAAAAATCCTTTTAGAGAACTTGCGCTCCCTCAAGCCATTATTAGGTTTAGGCAAGGATTTGGTAGACTGATACGTAACGAAAAAGGGAAAGGTTCTGTATTTGTACTAGATAGTCGTATTGTAAATCAACAATACGGAAACTACTTTATTAACTCAATTCCCGAATGTTCTATTAAAAGACTAGACACTTCCGAAGTATTTAGTCTCATTAATGAATGGATCTAGAGGTACATAATTAATACTTATTCATTTCAAATATATTCGGAAGATACGATAGATATGAAAAAAATATTTGATGGTGGACAAATATTTTCATGGGTGAAGTATTGCGATGGTTATCGAGGTTTAATTGATGGTATTCCGTTCTTAATATCGTACAAAGATAACTTTCTTCATGTAATAACCTCAGTACATGAATCTATATCTAAACAAAAGATTATTGATTTCTTTGATTTAACTACTTCGGTTAAAAACATCGAAAAACAATTAACTTCTTACAATGATTCTTACATGTATAACGCTATACTAAAAAATAGGGGACTAAGAATACTAAAACAAGATCCATGGGTTTGTATTGTCTCATTCATATGTTCCTCTGTAGCAAATTTTAATAAAATATCACAAAATATTAAAAAGATTTCAGAACATCTTGGTGAAAAGATCATCTTTAACGATTATACCTTTTATACATTTCCTAAACCTGAAGTTGTTGCTGTAACCTCAATTGAATTACTCCGTGAATTTGGTCTTGGGTTTCGATCTAAATATATAATAGATTTAGCCACGAAGGTAACAAATGAATTATTCAATCTCGAAGTACTAAAAACTTTTAATTATCTAGAATCAAGATCTCGTCTGGAGTCTCTTTATGGGGTAGGTTCGAAGATTGCAGACTGTGTTTTACTCTATTCTTTAAATAAAACTGAATCATTTCCCATTGATCGTTGGGTTGCAAGAGCCTTACGTGATGGTTATTGTTTAGATATGAAAAATAACTACAATTATGCAAGTGAGTGGGCACGGCATAATTGGAAAGAAAATGCAGGCTATGCTCAACAGTATTTATTTCAGTATCAAAAAGAACTAAACAATGAAAAATAATAAACATTTATTCCAATTTTTCTTTAGTCTTTCTATGTCTCTTATTCCATTTCTAATATCGGGGTTCTCCTTTATTGGTTTTAATCAATTGTCTGATAAAAAAGAATCATGTATGCAAATATATGACTCTTCATCTTTTATTCAAAGGTCTTTAGCAATTGTTAATGATGAATCACAATATTTATCAGGCGTATTAATTAATGATAATAAATTTGGGGACTTGATTATAACGAGTAGTAGACGACTTGATCGAAATAAAATGCAGAATAATCTTTATGATTTATCTATAGATAATCTTGATTCAATATATCCATTATTTGGTGACTACATCTCAAATAAAAACATGGGGTTTTTTCAATTTTCAACACCAGCACACATATCAGGACTTTCCCTAACTAATAATAAACCTGCGATTGGCCAAATAGGCTATACCGCAACAATTGTTAATGGAAAATTCGAAACTTATTCAGGAAGATACTCCAACTCTATTACTTTAGATAATGGAAACTTAGTTCATATATATTCAGGTACAGTGGATATTGAATTTGAAGGTAGCCCTGTCATTGATAAATGTGGAAACCTTATTGGAATTATTATTGAAGGTAGTGACAGATATTTTGCGATATCTTCATTAAGTCCAGATATTTTAAATAATTCATTTAAATAGTTGCTTATTAAGTTTTAATATAAATTCTTTTTCATTGGATTTCCCGTGAACAATACCATCAATTTTCGCATTCCGTACCTTAGATATAATTCCAGATAATTTTCTTTTATCAATAGAGAGTAACTGACTTATTTGATCACCATCATAATCTAGTTTAACTTTAGACCAGTGTCCTATATATTTATCAACAATATTATTGAAGTTTTGATTGTTGCTTATGGTTGCAGCTATTTGTAAAGCCACAACTTGATATTTATCAAATAGCTGCGTAATGGATGATGCCTTTTTTAAACGCGTTGAATAATATATCTTTTTCTTTACTTTAATTAAATCAAAAAGAACATTGCACATTTTCCTAGGTATTGAAAATTCCGAAATAAAATCCTCAAGTTTAGACTTATCCATATTGAAGCACAATATGCCCAACAAAATAATTTCCTTATCAATCATTAAATAATTGATATGCTTAAATTTTTTTAGATATTGAACAAAAGTAATATTTGAAGGAAAGTTTATATTAATAACTTTTAGTACGTTATATACACTTAAATAAGATAGTGATTTATAGATGTTAGGTTCTGATAGGAATTTAAATAGTTCATTTTTTATACGTTGACCACTTATATCTTTGATATGTTGCATGTCTCGTTTTATTGCTTTATGTGTAGCTTTATCAATAGCGAAATCTAGTCTAGAAGTATACCGAAGGGTTCGAAATATTCTTGTAGGATCATCTTGGAAACTTTTATCATGAATAATTTTTATACTTTTGTTCTTAAGTTCGTCAAACCCATTAAGAGGATCGATTATTTTGTATGGTTTTGGGAACAATTTTATAGCTAAGGCATTTATAGTGAAATCCCTTCTGTATAGATCTTCATGGATAGTACTGGGGGTAATCTTCGGCAAACTACCAGGATGTGGATATATTTCAGTTCTTGCTAATGCTATATCTATTTCGTTTTCATAAAGATTATATTTAAATGTTTTGAATTGTGAAGAATTAATTGGTTCTGAATTTGTAATCTTGTTAAATTCCTGGATAAAAAGGTCTATTTCACCTTCTATTAGAAAATCGAGATCATGGTTAAGTTTTCCTAATAGCAAGTCTCTAACAGGACCCCCAACTAGGTAGAGTTTGACTGAGCTATTTAGTGCAGCTAATTCAGCCATATCTAATAACTTTTGTTCAATTGAACTAAATTTATTTTTAAATTGTTCTAGAAACACTTTTTCATTCATAGAAATACTCTTTTGGTATTATTATTACACAATTATAGACTATTTATATTTAACTAAAGTATACTCTCGGCTGTAGGTATAACAAGATATTATATTTATTGATAATCTATGAATATGGATCAAAATTTTATAAAACTTCAAAAAGTGCTCGGAATAGATTTTAAAAATCTTGAATTATATAAATTGGCATTTCGACATCCTTCATATTTAAATGAGAATTTTTCTTTCACTACAAATACGAATCAGAGATTAGAGTTTTTAGGTGATGCTATTCTGGGTTTAATACTAGCAGATTATTTATATACTAAATTTCCAGATTACACAGAAGGTTTATTAACCGATGTTCGCTCTGAACTTGTCAGGGATCAAACTCTTTCAATTATTGGTAAATATTTAGGATTGGGAGATTACCTTATACTTGGAAACGGAGAAAATAAATCAGGAGGGAGGGAAAAAGAATCAAATATAGCTGATGCTTTTGAGTCTTTACTTGGTGCTATTTTTCTAGATCATGGATACCATATAGTTCAAAAGGTAATACACACCATTTTTAAGGATAGAATTGATTTAATCAATGTTGAAAATCTGAAAGATCCCAAAACTCTAATTCAAGAACATTATTTATCTTTTGAATCTGTCATTCCTATCTATGAATTAGTCAAAAAAGAAGGTAATGAACATAATCCTATTTTCACCATGTCTTTAGTAATCAATAATAAAATTATTTCTTATGGTACAGGCGGTTCTAAAAAGCAAGCTGAACAAGAAGCTGCTAAGTCAGCTTTAGAGTACTTAGAAAAAGAGTAAAGTAATTTGAAAAACACAAATGATTTTAATCCCTACTACAATGCATTAACAAACACAAAAAGTAGTTTTTTTGATCGAGTAAAATCCATATTTACAAAATCTATTGACCACACTGAGAAAATTGATCTAATCGAAGAGATATTATTAACATCTGATGTTGGGATATATACTACCGAAATTGTTTTAGCACATTTGAAATCAATACAAACATCCAATGCTGATATAGATCTAATTACTGAAAGTAAGTCTTTCTTATTTGATTTATTAAATAAGAAACAAGAACCAGATGAAAAATCATTTTTAGAAACTATACAAAATTCAAATCCTTTTATTATTCTTGTGAGCGGAGTGAATGGTGTAGGTAAAACAACAAGTGTTGCCAAATTGGCATCTATGTTCAGCAATTTAGATTACAAAGTAATTATTGGTGCGTGTGATTCATTTAGAGCTGGAGCAGTTGAACAAATCGAATCCTGGGGGGAAATACTAAATATTCGTGTTGTTTCTAATAAAACTACTAACGATGCAGCCTCTGTTGCTTTCGATACTGTGAATAGTGCTATTTCTAATAAATACGACATTGTTATATTAGATACAGCTGGACGTTTGCATGGAGATACTAATTTGATGGGAGAACTAGAAAAGATATCAAATATAACAAAACGGTTTATAGAGGATGCTCCTCATTTAAGCCTACTTGTTCTAGACGCAACTGTCGGGCAGAATGGGATTGAACAAGCAAAACAATTTACAGAATCAGTACAATGTAATGGTGTTATTTTAACCAAACTAGATACTAGTGCTAAAGGTGGTATTATTCTAAGAATTTATCAAGAATTAAATCTTCCAATTTTATATGTTGGTACGGGTGAAAAAATCGAAGATTTGCAAAGTTTTAACAAAGAACATTTTCTTAATGCTTTTTTTTCTTACGATTATGAAAATGAGTGATCAGACTAATGTTAGAGATTATTTATTCATTATTATTTATTGAGTTCCTTGGAGTTTTAATTTTCCCAATAATTTTCAAAGTATTTTGGAAACTTCCAGATAGAGGATATTCATTTACTAAATTATTTTCTCTTGTTTTGTGGGTATATGTTATCTGGTTACTTGGTTCATTCAATTCAAATCTTCATCTAATAATAACTTCATCTATAGTTCTGACTGCTATTGGGGTAGTTTCATTTATTACTTTATATTACAACTATAAATCCTTCTTCAATTACATAAAAAAACAATATCCAATAATTATTGCTTTTGATCTATGTTTTATTATCATTTTTGCTATTTGGATATTAATAAGAAATTTTGATCCAAGTATTTACCATACTGAACAAATTATGGATTTTACTATACTGAATTCAGTAATGAATTATACATCTTACCCACCTGAAGATTTATGGTTTTCTGGAAATACACTAAATTATTATTATTATGGGTATTTAATCTTTGGTGTGTTTTTTGACTTTCTACAGATAGATACCTCTATTGCTTATAATTTAACTATCCCTTTAATAGCTTCATTAAGTTCAATAATATTGTTTGGTTTAATTTGGAATATTAGTTCATGTTTACAACTTTCTAAAACAATAATATTACTACTTTGCAGTTCTAGCATTATGGTCTTTAATTTCTTTTCCAATACCGAACCTCTTTTTGAATTACTAAATTCAATGCGTATATTGCCTAAGGAATTTCTTCTATGGATAGCAATAGATGGATTAGATTTTAATCTAAATGGTTTTTCATTCTTCCCGAATGATCATTATTGGTGGTGGAGAGCTACACGCGTAATCAATACATTCGACAGTGTAACTAATTCTTCTCTTGATTATACGATTACCGAATTCCCATTCTTTACATTAGCTTTAGCAGATTTACATCCACATTTAATATCTCTTCCATTCTATCTAATGTTTATTACATTCTTATTTAATTTTATTCTACTTAATGATGATACAAGTATGATTTTAGGAAAAAAAGTAATTAGTAATAATATATTTCTATTATTTCTTTCATTAACAATTGGATCTTTGATTATTATGAATACTTGGAATACGCCTTCAATTCTACTTCTACTTTTTGGAACATCTATAATTCCTATACGTAATTATCTAACACCCATGCTTTTTACAAAAATTAGAATTAACTTCTATATAATAATTCTTGGTTTTATTTTGTTCATACCTTTCTTCATTACCTATAAAGCCCCAGTCAATGAAATTAACGTAGTAGGTGCAATATCTTCTCAATTCATTCATTTATTTACTGTTTGGGGACTATTCACAACCATAATATTAGTTTTTTTAGGTTGTATCTATTTAAGACAAAATAAATATTTTTTGAATACTTATGTACCAAATAAGATACTCAGTATACTTCCTATAATCTTGATTGTTATAATTTGGTCAATTGCTATATTTTTAAAAGAAACATTCAATGAAAATCTACTCTTAGTCTTAATTAATAGAAATTTGTCATTATTATTATTTTCAATCATATCTATATTGCTTACGTATTTAATAATTTCTAAAAACGAAATACCAATAATTGCAACCCAAAAATATATAACTAACAATTCAGTAAATACTTTTTATTTTATTCTCACAATTTTAGTTATTGGAATACTATTAATTATTATTCCTGAATACTTTTTTATAAAAGATCAGTTTGGCAATAGGATGAATACTGTATTTAAATTTAGTTACCAATCGTGGATATTACTTAGTATATTTGCACCTTTGCTAACATATTTTATATATACCTATATCACTAAATTTAAACTTTATTTTTATATTTCACTTATGATCATAATACTTACTTATTTATATTATTCATTTGGTTTTATTAATTTACAAATTAATAATTGGGATAGGACTTTCAATATTAATGTTCATAAGAATTACTCCGTTGAAAATAAGATGACATTTGACTCAATTGAATGGATCAAGAAAAACCTGCCACAAGGATCTATAATTTTAGAGGCTTCAGGAGATAGTTATTCAAACTATTCTAAAATCTCAGCTTTTACTGGATATCCAACTGTAATTGGGTGGGTAGGGCATCAACGGCAATGGAGGCCATTTCAATTAGAAGAAATATCTAATAGAGAAAAAGATGTTGAAAATATATATTTATCTAATAATATAGATCGTGTTAAGCAATTGATATATAAATATAACATTCGATATATATATTTAGGAATTCAAGAAAATAATAAATATGGAAAAGATAGTATTTCAAATAATACATTTAGATCTTTTGGTAAAAGAATTTATCAATCCGACCAGGAGGTTAACGGTACTCATATATATATATATGATGTAAGTTTGATACATGAATAATCGACACACAATATACACATTTTATTTGCCATTTTTATCAATAATGATTTTATCTGCATTTATGCATCTCTACCAACTAGATAAGCAGTCATTACACCACGATGAAAGTATGCATGTATTTTATAGTTGGTTTATTTATAAAGGAGATTTAGCAGCATTTAGTAATATCCACACTCCGATGATGCATGGACCTTTCCAATTTTATTTCAATTCATTAATATTTCATATATTTGGAGATTCAAACTATACTGCAAGATTACTACCAGCGCTCTTTGGCATTTTATTGTCAATTTTACCCTTACTGTTTCGCAAAGATCTAGGGAACATACTAACTTTACTATTTGCGTTTACCCTTACAATATCACCAACTTTACTATATTTCAGTAGGTTTGCTAGAAATGATATATATGTTGCTGTATGGTCATTAGTAATGATTTATTGTTATTTACGTTACAATAAATCAGGTCAGTTTAAATATCTTATAGCAAGCTCTTTAACATTAGCTTTCTTTTTTATAACAAAAGAAAGTGCATATATATTCACAGCATTTTTACTTGTTTATTTGTTAGTTAGTATTTTTTGTGAATTTCTTAAATCCTTTGCAACCAAAGATTTTAAAGGATTAATCATTAATAACAAACATACTATTGAATATTTTATGTTTTTACTAATCATATCTTTGCCTATTGGTGGCGCTGGATTTATCCTTTTTCAAGAACAACTAACTTTAACTCTTGGTTCAACAGAATGGCCTAATATAGGACTTCCGAGTGATGATTCAAGTACTTATGCGATTATGATTACCATAATGCTATCTTGTATTTCAATTATATTTATATTTTTACATAGAATTCTTATTTTCTTCAAATTAATTGACAGTCAAATCACATTTATTTCAGTAAAAAAACTTTTATACATAACATTCATATTCTTTTTTCTACTCCTTATTTTCCATACATCTTTCTTCACTAAATTTGATGGTGTAAAAATTGCATTTTGGCAAAGTTTAGGTTATTGGATTGCTCAACACGATGTAGCGAGAGGAGCACAACCTTGGTTTTATTACATTATGCTAGCATTTGTTTATGAATATAGTGCATTTATAATTGGATCTATATCAGGATTCTATTTTTTATACAAAGGTGACAAAAACGAAAAATTCATCGCGTATTGGGCTTTTGTGTCATTTCTATTTTATTCGTATGCTGGAGAAAAAATGCCATGGTTATTAGTTGAAGTCATATTACCTTTTTATTTAGTTTCTTTTTACGGCATCCGTAAATGGTTAAATTATGTTTTGAATTCGAGTTTTAATAACTTTCGGTACATTTATTACAGTAGTGTGTTATTAATATTACTATTATTTGTCTCGCCAATAAGTAATACTATACGTCTCGTTTATACAAATCCAGGATGGCCAAACGAATTGCTGGTTTATGTACAATCTTCTCCACATATTGCAGAAATCGATAATCAAATATCATTAATATCAAAAGAAACAAATAAACTAAATCAATTAACTATTCAAATCGACTCAACTGATGGGTTTAGTTGGCCGTGGGCTTGGTATTTCAGAAATTATGATAGTGTAAGTTATCGGGACTTTTCTAATAACCCTTTTACTAATCCTAATCAAACAGCGGATATTGTACTGTTAGCGGATCGTAATAAATCTAAAAATCATTATTTTCTTAACCAACATGATAGTCCAGTATTATATACTCATCGTTGGTGGAACCCCGAAACATACAAAGAATTTAGTATTTCTAATATAAGTTTTATTCCCGAAATTACTGATAATGGATGTAAATTAATTGACTACTTTCTCCATAGACGATTTGATTCGAGTGTCGGTTCTATTTATGCAAATATTTATGTAAGAGAGACACTATTAAGTTCGATAAATGTTTCTCCTTTACTGAACGAAACATCTAGTTGTTAATAGTCTATACTGTACCTTATGAATTACTTACTTAAAACAATAATTGGTTTAGTAATCACTGTGTTTTTTATGGCTATATTTTTCTATACCGCAGGGTTAGAAGAAGTATTTTCTACAATTACTAATGTTAAATTGATATTTTTGTTACCTTCAATATTCCTATATTTCATTTCACTATTTATAAGAACTCTTCGGTGGCAATATATATTAGATAGTGTTTTAAAAATACGTACTTGGACTTTATTTAAATCAATTGCAATAGGTTATTCAACTAACAATATATTGCCAGTACGGTTAGGAGAATTAATTCGTTTATACTACGTTGCTAAAATATCAAATATTTCTAAAAGTACTACACTAGGAACTATCATTACTGAAAGAGTAATGGACGCATTGACATTAATCGCATGCGTTGCATTCACTTTAATTGGTTTTATATTAATAGATATTATTGAATTTAATAAACTATTCACAATCGAAAACATAATAATAGTAACTTTGATATTTGGATCTCTAACTATACTAGTTATATTTTTTATTTTAATTTGGTTAGCTAAGGACCCCAAAATAATTGAGATAATTATTAAAAGTATCTTTGCCAGATTATCACAAACTAATTTAGATAAAATAATAAATATCTATAACTACTTTTTAAAAGGCCTGGTAGTTTTGGGGAGTTTAAAAAAAATCTCCTACATATTTTTTATTTCTTTAGCTATATGGATATTTGAATTCTTTTTAGCTTATATATTAGTTATAAGTTTGGGAATTGAAAACTTTAAATATGAGCCTGTAATTTTGTTTTTTATTCTTTGTTTATCTATATCTGTTGCTAATCTCGCAACAAGTATTCCATTAACACAAGGCGGTATTGGTCCTTTTGAACTATCTGGTTCTTTAATATTAATAATGTTTGGTATTGATGCAGCCTATGCAGGTGCTTTTATAATACTACTTCATGCACTTTTATTAATACCAGTCACCCTTGTAGGTATGATCTTTTTATTTACTGGAGAAGAATCCTTCTTTGAAGTTATGCGAAATTCCTCTAAACTAAGGAATAATGAATAATACAAATAACAAACGCATAGCAATTATTGGTGGAGGCTATTCTGGCCTCAGTGCTGCTCATACATTTATTAAAAGAGGATACAGTGTTCAAATATACGAAGCTGCACCTTTTTTAGGTGGATTAGCTTCAACTTTCAATATAGGTAATAGTGTAGTTGAGAAATTTTATCACCATCTATTTTTATCAGATAATTACCTGATAGATCTCCTTGAAGAATTCAACTTAAAAAGCCATATCATATGGAAGAACTCATCAACATCATATTTCCATAATGGCAGAATATATCCATTTACAACACCAATAGATCTATTAAAATTTTCTCCTGTAAATTTTATTAACCGTATTAGAATGGGACTTTTAGCTCTTTATTTACAACGTGTAAAAAATTGGAAAAAATATGAAAAGATAACTGCTGCTGAATATATGAAAAAATATGCAGGTTCTCAGAATTACAAGATTATTTGGGAACCTCTATTAAAAGGTAAATTTAGTGATTATTATCAAGATGTTAGTATGTCTTGGTTATGGAGTAAATTCGCAACGAGAGTTGCTTCTAGAGACCGTAATTTTCAAGAAAAACTTGGGTACATAGATGGCAGTTGGAATCTATTAACAGAAGCATTAGCTACATTTATAACGAAACATAATTCCAAAATCGATTTAAACACGAGAGTTAGTAAAATTCATGTTGAAAACAATAAAATTACAGGGTTAGATACTATTGATAATGATGGTAATACCACAACTGAAAATTTCGATATAATTCTTTCTACCATACCTACTTTCTATCTTCCAAATCTCATTCAAGAACTTCCCGATGATTATAAGAAACGACTGACTGACATTCAGTACGAGGGAGCAATTGCAGCAGTCTGGTTTCTGAATAAACCTTTAAGTAATTCTTACTGGATGAATATATCTGATCCCGAAATACCTTTTTTACTCGCACTTGAACATACAAATTTATTTAATTCGGATTCATATAATGGCAATCACATTTTGTATACGGCAGACTATGTCACACAAAATGATCCACGGTGGCAAATGGATGATGAAACTATTTTAAATTCCTACATACCTCATTTAAAAAAAATAAACCCCAACTTTGAAAAATCTTGGATTAATAAAACCTATATTCACAAAGAACGAGCAGCCCAACCAGTAGTCACGTTGAACTATTCGGATAAAATTCCTGACACTAAATCACCAATAGATGGATTATGGCTTGCTGCTATGAGTCAAGTATACCCTCAAGATAGGGGAACTAATTATAGTATTGGACTAGGACAAAAGGTTGCCCAAGATATTATGGATAAATAAAAGGGAGCTTATAGCTCCCTTTTATGAAATTTATTTTCTTAAGTCTAACGACCACGTAATTTAGGATCGAATGTATCTCGTAACGCATCACCAAATACATTGAATCCAAGAACTAGCCAAGTAATTGCAACACCAGGAACTATAACCATCCATGGTGCTGAAATAGCGTATAACATGACAGATCCTGATAATAACCTACCCCAAGATGGATGGGGTGGTGGTACGCCTAAACCTAAAAAGCTTAATGAAGCTTCAGTTAGAATAGCAGTACCTAATAAACTACTTGCTAAAACAAGATATGGAGCCATGACATTTGGTGTTATATGTCGCCACATTATTCTAGATGGCTTGCATCCGATAGCACGTGCTGCATCAATATACACATTTTCTTTACAAGAGAGTACTGAACCTCGCATTACTCGAACCGTTCTCGGTATGAAGATAATTGATAATGCCATAACGACAGTATCTATTCCTCCTGACCCAACATCTGTTGCCATCAATGCAAGGGCTAATAAAATACCCGGTATAGATAACATAATTTCAGTAATTCTTTGAATTAGATTATCAATACCACCTCCAAAAAAGCCACTAATTACACCAAAGACTAGACCAATAACGCTACCTATAGCTACAGAGATAAAACCTACTTGGGCAGAAATAACTGCACCGCCGATTATCCTTGCCCATAAGTCTCGTCCAAAGTCATCTGTTCCAAAAAAATGTTGTGCATTTGGTCCTTGTAGGCGATCAGGAACATTGGTTTCGTTAGGGTCGTAACGTTTAATTACTGGATTAAGTATTGCTGCAGCTAAAACAACTAATACCATAAATAAACCCACAGCTCCAATAGTTCGTTTTCTACACCATGAACCAAATTGTTTGGTTAGTGACCAAAGGCGATTTTCTTTTTCCGCAAATTCTATTTCATTAATATCTGTAGCCATAATTTAACCTCGTTAATTGTTACTGATACGTGGATCAAGCCACCCATATATAATATCAACCAATAGATTGATAAAGACAAATATAAATGCAAATACTAGAATTAAAGCCTGTACAGTTGTGTAGTCTCTGTTTCTGATTGCTTCAATTAAATGAACCCCAATACCTGGAATTGAAAACACTGTTTCGCTGACCACGGTACCACCAAGGAGTCCACCAACTGACATACTAACAACAGTAACAACAGGAATCATTGAATTTTTCAAAACATGTCTCCATATAACTACAGTGTTTGCTAATCCTTTCGCACGGGCTGTTCTTATGTAATCTTCTCGTAAGACCTCTAACATTGTTGAGCGAGTCATTCGTGTGACAATCGCCATTAGATTGAACCCGATTATTAATGCAGGGAATATTAACTGTGCCATATTGGCACCAGGATCTTCCCATATATAATTTCGCCCAAGAGGAGGCATCCACCGCCAAACTCTAACAGTGAGCATTAATATCATTAGACCTTCCCAGAAAGCGGGAAGGGCCAGGAAAAAGATACTAAAGAATCGAGCAATTGCATCTACCCAAGTATCTTGTCTTAATGCAGATATAATTCCTAAGGGTATTCCTACCACACAACCAATAATGACTGACATAATTGCAAGTTGGCCAGTAACTGGCATTCTAATCATTATTTCATCAGCAACAGGAAGTCTGTTCCACATAGAATTTCCCAAATTACCCATTGGTATACCTTTTATCCAGTTCCAATATTGTAATGGGAGGGGGTCGTTAGTTCCTAATTCCTCGCGGAGTTTTTCTAAGGAAGCAGGATCTACAGCAGCAGCTCCTTCTTCTCCAGCTAATAACGCATATGCTATATCTCCAGGAACTACTCGCATTAGGAGGAATACAAAAAGTGTTGCCCCTAAGAGTGTAGGTATCATAAATAATAATCTTCTAAATATAAAGGTCTGCATAAGTTTCCCTCAATAAATCCATTATGTTTATTTTTGAACTAATAACTAGAAGTTAACTTGATAGATTGTATGCAAAAGTTTTTATTCTTGCAATATAAATATCTATTTCTAAAGGCATTTTATATATATTTGTAAATTTTGCAACACTTTATTAAATAATATCATAATTTATTCCAATTCTGCATTCACAACTGGAAACATAACTATGGGTATGAAACCATACTTTGATTCATATCTTTTTGTAAAGTGCAGTGCAATTAAACAATCGCAGTTACTGTATGCTACAAATTCATCAACTGAGTCGACCCCATCTTCATATAAGGGGACAATATCAGGCCTTATTTGAAAATCAAATTTTTTATTCTGTAAAGTGTGTAACATAAATGAAGCAACAGATCCATCACTGTTATATTTCAAATTCCGAATATAACCACCAGCTTCTAATATGTCTGGTGGATTATTGCTACTTTTACCGGCTCCAAATCTATGTGGTATTGTCAGACCACCCCATGGACTATTGTAGTAATTAGAAAGTACTTTTTCTTCATACTTCATATTTGAAAGATAAATTTGTTGATTTATTCCTTGAATTATTAAGTAAAGAGAAATAATTAAGGATGACGTAATTAATACAAAAAAAATGATTCCCTTTTTGTAAATTAGTATATTTTTCATTTCATTTAATCCAAAACTATAAAACGTTGTTGCATTACCATACTAAATTATTTATACTGACGCTACTTTTCAAATAATATTTACAGGAGGAAGTGTAATCATGAATCAAGTGAAACTTCTTTTATCTACACTTATAATAACAATCTTTATTGTTGCCTGCGGTGGTGGTAACTCTGAAGAAGCAGGAAGCACTGCTGTTGCATTAGGGCAATTTGGAAAAGACGCTTCCCTTACAGCAGAGACTTCTGAAATATTAGAACTAACCATGTCAAGTGAAGGTTTGTCTCCACAAAATTTTGATATTAAAGTCGGACAAGGGTATGTACTTAAAGTTACTAATAATACCACTAGACCACGCTTTATCATTGCTTATCGACACGGCATTAACCAAGTAGTTCCTCCTGGAGAAACAATAACAACCGCACCATTTTCAGATCAAGAAGTTGGTTTTGTGGAACAAGGACGAGAGCAATCTCGTGGATCAAAAAAAGAATGGCAATTTACTCTAACTGTTGTTGAATAAACAATATCATTGAACAAATTTCTTTTATTAGTTCCGTTAATTCTAATTTCTTGTACATTGTTTGAAGAAGATAGACCGTTTACCGAAACGATAAATCCTTTACACAAACCTGTAGGGAATAAACCCATGCCTGATACTGTTGTGGTAATCGACTTAGAAAACAGGTATGAGTTTGACCTCATTCCACGTTCAATTAATGGTTATGACGTTGAGGTTAATGACATTAGCAATGATAATGATGATGAACCCTTATATTTAAAAACGGGAAGAATTAGATTCGTTATAAAGAATACAGGTACAATTTCCCATAATTTACGCATTCAAAATTATAAAAAAGACCCAATGGAACCAACTACATTTGATATGTCCGTTCCTTCAGTAAATGACTATTTACTCCCTGGCGAATCTACAGAATTAGAATTAAATTTGTGGACAGGTAAATTCATGCTTACATGTGCTATAACAAATCACGATGAGCGAGGAATGTACCGTCCAATGATAGTAGACCCAGAAATAGACCATCCGGATTTAATATTAAATTAAAACACTCCCTTATTTTCGATTACTTTTGTTGTATATCTGATTTAGATTGTGATAAAATTCGCATAGGCAACTGAAAAATTTTACAGAACGGGAAATTATTTGGAACCTACCACGAATAACTCAGATATAGAAACACAGATAAATAATGCAATCCAAAATAATTTATCTGGAAGAATGACAATATTAGCTGCACTACTTGCCGTGCAGGATGATATTGGATACATACCCCAACAGGCCTTAGAAATAGTTTCAGAATTGAATTCAACAACTGTTAATGATGTATGGGGTGTTGCTTCTTTTTACCCAAATTTCCGTTTTGATCCTCCCACCGAACATACAATTGAAATTTGTTGGGGACCTTCCTGCCATATCACTGGAGCTCAAGATATTATAACTACTTGTCTAAACGAACTTCAACTTGATACTGAAGGTGATACTACTGATGGTTTTATTAACTTTAAATTTAATACCTGCTTAGCTGCATGTGCACAAAGTCCAGTTGGGAGTGTTGATCACAAAATAGTTGGACGTCTAAATAATGAAAAAATATTACATTTAATAAATGAACTTAAAAAGACAAAGAAATAAACTATGCAAAAATTTATTGATTTAAAAAATGTAGCAACTGAAAAGTACCAACAAATTAGTAACAAACCACGTGTACGTATTGGTACTGATATTTCAGGTGTTGCAGCAGGTTCTATAGAAATAAGCAATGAATTCGCAAAACATGTTTCTGAAAATAATCTCGATATAACGTTGTCTCATGTAGGTGGTTTTGGACTTTCTTATGCTGAACCATTAATTGATGTTGAAATGCCTGATGGATCACGCGTTTTTTATTCCAACGTAAGTTTAAAAAATGTCAAAAACATAGTTGATAGCCACATCATTAATGGTAATCCACTTTATGATATTGCTTTTGCATACACAGGAAACTTAACCAATACTAACAATACCCCTGAATTTTATACACTACCTGAAAATAAATTGCAAAAAAAGATTCTTACTGAAAATTTTGGCGAGATTGATCCTACAGATATATATGAATATATTGCAAATGATGGTTACTCAGCACTTGCAAAAGCTTTGTTCGAAATGGAAGCCGATGAAGTACATAAAGAAATTTTAGATTCTAAACTTCGAGGACGAGGCGGGGCAGCTTTCCCTACAGGCGTAAAGTTGGGGTTTTTAAAAGGTTCAGATGCTAAAGAAAAATACATTCTCTGTAATTGTGAAGAAGGAGACCCAGGTGCTTGGAACGATAAAGCGATTTTGGAAAGCGATCCTCATAGATTAATTGAAGGTTTAATTTTAGCTGCTATTGCTACAAATGCATCTAATGGAATAATTTTTATTAGGCACGGTAATGATATCCCAATTGAAAGAACTAAACAGGCAATAAAATCATCATATGACCATGGCTTACTCGGTGAAAATATTTTAGGTTCTAACTTCTCATTTGATGCCGAAGTTGTTCTTGTTGGGGAATCATACGTTGCTGGAGAGGAAACTGCTTTAATGGAAGCTGTTGAAGGGAAACGGGCAATGCCAAGATACAAACCCCCCTTTCCTGCTGCATTTGGGGTATGGGGACATCCAAGTAATATTAATAATATTAAAACGATAGCAAATCTTACTTCAATTATTGCCAAAGGTAGTGAATGGTTCACTTCAATTGGTACAGAAACTAGTACAGGTACAGCTATTTTATGTCTGTCTGGAAATATTAATAAACCAGGGTTATATGAAATTGAAATGGGCACAACTATTAGAACAGTAATTGAAGATATTTGTGGTGGAATTCCTAATAATAAAGAATTAAAATTACTACAAACAGGAGGCCCATTAGGAGGTGTTCTTAATTCCTCTAAACTTGATACATCTATCGACTTTGATTCTATGGCTAAAGCAGGCGCTATCTTAGGTTCCGGTGGAATTATTGTCGCTGACCAAGACGTAGATGTAATAGATCTTACAAGGATGTTAATTGCCTTTTGTCAATTTGAATCATGTGGTAAATGTTTTCCTTGTAGACTCGGCAATTCCCATTTATTAGAAATACTGAATAGGATATGTGGAAAAACTTCTACTGATTCAGATATAGAATTAATGAGAAAAGTTGGAACCAATATGCAGCAAGGATCGCTTTGTGGCCATGGGCAATTAGGTTTTAATCCTATCAAATCTGCACTAGAATATTTTAAAGACGATTTTGATACGGCATTAGATACATCAATTGGTGAGCCTAATGTAACTATTAATATACCTACACGAGCAAATCGATATTAAACGGAGAATATTATGGTAGCAAATGGTCAAGAGATAAATATTACAGTAGATGGAAAAAAAATCACAACTTCCCCAGGAAAAACCGTTCTTGAAGCTGCCTTAGAATCGCAAATATATATTCCATATCTATGTTATCACCCAGGGATGAAACCTTTCGCAGCTTGTAGGATGTGTATGGTCAGAGAAGAAGTTGAAATGGAAATTGACCAAGATGGCCAAAAAGTAAAACAAAAAGTTTTAAGACCTGCAACAGCATCATGTGCCTTACCTGTTCGTGATGGAATGGTTATTCAATCAAATACCGATGAAATAAGAGAATTGCAAACGGACATAATGGAAATGGTTATTGCAGAACATCCTCATGGTTGTCTAACATGTCACAGAGTAGACTTATGTGGACCAGGAGATATTTGTTTGCGACATGTTTCTGTAAATGACAGATGTGTTACTTGCCCCAAAAATGAGAGATGTGAATTAAAAGATACCGTAAGATTTTTAGGAATGGATCTTAATTCACCATTAAATTATCAAACAAGAAACCTACCAGTTGAAAATGGAGATCCATTTTATGATCGTGACTACAACCTATGCATTGTTTGTGCCAGGTGTGTAAGAGTTTGTGAGGAAGTACGCGGTGATAGCGCGATAACTTTTCTAGAAAGAGCTGGCCAATCCCTTGTGGGAACAAGCAATGGTACAAGCCTTATGCAGTCTGGTTGTGAATTTTGCGGAGCTTGCGTTGATGTCTGTCCAGTAGGAGCTCTAGTAGAAAGAGATAATAAATGGGAAAAAGCTGCTAATGTAGAAAAAACGATATGCAATCTTTGCCCAGTTGGATGTCAAATCAATCTTGAATTTAATAGCCGTGAAAAAATGATACGAGTCATTCCCGAATTGAATTCACCTGTAAATAAGGGTCAAGCTTGCTTTCGTGGTAAATTTGGATCCTCCTACATCAATACAAAAAGAATTGTGAACCCCCAAATTAGAGAAGGGGATACACTTACAGATAGTAATATAGAACAAATTACACAGAATATTGTGAATGATATTTCAACAATGAACCCTGATCAAACAGCAATTTTAGTTGCTCCTAATATTTCAAACGAATCAGCATACATTGTCCAGAAATTTGCTAGATCGATTTTGAAAACAAACAATATTTTGACTGATACGGATAACTCATCTACATCTATAATACCTTTAATTAACAGAATTGGTTTTGCTGGTGCTACCAATAGTATCTGGAATATAGAAAAATCAGATACAATTCTAATTTTGAACGCCAATATTACAGAAGAATATAACATATTAGGACTACCTATTAAAAATGCGCAAAGAAATGGCGCTAATGTTATAACAATCGATAGCAGAGAAACTGAATCGTCTTCTATAGCAAATACATGGTTGAGACCTAAACCTGGTTCAGAATTAGTATTAATACAATCTATAATCAACTCTTTAATTAAAACCAAAGAATCAGCTCTAACAAATTTATTCGACACAATAAATCTTGAAGATTATGTCAAAATCCAATCAGATGACATTGAAGATATAACTGGAATTTCAAAAGTACTAATTCAAACAATTACAGATCAGATAATAAACTCAGGATCTATTTCTTTGTTATATGGATCAGATAATATCACGCTAGAAAATTTGGATGCTTATGTAAATATGATCTTAGATCTTTCTATTCTCTCTGAAAATATATTGACTGAAGATGGAGGGCTTTATCCATTATCTCAAGGAAGTAATCAACAAGGATTAATAGATATGGGATGCAGGTCTGAAGTTATACCTGGTCATAAGATGTTGACAGATACTGACTCACATCCATTCAATTACGCTAGATTTGTTGATTTATTACGCAATGGAAAACTGAAAAATATATTTATAATTGGTGATATAGAATCTTTTTCTAATGAACATGCTTTATTTAGTGAGGATATTGATAATTCGTTGCTAAATGTAATTGTTTTATCCCCTTCAATGTCTGATAAGGAACAGGATATAGCTAACTATATAATACCAACTACGTTACACTCTGAAGAGATAGGAACTTACACCAATTTAGAACGAAAAATACAATTGTCCGATAATATCGTTAAGAATAATAAGGATGTTCCAACAATTTGGGGATTCCTCTCAAAAATTGCAAATCATATGGGCTCACATGAATTCAACTATAACTCTTCATCAAATATTATGGATGAAATATCGAAAGAAGTAGTTCAATATAACGATATTTCTCATGCTAGGTTAAATTCAAATGCAAAAGTCATATTAAAGCCAGAAGATGATAATCCACTACCAACACAATTATTGCATTCAGAACGAATTTTAATTGGAATTGAATGGAGCCAATCAATAGACAATTCATTACTTAAAATAACATCTGTGCCTCAAATCAATATAAAGTCTTCTCAGGATAACTCATTATTACTAATACCAGGCAGAGTCTTATCTATTGAAGGAACTGAAATAGAAACAAATCCATTAACAAATAAAAATAGGGTTATTTTTGATAAAGTATTAACAATATCTACCGATGATGCATCAAGTCTATCTC
This sequence comes from Dehalococcoidia bacterium, assembly GCA_045562575.1. Lineage (GTDB taxonomy): Bacteria > Chloroflexota > Dehalococcoidia > Lucifugimonadales > UBA6952 > UBA6952. The sequence continues at coordinate 22,648 of JBJKVQ010000004.1, forward strand.
TTAATAATGGTGATAATGTTACTATATCTTCTAACACTAATTCGATAACTGCTAAAGTAAAAATCGATCGACATTGGTATAACGGGTTTGTTGCTTGCACTGACTTATTTGCTGAATATATGACCCAATTAGAAGAAGATGATGCTTTTAATCCCATGCTAAAACCTGGTAAGTTAAATTACCAAACAGTATCAATAAATAAAATCAATTAATTAGATATAATTATGAACTGGATAATTGTCAGACATGCAGAAAGTAATTGGAATAAAAAGGGTATATTCCAAGGTCAGAAAAACCCGAATTTAAGTGCTAATGGGCTTATTCAAGCTTCCAAAATCCATATAGGACTAAAAGGAATACCGATTGATTATATATATTCAAGCGATTTAAATAGAGCAAAAAATACAGCTGAGATTTTAAACACAAAACTAAATCTTCCTCTTGAAAGAACGAAAAACATTCGCGAAATCGGGTTCGGGAAATGGGAAGGACTAAAAAGAAATGAAGTTGAAACTAAATATCCTGCTGAATATAGTCACTGGATACGCAAAGGTTTAATTCTTGAAAAGATACCAGGCGCTGAAAATATGGATAGTCTTATCCAAAGACTTACTCAATTTATTTCAGATGTACGATTAAGACATAATGATGATAAATCTATAGTAGTTGTATCACATGGAGGCACAATTAGAATACTTGCAAAAATGCTATTAGGAATATCGGTTGAGGAACCTATATCTATGTCAACTAATAACGCAGGTATTTCTATAATAGAATCTCAACTAACTCTGTATAATAATCGTCCAACAATTCACCACTGGAACCAAATTCATCATCTTTTAACTTAAGATGTATTTCTTTATATTCTCTGCTAAACTCATCAAATGAAAAATATATATATATATATCTTATTTTTTATATTAATTGTGCCAATTGGTTGCAATAAACCTAATGAGAATTCACTACAAATATATGCAGCTTCTTCATTAACACAAGTATTAAATGAACTTATTGATGAATACGAGAATAATACAGAAACAAATATTTTAATTTCATATGCGGGATCTTCAACATTGAGACAACAAATTGAGTATGGCGCCAATGCTGACATTTTTATATCTGCAGATCAAATTCAATTTGAAAAAGTTAAAGAGTCAAATCTATTAGACATAACAAGTTACAAACTTGCTGAGAACAAATTATCAATAATTACACATAAAAATAACATATCTACACTTAGAGATATCATCCGCGATGATGTCTCTATAGCGGTAGGTATGAATGAAACTCCAATAGGAAACTATACTAATCAATTATTATTAAATATAAATCAAGAAAAGATCCATGGGGAAAATTATGCTGACTCATTTATAAAAAACATAGTATCTAAAGAACGCAATGTTAAATTGGTTGCTTCTAAAGTGCTATTGAAAGAGATAGATGTTGCTGTTGTATATGAAACTGATTATGCCTCAATAGATACTAATGAAATATACAGAATTAATATACCAACAGATATTAATATAAACACTTCGATTTATGGAGGAGTACTGAAGGGAAGTTTAAAAAATAATCTTTCCGAAGAATTTCTGAAATATGTATCAAGTGAAGAAGTAAAACATATATGGTTGAAAAACGGCTTTATTATTACTGACTGTGATTGCTAATGAATAAAAATAAAACTAAATATTTTTTAAATATTAAATATATTCCTCTTATTATTTATATAGGATTCATCATATTACCTATAGCAGTTTTACTATTTAATGCTTTTAACAATTCTAATTTAATAGATGCTATTACTAATCCGATTGTTACTTCTGCTCTATTTTTATCCCTTATTACAAGTTTTATAGCTATAATAATTGTTATTATAATAGGTATACCAGTTGCACATATCATTACAAAAAGTAATTCAAAATTCATTAAATATGTTGACTATACGATTGAATTACCAATAATTCTTCCTCCTGTTGTAGTAGGATTTGCAATGTTGATGACATTTGGAAGAAATGGACCAGTTGGTAAATACCTTCTCGAATTTGGTATATCTGTTCCGTTTACTACTTTTGCAGTTATATTAGCTCAGATCTTTGTAGCATTCCCATTTTTTTTGAGATCAGTCCGACTGGGCTTGAGCAATATCAATACCGACTTTGAAGATATAGGTAGTAGCTTAGGGATGAATCCTTTAAAACGATTTTTCTATATAAATTTACCACTGGCATGGAAATCAATAATTAACGGAGCTGCATTAGGTTGGGCAAGAGCGATTTCTGAATTTGGAGCGACATTAGTATTTGCTGGCAATTTAACTGGAGAAACGCAAACAATGCCATTAGCAATTATTTCTACAATGGAATCAGATTTTGAATTAGGGATAGCATTATCAGCTATTCTTATCCTGATATCTACGCTTGTTTTAATACTCTTGGCAAGATTGAGATATCGTAATTAAGCATCGTATGGATCAATTGTATTGATTTGTTCCTTTATTTTCTTCTTATCTCTTCTTAAGCTTATAAAACTCATATAACTCATTATTGTTAGTATCCCTGAGGCGCTAGCATAGATATATAAATCTTCTTCTGCCCCAATTTGAACTTGAAGTACCGTGTAGAGAGCAACAGATATAAAAACAACCATAGCCACTCTAGGTAAAATAACAACTAATAGTGAACCAAGGGCAACACCTAATGTTATGATTAACTCATTCCGAGGAAAACTGATATCAGTAATAAAATAGGGGGCAATTTCTTGAATAGCCATCATTACTGCTAAAAAAGCACCTATAAATAGGGTAATAAAACGAATCATACTAGCTCCTTTTATAAATTAGAGTATATCTTTCATAAATGTTAATGCATTATTGCCAGCGATTTTATAAATTTCTTCATCGCTATATCCACGTTTGATTAATCCACGTATAATATTTTTTCCATCCGCTGGTGATTCTAATCCATCCATATATGGTACTACAGGTGTTGCTGGACCAGTCATATTTAAGGAAGCAAAAGCGACATGATCTCCAATTAGAGTATCCGTGCCAATACCCACATGGTCTATACCTACCAAATTGACCATGTAATCATAGTGATCTAATACACACTCGATAGTTTGATCTGGTCCATCACATATTTGATTTGGAACGGCAGTAATACATATTAATCCACCATTATTAGCACATGCTACTAAGGCTTCATCTTTAGTACTTCTAGAGACAGGAGTTAAAGTATGTGCAAAGTTGTGGCTGAAAATGACTGGTTGTTCTGAATGTTTAATCGTATCCATTTTTGTTTCATGACTTGCGTGAGCTAAATCTATAATCATCCCTAGTTTATTCATTCTTTCTACCACCTCGATACCAAATTCACTTAGCCCTGTATCTGTACGTTCATAACATCCATCACCAATATAAGTTCTAAAGGAATAGGTTAAGCCTGCCATTCTTATACCCATACTATAAAGAACATCTATTAGATATAGTTGATTTCCAATAGCTAGATGTTCAACTGTGGGGAAAAACCCTAATTTATTCAAATTATTTGCTTCTTTAATTTCGTTCGGTGTTTGAACAACTAGGACATCTTCTTGATTATTAATATCAGTTAACATAAGACCAATTTCTTCTAACATTAATTGAAAATCAGATGAAGAAGGATGTCGTTTAGTGATATTGCCTCTAAATCCATTTGCAGTAGTGACTGTTGACCAACCTCCAGCTTTTGCTGCTTCGTATCCCCAAGTATAATCTCCAACACTAAGATACTCTTGCAATCTAGTCATATCTTCAGTCATAACTAATGGATGTTCATGAAGGTCAATCATTATAACCTTATTCATTATTTCAATAAATCGTTCTTCTTCATTAGAGTTTAAATCAATAATTAAGGATTTAATCCTATCGACTTGCTTTGATAATACTAAACGCTGTTGCATATTAACCCCTTTTTTTAATGGGTTCCTTCTCTTACTAACAAAGGATCCATTCCCTGCATACCTCTCAAAAAATTCATTTCGCCTCTATGTCCATTAAAATGTCCTAACATATGTAATGAAATAGACTCATCAACCTGTTCAGTACCTGTACGAGACTTTATTTCTTTTGATAAATCTGTATCTGTAAGTTTTTCTAATAATTCTGCTGTCGATTCCCAAACAAGTTTTTGGTATTCGATAAAGTTTTCCATACTAATTATCGTAACTTTTTGTGCATCATCATCAGATTGTCCATTACCATTCCCATCAAACGGCAATCCGGTTTTTTCTGCCCATTCTTCATTCCAAATAGGATCAGATTCTTTAATACGTACATTAACTATCATATCTTCAACACGAGTTGTATGCCATAAACACCATGCTATCGAATGGCTGCCAAAATCTGGAACAAAATGAATTTGCTCTTCCGTACCATTACATGCATCCCGTAATGCTCTATGGACAAATGCAAGACTCCATTTTATGTGTTCTACTCTACTCATTAAAATTCTCCTTAATATATACCCAATCATTAGAGATTTCGTCATATGGTTCTGATATTTTATCAATAAGTTTCTCTAAATCTGTCAATGGTTCATCACAAATAAAATTGCTACAATAATAACCTGTAATTTTTTGATCGACTATAGTTTTACCTTTATATAATGGATTTTCTTCTAAATTTGGTAATTCAAACTGATTTATACCAGAAATTAAAAGGTTTGGATGAAAAAATTGATTGATATTTGATGCTAATGCTAATATTTGAGTAGATCGGTTTGAAAGCTTCGGATAAGAGATAATTAACTCATTAGGTTTTTGTTGACTCGCATTGATAAAAGATAACCAGTTAGTAAAAGATAATGAAGCTTTATCGATCAAATCTGTAACAGATGTTATATTTAAATTTGATATCTCTTTATATGATTCTTTGTTTAATAATAGTGAAAGCTTATTTAATACTATAGACGCCATTGAATGAGCTGATGGGATGACACCGTCGTGAGAATCTCTAGGCCTAAATATTAAATCTATTTCGTTATTTGATGTGTCATAAAACCGACTGGCCTCTTCATCCCAAAATAGTTCTATCATTGCTTCTGAAAATGTTTCTGCTTTTTGAATCCATGTGTAGTCAAGAGTGACTGAATGTAGTGTTATTAAGGTATCTAATATATATACATAGTCTTCTAAATAACCATGTGAATCAGAAAAGTTGTTTGTATGGATTAATCGGTTATCTTTGCCTAAATTACTTAAAATATACTCTATGTTTTTAGTAGCAATATCAAGATATCGTGAACCAAGAAAAATAGATGCATTGGCAAAAGTTTTAGCCATCATGGCATTCCAGGAGGTTATTATTTTGGTGTCTGTTGAAGGTTTTATGCGATGATTTCTTTGTTCCAATAGAAGATATCTACATTCTTCTATAGTCTTAGAAAGATACTCGGGTTCAATATTTAATTCGGCAGATAATAGAGAATGATCATGTTGTATGTATAAAATATTTGTGTCCTCAAAATTACCATCTTTTAGAACTCCATAATATTTACAAAATATTTCACTATTATCTTTCCCTAATATTTTTTCAATTTCAGCAATATCCCAAGTAAAATACTTTCCCTCAATACCTTCAGAATCGGCATCCTGACTAGAATAAAATTGATATGAATCTCCAGTCATTTCTGATGATATATAATCTAACGTTTCTTTAACTATTCTTAAATACTGTGGGTTCTTTGTGATTTTATAAGCATCTAAATAGATTGAAGATATTAAAGCATTGTCATATAACATTTTTTCAAAATGAGGTATGAACCACTGCTGGTCAGTAGAATACCTATGAAAGCCACCACCTAGTTGATCATAAATACCACCACAAGCCATATTGGTTAAAGTATGTAAAACCATATCCAAATATTCATTATTTTGGGTTGAATAAAAGACTTCCAATAAATAATTCAAAATTGTTGGTTGTGGAAACTTAGGAGCCGTTCCAAAACCACCATATTTTTGGTCAAATTGATTTATCAACTGGGAAAGAGAGGAATCAACTATATGTTTACGATTAATTGAAGAAAGGTCAACGTTGTTGTTTTCAAAACTTATATGAGTTGTTAGTTTATCTGCCAAGGGCGATATTTCATCATATTTATTATGAAAAGCATTGTTCATAGCTTCTAATACTTGTTTAAAGCTAGGCATGCCATGCCTAGGTTCCGGAGGAAAATATGTACCAGAAAAAAAAGGTTTTCTTTCTGGAGTTAAAAACACTGTCATAGGCCATCCACCATGTCCGTTTTGTGCGAGCACAGCTTGCATATATATATTATCTAAATCAGGGCGTTCTTCACGATCAACCTTAATATTGATAAAATACTCATTCATTAATTGGGCAGTTTCAGTATCTTCAAAACTTTCTTTTTCCATTACATGGCACCAATGGCACGAAGAATAACCAATACTAAGCAATATTGGTTTATTTAGGTTTTTTGACGCTTCTAGTGATTCTTTACCCCATGGATACCAATCAACAGGATTTTCAGAATGTTGTAATAAATAAGGACTTGTTTGATTTGCTAATCTATTTGTCATAACAATAAAACACTTTATTCGAATATGGTTTTCTAGTATTCTTAGTATATACTACAGTTACTTTTGAAACATTCATTTTTAAGGAATTCAATATATGAAATATGATGATTCAGCAAAATTAACGCACATGTCTCATTGTGCAGGTTGAGCTGCTAAATTTAGTCCAAGTGACTTGGAGCAAGTTTTGCTTCATATACCACAATCTAATCATTCATCTCTACTTGTAGGAATGGAAAACAATGATGACGCTGCTGTTTACAAGCTTACAGATGAAACAGCTATTGTTAAGTCTTTGGATTTTTTCCCACCTGTCGTTGATGATCCATATTACTTTGGTTCCATAGCTGTAACAAATGCATTAAGTGATATTTATAGTATGGGTGCTACTCCACTTGTTGGATTAAATATTGCATGCTTCCCCAAAACAATGTCTAAAGATATCATCGGTAAGATCTTACTTGGTGGTTATGAAAAAGCTAAAGAAGCTGATGTTGTTATTGCCGGTGGACATACTATTGATGATCCAGAGCCCAAATATGGATTAGAAGTTACTGGGATTATTAAACCCGGTGATGAAATTACAAATAGTAACGCTAAATCCGGAGATTTATTAGTACTCACAAAACCTCTTGGGACTGGAATTATTACAACAGCAATGAAAAATGAAAAATTGAATTCAGATAGTTCTATCGTTTTAAAAGCAATCGATGTTATGAATACTCTTAATAGAGATGCGTCATTTGTTATGAAAAGCACTGGGGTAAATAGTGCTACGGACATAACTGGATTCGGACTCTTAGGCCATCTTTATAATATGCTAAAAGCAAGTAATAAATCTGCTAATCTTATATATAATAATATCCCGTTGATAGAAGGTGCCCTCGGATTGGTCAAAGAAAATACACCTGGTGGAACATTAACCAATAAACACTCAATTGAAGAACATGTAGTTTTTCTTGATTCAATACATGGTGATGAACGAGTATTATTATATGATGCCCAAACTTCTGGGGGGCTACTTATAAGCGTGGCATCAGATAGATCAGACTACCTTGTTACTGAAATGCAAAAAAATAATATTGACGCAAAAGTCATTGGTGAAGTAATAGACAATAATTCAGAATCTTCGAAAATAATAGTGAGTTAGTATGAAAAAAATAAATGTACCAATTGATATTGTAAATGAAATGATCCAACACTCTATACAAGAAAACCCTAATGAATGTTGTGGGTTAATTAAAATTAACATCGAAAAAAAACAAAAAGTTTATAGAATGACCAATGTTGATAAAAGTCCATATCGATATAGAATGGACCCAAAAGAGTTATTAGACACTTTAACAGAAATTGAGAGCGACGGTGGTAGATTATATGCAATTTATCATTCACATACACATTCAGAAGCATATCCATCAGATACTGATGTTAGGATAGCTACTTGGCCAGATGGCACTTCAGTATGGCCAGATGTGTATTACTTTCTTGTAACTTTACAGGATCAAAATAACCCTTATGCTAGGGCTTATGAAATAAATGATGGTGAAATATCAGAAGTTGAAATAACTAATAACTAGTAGCTATTCCTATAATTTTATTAGCCAATTCTTCGGTGGTAACAATTTGTTCTTCTTTTTTACCTATATCTGCAGTTCTATACCCTTGGGCTATCACTGTATCAACAGCATCTTCAATGTTTTTTGCTTCCTCAGGCAAACCTAAGGAATATCTTAACAATAAAGCAACACTTAAGATTGTAGCAATTGGATTAGCTTTACCTTGCCCTGCAATATCTGGTGCTGTACCATGAATTGGTTCATATAAACCTTTTGCTTTTATTGATCCATCTGCTGAAGGTATACCTGATAAGCTTGCAGATGGTAGCATTCCTAGTGACCCAGCTAAGACTGAACCTTCATCAGATAATATGTCACCAAAAGTATTCTCCATCACCATTACATCGAATTGACGAGGGTTCTGAATTAATTGCATGGTGCAACTATCTACTAATTGATGTTCTAATTTGACATCTGGATATTCTGCACTAAGTTCAATAGCTATTTGGCGCCACAATCGTGAGCTCTCTAACACATTTGCTTTATCAACAGAAGTTAGTTTTTTATTTCGACCTCTTGCTAACTCAAAACCAACTCGTAATATACGAGTAATTTCCTTTTCAGTATATTTAAGAGTATCTACAGCAACTCTTCCTCTAGAATTAGTCCATTGTTTTTTTGGTTTTCCAAAATAAAGACCTCCAGTTAGTTCTCGAATCATAATCAAATCTATATCATCGACAAGTTCTGATTTCAAAGGAATAGAATCTTTTAAAAATGAATAGGATTTGACAGGCCTTATATTAGCGTAAACACCAAGCGCTTTTCTAATAGCTAACAATCCGTCTTCTGGTCTTACTTTAGCAGTTGGGTCATCCCATTTTGGTCCACCAACAGCACCAAATAATATAGCATCAGCTTTACTGCTTTTTTCAGCGGTTTCGGGTTTTAAAGCAACACCATAACTGTCGATTGCAGCGCCGCCAATTATATCTTGTTCAAAATTAAATACATGACCAGATTTTTTTGATATTGCGTCAAGTAACTTAACACCTTGTTCGACAACTTCTGGACCAATTCCATCGCCAGGTAATACCATAATATCAAATTTCACGTAGTTCTCCTTAAAAGTAGTTATAGAAAATTGTAAATAAATTTATACCGTATATTCTAGATTAATACTAGTGGAATATTCACCTTCAAAATCATTACATTGTAGCATTATATAAACATGTTCATCTTTTTTGAAAGTATATTTTATTACCTCAGTATAATCTATTAATTTAGTATCTTTAATAGTAAGGCCATTCTCATTATCATCTTCAATAATATTAAGATAACATGATGGTAAAATTAGATCACTATGATTTTTAAAACCTTCAAGATAGATTTTATTCGGATTTATTGTATTAGAGCCTTTATCCCTCACTAGAAGTTCTTTTACGAAAAAACCTTTATTACTAACTGAGTCGTCAGTAATATATTGAAACCTAACAAGAAGCTTTTCTATCCGAGGTAAGTTACCAAGAAATATTTCTTGATTAATCCAATCTTCAACTTTATCTGTATAATGATTACCTAAAGCATAAAAACTAGAATTCTGTGAATTCATATTATTAGTAGATAATATTTCCCATGTATTCCCTTCATCTTTAGATATTTGAAGATAAGTAAGGTCAAATCGATCTTCTATATCATAATAGGTGTCAAAATATAGAGTATAATCAGAGATCTCATTAATTTCGAATTCGAAAGTTATAGTGTTATTAATTAGATCACCAGTACCACTCCACCATATTTCATTGTTAATATTATTGATATCTGTATCAATATGAACATCAAGATTACTTCCTTCCATAATCTTATAAAACTGTAGCGATAATGGCAGCATTTCAATTGATTTAGATTCATTGATTTCATTTATAGATGTAGTAGTTATAAAATTTTTATAAAACGAACATTCTTTTATAATACAATTTAATATTTCTAATCCCCACTCTTTAAATAAGGTATGGCTCTTACTTTCATAATTGTGATTAGTTTTTAAATAATCGCTAATGCCTTCGATAGATTTGTTGTTATAGTGTAATAAATTACTAAAATCTATCGGATTAAATCTATCTTCGAGATATAAAAAAAACAATGTGAAGTAATCATACTGTCGTAGGTTCGGAATATTGAGATTTGATAATGATATTGGTTTCGAAAAAATGGTAGAATCCAGGTTCTTTTCAAATCCAGCTGAATTAGTAATAAGTTCAGCAGTTCCTTCTTTAATCCAAGAATTAGAATATGAATCAATTCGGGATTGATATAAATGTACAACTTCATGTGTAAGTGTGGATAAAAAGTCATCCTCTCCATTTTTGATTTGATCGATATCAATAAAAACTATGTTTATATCATTACTTCGATAATGTATATCAATTGGATAATTGTTAGAATCAGAATAATAACCAGCTATTCCTGAATTTAAATTTGTTATGACTATATAAGTGTTAGCATCAGTTTCAGGATTACTGAAAATATTATGTATAAATGGGTGAATTTCACTGTAAAATCTCTCTAGCCATATTTGAAAAGTAGAGATATTTACATCTTTAACATATTGATTTTCAATATAGGTACAATAACGATTATCTCCAATATTTCTAGTGCTAATTTGTTTTGCAATAATAGGTCTTACTATGTATTCACTAATGTCGACAACTAAAAACTTTTCATTTTCTTTGATATTGCAACTTTTGTTTGGAATTAAATATTCTGAACCTGGAGTGTTAACCTGAGTATTATTTATTTGATTAACTAGCTTTTCTAAATTTAAGGTATTAGATTCCTTCTCATATATATTAGTAATTGGCTGAAAACTTTCCTCCTTAAAATAATTGGGAACACCCCAAGATTTAATCAACAACGGATAATCTTCATTAAAGGGTTTTATATCTGCTTTGATTGGGGTAGGGGTTGTAATAATTTTAGTTTTAGGAGAAAGAGTTGAAAGTTTATTTTCGGAATTATCGCTAGTATTAATATTTTTTTGTACAGTTGAAGTAGGAATGGGATTAAAAGTATTAGTATCACTAGAAATTGTTACTTCAGATGTACTGCATGAAACGAGAAATAGTAAAATTATTATTATGAAATTATTTTTTGATCGAATTTCCATTATACTCATTCATCGCTACATCAAATCCAGAGGACAAGATACTATAAATAACTGCTGGAATGGAATCGACTACTTCTTTGATGATTAGCTGGTCTTCGTTTCTAAATTTGCCTAAGACATAGTTGATAGTATTTTCGCTTCGATCCTGACCGATCCCAATACGTATTCTTCTAAACTCATTGCTTCCAAGCTCATTGATTATTGATTTTATACCGTTATGTCCACCAGCACTTCCATTTTTTCTTAATCTTATTTTCCCAACAGGCAAATCCAAATCATCATAAATGACTAGAAAGTCTAGGTTTTTGCCTAATTTGGAGTTAAATTGTTTGAGTGATTTACCACTATTATTCATAAAGGTAGTTGGTTTTACTAGATATATCTCTATTCCCTGAAAATGGAATGAATTCCATTCAGCAGAATTTGAAGTCTTTAGAAGGTTCAATTGAAATTCGTTGGACAACCTGTCGATAATATCAAATCCAATATTATGGCGTGTATTATTATATTTGTTACCAGGATTACCTAGGCCAACAATTACCAATTTATTATTTTCCAGATTTACGTTCTTTTTGCGAAATAATTTATTTAAAAACATATTAAAGCATCTCTAATAACTCTTGTTCTGTGATAATTTTAACATTTAATTCTTGAGCTTTCGTAAATTTGGAACCTGGATCTTCTCCTGCAATTAAAAAATTGGTGGCATTTGAAACATTTCCAGTCACTTTTCCCTGATGACTATTAATTAATGACTCAAATTCAGCTCTCGTATGATTTTGTAATCTTCCGGTGATAACAAAAGTTAATCCTAGCAACGTAGTCGATTGATTTTCTAAAGTATTTTTTGATTGTATATTAACACCTAGTTCTTTTAATCGGTTTATTTCATAGATATTATTGTTATTAGAAAAATAATTACAAATACTTAATGCAATCTTTTCACCAATACCTGGTAATTTGATGAGATCAGATTCATTCATTTCAAAAAGATCAAAAATATTATTAATATTACGAGTTAAAATATTAGAAACTTCAGAACCTACAAATTTAACACCTAATGCAGATATCAAATTATAAAGGGGTCTCTGTTTAGATTCCAATATGGAATTCATCAAATTAGTGGTTGAAAGATCTTTAAAACCTTCGAGAGAAGATATTTGATCAAAATTAAGTTCATATAGATCTGCTGGAGTATTTAGTAATTTTGATTTTATTAAAGCTCGTATTGTTTCTTCACCTAGTCCTCTAATATCCATACAGTTTTTACTTACAAAGTGTATTAAGTGATTCTCGAATTGTTCAGGACATCCTGAATTTATACAATAGTAATTCACATCATCTGCGTATTTATGTATTGGCGAGCTACAAGCAGGACATACAGATGGCATATTAAATATCTTTTCATGTCCAGTTCTTTTTTCTATAACTGGGCCTATTATTTGTGGTATTACATCACCTGAACGACGTATATAAACGAAGTCATTTATACGAATATCTTTTTTGACAATATCATCATAATTATGAAGTGTCGCATTTTTGACAGTAACCCCACCAATGACTACCGGCTCTACTTCGGCAAAAGGATTCAAACTACCAGTACGTCCTACATTTACACCAATACGATTTAATTGAGTTATTTCTGTTTTTGCTGGATATTTATATGCTATTGCCCATCGAGGATCTCTTGCTACAGTTCCTAATATGTTTTGTTTTTCATATGAATCTACTTTGATTACTATTCCATCGGTATCATAGTTAAGAGATTTTCTCATTTCTGTCCAGTACGTGTAGTAATCAATAATCTCTGATACAGAATGAACTAGTTTTTGGTGTTCATTAATTTTAAAGCCTTGAGTACTTAACCAATTGAGGGTTTCACTATGGGTTTCATGTTGGTAAAACCCATAATTGTTGCCAATTGCATAAATAAATATATCAAGAGGACGCTGTGCTGTTATATCCGAATTTAATTGACGTAGGGAACCCGATGCTGTATTTCTTGGGTTTGAATACGTTTGTAATCCTAGAAATTCTCTTTCTTGATTAAATTTGTGAAATTTATCTAAGGGACAATAAACCTCTCCACGAACATCAATGAAAGAGTCATTATTAGAAAGAATATTATGTGGAACACTTTTGAGAGTTTTTATATTATTTGTTATATTTTCCCCAACAATACCATTCCCTCTGGTGGAGCCAGTAGTTAATAGGCCATTTTGATAAATGATTGAAACTGCGAGCCCATCAAACTTCAATTCACATTGCATGGTAAACGAATCATCATTTAATAAACGAACTATACGTGAATACCATGATTCTAATTGTTGATTATCAAATACATTGCCTAAACTTAGCATAGGAGATTTATGTTCTATTTTAGAGAACTGTTCTAATGGTGGACTTCCAACTTTCTGAGTTGGAGAATTAGGAATTAGAAATTCAGGATGCATTTCTTCAAGTCGTTTTAACTCTAAGAATAATATGTCATATTCACTATCAGAAATTTGAGAATCATTTAATTGATAGTATTGAATATTATGAAATTCAATCAGTGATCGTAATGAATCTATTTGTTTATTTATATTATCATCTGTCATAATTATTATTCGAATTAATATTGTATTGCAGATAAATACTATTTATAGTTAGTCATTAATAATTTAAATTACCAATATATTATACCAATAACAAATAGTATAAATCTCTACTAAAGGGTGTTACGTGATAAATGTACTAAATGACATTGTTATTTTAGATGCTTCTGAGGGTATTGCTGGGCCATATTGTTCTATGTTACTTCAAAACATGGGAGCTCGGGTAATTAAACTTGAATTTGATCAAACTGCAGAGGCAAGAAATGATGTCCGTTACGAATTATGGAATAGGGGTAAGGAACAAATTTCACTGAATCTAGACGAACCTAATTCTAAGGATATTTTACTACAACTTACTAAACTGGCTGATGTAATTATAATTGATGGTATAGAATCAGAGCTTTCTATAAAGAAGCTAGATTATGAATCGATAAGTAATCATAATCAACAAATAATTTATTGTATTATTCCACCTTTTTCATCAACAGGACCATATAAAGATAGAAATGGTGATGAATATTCAGTGGGTGCTGCATTTGGATTAATGGGAGATCAGGGAGATGACGGTATACCCGAATTTGTCCGATTGCCAACAGCAGCATATGGTGCCGCCTTTAATTGTTCTTATCACATTACTGCTGCTCTTTTATGGAAAGAATTGCATAATGAAGGTAAAAAAATTGAAATTTCTTTATCACATAGTGCAATGGTAATGCAAAGTGCTCAATTTATGACAGGTATGAACCTTCCTACAAGGAAGCCGATAATTCGGGATGGAATCAGGGCAGGAGTACCTATATATCGATTGTTCAAAGCAAAAGATGGTTGGTTTTTCCTTGCAGGAGGTAATCCATCATTCTGGAATAAATTATGTATTGGGTTAGAACTCGAGGAACTGGTGATAGATGAAAGATTCATTGATGCTCCTTGGGGAATACCTAATGAATACCATTTAGAACTTGCAGAAATATTTGAACCTATATTTAGAGCAGAAACATTAGAATATTGGGAAGAATTTATGAAACTGACTGATATACCATTTGCTAAAGTTGGTACAAAACATGAATATATTAACCATGAACAAATGTCCCATAATAAAACCATTGAGTCTTTTCAAAATAATTCCATAGGTGATACAAAACAAATATCTAATATTGTGTACTTTGATGGTGAAAAGACAAAAATAAACCCGGAAGTTAAACCTACAGGTTTCGATAATCACAATATTTTAAGCGAAATTGGATACACACAAGAAGAAATAAATGACTTTATAAATACAAATACAATTTTTGACAACAATGAATAATAGGTTATTAGAATCATTTAGAGTACTTGATTTAGCTGGATATATTGCAGGAGCATACTGTTCTGGATTACTTGGTGATTTAGGTGCCGATGTTATTAAAGTGGAATCTTTCGATGGCGATGGATTTCGGGCACTTGCGGGATTCGAAACATGGAATAGAAGTAAACGCGGAATAGCTGTAAATTTACAACATCAAGAGGGGAAAGACATAATTTATGAAATTGCAAAAGTCAGTGATACTGTTGTACAAAATTACCGGTTTGGAGTTGCTGAAAAATTAAGAGTGGACTATCCAAGTATACTTAAATACAATCCAACTATTACTTATTGTACAATTAACGCTTATGGAACATCTGGCCCCTACAACACAACCCCTGGATTTGATCCTTTATTTCAAGCTATGAGTGGAAGCATGATCTATCAGTCTGAAAATGAAGATCGACCAGCATTTATGCGTGTGGCATTATCTGATTACACTGCAGCTTTACTAGGAGCATGGTCAGTATGCCTAGGGCTATTAGATAGAAGTAAAACTGGTAAACCCCATAACGTTGAGACCTGTTTAATGAATACTATTATGGCTGTTCAAGCGGCTGAATTTTTCTTTGTTGATAATAAACCCTGGGAATTAGATTCAACTCACGATAATTTAGGAATTAATGAATATAAACATTTATATCAATGTAAAGATTCATGGGTTTATATAGATGCTCAAAGTCAAGAAGTTTTTAATCAGATTAAAACTGCGACCAAATCATCCTCTAGCCAAGATTTTATTAATCATTTATTAAATACCCAATCAAGTGAAATTATAAAATTAGTACGAAATTATCATGGTTATTGTGAAAAGGTTACAAGCACCAAACAAATGATGGAAAATGAATCCTTGGCAGATCATTCAATGCAGATTTCTGTAAATTCACCTACCTATGGAACAATTAAACAATCGGTACACCCAGCAATAATAGATAATGAACATTTAAATACAAAAAAAGCTGCTCCTAAATTAAGTGAAGATACCGATGAGGTTTTAAAAGAACTAGGTTATTTGAAAACCGATATAGAAAAACTAAGAAACGGCAGAGTTATACTATAATTTTAGATATTTGAAAAACTGGTTTACTATTTGTAAAAATACTAGTATCTGAAATTATTTCTTTAGCTGTTATTATAAATGCATTATGAATATCCTCAATAGAATGAAATTTGAGATTTGTAATAGCATGATATTGAGGTAATGTTTCAGGGTTTGTATCAGATATACCTATTTGCATTTCTATATCAATTAACCCCAAAGTGTCTAAAAGGTTTTTTACATTTTTAAGATGATCGTTTAGATAGTAGTTCTGATCAAAAACAATTTGTGGGAGGTTAGGAAAAAACATAGTTACAACGAACATCTTTTATCCCTAAATAGCTTTGATTTCTTTAAGATGTTCAATTGATTGATCGTCGTAACCTAACGAATTTAATATTTCTTTGTTATGAGCACCAAGTTCTGGTGCAATACCAGGTTTACTTGGTGTT
>JBJKVQ010000005.1:0-38783 GCA_045562575.1 Dehalococcoidia bacterium
CATAATTTACTCCTGAATTATATTTGTGATACTACCA
Organism: Dehalococcoidia bacterium; assembly: GCA_045562575.1. Taxonomy (GTDB): domain Bacteria; phylum Chloroflexota; class Dehalococcoidia; order Lucifugimonadales; family UBA6952; genus UBA6952. The sequence continues at coordinate 38 of JBJKVQ010000005.1, forward strand.
TACATTAATATTATTATAAATATAAGCACCTAGGTAAACTATTGATTATATGTTAGGGGTCTTTTTAGGTTCAAATTAATGGACCGGGGGACGAGGCTCGAACTCGCAACATTCACCTTGGAAGGGTGACGCACTACCAATTGTGCTACCCCCGGATTGGATTTATACATTAACATATAATACTATTTTTTTCCAAATTCTAAATAATTCGATTTATTAAAACTAATTCTGATATTCAATATTTAATTCAAATGCGTTATTATAAATTCCATATTCAGATAGAGAGGTGATTATGGCTACTATTAATAGTGTGTTGGGACCACTGGATACTGATAATTTAGGATTTACTCTATCCCATGAGCATATATTAACCACATCAGCTGGTATACAACAGGTATTTCCCGAACTTATTCAGAGAGATCGTTTAGTTGAAAGAGCTGTTGAAACTTTTATTAAAATTAAGTCTCAAGGTGTCGACACAATAATTGATGTAAGTACCCTAGATCTTGGACGAGATATACGTTTAATTGAGGAAGTATCTAAAAGATCTGGTGTCAATGTTATCTGCGCAACTGGAACATGGCGTGACATACCTAGAGTTTTTTGGACAGCATCACCAGATATCATTGCAGATTTATATATCCGTGAAATAGAAGTTGGTATTGAAGGAACTGGTATTAAGCCCGGAATTATAAAAGTTGCTAATGATATGGGGGGTGTAACGCCAGAAGGAGAAATAATATTAAGAGCAGCTTCACGAGCAAGCAAGGCAACAAAAACTCCTATTTCTACACATACTTGGGCCCCAGAACGCGTAGGTGAACAACAAATTTCCATATTTGAAGAAGAAGGTATAGATCCAAACACTGTTTATGTTGGGCATAGTAATGATTCGACTGATATTAATTATCTCAAAAGATTATTATCAAAAGGTGTTTGGTTGGGTTTGGATAGATTGCCAGGAGGACATCACCCAGGAACCCCAGAGTGGGAACAAAGAGCTGTAATTACTAAAGAACTTATTGATGAGGGTTTTGATAATCGAATTATGCTTGGTCATGATTGGTCCGTTGATTCATTTGTAAATTCTGAAGAGATGAGAGTAATGAGGCATGAGAGAAATCCAGATGGATATTTATTTATCAAAAATAAATTTCTACCACGACTTAGAGAATTAGGTGTTAGTGAACAGTCAATTAGTCAAATGATGATTGAAAACCCTAAAACATTTTTTTCACTAAACCATTAAAGGGAGGGGGAGGAATGGACGACTTACTTAAAGGATTAAGAGTTTTGGATTCTACAACCATGGTTGCAATGCCTACCGCAACACATATTTTAGCTGATATGGGTGCTGAAGTAATCAAAATTGAAAATCATACAGCACCACGTTCTGAAGGTGGTGGTATTTTCCCAGACAATAAACCAGGTAGCAACTTTTGGAACAGAGATGGTTTATTTCATACCTTACAAAGAAGTAAATTAGATATTACTCTCAACTTGAGATCTGATGAAGGTCAAGAGGCATTCAAAGATTTGGCATCTCTGAGTGATGTAATTATTGAAAATAATCGTGCTGGAAGTATGGGCAGACTTGGACTAGATTATGAAGAAATTAAAAAGATAAAACCCGATATAATTTATATATCTAATACTGGTTTTGGATACACTGGTCCATGGAAGCAATATGCGGGTATAGGTAGAATGTTCGAACTTACTTGTGGATTAAGTCAATTCACTGGCTACACAGATGAAGGTCCAAGACGAGTTGGTGCTGCCTTTTACGATGTTCCTGTTGGTTGGACAGCTGTGTTTGCTATTATGTCTGCATTACTTCACAGACAAAAAACAGGTGAAGGTCAATGGATAGACTTTTCTATGTATCAAATTGGAGTATCGACAATCGGTGACAAAATACTTGATTTTGTTGCTAACAAGCGAAATGGGCATGTCATGGGTAATGCCCACGAATACTATGCTCCACATAATATATATCCTACAAAAGGTGAAGATAAGTGGATTGCTATTGGAACAGAAAATGATTCACAATGGTTTACTCTTTGTGAGATTATGGAAAAGCCTGAATGGTGTCTTAGAGATGAATTTTCTGATTCCTTTTCTCGGCATAAAAATAGAGAAGACCTCGATTTATTAATTTCAGAATGGACAACTTCTCAAGATAATCATGAATTAAGCGATATTTTACAATCAAAAGGTATACCAGCTGGACCAATTATGAATAGTAAGGATTTATTGTTCGATCAACATATGAATGATCGTGGTTTTTATGAACAGATAACCCATAATTCTTCAGATAACATTGGGAAACAAATCTATTCAGGACGGGCTTGGAAAATGTCTAATGCGCAATCTAAGATCCGCCGACCTGGTCCTGGTATGGGTGAGCATAACGAACAAGTATTATCTGAATTGTTAGGTTACGATACAGACATAATTGATGATTTTTACGATTTAGGAATAATTGCTGATCAACCTATAAATCAGAGATCTTCATCAAATCCACCTTCATTAGAAAAATTAAAAGAAGACGGTACAATTACTGACTTTGATACAGATTATAAAACAAGCTTGGGATTGGAATAGTAATGAGCGAAAAAGCATTAGATAACATAAGAGTTCTTGATATTAGTGATGATATTAGCGGAGCATATTGCACAAAGTATCTTGCAGATTATGGTGCAGATGTTATAAAGATCGAAAAACCTAATAAAGGAAACTCTACTCGGCATATGGGGCCATTCTTTCACGACGAACCTGATACCGAGAAGAGTTTGTTGTATTTCTATCTTAATTGTAATAAACGTAGTATCACCTTAGATATTAGTGATAAATCCGGACAAAAGATTCTTATTGAATTATTAAATAATGTAGATGTATTTGTAGAAAATTTTCAACCTGGATATTTGGAAGAAATTGGACTTAGTTATGAAGAATTACAACAGCAATTTCCAGAATTAATAATTATGTCACTTTCTCCGTTCGGACAATTTGGACCTCGTAGCCATTTTAAAGGTAATGATTTGATTTATTATGCAATGAGCGGAATAATGCATATAAGTGGAGCATATGGGAAACCCCCATTAAAACACGGTCACCCTCAGAGTTATTATATGGCTGGAATGACTGCTGCTTATACGATAACATCTGCGTTATTTTCTAAATCTATTACTAACACCGGCCAGCATATTGACGTCTCATTACAAGAAGTAGTCGCTTCTCATCACTATAATGGTCCAACGAGATATACCTATACTGGGGCAATAGAAGCGCGTGCCACAAAAGTTGAAGGTAGTTCCTTCAAAGGGATTAAGTTTGAAGGAATTGTTAAGGCTAAAGATGGATATATTGGAGCTTCTTCTCAACAGGGAAGACAACGTCCACTTTTTAGTAACTATGCAGAAATGCTTGATATACCAGAACTGAATGATAAGAAATTTTCTACTGCTACTGATCGAATTGATAATGCAGACGAGTTAGACAAAATCCTTTTGCCTAAGTTAGAAGAATGGAATAAATATGATTATTTCGATAAAACAATGAGTGATGGATGGGTTACGGGAGTAGTTCAAACACCTGAAGATTTATTAAAGTGCCCACAGCTGGGTGATAGAGAATATTTTATGGAGGTTGAGCATCCTGTAATTGGTAAAATAACCATTCCTGGTGAGATTTTTAAACTTCCAAATTGCCCATGGCAATTCGCGCGAACAGCACCTTTATTGGGGCAACACAATACTGAAATATATTGTGAAGAATTGAATTATTCTAAAAATGACGTAGTTCTGCTTAAACAAGGAGGCATAATTTAGGATTATACTTGTAGAGATTTTGATATAATACGATAGATCAAATACTTAACAAATTTGATACAAAACGTTGCAATGGAGGTTATGAAATATGATTGCACCTGGAGCTTTAGAAGATATAAAAGTCCTTGATATAAGTCAAGGTATAGCAGGTCCTTTTGCCGCCAAAATACTTGCTGATTTTGGCGCAGATGTTATAAAAGTTGAACCTTTAACTGGAGATTACGGTAGAACAATGGCTCCATTCCATAAGGACGACCCTGATATAGAAAAAAGTTTATTTTTCCTCTTATTAAACCTAAATAAAAGAGGTATTACTTTAAACCTAGAAACATCAACTGGACAGAAGATATTCAAAGAATTAGTTGCTAAATGTGATGTGGTTGTTGAATCCTTTGAACCAGGTTACCTAGACTCATTAGGTTTAGGTTATGCAGAATTGGAAAAAATAAATCCTCAAATTGTCCTAACTTCTATAACCTGGTTTGGACAAACTGGCCCTTACAGTAATTATAAAGGTGAAGAAATAGTTGCATATGCTATGAGTGGAATTATGAGTATTAGCGGGACAGCTGATCGGGAACCATTAAAACATGGAGGATTTCAGTCACAATATGAATCTGGAATAAATGGTGCTTTGTCTACAGCTTTTACCTTGCTTATGAGAGATTTTACTAATGAAGGACAGCATGTGGATGTTTCTATACAAGAAGTTGTGAATTCAACACTAGTCGTAAATCAACCATTTTATAGTTGGACAGGAGCAGTTCAGGGCAGAAGAAGATCTGAAGGAGCTGGTTTTGGAAATGTGATGCCATGTGCTGATGGGTATTTCATCAGTCAACCAGGTGGTGGAGCTACTTGGGATGATATTGTTGATTTTTATGGAGATGAAGTGCTCCGAGAAGAAAAGTTTGCTAATGCAGAACAGCGAGTACAAAATGGTGTTGAATTCGATCAAGTTCTTACAGAAGCAACCAAAGATCGAAAAATGCACGAAATGTTTAAGTCAGCTTCAGAGGATTACCGTATGTTATTTGGAATTGTTCAAACACCAGAAGATTTAGCAAACTGCCCTCAATTAGAAGCTAGAAATTTTTATGAAGAAGTTGATCATCCCATTATTGGTAAGATTAAGGTTCCATTTAGATTATTTAATATGAGTGAAACACCAAGTCAATATAGAATACCTTCACCTACTTTAGGACAGCATAATGTTGAAGTTTATACAGAAACTTTAAATTATTCCAAAGAAGACTTAGTTAAATTACGTGAGTTAGAAATAATCTAATCGACTGGAGTATACAATGACTAATTCACCTTTTGAAAATCTCAGAGTAATTGATTCAACATATGTGTTTGCTATGCCATACGCTGGTGGAATATTAGGAGATATGGGCGCTGAAGTTATTAAAATAGAAGGTCCGGCTCACCTAGATATTGTTCGTGGAGGACAATTTTCTGGAGGATTTCCAGATAATGACCCTGGTCAAGATTATTGGAATAGATCTGCTAGCTTTAATTTATTAAACCGCAATAAAAAATCTCTTACATTAGATTTGAGTAAAGACGAATGTCGAGAATATCTAAAAGAATTAATTTCTATTAGTGATGTAATGATGGAGAACTATACCCCAAGAGTAATGAAAAGATGGGGTTTAGATTATGAAAATATTAAAAAGATTAAACCTGATTTAATATTAATATCTAATACTGGATATGGTCACGGTGATGGGCCTTTTTCTGCTTATCCCGCACAAGCTACTACTCAAGAAGCAACGCATGGCCATTGTTACATAACTGGATATAATAATGATATCCCTTCAAAAGCAGGTGCCTCTTATGTTGATTTTCTTGCATGTTGGTCAGGATTATTTGCAGTAGCTTCAGCATTGCGGCATAGAAATAAAACTGGCAATGGCCAGTGGATTGATATTGGAATGTATCAACTTGGAGTAATGGGGACAGCTGAATATATTATGGATTGGCAATCAAATGAAAATAAGTCAGGGAGATTTGGTAATAGACATCCATGGAGAACACCTCAAGGAACATATCCTTGTGAAGGAGTAGATCAATGGGTTGTTTTATCAATTGGTGAAGATTCTCAATGGGCGCAATTTTGCCACATTATGGATAAACCCGAGCTCGCAATCGATGATAAATATGCAACCTTATTAAATAGAAGGCAAAATCATGACGAAATAGATGTGATTATATCTGAGTGGACAAAAACTAAAGGTAAATATGAAATCATGGAATTGCTACAAAGTGTAAATATCCCATGTGGTCCAGTTTTTGATTCAGCAGATTGCAATCTAAATCCACATTATCAAGAGCGAGGTTTCATCGAACGTGTTGAATATCCTGAATTTAGAAAGATCGGAACAAGAAAAATAATGGGACGACCTTGGAAGGGAAGTAAACTAGATGCTCGTGTACGAGCACCAATAGAACCGTTAGGTTCGAGTAATAGCCTTATTTTACAAGAATTAATTGGTATGAGTGACACGGATTTTGAAGACTTTAAAACTAAAGGATTTATATCTGAAGAACCTGCTGAAAAGCGAGAAGTACCTACCTCTTCATTAGAAGAACAAGTTCAATCTGGAAGACTTGCATATTTTGATCCAGATTATAAAAATAAATTAGGAATATAACGGAGATAATACCTATGAAAGCACCACTAGAAGGAATACGAGTAATTGAATCCACATATGTATTTGCTTTTCCCTATGCCGCTGGTCTTTTATCTGATCTTGGTGCTGAAGTAATCAAAATAGAAGGTCCGGGCAGACCTGATACTACTAGAAATGGAGCATTTGCTGGAGCATATCCCGATAATATTGTAGGAGATGATTCATGGAATAGAACAGCTTCTTATAATCAGATCAATCGGGGCAAAAAATCACTCACTCTTGACTTAAGCAAAGATGAAGGTAGAGAAATACTAGTTGATATGCTTAAGCAATCAGATATATTTATGGAAAATTTTACCCCGCGTGTTATGAAACGCTGGGGACTTGATTACCCAAATCTAAAAAAAATTAAACCAGATATTATTATGGTATCTAATACTGGTTATGGTCATGGTGAAGGACCTTGGTCATCATATCCAGCCCAGGCTACAACTCAAGAAGCAACTCATGGGCATTGCCATATTACTGGTTATGATAAAGATATTCCATCCAAAGCAGGACAATCGTTTATAGACTTTCTATCTTGCTGGTCTGGTTTAATGGGTATTGCAAACGCTTTGCGCCATCGTAATAAAACAGGTGAAGGACAATGGGTTGATGTAGGTATGTATCAGCTTGGTGCCTATCTAACATCAGAATATATACTTGATTGGATGTCTAATTCATTTAAAGGTGAAAGAATTGGAAATCGACATCGCTGGAGGTCTATACAAGGAGTTTATCGTTGTTCTGGACCTGATGAATGGATTTCAATTTCTATTGGTACCGATTTAGAATGGGAAAAGCTATGTAATGCTCTGAATGCTGAAGAACTTCTTAATAATGATAAATATAAGACAGAATTAAGTCGAAGAGACAACTATCAAGAAATTGATAAAATCATCGAAAAATATACACAATCTTATGATAAACATACCTTAACAACTATGCTGCAAAATCTAAATATTCCAGCAGGTTCAGTTTATGATGCAAGTGATTCAAATACTAATCCTCATTATTGGGAACGAGGATTTTTAGAAACTGTTCAATTTCCAGAAGAAAGAAAAATGGGCAAACGTGTACTTATGGGTCGCCCGTGGAAAGCTAACAAATCTGATCTTAAAATACATCGTCCTGCACCAACTTTCGGGGATTCAAATCATGATTTTATTGTTAATTTACTTGGTCATACTGAAGCAAAATACAATGATCTAGTAGAAACTAATATTACAACTACTGTACCCGTAAATCTTCGTCCAACACCTACAATGAGTCTTGATGAATTAGTTAAAGCTGGACGCTTAAAAACATTTGATCCAGATTTCAAGAAAAAACTAGATATTTTATAAATAATGCAGTAAGGATTGCTAGATATGAAGTTACCTCTTGAAGGTGTACGAGTTTTGGACTCAACATACGTTGTGGCTATGCCGTATACGTGCGGTATTTTGGCTGATCTTGGTGCTGATGTAATTAAAATTGAAGGCCCTTCACATTTAGATGGAACTCGTGGCCTCTCACTTCCTGAAGGACCTGATGGTGACAGTTCAGGAGACTATTGGAATAAAAAAGCTGGATTTAATACGATGAATCGTGGTAAAAGATCCTTGACTTTAGATATGGGAAGACAAGAAGGTCGAGACTTATTTATTGAAATGCTTAAAGTAAGTGATGTTGTTGTAGAGAATTTTACACCACGCGTAATGAAAAAATGGAATCTTACTTATGATGATATTAGGAAAATTAAACCAGATATTATTATGGTATCTAATACAGGTTATGGACATAGCGATGGTCCGTATGCTACGTATCCGGGGCAAGCTACTACTATGGAAGCAACTCATGGAACTGCATCAGTAACAGGTTATCCAGGAGGACTTCCGGGCAAAGCTGGTAGATCATATGTAGATTTTTTAGCCTCATGGCATGCCTTATTTGCAGTTGCTTCTGCATTACGTTATAGAAATCGTACAGGTAAAGGCCAATGGGTCGATATAGGTATGTATCAATTGGGTGTTTCGTTTATTAGTGAATATATAATGGACTGGTTATCTAATACTCGTTTACCATCACGAATCGGCAATCGACATCCTCAATATGCTCCACAAGGTTGTTATCCAACTAATGAAGAAGATCGCTGGATTACAATTTCTGTAATTAATGAAGAACAATGGAAAAATCTCTGTTTATTACTTAATCGCAAAGATTTATTCTCTGATCCTAAATTTCATACTAATGAACTTCGTAAAAAACACCATGATGAGCTAGATGAGATTATTGCTCAATATACAAAAGACTACGAACGATTTGAATTGACAGAAAAACTTCAAAAAAATGGTATTCCTTCTGGTCCAGTTCTTGATGTCCGAGATTCTTCAATTTCAAAACATCATTGGGAACGTGGTTTTCTTGAAAGAGTAGAAGGCGATTCAGATAGAGGATTAGGTGCACGCGTACTTATAGCTAGACCATGGCATATAAATAAATCAAATATTAAAATCAAAGGATATGGACCAGCACTAGGAGATGGGAATGAAGATATACTCAATAACCTATTAGCTAAAAGTAAGTCGTTTATACAAAATATGCATGATATCGATATAGTCAATGATGTGCCGACACAAGTCAGACAAGGTCGTGTAGCAACTGCTCAAGGTGGCACGCAAACCTTAGGTAATGGATGGTTTGATAAAGAGTATAAGAAAAACTTAGGAATTGAGTGAATGAGATGAAATTACCTTTAGAAGGAGTAAGAATTCTAGATTCTACATATGTAGTAGCTATGCCTTATGGCGGTGGCGTAATGACTGATCTTGGTGCTGAAGTAATTAAAATTGAAGGCCCATCTCATGTAGATATATCAAGGAGATTAACAGCTCCCCAAGGACCTGATGGTGAAAATGGTGGTGATTATTGGAATAAGGCTTCTGGTTTCAATAATATGAATAGAGGAAAAAGATCTTTAACTTTAGATATGTCTCGTCAAGAAGGTAGGGATTTATTTATAGAACTGATTAAAATCTCAGATATTATTATGGAAAATTTCACCCCGCGTGTTATGAAACGATGGAATCTCACATACGCAGATATAAAAAAAATCAAGCCGGACATCATTATGTTATCAAATACTGGCTATGGTCATAGCGAAGGTCCTTATGCATCCTATCCTGGTCAAGCTACGACTATGGAAGGAACTCACGGTACAGCATCTGTTACCGGTTACCTTAATGACATTCCTTCAAAAGCAGGAATGTCATTCGTTGATTTCTTAGCATCGTGGAGTGGTCTTTTCTCAGTTGCTTCTGCACTTAGATATAGAAATAGAACAGGTAAAGGGCAGTGGATCGATATCGGTATGTATCAACTAGGGTGCTATTTTCTTGGAGAATATATACTTGATTGGGTTGATAATAAACGACTTCCGTCTCGTATAGGAAATCGTCATCCATACTATGCTCCTCAAGGATGCTATCCAACTAGGGGAAATGATGATGAGTGGATAGTTATCTCTGCTTTAACACAGGACCGATGGAATTCTTTATGCAAAGTTATGGAAAAACCAGAATTAATACTAAATCCAAAATTTATTGATAATTCTTCACGATTAAAAAATCATGACGAAATAGATGAAATTATAGCGACGTTCTCAAAAAATTATGAACGATTTGAATTAATGGAATTGTTGCAAGAATCAGGTATACCTGCTGGGCCTGTTTTTGATTCTAAAGATTATTCCACTAATGTACATTATCATGAACGAGGCTTTATCGAAAAAGTTACTGCTTCTCCCGAACGTAATTTAGGAACTAGAGCACTAATTGCAAGACCATGGCGTCTTAATAAGTCCAATGTTAAAATTAAAGGCTTTGCACCAGTATTTGGTGAAGCAAATAATTATGTTTTAAATGAACTAATGGGAATCGACAACTCCCAAATCCAAACTTTAACTGATCAGGATATTGTGAATGACATACCTACTGCCTATAGAAATAAAACTATAGATTATTCTGCTGCGTCTATACCAACAACAGGCGGTGTGAAGTATATAGACCCTGATTATCAAAAGAATTTGGGTATAGAGGAATAAGATACTGTCTCAGTTGCAAAATACTCTTAAATCAGATACGATTTCTAACTAGTGCGTTAATTTCGAGGGCCCGTAGCTCAGTGGTAGAGCGGTCGACTCATAATCGATTGGTCGTAGGTTCGATCCCTTCCGGGCCCATTTACTATTTATTCAAAAGAGTTAACTTCGTATGACAAAATTTTCTCTCTCGCTTTCAGCAATAAGTTGGATATTATTTGATGCTGGTAGCACTATATTTTACTCTGGAGTAACAGGTTATTTTTTTCCGATATGGTTGGTTAGCAATATGGGCGCTAGTGATTCTGATTTCGCCTTAACTATAACTCTAGCAACAGCTATTACCTTACTTCTTGGTCCGACACTTGGTAAAATAATGGATATTTATTTCACTAAAAAGTATTTTGTTTTAGGCTTTACATTGACTACATGCCTGTTTATAGCATGTTATGGTTTATTTGATAACATTTTTATCATTCTCTTATTATTCGCATTTTCACTGGTATTTTTAAATTTTGCCGAAATTGCATATAACTCAATGCTGATTGATGTTTCGACAGAACAAAATAGAGGACTAATTGGTGGATTAGGTATAGGGGTGGGGTATGCTGGTTCTTTTTTTGTTGTAATGATAGGCTTATTTATCAATTCTCGATACGGGACATATGAACTAGCATTTTTCATAATTTCGATAATTTTAGCATTATTTGCAATTCAACTTGCTTTCTTTACTACCTCTTTAAATAAAACGCGATCAATTTCATTATCAGCAAATTCCCAAAATCTAAATTCTGTTCTAACTAATCCTATTCGATATTTATTTGAAGAAAAATATGCTCAAATACGTAAATTCTTACTTGTTAAATTTTGGTATATGTCAGCTATAAATACAGGAATAACGTTCATCGCATTGTTTGCTGTAGATACCGTTGGAATACCTGCAAATAAGATTCCAGCTTTTTTGTTTGTAGGAATCGTTTTTTCCATTCCAGGTGCTACAATGTGGGGTCTTTTTACAGATAAATTTGGAGCACGCCGATGCCTTATTGTCGTCATAAGTTGTTGGATTCTAGGATTTTTAGGGATAGTACTTATTCCACTATTTAATTTAGATCAAAATATTTGGTGGATTGTAATTTCTTTTACAGGACTACTTCTTGGTGGGGTTTGGGTTGCTGATCGTCCTATACTCATTCATTATTCTGATGATAATGATATTAATGAATCATTTGGATTATATAATGTTGCTGGTAGAGCAGCATACTTATTTGGTTCGTTTCTTTGGTGGGTTTTTACTGCATTTACTCCATATGGTCAAATAGGGGCACTCTCTTCTTTGGTTGTTTGTCTTTGTATAGCGTTAATACTTCTGGTACCATTTAAAATGCTTTCAGATGTTGATTAACCTAACTATCTTCCTCGAGCCATTTGAGCTACAGTTCCCAAAAGTGTTATGAATATACCAAACATAGCAATTACAGTAGGGTCTAGAAGTTGGTTTATATCAGTAAGACCCATACTTTGAGCCCATTCAGGTACTTCGTCTACATTGAATAAGAACCCTCTGCTATTTCCCTCTTCTTCATAATAAAAACTTGAATCATTATTTGAAACGCTACTATTTGTAGTATTGTTAAAATTGGAACTAGAATTACTTTGTGATATTGGAGCCATCCCTTGAACGTTAGTATTGTGTTGAACCACAACTCCTCTATTTTGTAATTCAGTAATCTTATATGACTGAGATATGGGATTGTCTCCGATGAATAATTCCCTGAGATTTGGCATGTCGTCCGTAAAATCTAGACCAGAAATACAAGCATCAAAAGCTGTAAGATTTGCGATTCTGCTACCCCTTAGTGAATCCCAAGGATTATAATTACTTTGACACAGTTGATTTCCACTTAAATTGATCCCACTTAATCTGTTTAAATTGCTTATAGGATTTAAATCTTGGATTTGATTACCACTCACATCTAAATCTGTTAAATTTACTAAGTTTTCTATAGGCCAAAGTTCACGTATATTATTACCTGAGACATTAAGTCTTTCAAGATTAGTAAGGTGTTCGACACCTTCTAGACTATTCAGACCTTTATCTTCTAAAGTTAATTGTCTCCATTCTTTCAATGGATTCGAACATATTTCTGTGAGATTGTTTCTTGATTTAAAAGGACCTTCTCCTGAGTCAAGTAATAACTGCGCAAGTTGTTTGTTATTCCATGGAATGATATCGCCACAATCTGCTAATCCTGTTTCAGATTTATCCCAGGTATTCTGGTCACCTGAAGTGTTCGAATTGTTAGTACCTTTATTTCTATTACTTAGACGATTTGCTAGTTCTTCATCACCCCATAAAATCTCAGCAATTTGTGCCTGAGAAACATTCCCAATATTTGCCATATTTATATCGTATTTATTCAACAACACATCAGGTAGGTCTTTAACTGTTACATCTGTGTTTACCCCCATATCTTGCAAGATATTTAAAGGGTTTTCTCGAGGTGGATATCGAGGGTCTTGGTCTGGAGCAACGAGCATGTTATCTCTCATATTAAGCACCCTTAAGTTTGAAAGTTCTAATAAAGGTTCTATATCACTGATATTGTTATTATTCATTTGTAATGCTTCTAAATTTATCGCGAATTCTATACCTTCAATTGAATCAATTCTTTTATTTGAAACATCTGCTTTTTTTAATTCTAATACGGAACTAAGAGTTACTGAGGTGTCATCACAATTACTTCCAGATGCACTGTAAGGTATACCTTGGTTTTTAAATTCAAGTATAAGTGCATTCATGAAATTCTCATCATAAAAAATTACTCTTGGTTCTCCTTGGCATATATATCCAGTGTCCATCATTGGGGTTGAATATTGATTTGTGTTATTTTGGTTAGTTGTGTTTGGCATCGCCATTCCACCACTCATCATTCCACCCATCATGTTACCCATCATGCTATTCATATCCATATTATTACTAATACTTATAGATTGAACATTCCCTCCAGTCCATCCTCCCATCCAGGGCCATTCAGCATAAGTGCTATCGTTGGCCAAACGGGTTTCACCGTTAATATTTGTACCAGGAGGTGATGGTTGTAAAACCCAAGTGTCATAATACATGAAAATATAGCAACGGCCTTCGCGAATTGTTTGTTCAGCTATACAATTATTTTTGACCCAATATGGAAAACCCATAAACATACCTTCCATAACATAGGTACCAGTATAATTTTTTGATGCTTCTGGTCTTTGGGAATCATTATGCACGAGATCTAATGCCATTGGCATAGTCATATCGTTCATCATTCCACCCATCATGTTGCCCATCATATTCCCCATATCGCCCATATTGCCCATATTGCCCATGGAGTTGCCCATATTGCCCATGGAGTTGCCCATGGAGCCCATCATATCGCCCGTATTGTTTCCTGATTGCGTTGCACCGTCATGTTCTGCATATATCGTTGGAGTTGAAAGTAAAAATAACGTCATTGTAAGAATTGTTAAAGCAATGATGAATATATTTCTTTTAAATTTATGATTAATATATGTATTGAATTGTTTCAAACCTATTTCCTAGCCTTTGTTATAAGAGATTACATACTAAATTTAGTTTTCAACCTCAATAATATAGCAATAATTATATCATCAAGTAAAGCAGAAAAGTTTCAAGAGTACTTAAAAGTTAAAAATTATGGATATAGATAAATCTAGTTTACCTACCTCGAGCCATTTGAGCTACAGTTCCCAAAAGTGTTATGAATATACCAAACATAGCAATTACAGTAGGGTCTAGAAGTTGGTTTATATCAGTAAGACCCATACTTTGAGCCCATTCAGGTACCTCGTCTACATTAAATAAGAACCCTCTGCTATTTCCTTCATCCTCAATAAAAAAACCATCGTTGTTAGTATTGTTATTGGTACTGGTACTGTTATTGTTGTTGAATGATGACCCATCAGATGTATTTTGTATAGTTATACGTACACTCTGGACGTTGCCTCCCCATACTCCATTCCATGGGTCCATACCCTGCAATACATCATTTGCCAACCAAGTATTACCTTCAATTTGTGTGCCAGGTGGGAAGGGTTGCAAAACCCATTCACCCTGTCCATACAAGAATATATAACAAGTCCCAGCAGTTTTTCCACCAGGGTTACAGTTATCTTTCATATAAACTGGAGCACTAGAATATTCATATGGTTCAATATTATAAAAGCCACTATAAGAAGAATTATTATTATGGATTAATTCTATTTGTCGTACATCACTTCCCTCACCAGGGTTAAGGTATCTATAACCAGATGTGTCAGCAATTACATTATTTCCACTTCCTGCAGTTGTAATTGAATTCATATTTTGGCTGAATAATGGCCCAGGGCCGCCGCCAGCCTGTACATTTATTCCTCTATTACTTAATTGACGATAAATGTCTTCAGGGACATTAGAATTGTCAAAATTGATCCAAGAATTAGGTACATAATTCAAACCAAGTAGAATTGAATAATTATTTACGTTTCTCACATCAGCAAGACCGAGTACTTCTATGGAATACATTGCACTTAAAGGATCGAGATTATTTACATTACTACCGTTAATGCCCAGGTTGTTAAGATTTGGGAGATTATACACAAAACCTATATCACTTATACATGGATCTATTTGCTGATACGAAATATTTAGAACCCTGAGATTGCTATTAGATCTTAGTGAATCGAATGGATTAAATCCATCTTGGCATAACCTATTATTAGCAATGTAGAGTTGTTCTAAGTTATATAGATTCTCAATCCCAGTTAATGTTACTAAGTTGTTATTATCTAATAGTAATGTATTCAAGTTTGTTAATCCCTGCATATCGAATAGCCCGGAAGCGTCAAAAATACCATTATCGCTTAGATCGAGATATTCAAGATTATATAAAGTGTCTAAAGGCCAGAATTCGTCAATCATGTTTCCTGAGAGATGTGCCTCACGTAGGTTTGTTGCTGCATCTAATCCATCGAGAAATCTGATACCTCGATCAGAAGCATCAAGATATGTTACTCTTTCGAGAGATATACGTGTTATTTTCTTGCCAACACTGTCACTACAATACGTGATACCTTCGGCACCCAATGACTCAACCATCGCGTCAAATAGGGGTCTGTCTCCAAATTCAAACCATTCACCTGGGTTATCACACGTTCCAACAGAATTAGCATTAAATCCTGAATTAGATGTATTAGTATTGGTTGTTTGTAATCGTTGATTATCATAATTTACAGTTACCCCACGTTCGGTGAGGGTTTGAATGGGATTATCAAATTCTGATTCATCTATCATATTATTCCTAAGGAATACCGATGCATCTTTACCCAAACCTTCTATTTCTAATAAAGGGGTAATATCAGTAATATTATTGTTGCTTAAGTTTAAAAACTTCAAACTTGAAAATCCATGTTCTGCTGAGAACAAATCGTTTAAATTCTCATCATTGAATTCTAGTGCCCCAATTTGGATATTTAGGATTCTTTCATGGAATAGTTCTGACCAATCAATATTTTGGGTATCTATAGGATTGTTTCCGATACCAATACAACATAATTGTTCAATTAAATTCCCTTCTGAAGGTATTAAGGGGCTAATGTCAGAAATATTATTCCCATCTACAAATAGACTCCTTAGATTTGGTAGACTAGCTGGTGTTAAAGAAGATATATCAGAAATTTGGTTGTTATATAAAATTAGATTTTGCAAGCTTTTCAACTGGGCTAATCGTTGGATATTTACTAGATTATTTTCTGACAAAACTAGTCGTTCTAATTTTTGTAGATTTCCAATTCCTTCAAGATCGTATATTCCACCACCCCGTAAACTTAATCTAGTTAGGTTGGTAAAATGTTTTATATCTCTGATATGTCCGAATTGAACATTTTCAATATTAATCTCTGTGATTTTAGCAACATCTTCGGTTAGTACATATCCAGTATCTTTACCAATCATTTCACGAATCTTAGACTCAAATTCCAGATTTTCAAAGATCACTGCATTAGCTGGTGGAGTTGGAGTAGGGGTTGGGGGAACCGGTGTCGGGGTGGGTGTAGGAACACCAAAGGCTGGTGCTTCAACATTCATCCCTCGGGCACGTAAATTGGACACCATATTTACAGATTCTTGGCTTAGTGGATTATCATTTAAAACAATCTCGGTATCAGCAACTAAGTTTCCATTTTGAAGCAGCGGTGTTATATCTTGTATTCTATTACCCTCTAAGAATACGAATTTTAGAAACTGAAGATTCCTTAATGGCTCTATATTAGTTATTCGATTATTGCTAAAACGTATTTCTTCTATAAAGGTCATTGTTTTTAGAAATGAAATATCAGTCAAATTAGAATCATAAAACTCAAGACGTGTTAAGTATTGAAGATTTCCTAAGGAATCAAGATTTGTAATATTATTTTGAGACAAGTTCAAATTCTCTAAATATTGCAAATTCTGTAAAGGAGTTATGTCAGTAATTTTATTATTATTTATATATAAATACTCCAAAAAAGTCGCATTTGATAGTGGTGATAAATCTGTTATGTTATTGCCAGCGATACTGAGGTTGTTTAAATTTGGCATATCTTTAACAAAAGAGATATCCCTAATATTATTATAGCCAAGACCAAGGTATTCTAATTTAGATAAGTTTGATAATGGCGATGCATCAATAATACGATTTGAATCAAAACTTACATTCCTCAAATTTGATGACTGAACAGTCGCCAATGGTGACAAATCAGTTATATTATTATTTGAAAAATAAGCATTTCTTAATGGGATTATTGCAGTTAAAGGACTAATATCATTAATTCTATTACTATAAGCATTAATATAGCTAATACTTGGTAATCCTACTAATGGAGAGAGGTCAGTAACTAAGTTATTTCCTATGTCTAAATCACGTAATCGTGGAAGCCCCTTTAATGGGGTTAAATCCGTAATTCGATTATCACGAATCTCTACTCTTTCTAGATTAATTGCATTCTCCAAGCCTACTAAACTTGTTAAACGTGATTCATTGAGTTCAATTTCTGTTATTCCTAACCAGTCACGAGTTGTTAATTCGCCAGTAGGTTTGTTTAGACGGTTCCTTATCCAATTTTCGAGAATCGGATCTTCAACTGCAACTAATGATTGGGGTTGCTTGGAAGAACTAGCCTCAACAGTAGTTAAGAAAAAACAAGAGTAAAAAAATAAGGTAAGTATGGTTAGTAAAACAATTTGAATTAAACTATTACTATTTCTTATATAAACAAAGGGATTCAACACGATAACCTTACCAGCTAACAAAGTTTAAATTTAACTTAATTATTACAATTACGCAGCGTTTAGTAACCCACGTAGTGTTTCGGCGACTGGTGAAGGATTATCTATTTCTTCCATTTTGATGGTTTGATCACGTCCTATACCACTTGCAGCTATGACACTTCCTCGTCCAGTTAATAATTCGAAAAAGTTCCTACTTTCAGATATGGATATCAACCTTTGAACTGGAAGTTCAGCTGTATTTAGGGTAAGAAATTTATACATTTGTACTACTCTTCTATCTGTCACAGTATAGCTTAAGTGTAAGTTTCTTAAGTATTTCATAGTGCCTTTAAAGAAATAAAACAGACCAACTATTAAAATTACAGAAGGATATAAATAAGGAAGCATAGTATAACCAAACATATAGACCGCTACACAAATAATAGGGAATCCCATAAACATTCTTGCAAATGCAGGTTTCATGCTGGGTCGTCTTTGAACCAATACACTTTCACCAGCTACCAGCGCAGGTGTAGGGAAAGCAGACATAAGACTTACATAAGTACCAAACATTAAAAGGAATATTCCAACACCTATAAGAGAGAACGCTGCCCATTGAGGAAGAATTTCTTCCAGCCATGAATATCCTCCTCCACCAAGGAAAGGTGCAGAAACAAATGCAGTTGCTACTAGTCTCTTTAACATTCTAAATAATGCTTTTAGTGCTCCTATTAAAATGCTCATCTGATTCTCCCGTTATAAAATTTATAATTATTATACATTAATATTGGCAAATTATCTTCCTCGTGCCATCTGAGCTACAGTACCTAGCAAAGTAATAAATATACCAAGCATAGCTATGACAGTAGGGTCAAGAAGTGTATTAAAATCTGTTAATCCCAAGCTTGTTGCCCATTCTGGTGTATTATCAACATTGAACAAAAACCCTCTACTGTTTCCTTCATCTTCATAATAGAAAGAACTTCCCTCTCCACCACCGGTATATCCAATATCGGTCCCAAAAACATTTGTTGATGTTTGAGAACTATAATTTTGATTATTGGTGTATTGAGCTTCTCCTACAACTACCTCGACTCCACGATTTCGTAATTCATTGGCAATGTTATTGTAAGAATTTTGATCAAGGGGGTTGTTCATGAGTTCCAACAAAAGGCCACAACATATACTTGGATTGTCATATAGAGGACCTAAATCATAAATCCCATTATTGTTCAATATGATTAGTCCACCACCATTATTTGCAAAATTGTTTAATCCACGAAGTGAATCAACCCGAGATATATTGTTTTCTGGGGCAATAAATTCACGTAAATTATAAAAGTTCTGTAATGCCTCCATATGACTATCATCAATCCCAGATTGATAGACAATTAGGGTTTCAAGGGTGCCCCCTAAGCT
Source organism: Dehalococcoidia bacterium (assembly GCA_045562575.1). Classification (GTDB taxonomy): domain Bacteria; phylum Chloroflexota; class Dehalococcoidia; order Lucifugimonadales; family UBA6952; genus UBA6952. Next base: position 19,334 of record JBJKVQ010000005.1, read on the forward strand.
TCCTCCAGTTAAATCCCATAAATTATTGTTATTTATTCTACTCATATCTAACCATCGTAGCACTGGGAGGTTACGCAACATTCCAATATCGTATATAGGATTGCTAGATATATTTATGATTTCGAGATTGTATAATTCATCCAACCACCATATGTTTTCTATATTATTGTTGGATAAATCTACTTCTCTCAAATTTATCAAAGTTTGAATACCTTCAAGGTCTGAAATATTTCTGTTGGATAAGTTAATTGCATTAATACCGCCTAGGGCATTTAAATCGCTTAACATATCATATGAGAATCCAACCTCCTGCATGATTGCTTGTTCTAATTGAGGATCTCTAAAGAAGCTACCCCCGTTATAAGTTTGGAAATCAGAATTGTTATTAAAGTTTTGATTGTTATTGAAGTTTTGATTGTTATTAAAGTTTTGATTATTGGAAGTTGTGTTATGAAATCCACAATTATTAGGATCAGGCATATCATTGGTATCAATATTGAGACTTTGTGCGATTTCTTTGGATTCATCACTCAAGCATTCACTATTGTAACCAAATCTTGGCTCTTCTCCTTGTACAGATATACCATCAGTAAAATTAGATAGTGCTGATAAGTCAGTTATATCAGTTATGGAGGTACCCATAATATTAAGTCTCCATAAACCTCCTTCACCAGACTGAGTGTTAAAAACACCATTAGACATCCAACCAAGATTGTCCATTGGCTCTATATTAAAGAGCCCTAGTTTCTGTACCTTTTCGAGTTGGCCTAGGATTTCAAATAATTGATTAGCATCATTAAAATTGTTATTCCCAATATTTAGGTCTATTATGTGTTTCAGATTTGCAGGATTCAGATTAAGGTCTGAAATATTATTCCCAAAAACATCAATCTTTTCTAACTTCAGTTCGTACAATGGGGATAAGTCTCGTATATTATTGTTATTCAACTTTAATTTCTTTAATTTTTTAGCATTCTTTAGAGGGGAAATATCAGTGATATTATTGTTTTGAAGCCTTAGGTTGGTGAGATTAGGAAGTTGATCAATACCAGTAAGATCATATATAGAAAGGTTTTCTAATTCTAATCGTGTTATCTCAGCTACATCTTCCTTCAATAAATATCCTTCTGGTCCTTTACCAATAACTTTCCTGATACCTTTTTCCAAATTGTAATCATTAAATAGCACTGCATTAGCAGGAGGGGTTGGTGTAGGAGTTGGTAAGGGGGTAGGTGTAGGAGTAGCGAATTGAGGATAATCAATATTTACTCCACGATCCTCTAAATCTCTTGCAGCTTGAATAGATTCTGCTGTTAATGGGTTGTCATATATACGGATATAACTATTATTTCCAAAACTTAGCATTTCAGCCAACCCTGTAATGTCACGAAGCTGGTTTCTTTCGGCTGTGAATGTATCGAGATACTGTAATTCATAAATTGGAGAAATATCAGATAATTTGTTGTCATGTATTTCTAGCCGTCTTAGGAAAGGAATATTTTTTACAAAAGAAACGTCAGTTAAATTACAGCTATAACATGTAAAACTTTCTAAAAATTCAAAACTACCTGGTGACATTAAGTTGTTTATTTGCTCTGTTGTCCAGTTAGTATCACTAACAGACAAATCTTCTAGAAAAGGGAGATTTTTAACTGGACTATAATCTTGCAATCTCAACCCTTGGATAGTGAGGTCTTCAAGACCAGTTATTTTATCAATTCCTGAAATATCGGTAATTTGTGTGTTACCAATATTGAGTCTTTTCAGATTTAACATACTAGTTAGAGGCCCAAGAGAATTTATGCGTAGATTACTAAGATCAAGATACTCTATCGTAGAATTTGTAAGTGGTTTCAACATCTCAGCATTATTTATACTTGGATTATTAGATATACCTAGGTCACTGAGACGTGGCATATTCACCAGAGGTGTAAGGTCGTTAATCATATTATTACTAAGATATAAGCTACGTAAACGTGGTTGATTTCCTAATGTTGAAAGATCAGAAATTCTATTATTCCAAAGATATAAATATTCCAAATTGGGAATTGTTGATAATGGGGTAAGATCAGAAATTATGTTATCTCCCAAATTTGCATTACGCAAACTTGGATGTCCTGCTAATGGTGATAAGTCCTGAATATTATTATTGTATGCACCAAGATAGTCTAAATTAGGGAAATACTGAATACCGGTAAGGTCTCTTATTCCTCTATTTTCTATTCGTAATTCATCAATAAAGATTAATTCCGAAGAATCGATTGTACCACTCTGTTTACCAATTTGTTCTCGTACAGCTATTTCAAACTGACGATCTGGAAAATTTACTATTTCTCCACTAGGTTGTGCATAAGCTACGCTACTAGTGTTAGTGTGATTAAAAAGGAGAAAGAAAAACAAACCAATAAAAACAGTAGTGATTAATTTCTTATCAAAAGAATTATATATATTCATAGCTGGTTCCAATTTATTTTAGACGCAGTTTACCCTATCTAATATACTATAAGTGTCATTAAATTTGTAGACATAACTAAAGCTTTGAACCGCTATCTAGTGTATTTATTAAGCATTTCAAACCTAGTGCAAAGGACATAATAAAAGAGCAGTTGATTCCCATAACTCTTCATTAATTTTTTCTGATGTGTTTTGATTCGTCCTATTTTCAATATTAATCGTTGCTACCGTGGCACTTAAATATATTACGGCAGCTAGTGATGGAGCAATTAATGAAAATACAAAAAAACTATATTTAATCTTTGCCATAATTATGAGTCAACGTATATAAAAGTATATTTTAATATTTTTTATATATATTTACTATACGGCACTTGTGATTACGTTTTTTCATATTGTATAATTCATACGTGCAACCATTAAAGTCTTGTTTTTAACAAGCTATTAAGGAGAAATGTATGGCAACTACTCGTGGAAATAAAAAGAAATCTTCTGAAGATTTATATTCTGCTCCTGAACTTTCCAAGCTGGGATTAACCCAAGAAGACTTATTAGAAATCTATTCAAACATGCTATTGATCAGAACCTTAGATGAAAGAATATGGATGATGAATAGACAAGGGAAAGCTGCTATTGTCGCTTCTTGCCAAGGTCATGAGGCAGCTCAAATGGGCGCAGTTTGGGCGTTACGTACCGCTCCAAATGCTGCATATTATCCATATTATCGTGACCTAGCCATGGTGATATCAGCAGGAGTTAAACCTGTTGAAACCTTATGTGGATTTCTTGCAAAAGAAGGAGAACCATTTAGTGGAGCGCGTCAATTTGGAAACCAGGGAGCAATTCCTGATTTAGGTCTTTATAATTTTTCTAATGTTGTTAGTACCCAGGTCACCCATGCAGTAGGCTACGCTTTAGCTAGTAAAATAACAAATGATCAAACTGTAACGATAACTACATTTGGAGACGGAGGAGCTAGTCAAGGAGAAGTCCACGAGGGTATGAACTTTGCTGCAATACATAAATTACCAATTATATTTTTCTGCGAAAATAATAAATACGCAATTTCAGTACCAATATCCAAACAAATGGCTATTGAAGATATAGCGATAAGAGGTGACGGATATGGTATGCCAGGAATTGCAGTTGATGGCACAGATCCATTACAAGTATTTAAGGTAATGAAAGAAGCAGTTGACCGTTGTCTTAATGGAGAAGGCCCTACTTTGATTGAGGCTAAAGTTGAACGTTATATGCCACATACCAGTGATGACGACGATACTCGTTATCGCGATATGTCCGAAGTGGAGGAAGCTAGAAAATATGATCCTCTAAAATTGCTTAAAGAAAAATTAATGAAAAATGGGATTTTATCTGAAGAACAAGATAAAGAATTCCAAAATGAAGCCAAGAAAGAAGTTAATGCAGCTACTGAGTTTGCTGAAGAAGCTCCTTTCCCAGAACCTGATGACTTTTATGAACATGTATACAGTGAGGAGTAAAGAGGATAATTATGGCTATAAAATCTGTTATTGAAGCTGTACACGAAGCAATGCACGAAGAAATGATTAGAGACAAAAATGTTATAATTATGGGTGAAGATATTGGCGCAAGAGGTGGTGTTTTTCTGGCAACCCAAGGCTTTGTCGAAGAATTTGGAGAATCAAGAGTTATTGATACACCCTTAGCTGAAGCTGCTATTGCTGGTATAGCAATTGGTACAGCAATTAAAGGCTTGCGACCAATAGCCGAAATAGAATTTGCTGATTTTATATGGCCAGCTGTCAATCAAATAATTGGAGAAGCTGCACGGGTAAGATATGGGACAAAAGGTGCCGTTGGTTTACCTATGGTAATTCGAGCTCCATATGGTGGTGGAATTAGAGGTGGATTATATCACTCTCAAAGCGTTGAAGCATATTTTGCTCATACACCTGGTTTAAAAGTTGTTACCCCCTCAAATCCATATGATACAAAAGGTCTTTTGAAATCTGCTATTCGAGATAATGATCCTGTCGTTTTCCTAGAGCATAAAAAAACTTATAGGCTTGTTCGCGGTGAAGTTCCAGATGGAGATTATACAATACCAATTGGTAAAGCAGATGTTAAACGTTCGGGTACAGATATTTCTTTTATTACTTATGGCTTAATGGTCCATTACTGTCTTGAGGCAGCAGAGATGCTTCAAGAAGAAGGGTATAGCGTAGAAGTTGTTGATTTAAGAACTGTTCGACCCATTGATGCTGAAACTATTCTTGAATCAGTGAAAAAAACTTCTAAAGCTTTAGTAGTACATGAAGATAACAAAGCTCTTGGAGTAGGTGCTGAAGTCGCTGCTATTATTGCAGAAGAAGCATTTGACTTTTTAGACGCACCGGTTACAAGATTAGCTGGCCCAGAAGTACCAGCGATGCCATTTGCTCCTACTTTAGAAGATGAATTCATGGTAAGTGCTGAAAAAATTATTGTATCTGCAAAGAAACTTTTAGAGTATTAATTAAACTTTATAAGGAATTAAACATGGCAATTCAGATTGAACTCCCCCACGTTGGTGAATCAGTAACAGAAGGTATTATTGGAAAATGGCTTAAGAATATTGGAGATACTGTAGAAAAATACGAACCATTACTTGAAGTTGTCACTGATAAAGTAAATATGGAAGTCCCTTCTCCTTATAACGGAAAATTAACAGCTATATTAGTTGAAGAAGGAGCAGTAGTTCCAATGGGTACTCCAATTGCAGAAATGGATGCAGATGGTGTTGATGGGGGTGAAGTTGATAAAGAACCTGAAATTAAAGAAGAACCTTCTCCTGAAATAATTGCACCTGCTAGTAGTGCAGGTATATTTTTAAAGGATGTCAAACCAGTAGGACCTACAGGATCTGGAGAAGAACCAGAAATACCACCAGAATTATTGGCTAAATTGGGTTCCCCAGAGACACAAACAACACCACAAAAGACTGACAATTCCAATAAAGTGAGATATTCGCCAGTTGTCAAAAAATTAGCTGCTGAAAAAAACATAGATTTGTCTAAAGTTAAAGGAACTGGCCTCGGAGGTCGTGTAACTAAGGAAGATGTTATCAACTATACTTCTACAGATACCGTCATATCTACTACTACAAAACAACCTTCAGTTATTATCAATGCCCAAGAAGATGAAACTGAATTAAAATTGACACCTCTTAGACGAATTATTGCTGAAAATATGGTAAAGAGTAATGAAATTCCACAAGCATGGAGTTACCACGAGGTGGATGTAACTAATCTAGTTGTTCTTAGAAAAAATATTCGCCAAAACTTTATACAAAAAGAAGGTGTTGATATAACTTACCTCCCATTTGTTATAAAAGTTGTTGCAGATGCCCTTAAATCAAATCCTCTTTTAAATTCCTCATGGGGGGGAGATAAAATAATTGTAAAAAACCGAATAAACCTAGGTATTGCTATGGCAGCACCTCATGGGCTTGTTGTTCCTGTAATTCATAATGCTGACTCGATGAGTATTGCTGGATTAGCAAAATACCTAAAAGATCTTATTGATAGAGCGTCAGATAATAAATTAACACTTGATGATGTCCAAGGTGGAACTTTTACGGTTAATAATACTGGAGCTTTAGGATCCATAGTTTCACAACCGCTCGTCAACCCTCCTCAAGTAGGAATACTGACTACTGAAGCTATTGTTAAAAGAGTGGTCGTCAACAAAGATGGGGCTATGGCAATTAGAGATATGATGAATGTGTGTATGTCTTTCGATCACAGAGTCGTTGATGGAGCTGAAAGTGGTAATTTTATGCGCGATGTTCGAGATGGTCTTCAAAAACTTGGAGAAGACACTATAATTTATTAATCTAGTTTATAATTAGAATATGAATAATTCAGTCTGTGAAACAAAATGGCTTGGAACTTTGGATTACAATACTGCATTATCTTTTCAAAAATCATTACACAAACAACGTACTGATCACAAAATCAGTGACCAGATTCTTTTTTTAGAACACCCACCAGTATTTACTAAAGGTCGTAGAAGTAAAGAAGAAGATTTGTTAGCAAGTCCTGCTTTATTGCAAAATATGGGTGCTGATATCTTAGAAACTGATCGTGGGGGCGAAATTACTTTTCACGGACCAGGCCAATTAGTCATTTATCCAATTATATCTGTTAGGCGCCTGAAGGGTCCTATTCAATATGTCAGAATGTTGGAAGAATGTATCATCCAATCTCTTTATGAATTTGATATTTACGCCAATTGTGTTCCGGGATTGACAGGAGTATGGGTCGGAGATAATAAAATTGCAGCAATAGGAGTGAAGATCAGTAACGGTATATCTTTACATGGTTGCAGTATAAATATTTCACCCGACTTATCTTGGTACAATTACATTATACCCTGTGGTATCAAAGACAAGGGAATTACCTCTATACAAGACCTTAATAAAAAGCCTCCCACGTCTTTTGAATTTGCTCAAATCTTTATAAAGAAATTTGAAACAATATTTTCACTTTCTTTATCCAATTTAATTTCTAAAGCATCTTCAATCTGATAGTAATGAGTCCGTATAATATTTATTCTTTAGTATCTGAGTCTCGTCCTTTAATTATTGCAAAGTATGGAAATTCATCAAACTTTCCTGAAAACACATATATCTCTTTAGAATCTGCTATGGATAATTATGCCGATGTAATTGAAATAACTCTTCAAATGTCGTCTGATGGTTATTTAGTTGTTTTTAATGATGTATATTTGGAAAATAAAAGTGATGGACACGGTCTAGTTCAATCACAATCATTAGATTATTTGAAAAATTTAGACATTGGTAGTTGGTATAGTAAGGAATTTAAAAATCAAAGAATTGTAACCTTCCCAGAATTACTTAAACTTATAAATACTAGTATCATTTTATCTATAAAAATAAAACCACATCAGAAACCCGGAATTGAAGCCTCGATTGAAAACACACTCATCCAATTTAATAGTATTAACATTCATGAAATCTTTTCATCAGAATATACATACTTAGAAAAACTTAGTCAGCGGAATAAAAACATTGTTTTAGGCTACGAATTTAATAAAGGTGAAACTAAGCAATCGCTAACTTTTATGAACACAATTAACTCTAATATTGCACATGTAAATTTTAAGGATATTACTGATAGATTGATAAGGTATTTCCATTCGGAAGAAAAAATATTAATAGTAGATACAAATAATGGTACTCAATTAAATCAAAAACTCATTCAACTAGGAGTTGATTGTATAGCAACAAATGATCCATACAATTTATATAAAATGATAAATAAGTGATAGGAAAATCTGTATATCTCTTTTATAATCCACATACTAACTATTCATTGAAACAGGTGAGATATGAAAAGTTTAATTGAATTGCAATCTGTTGATTTGTTAATGGATTCCTGTCTAAAAGAGATCTCCTTGATAGAAAATGAGATCAATGACAATTCATACCTTCAATCGATAGAAACAAAAATACAAAAACTTCAAAAAAATATAGATATATTGAACAAGGCTCTTGATCAATTAAATATCTCTATTGATACAAATAAAAACAAAATTCTAAATTTAGAAACTCGATTGTATGGTGGAGAAATAACAAATAATAAACAATCTGAAGCAACCGTAATCGAAATTGACACATTGAAGTCACAAACTGTCGATTATGAAGATAAATCTTTACAATGTATAATTAAGTTAGAACCATTTGAAAAAGAATTGCAAACAACTACTGTGATATATGAATCAGCTAAAACAGAAAAACATGATTCAAAAACATCCCTTCAAATCAAATTAGAAAATTTACACACACAACGTACGAACCTTTTAGAAGAGAAAACATATTTACTTAAAACAGTGGATAAAGCCTACTTAGAAAAATATAATCTCATTAGAAAGCGAAAACCAAATGCTGTTGGTGTCACAGAAAGAGGTATTTGTTCTGCCTGTAATGTTAAGTTGCCTACAGGAGAATTAAATTCCCTTAAACAATCCACCACTATTTCTTATTGTAAAACCTGTGGTGCTATAATCTTTTATCTATCATGAATAATTCAATAAATCTTTATTCTTCAGACTCTAGTAGTCAGATAAATTCAAACGATAATCAAACCTTTGTTTTTAAAGATTCCTTGGAATTAAACCCAGTGCTTCTTCATAAATTCATTATTTCCATACTTGATAATAAAAACGTAAACAAATGTGTTATTCATTTTCCAGTAAATATAAATAAACTGTTTTGGGAATTAATGAATTTAAGTAATTTCCTCAATTGGATTGGGGTAAATGTAGAAACAATAATACCAAATCCCATTGATAACAAATTCAAAGACCATTTATCTTCGACCTATAATAAGGTAAAAAAATCTACTCTTGAATATTTTCAACAACCAGCCAGTGAAGGAAAGGTTTTGGGTAGAATTCCATTTGGGTATGTTAAAGATATAGATGGCGGTTATAAAATATATGAACCAGAATCAATAATAATAAAAGAAATCTTCTCATTATATGTAAATGCAAATTATGGTTTAAGAAAAATTGCTGCACATTTAAATATTAAGGATATAAAAACTCGAAAAGGTAATCCCTGGAACATTGCGTCTTTGCGTTTGATATTGACCAATCCAATTTACATGGGCACATATAGAAGATATAGGTTTACAAAGCTTTCAAACCATCAACCAATTATAGATTCTTCTATTTTTCGAAATGCTCAAGATATTATTGCTTCGAGATCACCATATAGAAAACTTCCAAAGAAGGACTTTTTCCTATTATCAGGATTAGCAAAATGTGGATATTGTAAAAATAGTTATGTTGGGGTTCAAAAACATCAATATTGGAAAACTTACTCATCCAGAGTAAATAAAGGCTCCTATAAATATTATAAATGCTTATCTAACTTGAATGAAAATATATGTATGTCGGAGACCAGATCAGCTGAAAAATTTGAATCTAATATTATCGAAAGAATAATTTCATCTCTGCCTACGAGTCACAACCTTACGTATAATATTTTTTACAATTTGTTTTCTATTCTACTAACAGAATTTAATATGAAAGAATACTCACTGGAACATCCTGAATATTCAGTATCGGAATTATTAAATTTAGATTTCATATCGAATAATACAGATTCCGATTTGTACAATCAAATACTTGATGCATGGAAATCAAATTCATTATTGACGTTTGTTATTAATGTTTTTTCAAACAAATGGGATTTATTATCGCCTGAAATAAAACGTTTAATCCTAAAACTATCCATTAACCATATCAATGTTTATCAAAACCAAGTGCGTGTTTCAATATAAACTCAGTTTACTTATTTACATATTTCATATATTATTTATCCTTCGAAGGGTTGAGGAAACTAGGTGACTGCTGCTTTTAAAAGCAGAGGAAAGTCCGAGCACCATCGAGCAAAGTGCTGGGTAACACCCAGGCAAGGAAACTTGATAGAAAGTGCCACAGAAATATACCGCCTATTCATTTAGGTAAGGGTGAAAACGCGAGGTAAGAGCTCACGGTTCCTGCGGTGACGTTAGGAATTAGGTAAACCTCACTTGGTGCAAGACCGAATAGGGAAACGTAACTGCTCGAGTAGTTTCCGGGTAGGTCGCATGAGTGTAATGGTAACATTACATCTAGATAGATGGTCACCACCTTAACACCAAAGGTACAGAACTCGGCTTATAGGTTTCCTTAATCCTACGAATAATTGTGATAAAGAATGTTGATTTTATTATAAATATCCAGATTGATAGGACATTCCGTATTTGTTTCTTCAGCAAGTTTGATAACCGCACCACTGAGAGCATTAATCTCTATCTCTTTCTTGTTATCAAGATCAAGTTTCATAGATGCTATCAAATCATCTGATTCATCAACAAGATATTGGTAAATTGATTCAGTGATACTGGAACCTGTTTGATACCCTTTTTTTATTCCTATTTCCTCTATTTCTTTCATGGATTGTTTCAATATTTTATGAGTTATTGTATTAGCTAATATTGACTTTATATCAGTGTTATAGGCACATGTCATACCTGCTAAGACAGCAATAAAAAACCATTTCTTCCAGATTTCTGGCAAAATATTGTTAGATTCGGTATAAGGGATTTTTGCATTTGTGAATATTTTTGTCATTTTGTTTATAACGTCATCTTGAGAAGAATGTATACTGCCAAAAACCAAATCTACTACATTTCCTTGTTGGTTAACATATCCTGGTTTTTTGATTTGTGTTTCAATATATATAAGACCTGGTATTATCGTATTCTTACCAATAATTGTTTCTAAATCTTTCCAGCTAGTGATACCATTTTGAAGACATAATACTTTTGCATAAGGATTTATATGTTCTGCTATTTGTTTTGCAACCGAATCGTTATGATATGTTTTAACAGTGTAGATAATTAGATCAGAGTTTTCTATTGATTTAATTGAATCTGTAGCTTTTACAGGGACAAGTTTCACGCCATCATTTGTTTCTAGATATAATCCATTTTTTTGCATGGATTCAAGATGACTTCCTCTAGCAATAAGTGTGGCATTAATACGTATTTGTGCTAGTTTATGACCAATATAACTTCCAACTGCTCCAGCACCCATTATGGATATTTTCATATTATTTCCTTTACGGATTGGTTATTCTCCAAATTGTAGAATTTGCTTCGTCACATATTAAAAATATTTCACCTTTTGAATTAATATCAACGTCACGAATTCTTCCTATTTTGTCTTTAAGAATAATGGTTTCATTACTAACATTTCCATCATTAATGCTGATTTTCAGAAGCATTTTGAATTTTAAAGATGTAACTAATAAATCATTTGACCATTCTGGAAATTCATCTCCTTTGTAAAAAACTATATCGCTAGGAGCAATTGAAGGCACCCAAGAAACTATTGGTTTTAAATATTCATCTCTAAATGCTTCACCATTACCAATTTTTGTTCCAATATAATTTGTACCACCCCAACCGATATTATTCCAACCATAATTCGTACCAGGTAAGACTAATCCTATGAAATCCCCACCTTTAGCTCCGTGATTGCTTAAATACATACTTCCATTCGTAGATAATGCCAAACCCTGTGGGTTTCTAAGCCCTATTTGATACACTTCAGATAAGGAATCAGGGTATTCATCGAATCTATCACTAGCTTCGGTCTGATTTAGTTTAATTTCAACAACGCTACCGATGTGATTTCCAGGATTTTGAGAAAGTTCTCCATTTCCTCTTTCTCCAATAGTCGCATAAATATTATCCTCTTGGATAAGTAATCGAGAACCAAAATGTTTACTACTATCCAGATAAGGGAGAGCTTCTAAAAGTATTTCAAAATTATTGATTTCATTGTACGGGGGTACAAATTCGCCTTTTCCTATTGCTGTTGTATATTTATCTTGATTATTTTTCATAGTGAAGCTTATATATAAATTGTCCTTGTAATAAGTAATATCTAATAAACCTCCTTGGCCATAGCTAATTAGAGGAATCGTATGTTTTATTTGAGAGACTTTATAAGTGCTTAAGTTAACTAATGATAAGCCACCTTCTTTTTCAGTAATAACTACCATTTCATCATTGATAAATTCCATGGACCATGGGTTATCAAAAGTATTAGTTAATTCAATTTTTTCTAATTTTATAACTGATTCATTAGTTACATAATCGCGATAGTCATGGATAATTGATCTATCATCTTGATGTAATTCAGCTTCTTGTTGGCAACTTAATGTAAAGAATGTGCTTAGTAATATTAAAATAATATTTTTCATATGTTTTAGTATTTGTTCATATTTACTATAATTATTATTATACATCGATATGGAATGTTGAGGTTAATCATTAGTTTAAACATAAATTCTATTAGTCTTGAACTAGCCGATTCTATCATTGGCAGTAACTTTATCTATTTAGATCAAACTACATCTACCATGGATGATGCCCGAAAATATGTAGGTGATTTGAGTAACGATGGTTTAGTTATTTTTGCTGAACATCAAACCAAGGCTAGGGGAAGACAGGGTAGAGACTGGATTAGTGAACAAAGTCAAAACATTACTTTTTCTATATTAGTCTATCCAGATCGAGAAATGATAAATCAATTAACAATTCTTTCATCAGTAATAATTGCTCGCTTTTTAGAATCTATACAATTAAATCCACAAATTAAATGGCCTAACGATGTGTTAGTCAATAATAAAAAAATTGCAGGTATATTAGTAGAATCACTATATCAAGAAAATACTCCTACTAGCGCAATAATTGGTATTGGTCTAAATGTTAATTATTTCCCATCAGTTGAATTAACAAATGGCAAAACTGCGACTAGCATTTCACATGAACTCGGACATACAATAGATAGGTCGATAATTTTAATAAACTTATTAAAACAATTTAATAGTTTTTATACTAAAGAGCATCCATGGGAATCTATATTTGAATATTGGAATCAACATTTGATAACATTAGGTCAAAATATAACCATTAAAACTAATAATCAAATCCAAATCACAGGCATAGCTGAATGTGTTAATCAATCAGGGGCTCTGCAAGTACGAAAAGAAAATGGTGATATAGAATTTATTGACTATGGTGAAATAATCTAATGATTATAGGAGATAACAATGCTAGATAAGCTTAATTTAGAAGGAAAAACAATCGTAGTAACTGGTGGAGGATCTGGATTAGGTAAAGCAATGTCGCTAGCACTAGCAGAAGCAGGTGCTGATGTAGTTGTTGCAGCTAGAAGACAAAATCTTCTCGATGAAACTGCCTCTGAAATACAAAACATTGGAAGAAGATCTTTAGGAGTGGCTACTGATGTTACTGATTCAAAACAAATAGACAACTTATTTGCAATTGTCAGAAAAGAATTTGGACAAATTGACGTTTTAATTAATAATGCAGGTATCGTGAGAGGTCAAACCCCAAAACCTATATGGGAAATAACAGATGAGGAATGGAGAGAAGGAATCGACGTTAATCTCAGCAGTACTTTCTATTGTAGTAGGGCTGTAGCGCAAGAGATGACTGAAAGAGGATCTGGAAAAATCATCAATGTTGCATCAGGTTTAGGTTTCCGTGGGGCTAATAATAACTATATGTATGGAGCTGCAAAAGGTGGAGTTGTTAATTTAACCCGAGTTTTAACGAATAGTCTTTCTAGGCATGGGGTTAATGTTAGCTGTATAGTACCAGGTTTTATTAGTACTGATGTTGATAGAGACCATCGATCTCCATATATCCCAATCGGAAGAACAGGCTATCCTGTGGAAATAGGACCTTTAGCAGTATATCTCGCGTCTGATGCATCCAATTATGTTTCGGGAAACTTTTTTACTTTAGATGGTGGAGGCCTAGCCGGAGGAATTGCTCCTACTGGTTTTTCACTAGAATCAGAAATTTCACTCTAATTTACAGGAGGACTTATGTATAGTAGTAGAGGGCAACAAAATACAGGACATCTTTCATTACGATCTGGAAATCCAGCACTATCTTCTAAAACATTTGAAAATATTCAATACGTTGATGATAGAGTAATGACAATTGATGGGACGGTTAATAGAACAATCATTTCTTTGTTTATTTTGCTTGCATCAGGAACATTCACCTTTATATATCAAATCACAGCTTTTACGTTTATTGGAGCTATCTTAGCTTTTATACTAGTTATAGCAACAATGTTTAAACCCCAATGGTCTCCTAAAACGGTTCCTTTATACTCTTTATTTCAAGGTATGGCACTGGGTGGGATTTCATATATGTTTAATTCTATGTATGAAGGAATTGTAACTCAGGCAATAGTTTTAACTGCTGGTATCTTTTTCTCATTATTACTCGCATACAAATCCCGTTTGATCAAAGCAACAGAAAATTTTAAATTAGGAGTTGCAGCAGCAACCGGGGGAATATTTATTCTATACCTTGTTAGTTTTGCTATGAGTATGTTTGGTGGCGGAGTTATGCCAATTATGGATATAACCAACAGTTCCATGATAAGTATTGGATTCAGTGTGTTTGTAGTTATTATAGCTTCACTTAATCTAGTACTAGATTTTGACTTCATAGAGGAAGCAGCTGAAAGAGGAGTCCCTAAATATATGGAATGGAGAGCAACTCTTGGGCTTCTTGTCACATTAGTATGGCTGTATCTTGAGATACTTCGTTTACTTGCAAAATTACAGAGCAGACGTTAATTTAAACGACCTCTTTAGGTAATTTAAAATTTACGTTTTCTTCAGCATATACAATATTTTTTATATTTGTTGGCTTTAACTTTTCAATAACACCATTAACTAAAACTTCAGGAGTAGACGCCCCTGAAGTAATACCAATGGAACTTTTTCCTTTTAACCAATCTAGTTTGACATCTTCAGGACCATTAACTAAATATGCTTCTATTCCTCTTTCTGAAGCGAGCTCCTTCAGCCTATTGCTATTTGAACTATTTTTTGCTCCTACAACAAGGACTAGATCTACTTCATCTGATATTGAATCAAGAGCATTTTGTCTATTAGTTGTAGCGTAACAAATATCATTTCTAGTAATAAGTTGAGGGAATTTCTGTTTTAACGCTGAAATAATATTAGCTGTATCAGAAACACTCAACGTGGTTTGTGTAAGTGCTACAACTTTTTCTAAATTTGGAACGTTTAATAAGGGTATATCATCGACACTTTCGACAAGTATTGTATTGTCAGGTGCTTCGCCCATTGTGCCAATGACTTCATCATGTCCTTTATGACCAACTAAAAGAATTGTGTAGCCATCTTTAGCATATTTAATAGCTTCAACATGGACTTTGGTAACTAAAGGGCATGTTGCATCAATAATGTTTAAATTTTTCTTTTGAGCTTCTTCCCAGACTAGTGGAGAAACACCATGTGCAGAAAAGATAACTGTTGAGTTTTCTGGTATTTCAGAAATTTCTTCAACAAATATTGCACCTTTATCTTTTAATTCATTAACAACATGTTGATTATGGATAATCTCATGTCTTACATATATGGGATTTCCAATTTTGGTTAAAGCTAATTCGACAATATCAACAGCTCTAACCACACCAGCACAATATCCACGAGGTTCAGCAAGTAAAATATCCATAAATATCCTTTGGCAATTTTGTAATAGTTATATTGTTGTTTAAATAAAGAGAATTAGTCAACCCGATGTATCTGTGTTTGATAAGTTCATTGACTGCAAAAAGCCATAATGCTAAACTCTAGTCATATTATTACATTAAAATTGAGGTAATGAAATGGTAAATGGAATCAGTGTTTCTGAAGTTGCTGCTTTGAAATTAAAAGAAGTTATGACTGATGAAGGTCAAGATGATTCTTATTTAAGAATCGTAGTTATGCCAGGAGCAAATGGTGGTGCTCAGTACATGTTATCTTTGGAAGAAGATGTTAAATCAACAGATTCGATTATAGATGCAAGTGGTGTAGGCCTAGTTGTTGATAATGATAGCCTTCCATTATTAGATGGATCTGAAATCGACTACGTTGATGGTTTAATGAAAAGTGGTTTCGTTATAAACAATCCTAACTTCCTTGCTGAAAGCGGAGGATGTGCTTGTGGCGGTGGAGGTTGTGGTGGTGGCGCACAAGATGAAACTGCACAAGGTGGCGGTTGCGCATGTGGCGGCGGTGGCTGCGGAGGACATTAACATAAAATCAAAAAAGAGGAGTTATACTCCTCTTTTTTTTTATTCCATTCTATTAGTTTATTCTAATTCTGCTAAATATCTTTCTGCGTCAATAGCTGCCATACAGCCTGTTCCAGCTGCTGTTACTGCCTGTCTATAAATCCAGTCTTGAGCATCTCCGCAAGCAAAAATGCCTTCTATGTTAGTTTTTGTCCCATTATTTGTTATGATATACCCATTTTCATTTCTATCGATTATACCATCGAATATTCGAGTATTCGGTTGGTGACCAATGGCAATAAATAAACCATTAATATCCAATTCACTTTCATCTGATGTCGATAAATTGTGTAATTTTAATTTTGCAACTTCCCCATTTTCATTAGCCAAAATATCTGTAACCTCAGTATTCCATATAAATTCAATCTTTGAGTTACTTACGGCTCGTTCTTGCATTATTTTCGATGCTCTTAATTCATCTCTTCTATGTATGATTTTTACATTAGTGGCATAACGAGTAAGAAATAACGCTTCTTCCATTGCGGTATCACCACCACCAACTACAGCAACTTCCTGATCTTGAAAAAAGAATCCATCACAAGTAGCACATGCCGAAACACCTCTACCCATAAGATTACTTTCACTTTCGAGGCCTAATAATTTAGCAGTAGCCCCAGTAGCAATAATTACAGTATTTGATTTATATGTTGTTTCTTCATCAACTGTTATTGTAAAGGGTCGATTACTAAAATCTACTGAACTTACTTCACCGAATATATATTCAGCACCAAAACGTTCAGCTTGAGCCTTAAATTCTTCCATTAATTCAGGACCTTGGATTCCTTTAGGAAAGCCAGGATAATTTTCGACATCTGTGGTTATCATCAATTGTCCGCCAGGCTCGATTCCTTCTATCACGATGGGTTTTAAATTAGCCCGTGCAGCGTAGAGCGCAGCAGTATCACCTGCTGGTCCTGATCCGATTATAATAATGTCATGTATTTGTTCACTCATAATATTCTCAATTCTTAAATTAATGTATTAATTATACTATATCTCATCTACTTGTTTGGTTTCTTTTACCATAAGAATTAAAGGTATTGATATAAAAGTTAATATTCCTATTAGTGTAAAAGCTATTCTATAGTCCATATTTTGATCATAAATATATCCTGCATATATAGGACCAATTATTCCAAAAATAGCTCCTGTCGTTGTTGTTATTCCAATTACTGTGCCATATGATTTTCTTCCATACATATCAGCTAAATATGCAAATCTAACAGGAACTGTTCCTCCATGACCTACTCCGTATAAAATGACAAAGATTATTATGTGCCATGGTTCAGTTATTAGTCCAAATAATAATGTACCAAATCCAATTAGTGCAAATGTCAGACATAACAAGTATCGTTTATTAAATGTATCAGCTAGGAATCCTATTATTAATCTTCCTATAAAGAGGAGAACAGAAGTAGCCGTTAGAACATATGCACCTATAATTGGATCAAAGCCAATACTTGATAAGTTGGGTATAGCAAATACCATTACTGTTGATAATGCAATTCCTGTTATGCCGAAGCTTAAATTTATCAGCCAAAAAGATTTTTGTTTTAATATCTCTTTTGTGCTAAGTGATATTTCTTCTGTGGTGTTTTGTCTTTGCAAACCTGAATTTGTTGCTTCTGGATTTATACCATCAGGATATTCACCATACTGTTCTGGTTTATGTCTCATAAAAGCCAATACAATTAAGCCTACAAATAGGTTAACAACTGCAATAATATCTAAGATATTACTCCATCCATAAACCTTTATTCCCCATACGAGTAGAGGGATTAAAAAACCACCTAACCCTGTCCCCAGAAAGCCTATAGTTAAGGCAGTACTTCTATATCTAATAAACCAATTTCCTATAACTGTTGTTGTTGTTATTACAGAACCAATAGAAACACCTAAGGCAATTGTTCCAAATGCAAAGTAAAAATTAACAATCGAGCCATCTGTTCTAGCTAACCAAAAGAATCCTATTGTAGTTAGTATTGTTCCAAAAAATATAGGTAACCTGGCACCAAACCTGTCGATTAATGGCCCAACAAAAGGGCCTACTATTCCAGATTCTGTTCTTTGTAAAGAAATTGCTCCTGCCATAGCTGCACGTGACCAACCATATTGATCTGCAATAGGGTCAATAAATGCAGACATTCCAAAGAAAATTGTTCCAGAAACCCATACTAATTGAAAAAAACCAGTAAAAGCAATCCACCATCCGAAAAATTTAAAATTAATACTCTTCGGGAATAGGAACATTATTGTTGGTTTAGAAAGTTTCTTACAATTTCTTGAAACCCCGCAGGACGGTCTCCTGGAACTTGATGTCCAGCTCCTTCAACATATTCCCATTTAAAATCTTTTATTTTAGACCCCATTTTATTTGCGATCTCTGGTGATATTAAATTACTTTCACTACCTAGGACTAAGAGAGTAGGGGTTACAATTTTATCTACATGTTCCCATAAAATTTCTGGTCCCCAACCATTGGTATCAGCAGTACGTAATGCTTGATCCCATTTCCAACTCCACTTACCATCAGGGTAAAGTCTCAATTGATGCGATAAACTACCCTTAAGTTGTTCTCTTGTTCGTCGTGCGTTTATAGCTAATGCTGCGTCAATGAATTCATCAAATGTATCAGCTCTTTCAGGGAGTCTTCTCCACCCTCTAATTGTGTCAAGTTCATCGCGAACTGTCTCAGGTGCCATATCAACTAATACTAATTTAGAAACTAAATCAGGGTTCCTAGCGGCAAAAACCATAGAGTTTCTGGCACCCATTGAATGCCCTACAAGTATGATATCCTTTAGTTTTAATTTACTAACAAAGCCTTCTATATCGGGTATATTTGTATCTAAAGAATAGTCTCCTTTGTCATGCCAGTCACTATCTCCATGGCCTCTTTGGTTAAGAGCTATTACATGATAGTTGCCATGAAATGCTAGGGAAGTAAAATCCCAAGTATGAGCGGAGTTCGTTCTTCCATGTAATAAAAGCATAGTTTGTTTATCTTCATTACCCCAATCAAGATAACTTAATTTAATACCATTAATTTCAACATCTTTTTCCTCTGGAGTTGCATCTTCTTCGAAGATTACACCCATTCTTCGTGCTGCTTCGTATAATGTAAGTGGTTTTTCTGTCATTGTTTCTCCTTTAGTTTGAGATATAATATAGTAAGAATTTTATCGAATAACAAGCATTGAAAATTATTATCTAAAATACAAAGATTACTTATTTAAATTTCCTATGGATCAGACAG
>JBJKVQ010000006.1:0-12767 GCA_045562575.1 Dehalococcoidia bacterium
CAGGTATTGCTGTAGGTACAGAAACAGGATTCAAGGTTGTAGATGGACTAAAAGTTGGTGTAGCTGTAGGTTTTTGAGTCGGAGTTGAAATCGGTGTAGGAGACGGTTTAGTTTCATTACCAATGGAATCCTCAACAATTGAATATCCAACAATATCATCACCAAAAAACAATCGATTAATCGAGATTAAAATTACAACAATGAGTATAACCCCTGCTATATACCTCATAAATTATCAACTTAAGCTTTTAATAAAATTATCGAGATGAAGTATAACCTCTTTAGGATTTTCATCTAGGCACCAGTGCCCACCATTAGAAATTTGTATAAGCTCACAATTTGGAATAATTTCGTTCATCTTTTCTGCAACTTCTAAACGTAGTAAAGGTGATTCACTACCCCTAATTATTAAAGTTTTTACCTCTATTTTTGGTAAAATATGCCATGCTTCTGGCCTTTCATATTCTAAAACTATTTGACGATCTCTTTTCCAAACTCGACCACCATTCGGTAAAGGATTCGTCATAATTTCAGCAAGATGGTTTAATATTTCTTCACTTGTTTTTGGTTCTCTAGACCGTAATCGCTCTACAACTGATTGCAAATCAGTCCATTCATCACTTTCTTCCCGATATCTAACAAACATATTCCCTGATCCAGGATTCACAGCATCTGGATCCATATCGATAATTACTAAACCAGAAACTCTGGAAGAATCATTTGCTGAGTGAGTAAAAGCGTATTTACCACCAGCAGAATGTCCAATCAAAACGACATCTTTTAAGTCTAATTCTTCCAAAAACCCCTTTACATCTTGAACGTATTTGTCAAATTGGTATTGACCAGGGACCCAATCACTATTTCCATGACCCCGAGCATCAATTGCAAATACGTGGTAATTTTCTGAAAGCTCTTTTGCTATATGGTCCCAATTTCTAGCAGTATCTTGCAATCCATGTAAAAGTACTATATTTCTTCCTTCCCCTCCCCAATCTACATAACCAATATTAATACCATTAATTAAAACAGTTTTATTTTCTCCTAATGTATTAGCCATATTAATTATTATCCTTTCTATTCTTAAGGAAATTTTCATTTAAATTCATTAATGATTGACCTAATAGTCTCGTTCCTAAAACTATGTCGTCCATACTTGCCCATTCTTCAGGACAATGACTTTTACCCTCGAGACATCGAATAAATACCATACCAACTGGAGTAATAGGTGCAATCCTGGCCGCATCGTGCGATGCACGACTTGGTAAATATTTTATTGGTATAGATAAATCAGTAAATGCACTTTTCACAATATCTTGCATAAATGACGGTAAGGGTACAGGATCCTCTAGATGGTCCCATGTTAGTTTGGATTCTAAATTTCTATTTTCTGCGATCTTTTCTACTTCTTCCTCTAAGGACTTTCTTACTATAACCAAAGATTCTAAATCTGTACTTCTAACTTCTATGCTCATATCAACCTGTCCAGGAATAACATTAATCATATTTGGACTCACATTCAGCCAACCTACTGTACCTACGTTTTCTTCTGACATGCCTGTAGTAGTAACAATTTTTTCAACAGCTAAAACTAATTCTGCAGCCGCAACTAAAGCATCTCTTCGATCTGGCATTGGCGTACCCCCTGCATGATCTGCTGAACCAATAAACTGTACAGTTCCTCGGCAAGGTCCCGCAATCGCTGTAACTATACCTGCAGCCAATTCTTCTTTTTCTAATACCGCTCCCTGTTCAATATGTAATTCTAAATATCCAACAATCTGCCCTAAAGCTCTTTTTGCCTTGGATATATTTGAAGAATCACCCCCTAAGTCATCTATTGCTTTATGAATTGTATCTTCAAATGGAGTAACCACTCCCTCTAAATCTTTTTGAGTTACATCTCCTGCAATTATGCGACTTCCTACAGGACTTATAGGAACAGTTGGTTCTTCACAAGTAAAATCTACGATTTCCAAAGGTAGTGAAAGTTCAATATCTAGGTCCTGAAGACATCTTACAACCTCAAGAGCCCCTAATACACCAACGATACCATCAAATCGACCACCTGTTATTACAGTATCGGTATGAGACCCCATCATAAATACTTGATCTCCATCTCCTCCGCGTCTACCGATAAGATTAGCTGCTGCATCATTATACACATCTAGTCCTGCCGCCCTAAATTGACCAGCTAACCATTCCCTAGCTTCTTTATTTTGAAGAGAAAATGCACGACGTGTCCAAGGTGCATCAGGTTCAGTAAATGTTTCTAACATTCTGAGATCATTTTCTATTCTTTCAGGTTTTATATTTAATATCTCATCCATAACGATCCTTGCTATTATTGATTTTTTGAAAACTAAAGAAAATCTAGATACAATGTCACATACTACTAGTAATATTTATTGCAGTAAATAACAAATTAATTCAATTTTATTTGAGGAGGGAATAATGCCATCTTTTCAAGTTGTTTCAAATACTGATTTAATGGAAGTTGATAATGCTATCAATAATGTTTTGCGCGAAATTAAAAATAGATTTGACTTTAAAGGTTCTAATTGTAACATCGAAAGATCTGAACACACAATGACAGTCACCGCAGATGATAATATGAAACTAACCCAGCTTGATGATTTAATTCAAACAAACTTTATACGAAGGGGTATTGATCAAAAAGCATTAGATTTTAAACCTGCAGATAAAGCAACAGGTGATTCATTAAGGCAGCAAGTTACAATTAAGAATGGAATAGATAAAGAAACAGGTCAACAAATAACTAAAGCAATACGAGGTACAAAAATAAAAGTTCAGGCCGCAATTGAAGGAGAAGAACTTAGAATATCTGGGAAAAATAGAGATGATTTGCAAAAAATCATCCAATTTATTAAAGATATGGATATAGATCAACCATTACAATATGTGAACTTTAGAGATTAATTAGGTATATAAATGGCTATCTTGTCAACTTCAAAACTTCATTTGCATTATGGCGATATACCTATACTATCTAACATAAATTTAGATATAAATACACGCTCTAGAATTGGACTTGTGGGGGCTAACGGAACTGGTAAAACTTCATTAGTAAAGATTCTCGTTGGAGAGACAGATTTTCAACAAGGAGAGCTACTATTACAGAAAAATTTATCCATAGGTTATGTCCCTCAAACTGCTGAAGACATAAAGTCTTCATCTGTCAAAGCTCATATTATGCATGTTTTTCAAAATATACTCGATTTAGAACATGAAATAGAAGAGAGTTCAAAAACTCTGGAAAATGATAATAACCCTACAACACAAAACACTCATCTCAATCTATTACATGAATACGAAATGATAGGTGGATACAAATATATAACTGAATTTAATAAGACAGTTACAGGGTTAAATCTCACATCAGATGTTCTAGAAAATTCATTTAATTCTGCTAGTGGTGGAGAGAGAACAAAAGCAAATTTAGCAAAAGCTTTATTACAAAAACCAGAATTACTTATACTTGACGAGCCTACAAATTACCTAGATTTTGAGAGTTTACGATGGTTAGAAGATTTTATTAACCATTATGAATCAGCAGTGTTAGTAGTTTCTCACGATAGACACTTTCTTGATCAAGTAACTACATCTATTTGGGAACTAGAGAACCAATCAATTATTACGTTTCCTGGAAATTATACTAAATATAAATTACTTAAATCAGAATATCTTCTACGACAACAAAAAGAATACGAAACTCAAAAAGCGTTTATCGAAAAAGAACAAGCATTTATAGATAAATATAGAGCTGGTCAAAAATCCAGACAAGCACACGGTAGAGAAACCAGATTAAATAGATTACAAATATTAAATGCACCGAATAAAACACAAAAAATAAACTTACCTAGTCTACAAACTAAACGAACTGGTAGAGTTATCTTAAGTACACATGAAGCGAATGTTGGATTTATAGAAAAAAATGAAGAAACAACTTTATTAAATGTCTCCGATATTGAATTACTCCGAGGAACGAAAACAGCCTTTATAGGGAAAAATGGTATTGGCAAAACCACTTTCTTAAAAACTATTGTTGGGGAAATTCCTCCTTTAAATGGAATAATTAATTTTGGTCAGCAAATTTCATATGGATATGTAGATCAGAATTTGTCCTATATTCCAGAAAATGTTGATGTATTAACTGCTTTTTTAGATGCCAAAAACATCCCAATAAATGAAGCGCGCAGTTATTTAGCACGATTTTTATTTATTGGAGAACAAGTTTTTCAAAATGTAAATTCATTAAGTGGCGGACAATTAACTAGATTACAAATTGCACGAACAATGATTCAAAGTCCTAATTTTTTAATTTTAGATGAGCCAACAACACATTTAGATATCCAAAGTAGAGAAGCGTTGGAAATAATATTACAAAATTACGAAGGTGCAATATTATTTGTATCTCACGATCGTTTATTTATTAATAATATTGCAGAGCAATTACTAATTGTAGAAAACAATCAGATAAATTTATTTAAAGGAACTTTCGACCAATGGGAAGAAATTACCAATAAACCTAATATTAAAAAGGAAAAAAATACTAATCAGAATAACAAAAGTAAATCTAAAAAAATAAATAAATATAAATTTGAACAACAAGAAAATCTTATTAAAGATTTAGAGAAGAAACTAAAAAATCTCGAAATTAAACTAAATAATGCCACTAAAACACAAAATATTTCTGAGCTAAGTGAGTTTGGGGAACAGTATACCCTTGTTGAAAAACAACTTAGTGATGAACTTGAAAAATGGGTAAATTTTTAATATATTAAAACTCCCCTTTGATAGCAGCGTCATATCTAACTAAACAAGCTTCCAAAACTATATTTATATCATCTTTAAGAAGGTATCTCTGATCTGCTAAATTTATTGCTGATGATTGTACTAACTCAGCATATATATCTCTAGATTTATATCTTTCTTCTAAGGATTTTCTCGAATCTTGATTTTTTTCCTTAGTATCTTTTGTATCGGCAAAAGCAACCGAAATACCTTTCATAGGGATAATATCATCTGGAGAACCTGAATCTGGATGACGCAAATTCCAACCTGTGTGTGTACCAACTGGAACATCTAAATCAGGTAAACGAATTCCACCCAGTTCATTCCCATCTGAATCAATGTTTGCGACATAATTTTGGTAACGTCGACCTTCTATTACTGGATAAAATCCTATACCCAACTGAAAATGTTCATCCTCTTGTATTTCTCTAATTCCCCATAATTTATTTAGACTAGGATTTTCAATTCCTGGTACCATTGTAAATGCCTCCATAAATTCTGAAGGTAAAATTGCAGTTTCATTACTAATTGAAGGGTTTTTACTTGGTGGGGGTTCAATTCCTTCTCTGACCCAAAGATCTAAATTTATTAGAGCAGCCCTGAGAAGGGGTCGATAATCAACGATATTAAAGGTATATCTTCCATTAACTTCATGAGCCCCTCCGCCTACCACAACTGTTTCTTCACCCAAATATCCTGCACCATGTTGTGTCCCAGAAAAATGGTATCTTCTAGACTCTGGGGCTTGTTCTAAATCATAACCATCGGGATGTATGTGGGCAAGAGATCCATCCCCTCTCCAATATTCTGAAGAAGAATTAGTATATATAATTTTAGGCACCTGATTTATTCCACGTAATTTATTCAATAATCCGTCTTGTTTTCCAGAATAAATATCTACAGAATCGTTATCATCAAAAGGAAAGGTGTGCCCAAACCCAGAAGCAGCTTGCTGAGAAGGCTGAGCAAATCTATTATTAAATTCCCCCATACGACTTCCACCTACATGTGGAAGCATAGCGTCGAATGCGATAGATCCATTTTCATCTGAATTTAAACCTAAATATAACAAATGTCTCAGCATTCGTGCTGTTTGAGAAACTCCATACGCATAAACATATTTAAACTTATTCCCAAATTGATTCACGCTTTGATCACTCTTCAAAAAAGATGCTGTATCTCGCAAAGAAAGTAATCCAGTACCAACTACAGGTGCAATTTTAGGATGGTAAGATACATAATAATATTTACCAGGAATAAATCCTTCGGGAAAATAAATATGATCTTCATCAGGTTTAATTGTTCCATTTTCTTCAATTGCAAAAGACCATTTAGATCTATCTATTAGGGTATCTGGACCATCTTCCCAATCTCGTACAACAAGTTTTGCTGTGCTATCGTTTAAATCTGCTGCAGAGTATGGTATGTGAATTCTATTTGCTAATAACGCTCCTGTATGTACAACATTAGGGCTAATTTGTACAACAGTTTCACCTGGTAATACTAATTCCTCTGTGTCTAGGTATGGAGGAATTAAACCTAGTAATTGTTCGCTTTCAACAACATCCCACTGCCAACCTATCGATATCACCGAAAAACCATGACTTAGTAAAAAACCGTCTCCTTCTGGTTGATTAGCGATGTCAGATCGATTAAATGTTGGAATAATTCTCGCCCTCCCCCGATTGACAACATCAACAATAATTCTTTCACTTGCTTTGGTATTATCTTCAGGAGTGACTAATATAAACTTAGAAGTAAACTGTACAAATCCGTCTAAATCCCTGGGAGCTAAGTCTAAATCTTTAATAGGTAAATTTGCTGATAGTGTTGGATCAACACTGAAATCCAAATACCCCTTCAATTCAACATATCGTCCATAATTACCGAATGATTTACCATTAGCATATATTTCTCTTGAATTTATTCTTACTCCGCTAAGCGCCATAATACATCTCCCTACAAATTACTGCTTCTCTTGGGCTCTTTTAATTCCCCCAATAATAAGATTCTTTGGAGGCATAGGTTTCCATCCATCTGGAGTATTATAATATCTACAACCAGAAGTATATTCTTCAGGTTCTTGGGGACCATACTCTATATCTACCCCATTTGTTCTTATTGTTGGGGATCCTAAACTTTTTTTCTCTTTTGCATCTTCAAAATCTCGAGTTTCTATAGCTTTATAACCAGTAGTTACACCACATTCAATTAAACATTCTTCTACTAAATGAAAAATTTCATTTGAATGATCACAACTGGGTGAAATATAAACAATAATATCCACTTTCTAACCCCCATATCTCCAAAAGTTATAACGTTTTTTTTCTATATATATATTCATTATCTGGCATACTACAAATCCAATAACAGAACCGACTATTATCCCAATAAATGAATAGGATAAATATACATAGATCACACCCGGATCATCCTTAAGGTCGCCTCCTTGGACATATATATGAGTTAGTAATCCAGCGATAAGGCCACCAATGATAGCACCAACTAGTATAAATAATATAAAAATCAAACACCCTTTAAAAAATTCAACTCCTGATTCCATAAAGAAAGTATAGGTAATTACTCCCAGTAACTCAATATACTTTTATTCGTTAATACTTTTTTCACTATATTTCTTGTCCCATTTAAAACTAGAATAGATGTATTTATAGTAATTGCTATTGGGGGACTTGTTATTCCTGCTAATATGCCTAACATCATACCCGATATACCTGTTGCTCCCCAAGTTAATATTTGAAAACTGACAACACGACCCCTCATTACATTAGGCACTATAGTCTGCACCAAAGAATGCAACACCACTTCGTATGTGGCAACTGCTAATAATGCCAAACAGTAAAGAAACATCGATAAGAGTAGAATTTTTGACCAAACAAAACCAATCAACAATAAACCAAACAAAATATAAGTTATATATAATATCAATGTTCGATTTTTTTTAATTCGGTAATTTGATAAAACTAACGTAGTAATTAAAGCTCCAACTTGCCCTGATGCTAAAATATATCCTAGCTCTACTGAGCCTCCACCTAAAACATACTTTGTAACCACAGGGACCATACTTTCATGCGCCCATCCAAAAACCTCAGAACTTAATCCTAAAAATAGCAAGGAGCGTATTCGCTTATTTTGTTTGAGATATGATATACCATCTTTCAATTCTTGAATTGATGTACGATTGTCATCAATTATATTTTTTGATATGCTTGGCAATCCCAAAACTAATATTACACTGGAAATAAAAGAACATATCGACATCAACGCATAAGTAGATACAAACCCATATTGATCAATAAGAATACCACCAATAGCTGTAATAAAAACCCCAGTAATAGTCATGCAAGAAAAATTAATTGCAGTTGCACGAGATAACTCTTTAGAACCCACCAAATCCATGGTTATTGTTCCTCCACAAACAAATCTAAAAGATGTACAACTTCCATCAATAAATGTAGCGATCAATACAATCCCTATATTTATATTTTCTGTCCAAATAAAAAGGACCACTATAAGATGTGTTATAGAGATCACAAAATGACTAATAGCTAAAATCTTTTTTCTATCCAACCTGTCGACAATTGATCCAGCTAACAAACTTGTAATAAGCATTCCTGCTCCACCACAACCTGCAGCTAAACCAACAAATATTGATGAGTCTGTTAAATCTAAAACTAACCAGCCATTAGACGTAACAAATAACATGAGAGTAATATCTCTAAATGTTTGAGCAAATACAAACGTACGAAAATTTCGATTTTTTAGAATTAGGTCCATCAATACTTCTTTAACAAATGTAAAAGGGGTGTGTAAAATTATTAAGCAAAATTTATATATATATTTTCTGTTTTAGAAGCAGCAATAAGGTCATTGAGGTGAAGGTTTCTTATTTTATGAGTCCACCATTGAATAGTAACTTTACCCCATTCAGTAATTATTAGCGGATGATGCCCTTCATCTTCTGCCATTTCACCAATTAGATTAGAAAATTCCATAGCAGATTTAAAATTAGTAAATTTATAATTTCTAGTTAATTTAGGAATATCATTTTCTACAATAAGACCCCACTCGCTAGAAGTATTTAAAAATCTTTGAATTAATTGATCATCTGCTTTCGGCGCACCTCTTTCACATGCAATGCATTTTTGATTGATTAATTCTTCCATTTTTTATTTTCCTATCTGACATTTCTCTAATATATTCGTTTATAATACTATAGTTTTCAGTAAACGTTTAAGAAATGAGTATCTATGAGCACAAATATCGATATCGACACTATCTTATCTGGGAAAAACCCAAACCGATTCAGAAAAGTTCTTATACTATTAATAGGAATATCATTAGTTGGGGCTTATTTCGCTTATGACTATATGACTAGTGAAAATGAAGAAGCAATTTTTGAAACAATAACAACAGAGCACATAGTACAGAAAACTAATTTAACAACTACCGTAGAGGCGGCTTCAACAATTATTGCTGAAGAACAATTACAAACACGATTTAATACATCTGGTACTGTAACAGAAATATATGTTTCAAACGGAGATTATGTTGAAAAAGACCAACCATTAGCTAAGCTAATAAATAGTGATTCTGAAAGAACTTTGGAACGTGCTAAAATTTCACTTCAAGAAGCAGAACTAATACTCCAAGAACAAACACAACCATTATCACTTCTTGAAAGCGAGTCTAATAATCAATCTGTATTAGCGGCACAATCACAGGTATTAAATGCCCAAATTGCTTTAGATAATTTACTTGACGGCGCAACAGATTTACAAAAATCCGCAATGGAATATGATCTTGCTACTGCTAAACAACAAGTCAATAATGCCAAAACATCATTAGAAAATTTGACTAAATCTAACGACGAAACAGAAACAAATATAAGCTCACAAGAAAAAGCTGTGATAACCGCAAGTCGACAAGTAGATACAGCCCTCGCTAGTTTACGAGTTGCTAGACAAAACTACTGTGTAACAAACCAAAACTCTGGTATTGACGTGTGTGGATCAAACGACATTCCATTGAATAATATAAAAGTGACAGAATTAAATAATCAAATAAATAACGTGAATGCTATTACGAACAATTTATACGCATTAACAACATCCTTATTGCAAGCAGACGCATCATATAAAAACGCTTTAGATAATCACAAATTACAAAAACAACTTCTAGAAGAAGCTACAACAAACTCACAAGAGTCATTAGATGTAGCAGAAAAAAGATTAAAAAATAAAAATGATCAGAATATCGACTTATTAGCTGAACCAACAACTGAGGAATTACAACAAGCAAATAGCACCCTAGGTCAAGCACAAGCATCTTTATCAGTAGCAAACGCTCGCCAAACTGAAGACTTGTCTGGAATTGGAGAAATAAACATTCAACAATTACAATTTTCCATAGATAAAGCAAAGATTACACTAGAAGAAGCTGAAGAAACCATAAATAATCTAACCTTAAAAGCTCCATTCTCGGGAACTATTGGAAGTGTTGATATAGTTACTGGCCAAAATGTGACTGCAAACACAAATGCTTTCTTGCTAACAAATTTAGATTCAATAAATATAGATATGAATATATCTGAAACAGAATTACCTAATATAAAAACTGGACAGTTTGGTATAGCTACTTTCAATGCTTTACCAGAACAATCATATCTCTTTGAGATATCTACTATAAGTTTGATTCCAGAAGTAAGCCAAGGTGTAGTTTCTTACCCAGTAAAGGCTAATATTATCACTAAAAATAACATAGATTCTTTATCAATGGAAAACTTACAGCCTATTCTAGCTTCACTGGGAATTTCTACCGAAGACAGAGCTGAAGGAAGTAGTAATAGAGCTGAAGGAAGTGGTAATAGAGCTGAAGCTTTTCAAAAAGTCCAAGCCTGTGTGGAAAAGGTAATAGGTACCTCTATTTTAACTCCAAGAGATATAAGTAACCTTTCAGCTGAACAGATAAATCTAATACAAGAAGCTGGATGTGTTGAACAAATGCAATCTGGTGCTGATAGATCTGAACGAGGAGCTAATAGATCTGGACGAGGAGCTAATAGATCTGAGCAACAAGCAGGTTCTTTGAGAAGTTTATTAAATACAACACCTCCTCATATCGGTATGAATGGTTCAGTAACAATAATTACTGAGATAAAACTAGACGCCTTGGTGGTACCTTCTAAATCAATTAAAGAAGACGGTGGAAAATCTTATGTTTTATTACAAAATGAAGCAACCAAAACTTCAGAAAAACAATTTATCACTACCGGATTTACAGATGTTTCTCAAACGGAAATTATTTCTGGCCTTGAAGAAGGAAATATTATTTTGATTGAATCACAAGTAGTCTCATCTAGTGTAGAGACCAGTACAGAAAAAGAAAAGGAAAGCGAATCTCTTCAAAGACCAAATATTAATAGAATACGATGATAAAACTCGAAAATATCACAAAAGAATACATAACAGATGCAGGTCCTGTAAAAGCACTTAATGGTATAGATCTTCTTATACCAGACGGGGAAATTATAGCGATAACTGGACAATCAGGATCGGGAAAAAGTAGTTTAATGAATATCATAGGATGTTTAGATTCGCCTACTTCTGGAAGGTATTTTATTGATACAGCAAATATTGGGGATTTGTCTGATTTTCAATTATCTCGATTGCGCGGTAAGATTTTTGGATTCATTTTCCAAAGTTACAATCTACTTCCACGCCTAACAGCTTTGGAACAAGTTGAATTACCCTTAATTTATCAAAAAGATCCAAACAGGAAAAAAAGAGCAGCCATAGCATTAACAATGCTTGGATTAGCAGAAAGAATATACCATACACCTAATCAACTTTCTGGTGGAGAACAACAAAGAGTAGCCATAGCAAGATCTATAGTTATAAATCCAAAAATCATTCTTGCTGATGAACCTACTGGTGCATTAGATACAAAAACAAGCACTGAAGTTATGGATATATTGATTAAATTGGCTAAAGAGCAAGGTATAACAATTGTTCTGGTTACTCATGAACCACATATTGCATCTTTAGCAGAACGACAAATAAAAATGAGCGATGGGAATATCACTGAAGATTCATATATAAAAAATAATGGTTTAGTTTTATGAGTTTATTTGATGGGTTTTTAACTGCATTTAAAGCTATAAGCGCAAATGGTCTAAGAAGCTTTCTCACGATGTTAGGATTACTTATAGGTGTTGGTTCAGTAATTGTTTTGATATCTATTGGCCAAGGAACACAAGCAGGAATTAAAGAAGAAATTACTAATCTTGGCACAGATTTATTGTTCGTTAGTCCTGGTTCAGCTTCCGAGCAGGGTGTTAAAGGTCGTCGAGGTAGCGGTAGAACACTATTTGCAGAAGATGTAATAGCCATACGTGAAGCTAATCTACCAGGAGTAGAAGCTGCAGCCCCGCAACTAAATATAGGAAATGCTCAAGCAATTGTCGGGCCCTTAAACCAGGAGATAGACCTAGTTGGGACTGATAGTGATTATCTTAATGTGAGAAATTTAACCTTATCTGAGGGGTCGTTCATCTCATCAAAAGATGTTTCTTCAGGTTCTTTATATATGGTTCTGGGATCAAATATTGCTCAAGCACTATTTCCAGAAGAAAATCCTATAGGAAAAACGATTAGGACTTCTTTTTTTAATGGAAGAATTTCATTCAATTTTAAAGTTATCGGGGTATTACTTCCTACTGGAGGAGAAAGTGTACAAGATGACTATGTCTTTATACCAGTAAGTTCAGCTCAAAAACGACTGAAAGGGCTTCAAAACATCTCGGGAAAAACAATTATTAACCAAATAACTATAAAAACTTCCCCGAATATCGATCAAGAAAAAGTATCTGAATTTATAACAGAATTTTTAAAAAGACATCATCAAGTTGATGAACCCGATTTTACAGTAACTAGCCA
>JBJKVQ010000007.1:0-12450 GCA_045562575.1 Dehalococcoidia bacterium
GCATTCCCCTTGCATTCCTTTTGATTTTAAGAGCCAGTAGGTTAACGCTTATTGGCTCTTTTTAGGTTCAAAAACATGGAGCCACCGATGAGAATTGAACTCATGACCTACTGTTTACGAAACAGTTGCTCTACCCCTGAGCTACGGTGGCTGAAAGTAACGATTTTAAACCTAAATTACCCTATTATCAATGGTTAGCATTGACCCTAAAACACCCCGAGTGCACCCGAAAGTGCACCAACTGGGGTACATCTTAGTTAATTTTATCAGCATTATTTAGGATCTCGAGGTTATCAACAGCATCACTTTGCATGTTATGCGTAACATGAGAATAAATATCCATAGTGGTCTAGATAGATGAATGTCCTAACCGCTCTTGGACAACCTTTGGGTGGGTACCCATATGCGTGACAGTTTTATTTTTTATAAAAAGGACTTTTTTGAGGCGTTATCGCTATATTATTGGCTCGAAAAAAGTAAAGAACGTAAACACTAGAAAAAGCACCAACACTTTAATCGTGTTATTCCATTCAGAAGTTCGCCAAAAAATGAAAGCAGATATAATTAGTATTACTTCCCCCATAATGCCAAGATTGTATCACAGGGTACATGGTCAGGGTGTGAATTCTAATTTTCACTATTATAGATTACAGGCATTTGTCCTTTCCATTCAGACCATAAAGATTTCTGTGATATAAGTTCTGATATAAAATGAGCCACATTAATTCTACTAGTTTTTGCAGGCTTGAATAATGTATGAGTAGGAGATGGATGAGTAGCATATGTGCTTGTTTTTTCTTCATTAGTTAAGCTATCAGGACGTACCACAACCCATTCTATGTTTGGATGATTTTGGCCAATTGTAGTCCTTAAATAACCTACAGCTTTTTCATTATCCGAGGCTGGAGGAAGTAGGTAACGTAGTATAAAAAAAACACAACTTTCAGAAAAAGAAGACTTCTCTTTTAAGTCCTCGTTTTTACAACCAACGGTATTCATCAAAATCATCTTGACAGATTTATTGATTCTTTTATTTTCAATGACCTGACATAATCTTT
Organism: Dehalococcoidia bacterium; assembly: GCA_045562575.1. Lineage (GTDB taxonomy): Bacteria > Chloroflexota > Dehalococcoidia > Lucifugimonadales > UBA6952 > UBA6952. The sequence goes on from JBJKVQ010000007.1 coordinate 1,059, forward strand.
TTATAGAATTTGTTACAAGTCGTCTTGGATTTCCAAACATACCTTTAAAAGTAAGATTATGTCCTAATGTGGATACAATTACATCACACCATTCAATGTGTGTGATTAGTTCCTCTTCACTCATATCTAAAATAGTGGATGTGGTTATGGATAAATTCTTGTGGTTTCTAGTTTCCTTTGTGAACTTTTCAGCACTTCGAACGATAGCCTGAACCTCGTGATCAGCTTCCAGGAGTTGGTGAACCAAATGTTTACCAGTTGCACCAGTTGCTCCAGTAAGTAATATTTTCATAATGCCCCTCAATTTATATTAAAAGTAACTTTACCTCATCGGTAGATATTATAAGATGATTGTATTATGAATGTCGGTATCTTAGGGACTATGACAGACACTATAAAAAGAGTTTTAGTTAATGGACTGCAATAAGACTGCAACCGCAGTGGACAATTGTGGCTAGTTGTGGAGAGTAATAGGTTTAATATCGTATATATCAAAGCTGTGCAGAATAGATTCGTAAACAGTAGGTCATGAGTTCAATTCTCATCGGTGGCTCCATGTTTTTGAACCTAAAAAGAGCCTTCAGGGTAAGTACTGTTGGCACTGTGTTGTCATAGATAAAAAACGTGGGTGGGTACACATACGCACGTGAGGGGAAAGTTTACAGCTTATTTTACAGCTAGACCAAAAAGGCTCCACGTTGTTAGGCGTAGTAATTATGTATATAATCTAAGCTAATCTATATATATTTGAATCTAGCTTTGACAAGATTTACACACAAGGGGTCATAAGTTCGAGTCTTATATCGCCCACCACTCTTTTATCGTAATGAAATGATTATTTTGTTTACTTCAATTCTATAATACCAATTTTCATCTTGACCCAGCCCGACTCTGCCCGATCCCCTGATTCGTAGGTGTTAATAACAATCTTGGTCCCGTCAGGAGACCAAGAAGGATCTGTTTCATCCATATTGTTTGTATTTGTAATATTTTTTTGATTTGATCCGTCAATGTCCATGATCCATATATCCGTCATATAATTTATATTTGGTAAACCCGGCACATTATAAGCTATTTTTGTCCCGTCAGGAGACCAAGAGGGCTCCTCTTCAGGATATTGAGTATTCGTTATATTAGTTTGATTAGTTCCATCAGTATTCATAATATAGATTTCAGAATGCCCATCTCTCCAGCTAGAGAATGCAATTTTAGTCCCATCAGGTGACCAGTCAGGGCTAAGATCAATAGAGTGCATAGGTTCGTCATGGTCACTATTTGAAATATTAGTTTGATTAGTCCCATCAGCATTCATAGTATAGATTTCCCAGTTTTCATCTCTATATGAAGAAAATACAATTTTAGTACCATCAGGAGACCATGAAGGGAGCCCATCTTCAAGGGCATTGTTACTTACATTAGTTTGATTAGTCCCATCAGCATTCATTGTATAGATTTCCCAGTTTCCATCTCTATATGAAGAAAATACAATTTTAGTACCATCAAGAGACCATGAAGGGCGCCTATCATCAGAAGCACTGTTACTTACATTAGTTTGATTAGTCCCATCAGCATTCATAGTATAGATTTCCCAGTTTCCATCTCTATCAGATGAAAAAGCTATTTTTGTTCCGTCAGGTGACAAGTCAGGGTAAAAATCTCTATTACCATGAGTTATTAGACGAGTTTGGTTTGTTTTGGCAGATGATTGTATTTCATCGTCTGAAGGCCCATATATAGCATTAGAAAACGCATTAAAAAACCCATTAACAAACCCAAAATAAACCAATATGGGTACAAGAGAACCTATAAGCAGAACATAACGCATCTCAATCTTGTCCGGTAAATATTTGAGGGGTGACAATAATTCAGAATACACTACGCGCACTCCGGCAATAGTAAAAATAGTGAGGAATGCCAAATCCCTAAGAATTTTTAACTCTGGTCTCCAGTCCAAGGAGTAGAAATCGGTATCGACCCAATTATATATAACACCACACCATACGAATACTGCGAATATCGGTAGTAGAAGCGCTTTCAGCCTTTTATTTTTATTATGCTTTTTTAGCTTGAAGTAGAGTTCTTCATATTTCTCCAAAGCAACTTGTTCTGCTGTTCGTTGGGATGTCTCTTTGATTAATAATATCTTGTATCCAGTTGCACCCGATACACTTATCTGTGCTTCCCATTGATGATATTGCATAGGGGAAATAGTGATATATCCATCCACATCAACTTGGTTTGTCTCATACTTCAGCATTTTACTTATGTAATTCCAGATAGCCACATCAATTAGGAACATATATGCGTTCATCTCCTCAAAATATTAAGTTTATTTTTTATAAAAAGACATTACCTACCTTACGCCAATCTGCATTGTGATTCCAAGGTATTTCTTGGGTAGGTTTGCGCTTGTCTTTGCGAGCATATATCAAAAAACCATACCAAAGAGCTATTGCGCCTACAACACTTAATAAATTTGATAGTGTCATTAAAGAATCCTTATTTCTAAATTTGTACGACCTATAAATACTATTTTCTAATAATTTAGGGTGTGCAACTTTACTATTAAAAAGGGGTTATCTATCCTTTTCGATGGGTTCTCCAATAATACAACTTACCATGCTTTATCCGTGCGAAAAACATTGCTTGAGATAGTTCCTGTTCCGGGATTGCAACACTATGTAAGCCAATTATTACTTCATTATTTTCGTACAATATTTCGAAATCCCCAAGACGGATTTCACTATTTGACACCCAGTCTAATGTTTGTTCTTTTGTTCTAGTAGAAAGTTCTGAATTAACAAATATAAAATCGTCAGTAAGGATTTCTGCAAGTTCGGATGCCTTCTGGTTTATAAATCCATATTGCCATATTTTTAATGCCTCAAGTCCAGTAATAGACATCATTTCACCCCTCCCTTATTTTTTGAACAATCTACATCAAGAATTACTTCATGTCTCTACAAAAATACATGCATTTATGAGGAATATTACCACAGGGTAGATGCTCAGGGTAGTATCTTTTGTCGACTGTTGTAATAGATAAAAAATGCACACGCACACAAGGGTTCAAAGATTCGAGTCCTTTATCGCCTCACGATAGTAGGTAGTTTTGACATCCTTTTAGCTAATTTAGAAACTGATCTTTCAAAAAACCAAGCTAACCCGGTATGTATATCGTCATTAAATGGTTTTACCCATTTATCGTCAAGGTATCCGGGTCCAAAATATGCTCCAAGAATAGAACCTGAGGTAGCTCCAAAACTATCGGTATCAGCACCTTGACTCACTTGAATACAAATTCCATGACCTACATCTTCAGCAAACTTCAAAGTATTAATCAACATACCTATCTCTTGATAAATTCTACAGTGGCCGTATTCTCCATATTTGTCACTTATTTTATCGTATGCTTCTTCCCAAGAATCAGAATCTTTTACATCCCTAAAACAAACTGAAACTATTTCGTAAAAACGACTCTTTTGAGGGACAAACTTAAGAGCTGTTTCTATAATTTCATCTCTGTCTTCCATGATTTGAGCACATGAAATAGCTGCTGCAATAAACATAGTTCCATAGACACCAGTTCGATTATGGGTAAAGCTCGCATCTCTGTAAGCTAGTTCAGAAGCCATCGCAGGGTTACCAGGATAAGCATATCCATAGGCATCTGCTCTAATTGCAGCTCCACATAATTCATCTCCAGGATTTAATATATCGTTAAAAACATCAATTAAGTCCTCAGGTTTATCAGTTGGCAAAATCTTTTCAGGGCCATTAGGGCCTTTTGCAAGAAAAGCAGACCTATCTCTTCCATCAATTTTCAGATCCATTCCTGAATTTAGCAACTTTGTGCTTTCAGGTCCAAAAGTTGTACCAATTGGTAAATGCTTTATCCAAAGTTCTTTCATATTTTCATGAGTAAAATCTGCACCAAATTTTTCTAAAATCAACATACCCATAATTGTGTAATTAATATCGTCATCTGGAGCTACATAATTTATAAATTCTCTAGCTGTTTCAGGAAAAGATGTATGAACCTTAGGAAGAACATTTTCTATATCTTTCGATATATAGTCTGACATAGGCCATTCATCTATTTCCTCTAAAGCCTTTCTAATTTCATGACCAGTAAACTTTTGCTCTAATGGCTTGCCTAACATGCATCCACATAAAGATGCGATAAAAGCTGCTTCTACTCGCTTTGAGCTATCTTCGTAATCAATTTCTGTAATTTGCCCTTTTGGTCTTGATGGATCCATTTCATTCAAAATATCATTCATAGAGCTTGGTTCTACATAAGACCAATCTTTTCTAATTTTTAGGTTTAATAAGTTTTTAGTAAACTTTACAAACCCGTCATAGCTATCAGGAAGGTTATCAAGCTCATCTTGCAAGCCTTCAATATCATACCCTTGCTCTCCTTTATTAAGGACAACACCATGAAGCCTTTCTCTCAATGTATCTAATCTGATCAACATACTAACCCCCGAATTAAGTTTGAGTATTATATCGCCCACCACTGGCAACTAATGTCATTAATATTATTATTGGAACAGTTAACTTCTTCATACTTCACCTAATTGCAAGATTGTATCATGGGATGCATATAGGGTATTACAAATATGTGTGACTTCACTATAAACAAGGCGTTATTCAAAATGCGAGCCTATCAAAAAAAAAGAATTGATGAAATAATCAAACTTATGATTTATGAAATTTTGCTTACTTTAGTAATAATACAAGTTGGGCTAACAGCTGGACTTTTATTTATTTTTTCAATCGCAGTCAACCCTGGATTGGCAAGGCTTAATGAGGAAGAATACTATCGCGCTATGAAATTTATAAATCAAGTAATTTTAAATCCAATATTTTTTATAGTATTCATTGGACCTATAATAACAATGCCCCTTGTAACATATCTGAGTAGAAATGATTCAAATATGTTTATTTGTACTCTGTTTTCAACAATTTTATATTTTATAGGTGTCATATTAATCACAAGTTTTAAAAATGTTCCGCTAAATAATCGATTAGAAAAATTAAACGCAGAAGAATTTAGTGGCGTTTTACTATGGTATAAGAAACCATGGAACTTTTGGCATAATATCAGAACTTTTTTTGGAATTGTTTCTTTTCTTATCTTATCTATCGGTATAGGGGTTATTTAATTTCTTAACCATAGACCTTAGTTCTTGAATCATATACTTTTTCCAAGACGAACTGATACATTTGATCCTTCACAAAAAAATATTGATTCAGGTTGAAGATTGTTTAATAGTTTATATGTTTCTCCATACAAAGAATCAAAATTAATATCTATGTTGTACTCAGAAACATTACGAATAGCCCATTGAGGATGCTCAACCTCATATTCTAATGTTTGTCCTTTGCTTTTTTCTACATATGCCCAGTAATGTTCTGTGATATATGATTCAAAATCATTGAGTGTAGGGATAAATTCTTTTTTTGGTATAGTAGCAGTAATTTTGTTCCATATATTTGCATTTTTGCAACCATATGAAATGAGTTCTTCTTTAATAGTATGATTCATAGGTAACGAGATATATTTTTCTCCATATATAGTTTTAGCTATCCATGCTATTAATTTTTTGGGTACTATTTCTTTGATAAAGACCACTCCACGATTTATATCTCCATTTGGTAAGGTTTTTTTTACATAAAATCTAAGATTAATTTCATCAAAATTTCTGTGGGTTATTGCTGGTATATGGAAAATACTTGTACTTAAAAATTGAAAGGCCACAAGGCTAATGTAACAATTACCTTCCCATAAATCTATCTCAGTACCAGTTGGTACCAAAGGTTCTAGCAAATCACGATCAACTATATAATTACAAAAAAGGAGGTTTTTCCATTTAGCTGTTAAAAAAATTGGAGGTTTATGATTTTTTTCACGTTGTTTTGTATCTTTATTCATAATGGCAAGATTGTATCACAGGGTACGTGGAGATATGCGTGACAATTTTATTCTAATAAAAAGGGTTATTCTTCTTTGTAATTCTGTTCAAGAATTCCTTTTGCTTTTAGAGTTTTTATTAATTTTTCAACACGAACTAATGCTACTATCCCCATCATTCCAAAAACAAATCCGATTACAGCTAATCCTTCCATAAATACCTCCTAATTCATAATGACTAGGTTCTATTTCTCAATTCGACTCAGATACTATTTTCAAAAAATCGGCATATTCTGATATTGGACCTTCTGGAACAGTCCATCCTTCAGGAGGTGCATCGTTTACGTCTCCAGATGTAATGAGGTTATTATACGCGTCATAGAATTCTTGTTTTTCCATGCCTATATGCTTTTCAAAAGACCCCCAAAATCCGAGATCGTAATAATCTTGGGGTATGTCAATCCAAACAGTTTTCCATGAAGTTAGATGTGCCATATAAGAAACAGCCATTAGACTTGCGAAACACCTTGTTTCCGTTGCAGCGTCTTCTTCACTCTCTTGTAGTTTCCAGTCTGAAGTACAATCGGGCGCTATATATGGTTCTAACTCACCTCTAACCAGTAGTTTTGCATTTTTGAAATTTCTAGCAGTGGCTATAGTACCGAGATTAGTAGTCGCTAAATCGAATTCTTCGCCATACCACATGACTTTTTGATCTTTCATAAATGATAAAGACTCCCAGTGCTCTTTCCACCATGCATGTTGAAAAGATACCGCTGCTCCTTCTATCCACCATCTTGGAGCTTGTACCGTTGTCTCAGGGTTATTTGGATCTGAAGCAAGGTCTAACCCTCGTTCCAGAGCATGGGCTTTCTGGTAATGATGGAAATATTCATGGGCATCATGGATGGCCAGTTGCCCGTGATTTTTTGCTGTTGGAAGTCCCTCATCGTACCGATAGGCACGAAACTTTTGGTATTCCATAATGCAAAAACTGTGCGGGTGGCTTGTGGACGTTCCCCTTACCCCTGTGTCACCGCCAGTAAGACACTGTTTGTATTGGTTCAGAGCATCAACGGTCCAGTTCTCTACATACATACTAGAATTAGTGTCACCAGGCCATTGAAGCTCGGTAAGTTTGTCGCCAATTGCTTTAATATCTTCGTCTGTTCCACTCTTATCATAAGCTATCATCATAAAGTTCGGGTAGGCTCCCAATACGCTATTTACACTGGCCTGAACCTCCTCCCAACGCTCTTTATAACCTGGGTCTACATTTAATCCTGCCATAAACTCATGGTTCGCTTCCTCAAGTGAGCCCGTCTGAGGCACGTTAATACCGAGGCTAACCAGTCTTGCTTTAGCACTTGCATCTGCTGGTACATGAATTGGGAATACCTTATTGGTATTTAATCCTAAATTTGGTCCTGCATATTGTGCTGGTTCTGGTGTAGGTGCAGGTGTTGCTGTAGGTGTCGGTGTCGCCGTTGGAGGTATAGGAGTAGCAGTAGGTACAGCTTTAGGTTGAGGAGTAGGTGTCGGTTTAGGTTTAGCAGTGGCTGTAGGTTCAGGTACTGTAGTTTTTTTAGAATCTGTAGATTCAGATGTAGATTTAGTTTGAGTAGGCGTAGCTGTAGGTTGCGGGGGTACTGCCGTTGGGGTTGGAACTATTACATTACTTGTAGTTAGTTCTGTGGCTGTGGTATCGGTATCGGATGAACCACAAGAAATTACAATAATACTTAATGAAATTAATAACAAAAATACTTTGTATAAATTAATCTTCTTCACAATCCACCACCCCTAGTATTTTACTATGTTTACTATTAAAAAAAGTTATTTTTCTTTGTAATTCTGTTTAAGGATTTCGTTTCCCTTTAGAGTTTTTTATTATCTCTTTGATGCTGGGTCTTTCCCTCCATAAGGTTTTTTTTCTTTAAGTTTTTTTGGTTTTTTTGCTTCTTTTCTTTTTTCTTGTCCTTTAGCCATATTTCACCTCTTTACATCATTATAATTTTGGGGGGCTTAATCATCAATAAGATTACGAAAATTATTCTCAATCCTTATATAAGGAATTACCCAGTAGAGTTCTATTTTTACAAAGAGAACGTTAACCAATCTATATTTCCTGTATAAACCAAACCTGATATCAGTGCTATCAATATTATGGTTAGCAAAAACGAAATTGTCCTTTCTTTAGTGTTATATTGGGGTCGAAAATTCTTGTATTGCATTTGGAGGGACATTTTTTTATATACTGGAAGTTTATTAAGTGGTCTTAAAGCTTCAGAAAGTTCATCTTTTTCAGGGTCAGTAAGTTTATCTTTAATAAGTAAATCACTTACCCTTCCTTGTACTATTCTATCAAATAAGTCATTAGGATTTTCATCGAGACCTTTCATATAATGTACTCCCATCGTTTGTGAATATTTTAATTGGAAACATAATCCATTACATAGATTTCAAAGTTTCCATCTCTATCAGAAACAAACACTATTTTAGATCCATCAGGTGACCAGAAAGGGCTATAATCAGTTGAATTATTATTTGAAATTTTAGTTAGATTGGTCCAATCTGGATCCATTACATATATACCCCAGGTTCCATCTCTATCTGAAGTAAACACTATTTTAGATCCATCAGGTGACCACGAAGGGTCAAAATCATTTGCAATATATTCTGAAAAATTAGTTTGATTGGTCCCATCTGCATTCATTACATAGATTTCCCCGTACCCATCTCTATCTGAAGTAAACACTATTTTAGATCCATCAGGTGACCAGGAAGGGTCAAAATCAGATGCAGTATTTTCTGAAAAATTAGTTTGATTGGTCCCATCTGCATTCATTACATAGATTTCCCCGTACCCATCTCTATCAGAATTAAATGCTATTTTAGAACCATCAGGTGACCAGGAAGGGGTATCATCATTTGAATTATTATTTGAAATTTTAGTTTGATTGGTCCCATCTACATTCATTACATATATACCATAGTTTCCATCTCTATCAGAAGTAAATGCTATTTTAGTTCCATCAGGTGACCAGGAAGGAGTATACTCATTTGAATTATTATTTGAAATATTAGTTTGATTGGTCCCATCTACATTCATAGTATAGATTTCCTCGTACCCATCTCTATCAGAAGTAAATGCTATTTTAGTTCCATCAGGTGACCAGAAAGGGGAATAATCATATGAAGAATTATTTGTAAGTCGAGTTATATCAGCAGTTGGATTAGACGTAGGTTTAACATCTACTATTTCTTTTTCATTAAGATCAGGAGGTGATTGTATTTCTTCATCTTCACCACCACAAGCAACCAATGTCGTTAATATTATTGCTAAAACAATTAATTTGCCCATAACCCACCTAGTCCGCAGAGTATAACATAAAATATTCCATTTTATTTTCACTAAAAGAGTACCATATAAGTGACAATGTTATTTTTACAAAAAGAGGTTTATAACTCCGAGATTATGGAAGTCACAATATTATGATACCTATGGATATTCAAAACGCAGAAAAAATATTACTCGAGATTAAGGAATTGATGGATGAATTAAATGTTATTTTCTTTCTTCGTCATGGTACTTGCTTGGGTGCTGTCAGAGATGCGCAACTTATTCCATGGGATGATGATCTAGATATTGGATCAATAATTGGAATGAATGGTCTTGACGAAAATTCCATTAATAAAACTGTTGATAAATTTAAGTTTGCTGGTTTTAAAACTGAGGTAAGCGAATCATCATTTCATATTGGTGTTACGCTTTCGAAACTAGGAATACTAATAGACTGGACCTGTTATAAGGTACGTGAGGGAAGTATATATCAATACCCTGGAGTCAAAATACCCATTGAGCTTCATGATAATTTAAAACCAATTTCGTTTCTTGGGGATACTTTCTTTGTGCCGAATCCTCCTGAAAAATACTTATTAATCAAATATGGACCTGAATGGCATACTCCAAAGCAAATGGATTATGAAGGAGATATTGTAAATTCGATACCAGAATCTACAATTCCGCTACAATTTGGCATATTTACTCGAATACAGAAGTTTTTTTTTCCAAAGAAATTCATTACTAAAATTCGAGTTCTCACACATGACAATAGACCTGTTGAGTCAGCTAATGTAACTATTGTAGGTCTTAAAAAATGTATGACTGATAGCCAAGGGTATGCCAAATTTGATTTGTTAGTTAAGGACTGGTACGCAGTTATTATTGAAAAAAGTAAAGATAAAGAGATTCTCTACACGGAGATTTTAAAACCAGGGGTAAATTACTATTATTTACCAAATAAATCTGAGACGTCAGGAAGAATACAAGTTTTGAAAGAGGAAGATTAACGAACCTTAAAAGGTTAATTAATCAATCTACTAGGGGTGGTGGATATTATGAGAATATATGTTGATATGGTAGGTGACTTGTTTCACTTTGGTCATGTGAATTTATTAAAGCAAGCTCGTGAATTAGGAGATTATCTTATTGTTGGAGTTCATTCTGACAAAGTTGTTGAAAGTTACAAACGTTTACCTATAATGACCATGGAAGAAAGAATAGCTACAATATTTTCTTGTAGATATGTAGATGAAGTAATACCTAATGCGCCTTTGTCTATAGATCTAAAATGGATTAATAAACACAATATAGACATGGTAGTACACGGTAATGATGTTTCTAAAGGTTTAAGCCAGAATTGGTATAAAGTCCCCATCGAAATGGGTATTTTACATCTTATCCCTTATACTTCAGGTATTTCTACCACTGATATTATCAAAAGGTGTAAGAATGCCTATTCTATACCAAGCTTGGATAAGTGATAATCCACAGTGCAATTGTACTATTAAAAAAGACGTGCCAATAATATTGATACTGCCATTAGAATAAGAACATATATAAGAACTTGATTATTACTTCTATTCATAATGTCATTAATATATCACGTCACGATAAACTACTGGAAACTATTTCCACAGTGTGAAATTACTATAAAAAAGGAACTGTTACGGTAATGTGTAACTATTGACGTTTCTTGGCATATATAAAAAATGAGGTGCTCCGAAGGGATATTAGTGCCCTAATAATCAGCTTTTCAGGCTTGAGTGAGCCACCTAACATGAATTAGGTTGATTAACGTATTGTTCACAATACACAAGCCGATTACTAGAACGTCTTTATTATAGCATGGATGACATGATTCTGGGGAAAGGATCTGATATATGGCAAACTTAATTGCTAGATATTACGAAACAATTACTCTGCCTCTGAGCTACGGTGGCTAAAAGTACCGATTTTAAACCTAAAAAGAGCCAATAAGTGTTAACCTACTGGCTGTTAAAACTGCTAATGCATGTAACTTTGCATGTAACTAGGGTCGAGAAGTTGTCAAAAGTGGGAAGTCTTTATCTTCCTCGTACCATCCCAGATATAGTACCCATTAAGGTTATAAATATACCCAACATAGC
>JBJKVQ010000008.1:0-12244 GCA_045562575.1 Dehalococcoidia bacterium
AATTGCTGCTGGATTGGGAAATCCTCGTTCAGTAATTAATGACATAATGAATCCCTGTTTAAATAGGATGGGTTTAGAAAGTCGAAAAGCTTTAAAAACTGCAATTACAAATTTCAATCTTTTATCTGAAGATGCCATTGTCCATGTTGAAGGTAAACCATTAGATGGAATAGTACCTGACGAAACAAGTGAGGTTTATACAATGCTATCTAGTGGTGAATTTATTTTAGACGAAAAACCTCAAGACAGTTAATTTCTCGGTAACCCATTATGTCTGTAGCAACTCTTAATGATATAGATATATTTTATGAAATTGCAGGAGACGGCCCCCCTATTATATTTATCCATGGTGGTTATGGTGGTGCGGATTCAACCGTAATTCCAAGAGATGATTCATGGGTTCCTAGTTTAAGTGAAAGTAACACCATCATTACTTATGATCGTCGATCTGCTGGTAGATCAAGTTATCCAAATGAAATTCATTCTCTTGATATACTTACGACTGATTTACGAGAACTTATTTTATATCTAGATCTAAATAAACCTACAATTATTGGCTCATCTGCAGGAGGACCAATATCTTTAAATTATACTCTCAATTTTCAGAATGATGTCGAAAAACTAATATTAGTTAATACCAGTTCTAGACTTTGGAAAAATAATTATAGAACGAATGCATGCATTGAATTAAAAAGTCGTCATAAAACTCTAGATGACCTTGGCCCAGATAACGCATTTGAAATCCTACGAAACAAACCATCATTATTATCTTTGTATTTACCACCCGAGGGGTCTGGACCTATTCCTGAAGAAAGAAAACCTATTGTTGCTACAAGAAATCAAGAGATTAAACAACTTACAAGTTCTTTAACAAATAATGAAAAAGCGATATACGCTATGGGTACATTACGAAATCAATTTGCATATGCAGATTCAGATTTATCTTCCAGACTAAACGAAATAGCTATACCAACACTGGTTATACATGGAGATTCAGATAATCAGGTACCATATCCTCTTGGTAAAGAACTTTCTGAACAAATACCAAATTCGCAATTAGTAACAATACCTAACGCCGGACATGCCTTAATGTATTGGGACAAAACAATAGAGTCGATTAAATCTTTTTGTAATCCAGATTAGAATTTATCTATCTATCCAGGCATTTGTTTTAGTAATTTTAATGTTAATAATAATGGTATGACGACTTTCCATAATCTGCTGAGCAAATTTCTTGCCCTCAGTATTACCATCATATTTTGTACATACCTGAATTATTTTATTCGGATCAGCTGGATCACTAATCTCAGCAATTCCATTAAATATTACATATTGATAAGGCCTTGAACTATTAGCAATAGATAATGAAACATTTGGATTTTTTCTAATATGTTCGATTTTTTTGGATTTAATATTACTTATTAACCATAAATTACCATCTTCATACTTAAACCAAATTGGTACAGGAAATGGATTATTAGATTCATCTACAACTGTAAGATGGGAAATATAAGGTTGTTGTAAAAATTCTTCTATCTCACTTTTATTCATTTTCGCCATATCAGTACCTAACATATTGATTTTAAGTAAATTTTCTATATTCTACATAAATATAAAACATATTTGGGAGGATTTATATGGCTATTTCTGCACTAATCTCAATAGACATGGAAGGTATAAGTGGTATTGTAGATACTGATCAAACAAATAGATACCGAGGTCAAGATTATCAACATATGCGAAATATTATGACGCTCGAAGGAAATGCTGCTATTGAGGGATGTTTTGAAGGTGGTGCTGATAGAGTCCTCATTGCTGATAGTCATGGATCATTTAGAAATTTATTACCTGATCTGATAGACCCTAGAGCTGAACTGATTACTGGAGCTCCTAGACCCCTCTGCATGATGGAAGGTGTGGATCAAAACATTGATATAGCACTCTGTATTGGATACCACAATAGACCAGGTGAACCTGGGGTGCTCAGCCACACAATTCGAGGATCTAGTGTAATACAAAATATCTTCATTAATGATATACCTGCGAGTGAATTTGATTTAAATCTTGGTATTGCAGGCCACTATAATGTACCAATTGGATTGATTAGTGGTGATACAGACATAATTAGAGAAGCTAAAAAGACTGTACAAAATATCATTGGGGTTTCAGTTAAAGAAGCAATTAGCACTCATTCAGCTATTTCATTATCCCCTCAAAACGCTTGCGAACTAATAAAAAAGAGCTCAAAGGAATGTCTGGAAAATTATTCTATTTTCAAACCTAAGAATTATGAAAATGTTAAACTGTCTGTTGAATTTTCAAATGACTTGATGGCAGATCTAGCATGTTATATTCCAGAAATACAACGAGTAAATCGTAAGACTATATCTTACAAATCTGATGATTTTGTTAGTGCATTTAAACTTATTTATGCAACTATCCTTTTAGCAGGAACGTTAACATAGTTAATCATATTTCACGGCGCACTAAGCATCCACGCATTGAATTGTGATAAAATTTCTGCATGAAGAATTTAATTAATGGATTACAGGACGCAATGTCCGAAAAGAGTTGGATTAAAATCCTAATAGTTAACCTCATGTTGTTATTGGGTATGGGTATGGCATTTTCGCTTCCACCAATCGCTGCAGCTGCTATCTTTTGTTCAGTTGTATGTCCGATAGTTTTGGTTATCTTTGGAAATAATTACGCTATACCATTTTCTGGTTTAGGGTTTGTGTGGTTTCTGTATGCCGTAGTTATATATTTTAATTGATGATTTCTAACTACTGTTAGATCATTGTAATTCACTGATTTTAAATATAAAATATCATGAATTAGCGCCTGTAGCTCAGTGGATAGAGCATCGGTCTTCGGAACCGAGTGTCGTGGGTTCGAATCCCTCCAGGCGTACCATAATAATATTAACATCTTGAGGTAATAAAATATGGAAGGACATGCTGAACATATCATTCAGTTAATGCTACAACTTGCGATTATATTTATTGTAGCAAAATCAGCAGCTGAAATTGCAGTAAGGTATATAAAAGTTCCACCTGTTCTTGGTGAACTATTTGCAGGAGTTATTATTGGTCCATTCGCTTTAGGCGCGATTGCACTAGGTTCTTTTGGCCCATTATTTCCTGGTGATCATGGGCATGAAATACCTACAGAGATAAACTTTCTTGGTCAAGTGGCGTCCTTGGTTCTGATGTTTGTTGTTGGTATAGAAACAAACCTTGAGCAATTTCTGAAATATGCCAGAAAATCTTTTCTGATTGCAATTGGAGGGGTGCTTGTACCTTTTACCGTAGGTGCAAGTTTAACCGTCCTATTTGGATTTGCAGACTCATTTATGAGTATTGAAGCACTCTTTATAGGATCAATATTAACTGCAACATCAATTGGAATTACTGCCCGCATACTAAAAGATCTAGAAAAATTAGACGGACCTGAAGGTATTACTATACTTGCTGCTGCTGTGTTCGATGATGTTTTTGGGATATTAGTTTTAGCAATAGTTATAAGTTTGAATGAAACCCAAACTATTTCATCATCAAATATCATAATCATTGCTGTACAAGCTATTGGTATCTGGCTAGCAATAACTGCTTCCAGTTTTCTTTTATCTGGCCCTCTTTCAAAGTTTATTTCTGGATTTAATACTGAAGGTGCATTAGTAGCTATACCATTAGGATTAGCACTTATTTGTGCAGCTTTGGCCGAACATTTTGGTCTCGCCATGATTATTGGTGCGTATTCTTTCGGTTTAGGTATGTCTAACTCAAAAATCAAACATGAAATAGAACATCAATTACATAATATTTATAACCTACTTGTACCCGTATTTTTTGTTGTTATGGGTATGATGGTAGATCTTTCAGCTATCAGTACTCCAGTTTTAGTATTTGGTATTGTTATATCTCTAACTGCTACACTCGACAAATTAATAGGTAGCGGAATTCCTGCTTTTTTCTCTGGGTTCAATCGAATAGGAGCTCTCCGAATAGGTGTGGGTATGATACCTAGGGGTGAAATAGCATTAATTATTGCCGGCATCGGTTTATCAAAAGGGATTATTGGTACCGATTTATTCGGTGTCTCAGTAATAATGACAATGTCTACTACGATTATTGCTTCTATCATCCTACCTAGGTTATTTAAAAACAACCAAGATGGCATAAAAAAATAATATAAAACAGGAGATAAATTATGGACTATAAATGGATTGATCATATCGTTATTGCAGTCAAAGATTTAAACCAAGGCATATCAAATTATCAAAATGGAATGGGTATGGAACTAGAACGTACAGATGTCTCTGAAAAACTTGGTATTAAACAGGCTTTTTTTAATCTTGGAAATGGTACTCATATTGAACTTGTTGAACCACTTGGCCCAGAGACACCAGTAGGACGTAAAATTGAAAGATCCGGAGAAGGTGTCCACCTAATAGCTTTAGCAGTTGAAAACATGGAAAAATCAATCAAACAATTAGAGTCTAACGGAGTACAGCTGATTGGTGCTGATAATCCTACTGGACAAGTATTTTTACATCCTAAATCAACGAATGGTGTTCTTATCCAAATTGTTGAGAAATAATTCATCGCAGCAAAAGGAGCATTTTATGACTAAAACATTTACCGGTGTACACTGGATGCTTGCAACTCCATTTTTAGATGACGAAGAAGTTGATGTAAATTCTATTTCAAACCTTATGGAAAAAGCATATTCTTCTCGATGTGAAGGAGTCGTTGTACTTGGAGTTACAGGCGAATCAGCTCGTCTAACAGATGAAGAAAGACAAATTATAACAAAAGAAGTAATTAATAATGCTAATAGTTTGTCTGTTACCGTCGGTACAACTGCAGCAAGTACTAAATCTACGATAAAATATAGTCAAGAAGCTGAAAAATTAGGGGCTTCTGCTGTCATGATTTCTGCTCCACCCATGGGTAAACCAAACTTGGGAGCCTTACTTACCCATTATGAAAAAATTGCAGAATGCATAGATATCCCCATTGTGGTTCAAGATTACCCACAAACCTCTGGAGTCCATATGCCTCCCCAATTTATATCACAATTAGCTGAAAAAATTCCCCAAGTAATTTACCTTAAACTTGAAGATCCTCCTACCCCAAGTAAAATTACTGCTATAAGAAATTTAACTGGTAATAAATTATCTATTTTTGGTGGATTAGGTGGAGTATTTTTATTAGACGAATTGAATCGAGGATCTTCTGGTGCAATGACTGGATTTGCTTACCCTGAAGTTCTGGTTGATATATATACAAATGTAGCTAAGGGTGATTTGCAAGAAGCTGAAAATATATTTTTTAAATATTTACCAATGCTGTTATTTGAATTTCAAGAAGGAATCGGTATTTCAATAAGGAAATATGCTCTTCATAATCGTGGTTTGATAAGTAGTTATAGAGTAAGACATCCTGGCCCTGAATTAAGTCAAGAAACTAAAGATGAATTTCATGATTTACTTACAAAACTAGAAGTACCGTACTAATAAAACAAGCAAAGTGAACGGAGACGCTATGAGTAAAACTAAAATAGTTTTTATTACAAATTTACCAAAACATCTCGCTGAAGTGATAGCAACATACACCCCCGAAGGTTTTGAAACGACTATTATTAACGAGAGTATTGATAGCGAGAACACTCATAAGATTGTTGAAGATACTGAATTTATAATAGGTTATGGTATTGCTCTCCCAGATTCTCTGATTAAATCAGCAAAAAACCTCAAACTCATACAACTTTTGAGTGCTGGATATGATCGCATGAATTTTGAATTATTAGCAGAATTGAATATCTCCTGTGCAAATAACGGTGGAGCAAATTCTTGGGCAGTTGCAGATCATGCAGTACTACTAATGCTAGCCCTATATAAAAAACTTACACTGAGTGATAAAGGTGTTCGAGAAGGTAACTGGAGAGGTGTTGTTGACGGATTTAATACCTATGAAATGGCAAATAAAAAAGTAGGGATTTTTGGTATTGGTAATATTGGGAAAAAAGTCGCTAAACGTGTTCAGGGATTTGATTGCATTGTTCAATATCATGACAAATATCGTTTATCTGAACAAGAAGAAAAAAATCTAAATTTATCTTACGTAGAACTTGAGGAATTATTCAAAACATCAGATATTATTTCGTTACACACCCCTTTAACGAACGAAACTAAAGGAATAATAAATACGCAGCAATTATCATTAATGAAAAGTTCTGCGATTTTAATTAATACTAGTCGTGGACCAGTTGTAAATGAACCCGATCTGATCAAAGCATTGCAAAATAATATTATTGCAGGAGCAGGGTTAGATGTAATGAATACTGAACCTATAGAAAAAGATAATCCCTTACTAGAATTAGACAATACAATAGTGACACCACATAGTGCAGGAACCACTTGGGATACATGGTTTAGAAGAGCTGAGTTTGCTTACAATAATATAAAAAGTGTCAATGAAGGCAATGCTCCGCTAGGAGTAGCAAAAAGTTATGAAAATTAAATTTAAAGGAAATACTTATGGATTCTGCAGCAGCTACAAAACGAAAACAATATAAAAAATTACTTGAATCGAAAGATATACTTATTGGTCCAGGAGTTTATGATGGATTCAGTGCGAGATTAGTAGAACATCTCGGATTTGAATCTGGCTTTATCTCAGGAGCAGGTTTAAGTGAAAGTGCGCTAGGAATGTCCGATGTTGGAGTAATGGGTCTTGAAGAAAATCTTTCTCGATCAAGAGCAATGGTAAATTGTACTACCATTCCTTTACAAGCTGATGCTGATACTGGATATGGTAATGCAGTAAATGTTCACTTTACAGTCAAGCAATTTGAACAATCAGGAGTATCGGGAATTATGATTGAAGATCAAGTATGGCCCAAACGATGTGGACATATGAAGGGTAAAAACGTTATAAGTAGAGAAGAAGCTACCCAAAAAATCAGATCTGCTGTTGAAGCTCGCGAGGATCCCAATTTTGTTATCATGTCACGTACAGATTCTTTTGCAACAGATGGTATTGATGAAGTTATCAATCGTCTAAAAGCGTTTGAAAGTGTTGGAGCTGATCTCTTATTTGCAGATGCTTTATTATCTCTAAAAGATATGGAAAAAGTTGTGAATAGTATATCTAAACCATTGGCAATTAATATGGGATTTGGTATCAGATCTAGATCAACTACTCCTTTAATTTCTGCCCAAGAATTAGAAAGCATAGGAATATCAGTAGTGATTTATCCAAGGCTACTTACAGGCGCAGCGCTTACTGGTATGAAAACAGCTTTAGGTATCTTAAAAGAATCTATAGAAACAAAATCTCTTATTGAACGACCTGATTTAGTATCATCGTTTGAAGAAATTAATAGCCTTACAGGTATAGATATGCTTAATGAACTAGAAGAACGTTATGCCCATAATTAATATTATTATGAATACATGATTCCGCCATTTACTAAAAACATCTGTCCAGTAATATACGAAGCGTCTTCAGATGCTAAAAATGCACATAATGCTCCAAATTCATCTGGATCTCCTAATTTCTTCATAGGAATTTTTGAAATCCAGCCGCCATACCATTCTTGTCCAACTTCTTCCTTGTGTTGAGTATAGTATGGTCGTCTTGGAGGTGTGTCCATATGGCCTGGCGCTACATTGTTGCAAGTAATTCCTTGATCAGCAAATTCAGTAGCTATGGATCTAGTAAAACCAACTGCTCCGCCTTTACCAGCAACAGTATGTGCTGCAAAAGGGCTACCTCGTAAAGATGCATGCCCAGTAATATTAATTATTCTTCCCCATTGATTTTTTACCATATGTCTTATGAAGGTTTGGGTACAATAAAAAAAACTATGTAAATTAATGCCTATTATTTGATGCCAATCTTCATCAGTCATATCTAAAAATGGAACCATCGCACTTGTACCTACATTATTAACTAATATATCTACACCACCAAATTTTTCATGGACTAATTCTGACATGTTTAAAACATCATCTTTTTTTGATACTTCTGCCTGAACTACTAAAGACTGAACTCCAAGGTCTTCAATTTCTTTAGCAACCTCGATTGCTTCATCTTCACTATCACGATGATTAATAACAACATTTGCACCATTTTTAGCTAACGCTATTGCAATTGATTTACCTAAACTCCGACTAGAACCTGTTACTAAAGCAGTTTTACCTTTTATAGACATAGATCCCCCTAACTGGTAATTAAATAAACAAAATTATATAAAGATTATGATCATTTTTATACAAAATATCCTTGTAGCTATTCATTTGTTTTACTTTTAATTTTATATATGCAATTATTTCAAAGTACGTACTAGATTATTGAACTGGAAAACGTCAGAATTGCACAACACACAAAAAAATAAAATTACCTCTAAAATCCATACCTTTACTTCTTTAAAATATCATGATTTTAGATATCTCATTACTAGTACATTTTTCACATCAGCAGGAAATTGGATACAACAAGTTACATTAGGATGGTTAGCATATGAATATACTGGTTCTGCTTTTCTGACAGGTGCAGTAACAGGTATCCGAGCATTACCTTTTCTATTTATGGGGCCAATTGCAGGCGTTATTACAGATAGAGTTAATAGAAAAACCCTATTAATCATTGTGCATTTATTACTGTCAGTCCTCGGTTTATCTTTTGCATTGCTTATTGCCTCAGGCCATCTTCAAACATGGCACATCTTTGTATTTTCTATGTTAAGTGGAGCAGGCTGGGCTTCTGGAAACCCAGTTAGACAAGCACTAGTCGCAACATTAGTGCCAAAAAAAGATCTGATGAATGCCATAGCACTGAACTCTGCAGCTTTCAATATAACTAGAATGCTTGGTCCAGCTGTAGGAGGTTTATTGATAGTAATGGTAGGACCTTCTACTAATTTTTTCATTCAAGCAATATCTTTTTTCTTAGTAACACTAATTGTTATTCCTATAAAGATACCTACAGATAATATTGTTGAATCGTCTAAACACACCTTCTCTGAAGATTTTATTGAAGGTGTAAGGTATGTCATTAAAGAAAAAACAACTTTTGCACTCGTTTTATTGGCACTCATCCCATCAATTTTCATGATGCCTTTTACCCAAAGCCTCATGCCTGTTTTTGCTAAGGATATATTGAAAGTAGATGCGAATGGCCTTGGCCTCATTTTATCTGCAATGGGTATCGGAGCATTTGTGGGAACATTAACATTAGCAAGTTTAGGAAATGTAACTAATAAAGGAAAAATGTTGTTTATTATTGGCATTTTTGCTGGATTGTCATTAATTATCTTTTCACAAACAAAATTATTGATTTTTTCAACCTTAGTGATTTCATTACAAGGTGCATTTCAAATGATCTATCATTCAACAAATAATACTATTATTCAAACGATTACCCCTAATGCTATGAGAGGTAGAGTAATGAGTATTTACATGCTTGATCACGGTTTGATGCCCATTGGGGCACTAATTGCTGGAGGAATTGCTCAATTTTATGGTGCTGACATAGCAATATTAATTGGCGGAATAATAACTTTTACTCTATTTATTCTAGGTATATTTATTTTTAAACCTTTATGGAATTTTAAAAGTTAAGATTTCAGTTGCGCTTCTATTACTGATTGCAGTATTTCGTGATTCAAAGAACCAATCAATATGTTGGAACCATCTTTGAAATTAATTAAAACCCCTTCATTACCACTAACATTATATGCTTTCCCTTTAACTCCATATCGTATTCCCCATCCGCCATAATGTTTTATTGGTTTGTAGGTACAAGCTTCTACCGATTCAATATCATCAAATTTAAATTCAACCCAACTTCTATGAAAAAATCTAAATTTAATTGATATTCCATATTCGTTAACTTGTGTATCTAAATGTATACAATATAGAAAAATTGGTAACCAAAAAGTTAAAAGAAAAATGGTTAATAATACGATATAAGATGATCCAGAAAGTATTAATCCTAATAGTGGTAAAAATAACAAAACTGGCCCCAAGAATGCACTACCCCAAACCCACCATTGGTTAAATCTTTGTCGTTCAGAATAATATACTGTCTTATTCATCAATCTAGTTCCCAGTGTTGATAATATTTATTCAGATCACTCATAGATCTAATAATTAACGGAGAAATATTAGAAGATAACAACAAATTAGAGTATCTTTTTCTCAATTTAGGATACGTAAAAAGTATATGGGTAATCATATCAAAATTAAATTCTTTTGTTGCTCCAGCCAAACGCCCAGGACGATTCGAATCACTTTTTATTGCTCGTTTAACATACCTATAAACACAGGAGAAAACTGAAGAATCCAACCAAATAACAGTATCTGAGCAATCAAATCTTCCTTTCATACAGGAACTATAATTACCTTCTATAATCCAACTTTCATAATTCAATAAACTATTATGATCATTTATAAAATCTTCATTAGGACGTCTTACCCAATTGGAATTTGGCCAAAAAGCAAATTGATCAAGATGGTAGAATGGAATACTTAACTTTTTTGATAAAGATTGTGCTAAAGTAGATTTTCCACTATTACTAGTACCAATAATACTTATCTTTTGACCAAGTTTATTTAGTGATTTCATTCTTCTCCAAATTAAAGAGCCAGGTCATACTGGCGGGAGTGCGAGGGTGTCGAACCCACCTCTCAACGGGAAGCCGTCAAGACAACGGAGTTGAAGTCCGCAGAAGCCACCGGGCCCCATCCACTCCCAAATGGCAATTTCAAGAATTATGAATTATAAAGCTTCTTCTAATCTCTTCTTTAATACAGCCTTTGGTACAGCACCAACAACTTGATCGATAACTTTTCCATCTTTAAATACTAATAATGAAGGAATACTACGGATACCAAAACTAAGAGAAGTTTGTGGATTCGTATCAACATCAACTTTAGCAAACTTAACTTTTCCATCAAATTCTTCTGCAAGTTCATCAACAATCGGTGCAACCATTTTACATGGTCCACACCAATCAGCCCAAAAGTCGACTAGTACAGGTGTACTTGAATCGATTACTTTTTCTTTAAAATCACTATCGGTAACTGGTTCAGGATGTGCCATCTTGTTTCTCCTAAAAAATTGAATAAATAAACGCTACTTTCTTGTTAGTTTAATATTACTCACTGTAATGGTCAAACAAAATATGAACATAAATAAAAAGAATTAGGTTATAATCAAATATTATGACATCTTAAAGTTATTGTAATAATATTTGATTATTTTAGTTGATGTGGAACAAATAATTATGATAAATCAATCAGTCGATATTAATAATGAAATCAATAAATCCATTTTAGGGGATGTTAAATTCGATGCATATTCAAAATGGATGTATAGCACCGATGCCTCTATATATCAAATGGAACCCTTAGGTATCGCATTACCAAAAAATGCTGAAGATGTAGCAGAAATTATTCGTATATGTTCAGAAAGTAAAACTATTTTTTTACCTCGGGGAGGTGGCACAAGCCTTGCAGGACAAACAGTAAACCATGGAATTGTTATAGATTTTACGAAATATATGAATAAGGTTATTTCTGTAAATTCTGAAGAACGATGGGCAATTGTAGAACCTGGAATAACTATAGATGAGTTGAATGCCTACCTTAAGCCTTATGGATTATATTATACCCCTGATCCTACAACAAAAAGTCGAGCAACTATTGGTGGTTCGTTAGGAAATAATTCTTGTGGTGCACATTCTGTAGTATATGGCAAGACATCTGATCAAGTTTTAGAGCTTGATGTAATTTTATCTAATGCAGAACGAGTTCATTTTGAAGATATTGAAGGATCAAAACTTGAAAATATCCTAGATTCGCAATCAAATTCATTAGAAAAAAGAATTTATTCTGAAACCCTAAGATTAGCTAAACAACACGAAAATGAACTCGATCTACGATACCCCAAAATTCAAAGAAGAGTTTCAGGATACAACCTAGATTTTCTCAATGACGGTGGCCCAGTGAATATGTCGCGAATGATTGTAGGGTCTGAAGGAACGTTGGGTACAATAACTGCCGCAAAAGTTAAATTAGAACCAATCCCTACACATGTTGGATTAGCAGTGGTTCATTTTGCAGACTTGTTTAAATCTATGGAAGCTACTGTAATGATATTAGAACATGGACCATCTGCCATTGAACTAGTCGATAAAATGATTCTTGATAGAAGTAAAGAATCATTAGTAT
>JBJKVQ010000009.1:0-37357 GCA_045562575.1 Dehalococcoidia bacterium
TGAATTATTTCGCCATCCATGGCAAGTACTGCCCCAAAAGGCTGGTCGCCCAATTTCATACCTTTAACAGCTTGATCTATTGCTATCTGCATCAATTCTGTATCATTCAAAATTGTACTTCTTCCTAAAAATTCCTCTTAAATATAATTCTCAAAATGTGATAGTTATAAAAAGAGGTTTAGTTTTGAGTCTAAATTTTACAATAACCATTGATATTGTTAGGTAGTTCTAGAGAAAGTTTTATAGTTAATTTTCTTTTTGCAGAAAAACAAATATACCAGTTACTAAGAAGAGTAACCACGTTCCTAGCCATCCGATAAAAGCAACTGCATCAAACGCCCCTAGCCCCACTTCAGATAATATAGCAATTGCAGAACAGATTGCGAGTAATACTCCAATAATTCCTTTTCCAATTTTCTTTTCAATGGCAAGCCCGGCACCTATTAAGAATATACCTGCCATCATAGCTAGAAATCCATAGTCGAAAGCTGTAGCAGCAGTAACTATAGCAGTACCATTTGAATATAGTTTTTCTGATTCTAGAGCGACAAGATCAGACATATTGATTGATATAATAAGTGGTAACATCGCGATTAAAATCAACCCACCGATTTCGGATAATATATGATCTGATAATTTTCTACTTAAGTAATGAAGGCCTATAATTAAACAAGCAAATCCAAATGTGGTTACAAATGTAGTAATCTGTATTTGTGATTTATTGGCAATAAGTACATTCAGTTTATCTGAAGGTGACATATTATCAGTGTCGACTCCAAAAAACATCCATACTCCCATAGTTAAAATAGTACCGAGTATTAATAAAGAACCAATAATTTTCGATGTCATATTAACCTCCCATTTTATATCTGGTATATATTCTGGGTGATAGTATAGCATATATAAAACAATAATATTTTATTTATTTACATATATCGTAGTAATTACAAAATATAATAATGTAATTCGTAACAGTTATTACTAAAGTTATTAATTATGGGTTGTGTCTTTTTTCAGTAGTTTACCGCATTGAATTGCTATGAGTGCCTCGAAACCAATCCAAAGTAAATAATAAGGAATGATCATAAGGTTTCGAGGGGTAATTCCTTCGTCTAATCCTACATTTCGTATTATTTTTAATATGAGATTTATGGAATGGAATGATACAAGTAACCATGCGAGAATTCTTATGAAATGAATGATAGTACGTTTCATGGTTTAATTATTGACCTTCAAAAGTTGTGTAGTTGGCTTCATTTGAACCTGTATTTGCAACAACAATAACTCCGATAGAATTATTACCAAAACTATTACCTCCAGCATTGTTGCTATTGCTACAAGAATATTGTAAAGATCCTCTTGATTGGATGTAATAAGTTCCAGTATCACTCGGCGCAGTAAAACTGAAATTTTTTGTTATATTTCCTCCACCATAAGTTCCCCCACTTCGTAGACATGTATTATGAACATCTTGAACCCGTAAGTAGAATTGAACTATACAGCCAGGACAGTAACCACTTGTATGTGTATATGTTAAGTTACTACTAACATTCACAGTCGAACCAGGGGTAACAATAGCATAAGGTTTCCCAGTTGAATTGATATTTAAGTTTGTCCAGTTTAATGTGCGACCTGCATAGCTATGAGAATGTGTTAATAGGTTATATGAAACTGTTTGGGTTGGATCAATAATATTTATTTGCGGAATAGAAATATTCTGCGTTCCCATAAGGTTGTCGTTATTATCCTTGTATGTTCCATCTGGATAATAAGACTTAGTAAGTGTTTGGTTATTATTTAAAGGTGAAACTATTTGTGCTTTTTGCCAGGTATATGTACCAGTTTTAGGTGTTGAAATACTCGCATTACAGGTAAGTTCGTGTTCGTTAATTTGCAATGTTTCACCAGTAGAAGTATCTTTAAAATCAACAATAAGCCAAGGTGATCCGAGATTATATGTTCCAGAAATATCACATCCTACCAAGTTTAAAGATCCGCCTTTTATTCCAGTAACAGTACCGTTATTAACATTACTGTTGTTGTAAGAACTATTAAATGTCACTGAAAAAATATTAGCATAATCTTCAGGAGTTGGTGCAGGCGTAGGTGTAGGTGTAGGCGTAGGTGTGGGTGTAGGTGTGGGTGTAGGTGTAGGCGTGGGTGTAGGTGTAGGTGTGACGACCGGTGTCGGAGTGGGAGCAGCAAAATCAAAATATAGGTGTTCTGCAGTTATTTCGTGGTTAGTTATTTTGTTGGAGGGATCGTCGACATTTTGATCAACTTTCCCAGTATTCCAATAAGTTGAGCGAATGTTATTTTGATCTTTCATATTCACTCGATCCCATAAGTAATATCCTGACTGATTCCAAAAATCACCTTCTACGGTTAATGCAATTTTGCAGCTTAACATTGCTTTGTTGTCGATAATTACATTATTAAATCCAAAGCATGAAAAACTAGTTTCTTGGGTGTCTCTTATAAACCAAACACTTGCTTCTTTAACTCCATCAAGGTTAGGCTCAATTCCTATTTCTATTAAAATTGCACGTTCATTATTTGAGATATTCAAATTACTTAATACTGGCCCAACTATTGGAGTTGGAGTAGGAGTTGGTTTAGGAGTAGGAGTTGGTATAGGCGTAGGTTTAGGAGTAGGAGTAGGAGTAGGAGTAGGAGTAGGAGTAGGCGAGACAGAAGTTGCTGTTGGTTTTGTAGCAACTGGTGTAGAAGTTGTTTCAGGTTTAGGGGTAAGAGTTGCAGTGGGAGCTTTTGTTGGTGTAGGGACACCAACAGTTTCTGTATTTGATGCTGTTTCAGTAGTTGTTACAACTGAGTTACTTGTGGGACTTATTATCGTATTTGAAGTAGTTGTATCTTCTTTTAAATCAGGTTTTTCATAATAAGTTTTGAGGGTTGAATAATTATTTTCTATTTCATTTAATAATACCGGATTTAATTCAGAAACTATAATGGTTGGGTCGTCTCCTGCAGTAGCTCCAGTAACAATACCAATTAATTGACCGCATAAATCAAATACGGATCCTCCATTAAAATCCTCTGATATCGCGGTTTGAGAAGAAAATACATAAGTATTTAAACCTGTAAGATTTGATCGAGAAGATTGATATGAAGCGTTGATGGTACTATAAGGTCCATTAAAAATATAAGAGCCAGTAATAGCAATTTCATTTGGGATTGGGGTTGATCCTTTAGTTACGATCCCAGTTAAACTTGATGGAATTTGAGTCTCAATAATACCTATATTTGCTGATGGATAAACTTTCGCGTTTAAACCTTCAGAGACAAAGCCACCATAGAAATGAACAGAGAGTTCAGAATTTGGTGAAATTTTTTCTGCGATATTATTTGCACTTGTAATTATGTAGCTTGTATCTTTTATTAAAACCCCTGTTATGTAGCCTACATCTTTAATTTCAACACTTACCAAGGCTGGTTGTACATACCATTTAGGGTCTTCGATAATAGTACAATCACTAGGTTCAACACCATCATTGGATTGGCATCCAATCAAAAGCATTAAACTTATTAATATCGACGGTAATTGTATATTTTTAATTATCATTTATTAGTATTGACTAAGTGATTAGATAAGGAAATTTTAAACATAAAAACCTATAATTACAAATTTAGTTAATAATAGGAGACCCATGGTGATGTACTAGATACCATTGGTTCTCAACTCTTCGAAAAATATTTGTAGCTTCTACTCTTCCTTCATTAACTTTTCCATTAACTACTGAGCGTAGAGATTCAGTACAAACAATCCATCCCCATTCACCTTCAATTTTTATAGAAGATTCAGTTATGGTGAATTGCATCACCATGGTATTGTTGAATATGTTTGTCCAGCTTTGTAGTATTTCTTTTCTTCCTTGAATTAAAGGCCATCCTGGATGGATACAGGTAACTGCTGATTCTTTATCCCATAATTCATTCATTTCCTCTATATCGAATAATTCAAACGCTCGATAAAATCGTGTATTTGCTTCTATTAATGAATCAGTTGTTTCCATTTTTATTACCCTTAAATCTATACGTTATTAGCACTATTACAACAACTAATATTATGGCTGAAAACCCTGAAATTAGAGCAGATATATTTATTCTGCTTTGTGTAGTGTTTACACTATCTACCTGTTCTAAAACTAATTCAGGTGTTTTTGTGGTTGACTGAATTTCCTCGGCTGGCTGTATTGGTTTATTTTTATTTACTTCCCCGGGTTTTGGAGTTGGTTCACTTTCATTTAGTTCTTGGGGTGTAGGAGTTGGTTCACTTATATATATAGGATTGATATACCAAGCTATTTGTGCTGATGAATTAAAATATTCAGTATCGCCTGATGCATACACTGATGAGAAAATTTCTTTAGATCCTACAGAAAATACATATCTCAATACACCATTGGATTTTAAGGTAACTCTGACTATAGAATCATTTTGTAAGATTTCTTGATGAGAAATCACTCTGATTAGGTTCATTTGACTGTATGGTTCATAGAATGTACTTCGTATGTTAGATTTGTATAATTCCTCAACAGATTCACTCTGATTTTCAGAATTTAATAATTTTTCAATGGTAAGTTCAGGTAGATAGTTTTCTTTAATTTGATTTTCAGGTTCTTGATCTGGGATTAAAATACTAAACTTCAATATTTTGTCGGAAAAATTATTGAGATTAAATATTATTTCTTCATCCGTAGACTCAAATTCGCCATAAAATGCATGAGATACAGATGCGTCACTTAAATCAATGGTTGTTTCTGTAGGCGATTTAATTATTTTAAATGGTTGATGTGCGTATATTCTATTTGTTTGTAAAATAAAAATTACTAATATTAATAAAATTACCCATATATACTTCAATGATTTTAAGTTTGTTGTTGTAATATCTCACCTCTTTAATATACCAATGCAGGATATTTGTCATGTCTTGCAATTTGGTCTTCTTTCCATAGTTTTGCATCATCTTGTGGAACGTTGGGATCTACTGTTTCATTAACTTTTTCGTCAGTGAAAGTTTGATCTGAAATTTCTTCATCACAACTACTGGTACAACTTATCAGTAATAGTAAAAAAATTAATATAACAATTAACTTTTTAATCCTTCACCTCAACTATTATTCATAGATTTCGGTTCACCACGTATAATCGAAATTACTGCGGATATATACATTATAAAACCAGCGATAATAAACGAATTTTTCATTCCACTTATAAATGATAACTTAATACCATTATCTGATGAATCAGTAATATTTGAAAGATTTGGCTCAAAGTTTAATTGAGTCATTGTAATAACGACTATAGTTGTAGCTATTGCAATACCAGATAAACTTGCTGTTGCCCTAGTCAGATTCATAAATCCTGATCCAATACCAAAGTTGGAACTATCGATAGAGTTCATTATTGCACTATTATTTGGGGACATAAATATTCCGGCACCACATCCTTGAAGTGTTAATCCTAGTAATATAGCTGTAATACTAGAATTAATATTCAGATAAGCAAGTAATAGTAATGCTGTACCACTAACAACCATTCCAAATGCGGTTAACCATTTGGTTCCAATTTTATCGGATAATTGACCACTAAATGGTCCAATAATAGCTATAGAAAGTGCACCTGGAGCAAGTAGGACTCCTACAGTTGTTGTTGTAAATCCCATTATTTGAATCAAATAGAAAGGCATAAGAAATCCTGAAAATGACATACTTAAAAATGCCAGAAATCTAGTTGTAACGCTTAGAGAAAAAGTTTTTATCTTAAAAAAATCTAAATCTAATAATGGATCTTTAGTAGTTTTTTCTTGCCAAATAAATAAGAAAAATAAAAATAGGCAAAGAAAAATACCACTACTGATATAGAACGAAGTCCAGCCTTCTTGATTCCCAAATGTTATGACTACAAGGAAGATTAGAAGGGTTGCAGTGGATAAAAAACTACCTCTCCAGTCAAATGAAAATGGACCAGTTATTTGATTAGGTTGTATGTTTAGTTCTTTATTTCTAAATATAATAAGTGCAATAATTATTCCTAAGCCACAAAGTATGACATTAAATATAAACAAAGCTCGCCAATTATAAATATTTGTTAAATATCCACCTATTAGTGGTCCTGTTATAGCACTAAATCCAATTATGGACATATATAACCCCATGGCTTTACCCCGTTGTTTTCGTCCAAAAATGTCAGCTATCATAGCCATACCATTTGCTTCGATTGATGCCCCACCAAAACCTGCTATAACCTTGGCAATTAATATAATTGAATAGGTGGTTGCAAGACTTCCAATAACTCCTCCTATCATTAATGTGAGAAGACCTGTCAGAAATATTGGTTTTCTGCCGATTTTATCAGCTATTTTTCCTAAAGGCATAAACAATGCACAGACCGTTAGTATATACGCCAACATTATCCATTGTGCATGAGGTAAGCTTAATCCGAAATGATCTGTGACTTTGGGTACGAGAATTTGTGCTGAAGTTTGCTCAGTAACACTGGCAAAAACTCCAAAAGCAATGGCAAAAAATCCTAGCCATTTTATATCTAATTTCATTTATTTTCTTCCTGGATTTTCTATTTTACAATGGGATAGTACTGGGTAGCCCTAAACCAAATTCATTTGTTTGATCTAGAGTGAGCATGAACGTATGCACAGTTTTAGCTATTTCGATTATAAAGGCTTCTTGGGCTAATGAGTCAAGAATTCCATAATTAGTCATTATAGAAATAGAATATGGATTATTAGGTAAAAATACAATTCCAACATCACATCTAACTTTATCCATTCCACCAGGTTTATTAGCAACTTTTATATTGGGTCCGACAGCTTTATTAAGATAGGCAGACTTAGGTTTACTCATAATAGAGAGTACGTTTTCAGATACTTTTGCAGATGGTTTTTTTTGATACAATAATTCCATCATTGTAGTTAATTCATTTGGGGTAGAAATATTTTCTTCTCCACGATTGATAGCATTTGCATCCATCATTTTACGTCCAAGTTTTGTTTTCGATAGACCAAAACTTTTTATAAGATTATTTGTTTCTTTCATCCCAGCTAAATCTATACACATATTGGTTGCAGTATTATCTGAAACAAGCATCATTAAAATAGCGATATCTAAAATGGAAAATTCGGGATCGTTTTCTAAAAAGTGTATAACTCCACTTCCAGCTCCATACATATCTTGCGTAAATTGGATTCGTTTTGATAAATCTATCATTCCTTTTTCTTCTAAGGAAAATAATTGGGTTAATATATGTATTTTAATAGAAGATGCCGTAGGGAAGATTTCATCTCCATTTATAGATATAGTGTTTTTATTCTTTAGAGATCGGATTGATAAACCAGCAACACCTTCAAATTCATTTATTTTACTTACTAGGGTATTTTCTAGATTTCTCCAAAGCAAATTCGTCGCCATTATGTCTTCTTTCTTTAGTTAATAATTTGCATATTTTTACAAAATTCTAGAACAAGCTTTCTGAATTCAGTTTGTTTGTGTCGATATACCCCATGTTCAGAGTCTTGAAAAATTTCTGTACGTGAATTCGGTAAATTTCTTCCTAAAATAATAGATCCGCCTGCACCTGCTATTGAGTCCTGCCCTCCACCAACTATAAGTGCAGGGCATTGTATTTCTTTCAATCTTGGTGTGTAAGGGTGTTCTCTTAGTCCTGCTGTAGCACGAGCTTGAGCTAGGAATGAATCCATATGTTCAGGTTTGATTTTTCTAATCCCTGTACCAACTCTAGACTCTTCACTTTGTTTATACCAATTTTCAGAAGCTGTAACATTTACTTCGCTTGAACTAGAATCAATTATTATTGCTGAACACATATCTTGGTAATCTAATGCAAATTGTTGGACAACTATACCCCCCCAAGAAACTCCATGAAGAACTACTTTTTTCACATTCAGATGATCTAATAATCGTGCTAAATCACTTGCATAAAGAGGTACAGAATATTTTGAAGCCTGTGAAGATTCTCCCAATCCTCTATTATCCCATGTAACTACACGGTCAAAATATTTTTCCCAAAAGCTAAATTCTTCAGTAAAAGGTTTTCCACTTTGGCCTATACCATGACAATGTACAAAAGCAAAGGGGCCTTTTCCGGTCTCTTCATAATGGATCGAAACATCATTTAAGTCTAAATTTGGCATAATTTAAAAACTCTTTCACTTTATTGCTATGTTTTTACTCAGAATAATTACTAGTAAACTTACTATTGAAATACCTATCATGCTACTATTTAAACTATAGCTATCAGCAATAAATCCAAACAAAATTGGCGCAATCGCGACCCCAACTTCGGTGCTTGTATAGTAAATACCATAAGCTTTTCCTCGTGTTTCTGGATTTGTAATTTTTGCTACTATTCCGTAAAGGACAGAAGAAGTTCCATTCAATCCTATACCCAAAATAAATACTAATACTGTTCCAATAGGTATATTGGTGATAAGGATTATTGGAAGTAATATACTAACTACTATTTTTGTAGCAAAAATTATAGTGAAAGCATTATATCGATCACTCAACCATCCGGAAGAAAATTTTCCTATAGCACCTCCACTATACAATATGGTAAATATTAGTGTTGTACGAAGTGTAGTCATACCTTTTGAGATAAATATGAATGGTATAAACGTTAAGGTAGCTGTTCGAATCATTGAGTCAATAAATCCTGCCATCATCAGTACTACAAACTGAGCATCAATTACAGTAAGTAATTTTGAATTGTTAGTGCTAGTTGGAGTTTGTATATTATTTGCATTGTTTGAAGATTTTGATATCGATAGATTCGTAACCATACTTCCAAGTACCAGAATTATCCCGGTAACACCTACGAATAATAGACATTTTTGCCATCCAAAAGAAACGACTAATAGTGCGACGATAATTGGGGCGATAATTTTGCCAAGATCACCCGAAAAATTTAATATTCCTATCGACGTAAATAGGGATTTAGGATCTGACCCTCTGGAAACGAATCTTGCCCCGACAGGATGTTGAACTCCGCCACCTATTCCAGTTATAAAAGACATACCCAAAAACATAATATTTGTAGTTGCTAAGCTCATTAATATTACACCGATACCAACCCATAGGTTAGCACCCCCAATAAGCCAAAATTCACTTATACGATCAGAAATAATTCCAGCAGGTAATTGTGTTAATGCAGCACCTAAATCAAATACAGTTTTGATAAGACCTGTTTGGGTGTAATTGAGTTCGTACGTTATAGCTATGTATGGTAACAAGGGATACATAATTGCAAAATATAGGTCACCTACAATATGGTTACTACAAGTAAATGCTAATATTTTATTAGTTTTGCTTTTAAACATTCTGTTAACATAGTCTAGAACCTAATAAATGTCTATTAATTCGTGCTGTATATTAAAAGAACGATACTAAAAAGTATTAGTAGTATAGAAAAGATTTCAGTACGGCTTATTCCTTCTTTAAATATTCTCTGAGTAACTAATATCGAGAATAGTAATTCAACTTGTCCAACTGTTTTCACGTAAGCTGCTTGTGTTAATGCAAATGCTGTAAACCATGCAATTGAACCAATTGCACTTGTAATACCTATTAATAAAGAGCGTTTCCAATAGAATAAGATTCCATTAAACATTGTTCTATTTTTATACATAATCCATAATCCAAGTTGAATTATATTCAGTATCAATATAACAAGCAGTGTTAGCGCTGCATTCGTCAACGGGTTATCGTGATTGAGTATAAGAATTGCTTCTCGAATAAGTAAAGCGTCAAAGGCAAATGACGCTCCTGATGTTATTCCAATAAATACCGATTTACTTTTTAAACCTGTTAGTAGTGATTTAAGTTGTATATTTTGTTGTGATGAAGACATAATTATTACACCTAACATACCCAGTACTACAGCTACACTACTAAGAATATTCAGATATGCTTGAAAGAAAATTGCACCAAATATGGCAACTTGTATAGCTTCTGTTTTTGTATATGCAGTACTGACAGCAAAATTCCGATGAGAAAATAGGGAAACTAATAATATTGTTCCAATAATTTGAAATAATCCGGCAAATAAACAATAAAGCATAAATTTTTGACTTATTGAGGGAAATTCCAAACCGTTATTGTGTAAGAAGAGTACGTAGAGGATCACAATAGGGAATCCAAATATAAATCGTATCCAAGTAATAACTTCTGCAGAAAGAAATGTGGTTAATGATTTTTGTAAACTAGTTCGAATAGTTTGCATTAATGCGGCAAAAATAGTGATAAAAACCCAAGTAGACATTTTATCCTAATCTTAATTCAGGAATTTCTATTCCTAATTGTGGGACTAAAAGTGTGGTAATTTTTATATTATCGATAATATCTTGAGATAATGGACTAACAAGTTTGTAAAATCCGTCTTCAAAATTATCACGCATTATTATATTCATAGATATCAATTTAGCAATTTGTGTTCCAATTACTACTTGATAATCAGCATTGGGAATATTGAAATTAGTAAACCATTCTTGATAAATTTTACCCCAAGTTTCACTTCCTTCTACAGAAGATAGAGAAACATCTACACCATTAGGATAACAACCTTCAGAAAATCGTTTGAATACTGCATTGAAAATATCGTCTCGTGACTTTACCTGTCTGGGTTGATCAGGGTCGAAATGTATCCATGATGCGAGTATACAACAATCAATTAATGCTGTAGGTGGTTTTAAAATAGTATTCTTTTCATCCATCCCTTGCCCCTATACCTTTTTCTTTTAGCATTACGATTGTCGCACTTCCTTAGAGATTTGCCAAACACTAATTAATGGTATTTTTTGACTTTTTTAATCCAAACCATGCAATCAATGAAGAGATAATTCCTAGAATGATAATTATTGAACCCAATATATAGGAGATTTGAAATGCGTACATAAATGATTCAATAGAATTTTGGGATGAAGAGGCATACAAAATATCAATATTTGGTGAATTTGATTGATATAAAGATATGAATAACCACCCTATGATTGTAACTGCTGTTACGCTACCAAATGCTCGAGATATAGCTGATATTGCTCCGCCTGTTCCTAAGGAACTTGATGACATTTTACCCATGATTAAGCTTAAATTTGCACTTTGAAAAAGGCCTATACCTGACCCGACAATAATCATTCTAAGCCCTATCTCTACTAGTGAGGAGTTGGCAGATAATATGCTATACGAGAATAGTCCTATACTGACAATAACTAATCCAATTACACTAATAATTCCAGGACCATATTTATCAGATAAATATCCACCTATTGGAGAACAAAACGATATTGAAATTGCATTCAGTAGGAGAAAGATACCTAAAATTATTGATGATGCTGAAATAATTTCTGCAACAAAAAAAGGAAGTATGAATAAATTAACAAAAGATCCCATGTACAGAAATAGATTTGCAAAAAATCCACCTAGAACAACAGGATTATTTATTAAATTAAACTGAATTAAAGGATTACTTAACATCATTTGTCTCATAACAAATAATGTTATTGAAACAATAGAAATAGATAAGGTAGACAAGGTTGTAATTGCAAACCAATTAATTTTTGTCCCCAAATTTAAAAATGTTATTGCAGATATAATCCCGATAAATATAAGTATTGCTCCTAACCAATCAAAATTATGTTTTTTTGGAGTTTGTTGGATAACTGGTTTTGTATAATTTTTTATTAGAGTTAATGAGCCAATAATGCATAATATGCATATTGGTAATCTGCCTAAAAATATCCATTGCCATGACAAAAATTCGAGTATAACCCCTGCGAATACCGTACCAAAAACCAAACCAAAACTTCCTATGCCAACCATCACTCCAAGTGCTCGACCTCTGTAATAGGATGGAAATAAAGAAGTTGCTAAAGCTGGAGCGATAGATAATATAGCGGAATTACCAAATGCTTGTAGAATCCTGAACCCTAGTACAGAATTAATAGTTGGAGAAAATCCAATAGATATCATTGCTAATGAATAGATAATTAATCCAAAAATAAAAACGTTTTTTAATCCAAATGCATCTCCCGCACTCCCCATTGGTAATTGTAGGGCTACAGTGGTGCCAAGATAAAAGATTATCATGAGATAAGTTATGTTAGGAGAAACGGTGAAAAACTCTGATATATTCGGTAGGGCAACATTAACACTGATGTCTAAAGCACTTAGAAACATACCAGAACCAACAACAAAAAGTTGGATCCACTGAATTCTGTTTATAGTATCAGCTGAGTTTGTATCGTTACTTCTAGGTGTATAGAACAAGGGTATTAATTATTATATTGTTATGTATTAAGTAAGGGATTAATACCATCTTCAAGGTCTACTTCTAAGGCATTTATTGATAAGCAGAGCATATTGTAGTAACCAATGATTGCTATTAAGTCAATAAGTGCTTTCTGCCCAAGTAAGTGTTCTACTGCACTATAAGTAGCATTAGATATTTTGGTATTTTCTAGTAATTCTTTTGTGAATTGTACAAATACCCCTTCTTTTGGTAGTAATTTACGTGGTGGAATATTGTTCTGTATAGTTTCGATTACCTCGTCTCTTATACCTAACTCTTTCGCTGAGTTAACGTGATGAGTCCAAACATATTCACAGTTTTGGATTTTAGATATAGTTAAGGTTATTATTTCTCTGATTTCAGAGTTAATTGTAGGTGAAACATATCTTAGTTCTTCGCCTAGGGATGCAATTTTTGTTGCGATTTCAGGGCTATTTAGTAAAGCTTTAAATGGTCGAGCAACATGTCCGCGATATTTAGCTATTTCATCATAGAACTGTTGTTTATCGCTAGGAATTTCATCTCTTTCTAAAATATCGACTCTAGGCATAGTTTTCCTCCAATTAAATTATCTTAGTTATTCCAGGCTTTTTTTGCGATTCTATTCGCTTCTTTAATTATGTATTCTTCATCTAAGTTTAAAATTTTATGGTTTTTCATAATCCACTTACCATCTACCATAACAGACTCAACATCTTGTATTTGACCCATATGAACCCAATTTGAAACAATATCTGTTTGAGGTGTCATATGTGGTTGAAAGGTATTCACTATAATTAAATCAGCTTTATTTCCTTTTGCTATATATCCACCATTATTAATTCCTAAAGACTGGTAACCATTTTGTGTCGCCCATTTATATACTTCGTTTGGATTTGGATTTCTACCATCCATCATTCGTATACGTTCCATAAATAATCCGGTTCTCATAACTTCGATCATATTTTCATCCATGTTGTCTGAGCCCATTGAAATATTACAGCCATATTTTTCCAGATCCTTTATATTAGGGCTTAATCCTCTTCTTGCAGCTATTGATGAATTGAATGATACTGATGATTTGAATTTGCCTAATAGTTGCTCCTCTTTTTTTGTCATACATCTACAATGAGCAGCAACAAGTTTACTTGTTAGAAAATTATTTTGCTCTAAGTATTCAGTAGGTGTAACACCATAATTATCTTTTATATTTTGGACTTCTCCCCATAATTGATTCAGATGAATTGTTGAAATAACATCGAGTTTCTCTTGCAGTTTTCGTAATTCCTGTAATGATTGTGGTGAATTCATATCAGGTGCATGCGCTGCAAGAGCTACTAAAACTCTCGATCCATCATATCCATTCCATTTGGAGTGTAAATTAGTAATTCGTTCTAAACCAGCATCTATTTTTTGTTGATCAGATTCAAATTTACCTGGCTCTCCGATACTTCCAGATACTCTATCAGACATTTGTTCTGCTAAAACCAAACGTAGTCCACTTTTTTGAATTTCATTTGCGTAATTCATAATACCTTGTGCTATTTCCATAGCGACTGTGGTCCCAGATTTAATTGCTTCTATTACACCTAATAAAACCATAATTTGCTGTTCTTCTGTTGAAATCTTTGGTAATGATCTTCTAGGAGGACCTGGAAATGGAGGAGTATTTGCATAAGATTCGTTTTCAAAAACTCCTCGTGCAAGAGTTAAACTTAAATGGGTATGACAATTTGAAAATCCTGAAAATATTACTCGATTGTTTGCATCTATTGTGCTTGCTTCAGGATATTTTTTATGGGCTTCAGTAGTTGGTAATAGGTCTAGGATAATATCATTTTCAATAATAATAGATTGATTTTCTAAAACAGAAATAGTATCAGTGCTCATTACAATTTTCCCGTTTTGTATAGCAGTTTTCATGTTTTTCTCCTGTAGTTGTTTATAATGGAAAATAATTTTTGGTTAATAGATTGCCTTAGTTTTCAAAACCTAATAGGTCTATATTGTTTATGACTCCTTTTGATTGAATAAGAACTTTAAAGTCGCCATAGTCTTCTGGATCAATGAGAGTTTTCATAGCTATACGACTTAATTCTTTTCTAGCGTATGATAATTCTTTTGTATCAAGAGAATCTAAATAAGAATAAAAACCAAGGTTTTCTAAAAATTTGCGCTGTAATGAATATCCCTGTGTTGTAAAACCTTGCTTTTCTCCAGCTGCCATAAGTGATGTGAAATCGACAAATGATGTAATATCTTGGGAACCAATATTTTGGTATGGATTATTATTATATTGATGCTGATTGTAACACATTAAAGTTCCACTATTATATTTTGATGAATAAAGATCTTCCGATAATTCACCATAATCAATTGATAGTATAAAACCTTTGTCCAAAGTTTTTGAAACTTCGGCCATCCAAGTATCAATACTTAGATTTATTTCACCTCGGTACCCTTCTGGTAAAGAAAGATTTAATGATTCTAGGCGATTAGTTATTAATGGATTGGATGGAATATCTAAAATTTCAGTAAAGCCTTTATTTGAAGTTGTTACATATATTTCTTTCACTAATCCGTCTTGTATAACAAATTGATGAAAAGGGAAATTGTCTACTAATTCATTGCAAAGAATACAGCCAGTTATGTTTTTAAAAGGTGTAACTCCTTCTGCTTTTATTCGATTAATCCCCCATGTCATTTCTCTTTTATTAGAGCGATTATTTTGAGCTTCTCCATCCCATCCAAGTGATTCATTTAGTGAATCTGGCCACCAAGGTTCGTAATCTGTAGCTACATATTGTAGTGCGTCAGAAAAGTCAGAGTCTAATAGCTGAATTTCATCTACAATAGACCTTGCAAGTGCTCCGTCTCCAGAACCAACTTCAATAACTTGAAAAGAAGAAGGGAATTCTAGAATTTCCCACATTTGTTTTAGTTGCTTTGCGATGAGTGTTCCAAATAATGGATGGCTTGTTGGAGAAGTTCCAAATTCCGCATTGATTTTGTTTGCACGAGTAGAGTAGAAACCACCTCTAGGAGAGTAAAGACAAATTTGCATAAATTGAGAAAACGTTATCGGTCCGTTTTTCTGAATAAGATCACGGATTTCTTCCTCAACATTTTTCACACATCACCTCTGATTTTTGAATCCTAACCCATATCTGGCACTTATCCAACCAGCTCCCATAGCGCCTACTATGGCAACAAAGTAATTTTCTCCATTAAATAACAGATTTGTTATCAGTATAGCAACAATAGTTGCAATACTCATACTCAATCCATATGTAAGAAAAATTCTCAACTTCATAATTTACTCGTAATCATTGATTTTTTGAATAATGTACACTATTCTATTATTATATATATAATAGCTAAGGATACCAAAATGCCACGTGGTGGATCAAGACTTGGAGCTGGCAGACCTAAAGGTCAAGGAAAATATAAAGAGTCAACCAGACCTATTCGAATACCTGAAAGTATGGTTCAAGAAATATTAGAATATGTTGAAACGAGTGGCTATCATTTGCCTTTATATGCGAGTGCAGTACAGGCTGGATTTCCTTCTCCTGCCGATGATTATCTTGAAAGTAAATTAGATTTAAATAAACATCTTATTAAGCATCCAACTGCTACTTTTTTTGTAAGAGCTGCTGGACAATCTATGATTAAATCAGGTATTCATCATGGTGATATTTTGGTAGTTGATCGTA
The DNA here is from genome assembly GCA_045562575.1 of Dehalococcoidia bacterium. Lineage (GTDB taxonomy): Bacteria > Chloroflexota > Dehalococcoidia > Lucifugimonadales > UBA6952 > UBA6952. The sequence goes on from JBJKVQ010000009.1 coordinate 16,038, forward strand.
GTTTAGAAGCTAAAAATGGGAAAATTGTTATAGCAGCTATAGATGGGCAATTAACGGTAAAGAGGTTGAAAAAATCAACTCAAGGAACTTATCTTATGCCTGAAAATGATGAGTATGAACCTATTAAAATTGAAGAAAATAATGATGTGGTAATTTGGGGTGTAGTAACTAATGTACTGCATGAGGTATAGACAGTTTGAGTATATTTGCATTAGTCGATTGCAATAACTTTTATGCATCTTGTGAACGAGTCTTTAATCCTCGTTTAATAGGGAAGCCAATTGTTGTTCTTTCTAATAATGATGGATGTGTAATTGCACGTTCTAATGAAGCAAAAGACCTGGGGATTCCTATGGGAGCTCCATACTACCAACATAAATCATTTATAGAAAAAAATAATGTCAAAGTTTTTTCTTCTAACTATCAATTTTATGGTGATATGTCACAACGTGTCATGAAATCACTGAGTATGATGTTGCCTAATCAAGACGTTGAAATTTATTCGATTGATGAAGCATTTCTACGTTTAGATGGGTTTGCAATGAGAGATTTATTCGATTGGTCACTTGAAGTTAGAAATAACATTCTTCAATGGACTGGAATACCTACATCTATTGGTATAGCCCCTACAAAAACACTTTCTAAAATTGCCAATCATGTTGCAAAAAAACAGACTGAAAGTGGAGTATTTGATTTACGAGATACAGACTTGCAAGAATATATTATGGCAGATTTACCTGTAGAAGAATTATGGGGCATATCTCGTAGATGGGGTAAGACGTTACGATCTTTAGGTATATCCACAGCACTTCAATTAAGAAATACTGATCCAAAGTTTATTCAGAAAAAGCTAAGTGTAGTAGTAGAAAGAATGGTATATGAACTTCAGGGATTATCTTGTCTTGATTTAGAAAAACAAGTGCCCAAAAAATCTATTATGTCTTCGAAATCTTTTGGTACTTTACTTGATAAATTAGAACCAATAGAACAAGCATTATCAACTTACGCAGTACGAGCATGTGAAAAGTTGCGTCAGCAAGGCAGTAAAGCTAAGAGTTTATACATTTTTTTACAAACGAATCCATTTAGAGTTGATCAACATCAGTATCGAAATAGTTTAAAATTTGAATTTGATTTACCTACATCAGATACAGCCGTTATTATCCGTGTTGCCAAAACGTTATTAAAACAAATATATAAATATGGGTATTATTATCACAAATGTGGAATTATGTTATTTAATTTGGTCTCAGAAGAGTATCAACAAGGTCATTTTTTTACACCACAAGATTCATCTCGCGATAGTTTGATGAAATCCATAGATATAATTAATGAATCTATGGGACGAGAAACGATATTTTATGCGGCTCAAGGAGTTAATCAAAATTGGAAGATGAAAAGAAATAATCTTTCACCACGGTATACGACAAATTGGGAAGAACTCGTAAAAGTATATTAGTATCTAATAATAAAAATCATATATAATAATTAGGTGTCACTATTATATATGTAAAGGATATTTGAACACGTGGATAATACAAAAATTGGTTGTTTATTAATGAATATTGGAACTCCATCTGAACCAACTATACCCAGTGTACGATCATATCTTAAAGAATTTTTATCGGATCCAGACGTTATCGATACTAATCCTATTTTGCGCTGGATTATTGTCAATTTGTTTGTTGTTCCATTTAGACCGCAAAAAGTACTGCCCCAATATCAAAGTGTTTGGATGGATGAAGGATCTCCTTTACTTGCTTACACTAAAAAATTTGTAAAAAAAATTACAGCAATAAACTCAGATATCATATTTGATATAGGTATGAGATATGGTACACCATCGATAGAACAAGGGATTAAAAATTTACAAGAAGCTAAAGTGGAAAAAATTATATTATCCCCTATGTTCCCCCAGTATGCGCAAGCGACGTCAGGGTCGTGTATAAAAAAAGCAATTCAAATTATTGAAGATCAAAATATAAATATTCCTTATGAAATCAATCCATATTTTTATCACGAAGAATTTATAATTAATTGTTTAGCTGAAACAATTGAAAATTCTAATGTGTATCAAGAAAGTGAATTTTTGTTATTTAGTTTCCATGGTTTACCAGAGAGGCAAATAAAAAAAATGGATATATCAAAGAGTCACTGTTTAGTCCAAGAGAATTGTTGTGAAATTCCGTGTGAATTTAATAAAATGTGTTATAAGCATCATTGTTATGAAACCGTAAAAAAAGTAATGGATAAAGTTAGTATTAAAAAACCCTTTGATATTGCTTTTCAAAGTAGATTTGGATTTGATCCGTGGATAAAACCGAATACTACAGATATCATTGAAGCATTACCTAGTAAGGGTATTAAGAATATTTCAGTGATTTGTCCGGCTTTTGTTTTTGACTGTTTGGAAACTCTGGAAGAAATAGCTATAAGGAATCAGGAGTATTTTGTAGAAGCAGGTGGTGAAAATATAAAATTAATACCTGCATTAAATGATGGTGATAAATGGGTTAACGAGTTTTATAATTATATATACAACAAATTTACTTAGTTATTAGGGGTAATTATGGATAATGAGGAATATAAACAAAAATTAACACCTGCACAATATGAGGTAACAAGAAACAAGGCTACTGAACCACCTTTCACCGGGGAGTACTTACATAACAAAGAAGACGGTACTTATCTTTGTGTTTGTTGTGCTAATCCTTTATTTTCATCTGATACAAAATATGATTCAGGTTGTGGATGGCCAAGTTTTTGGGAAGCTATGGATTCTGGGCAAATAAAAGAAGAGACAGATACTTCATTTGGTATGGTTAGAGTTGAAATTACATGTGTCAAATGTGATGCACATCTCGGTCATGTATTTCCTGATGGACCTGCACCTACAGGTTTGCGATATTGTATAAATTCAGTATCTCTAGATTTCAAAAGCTCGAGTGAATAATCTTATCCTTCAGGTCCGTCCCATTTGTATTTTGTAGGTCGACCTAGTTTCCCATATTCAGTTTTATTTTCTTCAGGAACTGGGGTGGAAATTTCATTTTGAGTAGAAATTTCATTAACCTTTTTATCGGTATGTTTATCATTTAGTTTTTTATTTTTTTTCATGGTATGATTTCCTTTACACTAATATAGCACAAGAGTCTTAAGGATAGTGGAAATATGACTATTTATGATCCAAAATTTTGGCGATGGCAAGTAGAAGAAAGACTTACAGTTTTAAAACAAGAATTGAAATTAATGCGTGCAGATGATCCATTAAGAGGAGATTTACAAAAGAGAATTGGTATGTTGGAGAATGAATTAAAACAGATTGATAAAGAGGATGAAGAACACGGGACTCAATGGTATGATGAAGAAACAGGCGCTGCAGCAGATATGTAACTATTTATAGGATGTTAATAAATGAAAAATATAATAGAAAAATTTGATAAAATTACAAAAACTGCTTCACGGAGCTTAGGTTTTAAAATTAATAAAGTTGAAGATAAAACCCCTTCATCAATAATAATTGTTTCTACAAAAACAATTACAAAGCAGTCTTTGAATTCTTTAAAAAAAATTAACCCTGATGCACTCATTGTTAATGCTGAAGAATTACCAAAAGCAAAAGTACAATTGCTAAAGGATTTTTCATGGGGTATCAACATAAATTCTTTAACAATTGACACAGCTGAAAAAAATCTTAAAAACGAGCCTGATTTTATTATGTTTGGGATTAAGGATTCTTTAATTGAACCACTAGAAGAAGGATCTATAGGTAGATTTTTATTTGTAGAAAACGATATTAGTGAGTTCTATGTTAAGAATTTAGAGGATTTACCAATAGATGTAATTGTTACATCTCTCCCAAATGAAACAAATATTACACTCAACACTTTAGTGACCTTAGCTAATATTAGAAACTATATTACCAAATATTTTTTTATTGAATCTAGTAATAAATTAACAACTAGAGAGTTACAAGAATTAAGAGAAATTGGAGTTGATGGATTTATTTTCAATGAATCTATCGGGGTAAATGAAATATTAGATTTAAAAGAAGAAATCAATAAATTGCCTGATAAGAAAAATAAATCTACTAGTAAAAATAATGATCGAATCTCTTTTTCTGTAGAAAATGTAGATGTAGAAGATGAAGATGAAGATGATGATGATTAGTATTAATAATTGTTGTAGAAATGGGGTCAACCATGGATAAAATAGCAATCATTGGTTTAGGTTTGATAGGTGGATCCATGGGACTTGCACTGAAATCAGGTAAGCGTTCCGATCTTGAGATTTGGGGTTACGATCAGGATAATGCTGTTGGTAACAAAGCAAAAAAAGTTGGAGCTATTGATAAATCTGTTTGGAATTTACCGGATGCTGTTAAAGATGCAAAAATAGTAATAATAACCACGCCAGTTTTGTCAGTTCGGCAAATTATGGAAGATATATCAGAACATTTATCTCCTGGAGCTATTGTAACTGATACTGGAAGTACAAAAAGAGTGATCATGGATTGGGCTGATGAATATTTGCCAGAAAATGTTCATTTTGTAGGTGGACACCCAATGGCGGGGCGTGAATCTTCTGGTATTGCAAGTGCAGATAGTACGTTATTTAAAGGTTGTCGTTACGTTGTTATACCACATTCAAAAGCAGGTCAAAAAGCTGTCGATTCTATTATTTCGATGATTGAATATATTGGTGCAAAACCATATTTTATGGATCCGAAAGAACATGATAGTTATGTTGGCGCAGTTAGCCATTTACCAATGATGCTATCAAAGGCACTAATACTTTCCACTAGTCAAAGCCCTTCTTGGAGAGAAATCGCCAAACTTGGTGCATCAGGATATCGAGATATTTCTAGGTTAGCTTCTGGAAGTCCAGTTATGCATTTGGATATAGCTTTAACTAATAAAGATTCAATTACTTATTGGATCGATCGTGCTACAGAACAACTGCAAAAAATTAAAATATTAATCGAAAATACTGATATCGAAGACCTTGATAAAAAAGAGGACGCTGTAGATGAATTATTAGATACATTTGTAGAAGCATTACTATCTCGCGAAAGTTGGCTATATAGATATGAAGCCGGGGAAGATTTCGATGATTTAGGAAACAATCCAACTCAACCTGATCTTCCAACCTCAAGTGATCAAATAGCTGATATGTTATTTGGCGGAAGAATCAGAGAGAGATATCAAAAAATGTTCGAAATTTCATCAAAACAATTAATAGATAATCAGAAGAAAAATAAACGTTGGGGTAGATGATATGGATATGGTTGTAGGTAAATCTTCCCGAATACAAGGAGAGCTATATTTACCTGGAGATAAATCAATATCACATCGATCAGTTATATTTAATTCTATAGCAAAAGGTACTTCCAAAGTCACCAATATTTCTCTTGGTCAAGATTGTATTTCTACTATTAATATTATGAGAAGTATGGGGGTTGAGGTTGACATAAACGAAACCGATTTAACCACTATATCCATAAAAGGAGTAGGTAGAACTGGTTTACAAGAACCAGAAATAGTTTTAGATGCAGGCAATTCTGGTACAACTATGAGATTAATTTCAGGATTATTGTCTACACAACCATTTTTTTCTGTATTAACAGGGGATGATTCTCTTCGCTCAAGGCCAATGGGTAGAATTATTACTCCTCTCAAGCAGATGGGAGCACATATTAATGGTAGGGATGGAAGTACTAAGGCCCCTTTTGCAATACAAGGTTCAGAATTGAAAGGAATTGAATATACAATGCCTGTGGCTAGTGCGCAATTAAAGTCTTGTTTGATACTAGCAGCAATTAATAGTGCTGGAAAAACTATTCTGCATCAGCCTGCATACTCTAGAGACCATACTGAAAAAATGTTAGGTAACATGGGGGTTGATATTCAAAACGATGGATTGAAATTAATGATACAACCATTTGCTAGTGAGTTTAAAAGCACTGATGTTAATGTTCCTGCTGATATAAGTTCTGCTGCTTTTTGGATTGTTGCTGGATTATGTCATCAAGAAGGAAAAATCACTTTAAAAAATGTCGGAATCAATCCATCAAGATCTGGTATTTTAGACGTTATGTCAGCAATGGGTGGAAAAATTTCTGTAAAAAATGCAACTGTTGTAGCAGGTGAAGAAGTTGGAGATATTATTGTAGAATCAAGTGAACTTCAAGGTGTTGAAATTGGTGGGGATATAATTCCAAGATTAATTGACGAAATTCCTATTATTGCCTTAGCAGCATGTTTTGCTAAAGGAAAAACAATTATAAGAGATGCTTCAGATGCACGGAATAAAGAAAGTGATCGCCTATCTATTACTGTAAGTGAATTATCGAAATTTGGAGCAGATATCGAAGAGTTAGAAGATGGCATTATTGTTAATGGTGTTGGTAGTTTAAATGGAGCGATTTGTGAATCATTTGATGATCATCGTATAGCTATGATGGAAGCTATAGCTGCTATTTTATCACAGGGAAAAACAACTATACATAATAGTGATTGTGTTGCAATTTCATATCCACAATTTTGGAATGATTTGAGTAATCTAACAGGAGAGCAATAATATGCCTGGTACAAAACTTTTTGTTATTTCTGGGCCTTCTGGTGTAGGTAAAGATACAATAATTAATCACTTGAAATCTCGTGGTAGAGATTGGTATTTTGTGACAACAGCTACTACTAGGTCAATACGCGATGGTGAAAAAGATGGTAAAGATTACCTTTTTCTTACACATGATCAATTCCAAGCTATGTTAGATCGAGATCAGTTTATTGAAAATGCAGAGGTTTATGGAAATAGATATGGGGTACCTATATCCCAAATTGATATTGCAAAGTATACAAACCGGCATGCTATTTTAAAAATTGATGTACAAGGGGCTTTAACTATTAAATCAAAATTTAATGATGCTCTTTTGATATTTGTACAACCTGAAAATATTGATCAATTAATCGCTCGTTTAACGACACGAAATTCTGAAAACAAATCTGAATTAGAGGCTAGGATATCAAAAGCTTCTTATGAAATGGATCAAAGTGAACATTTTGATTATATTGTAACCAATAATGATAATGAGATTTTAGGATCCGTAGAGATGATTGATAAAATTATTTCTTCGCATTGATCTAACTGGTATGATGTTACTTTGGAGGGAATATGGCAATTGATAAAGAAACAGTCGAATATGTATCTAGATTGGCGAAAATTAGACTTAATGCGAAAGAGTTAGGTGAATATACCAATCAACTTGACGATATTTTAGATCACATTAAAGTTTTAGAGGGTGTTGATACCAAAGATGTAGAGCCTCAGTATGGGATTTTACAGACAGTTATGCGTGAGGATAAAATTGCCGATTCATTAGAACATTCACAAGTTTTGCAAAATGCCCCCGATGTTGAAGATGAATATATTAAAGTAAAGCCAGTATTAGAATAATTAATAATTTGAAAGATTAAAAACATATGGATTTAGAATTACAAAATATGACTATAAAACTTGCACGGAAGTTGCTTGATGAAGGATCAATTTCCGCCAAGGAATTAACTCAATTATATCTTGATCGTATAGAAAATACAGAAAGTGTCATTCAAAGTTATGTGACAATAGATGGAGAAAAAGCTTTAAAACAAGCTGAAAAGGCTGATGAAATCATTAAATCAGGCAAGGCATCTTATTTAACAGGTATACCCTTGCAGATTAAAGATAATATGTGTACAAAGGATACTTTAACAACGTGTTCTTCAAAAATGCTTGAAAATTTTATCCCTCCATACGATGCAACTGTTGTAAAGAAATTGAGAGATGAAAATGCAGTTTTTCTCGGTAAAGGAAATTTAGATGAATTTGCTATGGGTTCATCAACAGAAAACTCGGCATTTAGTACAACAAAAAACCCTTGGGATGTTACAAAAGTCCCAGGTGGAAGTAGTGGTGGGCCAGCTGCTGCTGTTGCTGCTTCTCAAGCGATAGCTTCACTTGGATCGGACACTGGTGGTTCAATTAGACAACCTGCATCGCTGTGTGGTGTGGTTGGGTTAAAACCGACATACGGTCTTGTTAGTAGATTTGGGCTTATAGCATTTGCTTCCTCCCTTGATCAAATTGGACCAATAACAAAAGATGTTACGGACTGTTCGATACTCCTCAATTCTATAGTTGGTAACGATAAAAATGATTCAACTTCTTTAAAATATGATTCTCCTGACTATTATAAAAATTTATCGGAGGATATATCTAATTTAAAAATAGGTGTTCCAAAAGAATATTTTGTATCTGGTATTGATAATAAAGTTAGAGAATCTGTTGAAACCGCAATTCAACAATTAGAATCTCTTGGTGCAAAGGTAGACAGGGAAGTTTCTTTACCCTCAAGCGAGTTGGCATTAGCAGTATATTACATTATCGCTCCATCAGAATGTTCTTCAAATCTTTCAAGATTTGATGGGGTAAAGTATGGATTTCGGTTTAAAGAGGGTAATTCTATGTGGGAAGAACTAGAAGTCACTCGCCAATTAGGATTTGGGCCAGAGGTCAAACGAAGGATTATGCTGGGTACCTATAGTTTATCCTCGGGATATTATGATGAATATTATTTAAAGGCACAAAAAGTAAGAACAGTAATTATAAATGAATTTGAAGAAACTTTTAAAAAATATGACTTATTAGTAACTCCTACATCTCCTACTACTGCATTTGGGGTAGGAGAAAGAACAGATAATCCTCTTCAAATGTATTTAAGTGATGTTTGTACTGTTCCTGTAAATATAGCTGGACTTCCTGCAATATCTGTACCTTGTGGATTTTCTGATGGGTTACCAATTGGTTTGCAAATTATTGGACCAAAATTTGGAGAACAAAATATCTTAAACCTTGCATATGCTTTTGAAAAAAGTACTGAATGGCATAAATATAACCCAAGAATCGAGTAAATTATGTTTATGTTAGTAAAAATTGAATTACAGAATTTTAGTTTATGGAAGTCGATTTGGGATAAAGAGAAGACTGTACGAGAATCTTATGGTTGTATCAGTGAAAAAATATATCGTAATTCAATATCTGATAAAGAAGTATTTATATTAACTGAATGGGCAGATATTGAAGATGCTCAAGAATTTGGTATGTCTGATGATTTACGAAAGTCTTTAGGCAGGTCTGGAGGACTTGGCAGACCAGAGGTTTCTTTCATAGACGAGATTTCCTAATACTATTTTACTGATACCATTTTTCATTTTCAGTCATCTTTAGGAATATACTTAGTAACTCTTCACTAGAACATAATAATCCTTTAGTGAGAAGATTGGCTTGTTTTAATGTTTCTTTATCAAGTGTAATTCCATTACTCTCTGTTACTAATAATAATCCAGCAGCTATATCCCAAGGTGAAAGAGAATGATGTAGAAAAATATCGATTCGACCTGAAGCAGCATATGCCATTCCTAATGCAGCTGAGCCTAATATTCTCAAACTTTGCATAGTAGGAAAAAGATTTTCAATAAGTTTAAAAGCATGTATAGCCTTATTATCTACGTGTCCTATATCTAATCCAATTATAAAATCTTCTGGATTTGTTTTTGTGCTAACTTGCATTACTTCTCCATTAAGAGTAGCTCCTTGATTGGATTGGGCAAAAAATAGCTCATCTCGTATTGGGTCATATATAGCTCCAACAATTGGGTTATTCCCTTGAACTAAACCAATTGATACACAAAAATGTGGAATACCTGCAGCAAAATTTCTTGTACCATCTATTGGGTCAATAACCCATCGTAATTCATCAGAAATGATGTTGCCACCGTATTCTTCACCAAGAACTTCAATATCAGGGAAATATTGTTTTAATCTTTCTCGGATTAAAGTTTCTGAAGCTAAATCTATATTGGTTACCGGATCCGAGGGTCCCTTAAACGATATTTGTTTTGTAGTATAAAATCCCTCTTTAACTAATTCTCCAGCTTCTGAAATTATAGATGTAAGAATTGGTTGGATCTCAGTGTCATTCATGTTATTAAAAATCAATATAATGTCCCTTTAATATTAGTAGATATAGATGCATTAACTTTATTTAGAAATGTTACTTCGTAATACTATACTTAGTATAATAACATTGTTAACAATGTTTAAAATCTATTTTGTAATAAAAAATGTAGTCACAAATATATATTGTCGTACTTTTGCCTATTAATAATAGTTATTGTTCTTTTGTTGACGTAATTAAATATTTTTTTATGTATATATAATACTATTTTTATATCCATGATTTTTTAGAAAAATTATTTGATTATATATATTTATGCTAATTCTAAGCCACTGGGGTTAGTAGTTATATATATGCAGAAATATTCTAAAATCAACGAGAAACAATTTTTAGTCATAAATACTTATATCTTGACATGGTTCTTTTTTGCCACATACTCTTGTCGATTTTGTTTAGCCAAAATTTATCTTAAATAGGATTACTTTTTCTTTTTTTATAAATGGAGGATGTTAGGTACTCATAATTGTCGTTATTTATCATATGTATACAAATATTACTTTTATTTAATTGATAATTTTTAAGATAAATTGGCCTAATCCGTACAATAGGAATACAATGCATAATGATATTGGTATAGTAAATACCAATCCACTTCCACCTTCTAGTGAACTACTTTTCATCCACAAAAATATTCCAATGATTATACCGAGAATTGTTAATTCTACTAGCAACTTAATTTCCTTAACTATTATCTTCTAATTTTTCCCCTGACATTTCCTCGTAGGTTTTATCTGCGATTTGCAATAGACCGCTTTGCCCTCCAATACCTGCACTAAATCTCGGTCGCATGAATGATGTATACAAATCTAATGATGCCTTGTAATCAAATAAATTGCGAACTTGGATTGAATAGTACCTTTCTAGCGCTTCTGTAGAACCCTGCTGTGGATATAATCCCCTATTAATCGCTGCTTGTCCAAATCTATTTAATCTGAACTCTGAAATAAGCCTTCTACCTGCAACAACCAACCAGTTTTGAAATCTCCATATTTCCTGATTACTCATAGTAGAGATCCCTTCTACTCGTGCTTTCCACATCATATCAACAAAGGAATCACCATAATTTTCAGGAATCGTCACTCTTTCCATTGCTGTAATGCTATCGTAAGTTATCTTGTTATCGGCATCTTGATGCTGAATTTTTAATTGCTGGTTTTGTTTTCTTAATTGAAAGACCAAAACTAAAGCAACCAACAATGTCGCAATACCAGTAATTAGTTGAGCCATAAAACCAATTATTTCTGTTTCCATATTCCACCTCATTAGAATTTTAACTTTGTCAGTTTTAAATCTTTGTGCGGAGGTAGAATTAAAATAGATTCAACTAACCTCCAATCATCAGTAGTTAACCTTTTCATTAATTGAAATACACCTGGTTCAGGAGACTTTATTATTCTATCTTTAAGTAATTGCTTAATTCTATTATCGAAGAACCTTTCAAATTGAGAGTGTCGTATTTCTGCTTTTTTCCCAAAAGATCTGAATACCTTAAACCAACCCTCAGTTAGATAGTTTATACTCCCTTTTTTAAGTTGTTCTCTACTCTTCTCAACAGTACCGCCACTGGTATATTTAAGTTGTATAAGTAAAGATGAGTCAAGTACTGCAGTGGAGGGTCTTTGAGAATCCTTTGGTTTAATTTTAGGATTAAGAATATGGTTATTAACTAGTCGTAATATTGGATCTTCTTTACTTTTAGTTATAATATCCTCATTTGATTTCCATAATTTCTCATCATATTTATCGATAATATATCGTTCCCAATCAAATTCACTTATATCAGTTTCAATTTCTTGTTTAAGAATATACTGATCCATAAATTCAGTTAATTCATCAATTACATCAATAATCGATCTTTCTTGTATTTTTGCTATTATCTTTAATCGTTTATGGGTACTAGATCTCAGTCTTAATACTGCATATCTTTTATCTTCTATCATGTCATTATTCTACTAATGTATACAAAATTTTTATACATCTTATTATTAACTAAATATCAATTTCTGAATTAAAACCTTTCTTAAAATTAAATAGTAGTAATACTAAGTACTAAACTCTATAATAACGTTACTTATTTATTATTGAAAAATAATGATGGAATCATTCATTAAGGAGGATTACGTTGATTAGAGAATTCCAAGGAAAAAAACCAAAGATTCACCCGACAGCATTTGTAAGTGAATTTGCATATGTTATTGGTGACGTTGAAATTGATGAGTATACTATGATTTTACCTGGAGTTATCATTCGTGGTGATAGTGGTAAAATTAAAATTGGAAAGAGAACTAATATTCAAGATAACAGTGTCGTTCATTCTGATGCTGATTCTTGGATAGGTGATGATTCAACTCTTGGGCATGCTGTAGTTTGGCATGGAAGAATTCTATCCAATAACTGTTTAGTAGGTAATGGTGCAGTAGTAAATGATGGAGTTGAAGTAGGAGAATTATCAATCATAGCTGCAGGATCTGTTGTTCTTGAAGAGGCGAGAATTCCTGAAAAAACTATTGTTACAGGTATACCTGCAAAACCACGCGGAGAAACTTCTGAAAAGCATCATGAATTGATAAAAAGAACCGCATCTCATTACACACAGCGTGGTAAAAATTATAAAGCTGAGGGTGGTTTAGAGGGATAACTAAAGTGTTTTACATAGATTTTGGTTTAGACATTCCCATTAGATCCAGACACCTTCCTATAACTATTATAAATGCTTCTATAAGGAGTACTCTAGCACTAGTAATTTCATCGCTTTGATTTTCATCAATAACTCTGCAATTTTGATAGAAAAGATGGAACAATGTTGCTAACTCTAATGAGTATTTAGCAAGATGATGAGGTTCATAACGATCTGCAGAGATCTTTATAATTTCGGATATTTCTGTAAATTTTTTAAGCAAATTTATTTCATGCTCATTATCTAATAATGACAAATTAAGATTATTAGATTTAATATTTTCATCAGCTGTCGATTTAAGTATCGAACATGCACGAGCATGCGCATATTGAATATAAAATACTGGGTTATCAGAAGATTGTTTTTTTGCTAGATCAATATCAAAATCCATATGACTATCTGGTGATCTTGAAATAAAAAAGTATCTACATGCATCTGATCCAACTTCTTCTACAAGTTCATTTGTTGTAATAATAGTTCCAGCTCTTTTTGAAGCTCTCACTTTGTCATCACCTTGTTTAAGGCTTACTAATTGATAGAGTAAGATATTCAGTTTCGATCGATCAATTCCCATAGCTTCCAATGCAGATTTTAATCTGGATATATGGCCATGATGGTCTGCGCCCCAGATATCGATTACCTTGTCGTAATTTCTTATTAGAAACTTATTTCTATGATATGCAATGTCAGTTGCATAATATGTAGGTTCAAGATTTGTGCGAATTAAGACATGATCTTTTTCTTCGCCAAAGTCAGTAGCTTTGAACCAGACTGCACTATTTTCTTTAAAGGATTGTTGATCTCTCTCAAACTTATTCATAGTGTCATTAAACTCGCCACTCGTGAATAAAGATTTTTCAGAAAACCAATTATCAAATTCAACATTGAGATTAGAGAGATCTGCTTGTATATTCGAGAGCATTTTTTCTAATGCAATAGGTTTAATTGCTTCCTCATTTAATTTTTTTGTTATGTTCTCATTATGTATTTCTATCGCTATTTCTTCTATATAATCACCCATATATCCATTGTCAGGCATGGGGTATTCTTCTCCAATTAAAGTTGAATATTTTGAATACACGGACTGGACAAACAAGTCGATTTGATTACCAGCATCATTTATATAATATTCTTTCGACACCATGTCACCAGACGCTTGAATTATACTTGCTAAACTACTTCCTAAAACTGCGCCTCTAGCATGCCCGACATGTAACGGTCCTGTAGGATTAACACTCACAAATTCTAATTGAATTTTTGTTGGATTTGTTTTTGTAATATTTCCATATTCATCACCTAATTTTAAGATTTCTTCTAGGTGGTTTTGTACCCATTCATGACTCAAATAAAAGTTTATAAATCCTGGAGGAGCAACCGAGATCTTTTCAAAAACTACATTTGCTCGCTCATTATCTATATAAGTAGTTAAAGTGTTTGCGATTTCTAAAGGATTTGATTTTAATACTTTAGTGAGTTTTAGGGGTAAACTTACTGCAAAATCTCCATTATCTGTGTTTTGCGGTCTATCTACTTCTATTTGGTCTATTTCAAATATCGGTAAAGTCCCATTTTTATGACAAGAGTTTATACTTTCTAAAATCAACTCTTTTATATAGTCTCTAATTAACATAATATTGTTATCAATTATTAAAATATTAATTATATACGAAAAATTATTTTATTGTTTGGTATAATGGTAAACCTGAAAAGAAATTTATATTAGGAGAATACAAAAATGTTTCGATTTTTAACTGCTGGAGAATCACATGGTAAAGGTTTAACAGTGATAGTAGAAGGATTACCAGCAGGTATTCCTGTTAGTGAAAAATATATTGCTGCTGATATGGCTAGACGACAAGTTGGGTATGGTCGTGGAGGTAGAATGAAAATAGAAACAGATTTTGCTGAAATTTTATCTGGAGTTCGACACGGTGTGACAATGGGTAGTCCTGTTGCAATGTGGATTGAAAATCGAGACTGGTCTACTGGGACAGGACCAGATGGGGTTAACTGGACTGATGAGATGAGTATAAATCCTACTGATGTTGAATACCAAAAGCTTACCAAACTTAGACCAGGTCATGCCGATACTGCCGGTACTCTCAAATATCATCAAGATGATGCGAGAAATATACTAGAAAGATCAAGTGCTAGGGAAAGCGCTGCTAGAGTTGCTGCTGGATCTATAGCAAAAAGATTTTTAGAAGAATTCGATATAGAAGTCCATTCTCATGTAACTTGTATTGGTGGCGTTCATTCAAATTATACAGGTCAATTGAATTGGGATTTATTAGAAGAACCGCCGTTTCATCAAGGAAATCTTGAAGGATCTAAACTAGCAGCAGTGAGATGTTTTGATGCTGAAAAGGCCTCTGAAATGATTGATACTATCGATCAGGCAAGGGCTAGTGGGGATAGTGCAGGGGGTATAATTCAAATTGTCGCAACTGGTTTACCAATAGGTTTAGGAACTCACATACAATGGGATAGAAAAATCACTACTAAACTTGCTGGCGCTGTGATGAGTATCAATGCTGTAAAAGGCGTAGAGTTTGGTGCGGGATTTAGTCAGGCTGACCTTTTTGGTTCACAGGTTCATGATGTAATTTTACCTAAAGATAAATGGGCTAAGGATAATAATAAACCCGGTAATGGTACATGGTCCAGAAAAACTAATAATGCTGGAGGCGTAGAAGGTGGTATGAGTAATGGTGAACCTGTAGTTATTAATGCCATAGTTAAGCCGATTGCTACAATAATTAATGGATTAGAAACAGTAGATTTACATACTGGAGAATTTGTTGATAAAGCTCATTTTGAACGAAGCGATATAACCTTTGTTCCTACTTGTGCAGTTATTGGTGAAGCAATGGTAGCATGTGTAATTGCTGAAAGTATGCTTGAGAAGTTCGGTGGAGACCATTTAAATGAAACTAGACGGAACTATCATTCATATCTTGATACAATCACCCCTTAATAAATAATTTGTTCCTCAACCATTTTATCAATACTGTTTTGTTCGATACCCAAAAGGTCGTGTAATATATGATTGTTACTTGAACCAAGTTCCGGTGCAGGAGCAATTCTTGTTTCAGGAGCATTGTTTAGTGTCCATGGGACATTGGGAAGTTTGATATCTTTATAGTCTTTGTGAATGTAGTCACTGACAAAATTTCTTTCTAAATGATGTTTATTTTCTATTACTTCTAAGCTATCCATTGATGCACCGCACATAATACCATTTGTTTGTAGTTTTTCCATTAGATCAAATTTATCAAATTGTTTCGTCCAGTTTGAAATATTAGGAGTTATTTTTTCCCTATTTTTGATTCTTTTTTCATTAGAATTATATTTAATTAAGTCAGGAATTTTTGATAGCAGGCAAAATTTATTCCAGTCCTCATCATTTTCTATAGCTAAAGCTACCCAAGAATCGAATCCTTTACATGGGAAAAGATCATGTATACCAACATTTGATTCATAATTTCCATTTCTTTCAATAATTTCTTTATTCATAAAAAAATTCATCAAGGATTCTTGTAGTAAAGTAGTATTTGCTTCAGCCATTGAAAAATCAACATATTGTCCTAATCCAGTTCGATATCGTCCTGATAGACAACTTGCTACAAGGAACGTTTGCATCATGCCAGTTAAAGGGTCAGCCCAAACACCACCGATCATTGGTGGTTTTTCAGGGATACCAGTTTGATAACTCCAACCAGTGAAGCATTGAAGTAATGTCCCGTAAGCTACATGATCTTTATCGGGGCCAGAGTGTCCCAAACCTGAAGATGAAACCATAATTAAGTTTGGGTTATGTTCTTTAATATCTTCATATCCAAGACCGATACGTTCGATTACACCACTGGCATAATTTTCCACTAGAACATCGCTGATCGATATAAGTCTTTTTGCGATATCTACGCCTTCCTCAGTGCGTAGATTAAGACTTAGAGAACTTTTGGACTGATTTAAAAAATGGAAATTTCCACCACCACCCACTCTCGTAGGGTCGGGTCTTCGATGACTTTCAATTTTTATTATTTCTGCACCCATCATACCAAGCATTCTGGTGCAAGTTGGACCTGCAATGATCCAACTAAAGTCTATTACTCTTATGCCTTCTAATGGTAATTTATTCATAAAAGTGATTCTAGAATGCAATTTAGATAATGTTAAGTAGTTATTAATATTTTTTGTGTTGTGTTTTGCAGGATTATTAACTATAAAGATAAAAACACGATATAACTACAAGAATAGGAGCAGATATAGTGTTAGGTCGTTTGAGTAATTTTCCACAAGAACAGCGAAAAATTATCCGTGGTTGGTGCTTTTATGACTGGGGTAACTCTGCTTTTTCTACAAGTATAATGGTAGCTATTTTACCTCCATATTTTGTTGCTATATTTAAAGATGTATATCCACAGGGACTTGATTTTGGTCCGTTTACTTTTACTGCAAGTTCCATATGGGCTTTAGCTATAGCTTTGGCAACAGGTGTTATTGCTTTCTCTAGCCCTATACTTGGAGCAATTTCAGATACAAGAAAAATCAAGAAAAAAATTCTTGTTATATATACTTATATAGGATGTTTTGCAACACTTCTTTTGTTCTTTTCAGTATACACAGGCTTTGAGTGGGCGTGGTTGCTCATGTGTGCGACTTTAGCTAATGCAGGGTTTTTAGGAGCATGGGTTTTCTATAATGCGTTACTCCCTAAAATTGTTTCAGAAGAATCAATAGATTATGTGAGTAGTTTAGGGTTTGCCTATGGATATATAGGAGGAGGGTTGCTTCTCGCTATTCATCTAGTTGCGATTATATATTTTGATTCATCAGATTTCGTTATTCGTATTTCGATGGCTTCTGTTGCTGTTTGGTGGTTTTTTTCTGCATTAATTACCTTTAAGAATGTTCCTGAACCAGAGGTTGATTCGGTATTTGAAAATGACAAAATGTCCATATCTGAAGCATTTAATCAAGTTATTGGAACTTTGAAAAAGGTTTCAAAATTTCGAACTATATTTTTATATCTCATTGCGTATCTAATTTTCAATGATGCAATCCAAACAATTATTAGTGTAGCAGGGGTTTTTGGGCCTGATGTTTTAGGGGTTACTCTACAAATCAATATGGTTACCATATTGATTATTCAGTTTATAGCTGCTCCTGGAGCAATGGCGTTTAGTATATTTGCCAATAAAATTGGATCTCAAAAAGCTTTATTGATAGCTCTGTTTGGGTGGGCATTTATTGTTGTAATTGCTCTTGGGTTTGCACCATTAACTCCTAAAGATCAATCTGATTATGACATTCAGATTGAAAGCCTAGATGAATTTAGATACGAAATTGTCGCAATACCAAGCTCGATAGAAAAGCCAACTAAATCCTTCGAGGTTTTGGAAAATTATAGTATTGGTGATCAGATAGATGAAAAAACCGTAAAAGAAATAAAGAAAATAGTTTTAGAAGAAAATTTGTCTTCTTATTCTCTATATGTTGATGGTGGGTCTGAGATTGTCTCAGGAATTGGTAGTTCACATAAGTCAATATTGAATGATTCTCTTTCTGTTTGGCCAAAATTTATGAGAAGTATTTTATGGGAACCTTTAGGTATAACTGTTTCATTGCAATGGATATTTTTAGGAATATTTGTTGGATTTGTAATGGGTGGAAGCCAAGCATTGGCTAGGAGCCTTTTTGCAGTAATAATCCCCAAGGAACAATCAGGAGAATTTTTTGGTTTTTTTGGGTTTGTCGGAAGATTTTCTGCAACTATAGGCCCAATTTTATATGGTATTGTTGCTGGTTTAATAGATCCGAGGTTTGGAGTATTTTCTCTATTAATTATATTACTTATCGGTACTATTATGCTTTGGAGAATCAATCTGGATAGTGTTCTGAATAAAAATTAATTTTCCTTTACCCAATTAATTATTTCTTTTGCATGTCCTTCTGGACTCACCTGTGGCCAAATATTGGATATATAACCATTTTCATCAATAGCAAAAGTTGTTCTGATAATACCCACAATTATTTTACCTTGACGTTCTCTTTCTCCCCAGGCTCCATAAGTTTTGGCAAGTTCAGCTCCTGGGTCGGCTAGTAAAGGAAAATTCAAATCAAATTTATCAGTAAATTGTTGGTGTGATTCTTCATCATCAGGACTAACACCAAGCACTGTAACATTGAGATTTTGTAATTCCTCACTAGAGTCTCTAAATTCACATGCTTCTATAGTGCAACCGGGGGTATCGTCTTTGGGATAAAAATATAGGATAGTTTTATTTCCCTTCAAGGAGTCTAGAGAAATATCTGAACCATCTGTAGATTTTAAATTAAAATCAGGCGCTTTATCTCCTAAATTTAATACCATACCATACCCTCCACGGACATATATTTATATTTGGCTAACTGCGTTCTTGATTTCATCAAAGTCTGGTTGTTCCGGAGGAGCAACTGCAACTTTATATCGTATTGTTCCTTCAGGATCTATAACGAATACTGCTCTCATCGATGTTGTATACCCAGGCATTCCTGCAAAGTCGTTTACAGCTATACCATAGTCTTCAATAGTTTTTCTTGAATAGTCGCTAAGAAAAGGAAAATTTAGATTATTTTCATTTACAAATGCATTTTGGGCAAAAAAGGAATCTACACTAATACCATAGACTTGTGCGCCAATATCATTATAGTCTGAAAGAGCATCTCTGAATGTACACGCCTCTTGTTGACATCCACCTGTAAAAGCACCTGGAAAAAATGCTAATACGGTTGTTTTACCTTTGATATCTGCTAGTGTTACTGGCTGTCGTTCATTGTTAATCAATGTTAATTCTGGGGCTGGTTGTCCTACTTCTGCTGACATAAATCCTCCTTGTTTGGGTGAGTTTATTAATTGGCTTACATTTTATAGTTTTAGCATTGTAACAAATTAATTTTTTTCTTTCTAGGCTTTTTATAGAAGTAAGTTCGTTATACAATTAGGATGGTTTTTAAGGATAAATATTAAGAACTTTTGAGGTGTACAGTGAATGAATTAACGAGGAAAATGCGATCTATAGGACAGTCACTTTGGTTAGATAATTTAAGTAGAGATATTATCGAATCTGGTGAATTAAAATCATTATTAGATTTAGGAATTACAGGTATTACCTCAAATCCAAGTATTTTTGAAAATTCACTTGGAAGTGATTCATATGATAAGCAAATAAATGACATTTTAGATACAAGTGATACTGTAAAGGTATATGAGGACTTAGTTTGTAAAGATATTAGTGATGCATCTGATATTTTGCTTCCAATTTTTAATGAAACAAATGGCGAAGACGGGTATGTTTCATTAGAAGTTAGCCCGCTTATTGGATATGATACAAAAGCGACTATTGAAGAAGCAAAGTATTTGTTTTATAGGCTCAATAAACCAAATGTACTTATTAAAGTACCTGCTACTAGTGAAGGAATATTAGCGATTGAAGAACTTATTTTTGCAGGTGTCAATATTAACGTAACTTTGATTTTTTCTGTAGAACAATATAAAAATGTCCAAAATGCTTACATTAATGGCCTCAAAAGAAGAATTGAAAAAGGTTTGGATGTAAGTCATATATATTCTGTAGCATCATTTTTTATCAGTAGAATTGATACAGTTATAGATACGCTACTTGATACTTATAAACATGATTCAAGTCATCTTCTAGGGAGAATAGCTGTTGCTAATGCTAAAGTCGCATATGACGAGTTTAATAAAACGTTTTCTACGCCAGAATTTATGAGCGACAATATGAAAGGGGCTCGTGTTCAAAGATTATTATGGGGAAGCACTAGTGCAAAAAATCCCAACTATAGTGATTTATTGTATGTCGATTCATTAATCGGCAATTTTACTATCAATACAATGCCCCAAATTACCTTTGAAGCATTTATAGATCATGGTAAAGCTGACAACACAATACAAACTTACTTAGATGAGGCAAAGAGTAGCTTGAATCAGTTGCCAGACTTTAACATTAATCTTGATCAAATAACTGATAAGTTACTTGTTGACGGAGTTAATCAATTTGCTAACTCATTCACAAATCTTTTAAGCTCTTTAGAAGCTAAATTAGGTTTGAAATAGTAATGAATTAGCTTAGTTATCAGCTCCATCAGCAACATAACCTCTTTCGCCGTGATCACTCACATCTAATCCCTGATCTTCTTCAGATTCAGTCGATCGCAAACCTAAACCTGGTATGATATCGAGTGCTTTTAGTAGGATTAAAGTTACTACTAAAGAATAAACCATAGTTGCTATAACAAGTATTATATTTTCGACGAGTAGAGTAGAAGAACCTTCAATTAAACCTTCTGCTCCCCCAATAACTTTTTCTGCAAAAATTCCTGTTGCTATCACACCGATAATACCTCCGATACCGTGTACAGCAAAAACATCTAAAGCATCGTCTAGGTTAACTTTGTTTTTAAAGTAGACAGCATAAAATGTTACAATTCCTGTTATAACACCAATGATTAAAGCAGAATCCACACCAACAAATCCAGAAGCTGGAGTAATAGTTGCCAATCCTGCAATTGCACCTGTTGCAGCGC
>JBJKVQ010000010.1:0-10622 GCA_045562575.1 Dehalococcoidia bacterium
CTCAATTTTTCATCATTCTCTCCAGAAGGTTCAAAAGTACCTCTATGTCCACCAGCTTCTATACCTTGAGCTATTATAAAATCGGCACCACAGTTTTCTATAGATTTTGCCTCACTCACACTGGTAGCTGTTACCCCAATTAACATATTAAAAGAGTGTGCTTTCTCTATTATATATTGAGGTGGTATACCAAAATGGAATGTTAGCAATTCTGGCTTATATTTCCATATAGGATCAATTTGCTTCTCGAGATCGGGGTAAAATGGAGGTGCTGGGATACTGTATTGTATATCTTTATTTATAGGAAGTGTTTGTAAAGCTTGAATGGCTTTTTGATAGTCACTTCCAGATGGTCTTTGCGGTTCGGTAAATATAAATAAATTTGCATTGATTGGGTTTTTTGTAAGTTTTCTAGCTTCGTTCAAGTCTGAGTCTATTTTTTCACTATTACTATAGGCAAACCCAAAACTACCTATCGCACCAGAATTAGAAACTGCAGCAACTAGTTTTGGATTTGTTACTCCAGCCATCGGGGCTTGAATTATAGGTGCATTATTGTTCAATAAATCTACAATGTTCATACCCAATTTCTTTCCCCTTTGCTATTCTCACTTTATAAGGATTTTTCTAGCGTAATTTTATCATAT
The DNA here is from genome assembly GCA_045562575.1 of Dehalococcoidia bacterium. Taxonomy (GTDB): domain Bacteria; phylum Chloroflexota; class Dehalococcoidia; order Lucifugimonadales; family UBA6952; genus UBA6952. Next base: position 648 of record JBJKVQ010000010.1, read on the forward strand.
ATTAGGTATATGAACTGTGTTTAGATTTCAATTCTCATATATCAAATCTTTACTTATATAGATAATTAACCTATACTGCGATGTCCAATGTTTTTGTTTGGGAACGTTCGACACATATACATATGTGTTTACAAAGAGAACGTTGGACAACCACAATTTTCATTAAGATTAACTTGCTACTTATATCCTAATTTCAACCGTCCTACACTAGAATCCAAATTCATTAGCAATCCTGTTCTATAATTCTTCTCTAAGAGGTGGAGTATGAAGAATCTAATAGTTATATCTTGTGTGATTTTTATACTGATTGCTTGTAATAGATCGTCAAATAATACTTTTTCTTCTTGCATAGATCTTTCAAATAAACTTAAGAGTTTGCCTATTACTGAACAAAATATAATTTCTCCTCAAAATACTGATTTACCTAAAGATTCAATTACCTTAGATATTTATGAGATTATTGACCAATATGATAGTAATATTCCATCGTTGAAAATAGCTGAAAGAATAATCAGTTGCAAAGGAAAAGCCAAACTTTCTGAAGGAAATTATCCGGTAGAATTTTATTTATTATTAGAGGATAAAGATGAATTTATAGTTGTAGAATCACAAGGTAAACGTAAATGGATTTTTAAATGGAAGATTTAATAAAGTTTAAAAAAAGCTCTTAAGTTTATTTTAGTGATTTTTTAGATGAATGTAATACTGCTATATAAGCATTTTTGTAGCAATGTACTCATGCTATAATCCTTCGCAGAAGAGTTGAATTATAAACTAGTTGAAGGAGAAGATTATAACTTATCTTGATATAGGAATCCTTTCGGTATCTTCATTTGTCACGTCAGCATTAACTGCTGTTGTAGGCGCTGGTGGGGGAACAGCTCTAATTGCTATTATGCTACAAATAATGCATCCATCAATTGCAATTCCAATACATGGAATACAACAACTTAGCTCAAACACAACAAGAGTTTTGTTGTTTTGGAAAGATATGTCATGGCCTATCATATTTCGATTCTCTTTATTAATGCCAATAGGTGTTTGGATGGGGTTAAAAGTTTTTCAAGAATTACCTGTAGAAATTATTCAAATTTTAATCGGGTCTTTTATTTTATTTTCCCTCATTATTCAGCAAATAGGTAGAAATAGAAATAAAGATTTCCCTTATTGGGGATTTTATCCATTAGGATTAATTACAGGTGCCTTAAATATGTTAGTTGGAGTCATTGCTCCAATTCTTGGGGTACTTGTGATAAGAAAAGAATTATCTAAAGAATCAATTGTTGGTACTCTAGGTTTTTTTGGATTTATAGGGAATCTACTAAAAATCATTGGATTTACTATAGTTGGTTTTAGTTTTATGAAATATTCATTAGCTATAATTTGTGTAATACCTTCAGGTATTATTGGGACTTATGTAGGACGGGTAGGATTAAGCAAATTAAACGAAAAATATTTTCTAATATTATTTAGGATTGTCCTTATTCTATTAGCAATAAAGCTTATTACTATTGATGGGTTAAAATTACATAATTTAATATAAAATCCTTTTTCGAAAAATTATATTAAAAAAGATTACCCTAAATTACAAAATCAAAATCTCAGGGCTTAATGCTTATGGCATTTTTTATATTACCTAGGAATGCATCAGAAGATAGGATTTGAATCTAATATTAACTGCTTGATTAAGAGGTAACTGATTAGTTAATGAGCAACACTATAACTATATGTAAAAAAAACCATAAATTTCAAAGCTTACAAGGTCTTTTATATCAAATTTGATACCTTCAGATTCTAGCATTTCTCGTTGAGTTACTTCACTTAATCTATTTCTTCGTATACTTATTTTACCTTCAGAATTTATGACTCGGTGCCAAGGTACATCATATTCATCTGGGCAAGAACTTAGTGCGTACCCAACAAGACGTGGTGTACATCCATTAATACGAGTAGAAATCTGTCCGTATGAAGCTACATGACCATAGGGAATTTGTTTAACAATTTTATAAATTTGTTCATACATATTTGTAATTATATTACGGTTACTGGTATTGTTGCAGGGAGTGGATTATGTTTCCAATTGAGATATTAACTAATTTTAAATATTTAGAATGCTTATGATTGAAAAAAAATCTCTTTTTCTTGGTTGGTGGGTCGTGTTTGGATCATTCCTTTCTAATGCGATGTATTCTGTTACCGGGCTCGTAGCAATCGGATTATTTATTGAACCAATGTCGTCTTCATTAAATTGGTCTGTAGCAAGTATTTCTGTAGGAATTGCATTAAGACAAATTGCAGGTACAATAGTTGGTCCACTACTTGGACCTAGGGTTGATAAGACCGAACCTAAAAAACTATTCTTTATTTCAACTTTCATTACAGGTATTTCAACTATTGTTTTGGGATTTATAACAAATGTATGGGTTTTTTACATGGTTTATGGTGTTATTGGTGCAATTGCAATTACAGGGATAAGTAATTTAGTTACAGGTACGGTGATATCAAAATGGTTTATCAAATCACGAGGGAGAGCCTTAGGTTTTTCTGATTTGGGAAGTTCAGTAGGAGTGATAATATTAATACCAGTTATAAATATTATTATTACCTCACATTCTTGGGAGTTAGCTTGGATATCTTTAGGATTATTGCATTTAATTATCATGACTCCAGTAGCTTTTTTAATGAAAAGACAACCAGAGGACTATGGGTTATTACCTGACAATGAGATAAGTGTAGAACATGACTTAATAACTAACGATTCTAAATCAGATACAGTAGTATGGACTGCTAAAGAGGCGATTAAAACTTATCAATTTTGGATTATTATTCTTGCTTTTGGATTAAGTAATATATCTGTTATGGCCATACTAACTCATCAAATTAATCATATTGTTCATCAAGGATTTTCTTCGACACAAGCAGCTCTAATAATATCTTTATGGGCTATTTTTGCAGGTTTTGCCCGAGTTCTATTTGGATTTCTCTTAGAAAGGATTTCTGTTAGATACCTATCATTTATTGTAATGATAGGTAGTGCATTAGGAACTTACTTTTTACTTATCGGCAATTCTTTAGAATTGTTATATTGTTTTGCAATTATTTATGGATTATTTAGAGGTGCAATTGTATTGATGTCTATAATTATATGGGCTGATTATTATGGACGTACTAATCTTGGGGCTATTAGAGGATTGACTACCCCCTTTAATATTATTTCTTTATCAATAGGGCCAGTAGCAGCTGGTTATTTTTATGATCAACTCGGATCATACGACATGATTTTTTCTGTGTTTATTTTGCTTTATGTTATATCAGGGGTATTAATATTATTTACTCATTCTCCAAAAAAGAAATAAATAGTTCAAAGTGTTTTTTTTCAAAATGAGTTAGTGAAATCGTCTCATAGATCCAAAAACACTAAAAAAGATTAAACTAATAATACCGTATAAAATACCACCAATTAGAACAGCATCGGCTGCCCCACTCATTGCATTTCCCCCTAAGGAAATTGTACCAACATAAATTTGGTTATGTGTTAAATATTCTGCGATAGAACCCATAATTAATGTTCCAATCCATGTGGTACCTTGAACAGTAGTTTCGAAACTTAGTACACGTCCTCTTAATTCATTTGGTGTTAATAGTTGCATTGCAATCATTCGCATACTCCTAAACATCATTTGTGACATTCCCATGAAGAATACGAGTATTAAAGAAAGCATAAATATTTCAGAACGGGAAAAAGCTAGTATGACTAACGTATTCGCCATTGCAACAAAAAATAGCAAATATCCTCTATGTTTAAACTCGCTTAGCATAACAACTATAAGTGCGCCTATAGATGTACCAATAGTAGATGCAGTCATGATATAACCTAACCCAGAAGCTCCAACCCCTAAAATTGCGTCGGCAAATATAGGTAATAAGAACATAGCAGCACTACCAACCATAGCGAAGGCAAATCCGATAGCAATTAACCCTAATAATACTTTTTCACGCCAAACATGTTTAAACCCTTCAAAGAAGGGATATTTTATTTTTTTCGAATCTTGTTTTAGTTTTTGTTCTTCAGGATTCCATTTTAGTAAAAATATTGTAATTGCAGTAAAAAGTTGACCGATAGTTGTTAATATAAACAACCAACCTGTTCCAATAATTGCTATGAGGAGTCCACCCAAAGCAGGGCCCGCCACTCTTGGCCACGTCTCAGCTATATTATCCAATGCAACAGCATTTGGTAATTGTTTTTTTGTTACGATACTTCCGAGTATTGCTTGATGTCCTGGTCTTCCTATTGATTGGATGACACCACTCATAACTGAAGAGACAACAAAGTGCCACCATTCAATTATTTCAAAATAAACTAATGAGGCAACAACTCCCCATAGTATTGTTAAAGATACTTCAGTATATTTTAACAGTTTCTTTCTATCTACTTTGTCAGCTAGAAATCCACCAACAAATGGCATAAATAACATTGGCCATGCCAAGGAAGATGTTACAAATCCCAAAAGAAATGGCGATTTACTGATTTCCCAAACAATCCAAGCCCTTAGAAACACGCGCATTTGTCGCGCCATATTTGATGTAACTCTACCTGCCCAAAGAAGTCTAAAGTTTGGGTTTTCGAAAGCCGTTATTTTATCCCGAAATGTAATGCCATTCCTCCAATTGAATTATGGGATGCTGAATATTATTTCCTTTGATAATATTCCACATATTTTTTTAAAGAATTAGCGGTATTTTCCATTCCAAATACTGCACATATACCAGCATCTGTTAGTTGTTTATACACTTGTGATCTGTCCTCAGGAGATGGGTGTGGGTACGTTGTTGATATCAGTACAACATAGGGCTTTTTTGCTCGTTTTTTAAACTCGCAGAATATTTCGGGCGTATGTCCTCTATATACACTTAACTTGTCGTTTCGGTTAGATATATGAATTTCATGAACAATTATATCTACATTTGAATCTTCATTTAATACATCTAATACATTATTTAAATGATCTTCGCTTGCAAGTGTTCTACCTTCTATAGGGTTAGTATAGGTACTTCCCACTAAGTTGAATTTTGTTAATATTTTTTCATATGATTTATCACTTAAACGAGGTATAGAAAAACCTGCTTTAGAAAAAACATTTGCCATTTCTGTGGCATGACCTCCTGAAAGTGCTAAGACACCAAGGTTGTAGCCAGCTTTTGTGGGAGGGTCTAGTTTGCTGAGTAGTTTTGCGGTTTCAAACATTTCATCCATGTTATCTATTTTTATAGCATTACATTGGGTCAACATATCATCCCAGATTTTAGGGTTTGACGTTTTCGAAGTTGAGTGGGAGGCAACAGCACGTTCAGCATCATCTGTTTCTCCTACTTTCCATATCATTGTTGGTTTTATTTTTGAAATATCTTTTAATTGTTTGAAAAAATCTTTTCCACTTCTTATTCCTTCAAGATACATTCCTATGACTTTTGTATCATCATCATTTGCTAAATATTTAAGATAATCGTGACTATCTAAAATGATGCCATTCCCCATACTAACTAACTTGCTAATTTTAAGATCATGAAATGCACTACCTTGTGCAAAAGCTACAGATTGTGAGCCACTTTGTGATATAAATGCCAAGTTTCCATATTCTCCATAATATCTACCTAAGTTAACTCCGATACCTAACTTTGGGTTGAATATCCCCATACAGTTTGGTCCCACAATTTTTAAATTTCCTTCTCTTGCTATTTGTTCGATTTCTTTTTCAAGCTCTATACCTTCTGGTGTTCCTGTTTCACTGAATCCGGCCGTATATAAATGAACACCAATAACCTTTTTGGCTGCACAATCTTTCAAGATTCTAGGTACAATTTGTGCTGGTACTGACACTATTACCAAATCTATGGTTTCTGGAACATCTAATACTGAAGGGTAACTGTCAAAGCCTAACTCTTTTGCACTTTCCCATTCATTACGATCTACGTTTACATGATACTTTTTACCTTTAAACGGTTGTATTGTTCTAAGCCACATGTGATTGTCGACTAATTTTGAACCTACAACAGCAATACTTTGAGGTTCTAGTACTCTATCTAAACTATCCATTTGATGTTCCTTTATGAGATTAATTCTAGACTGGCGTTATTTATATACAAATTGTTATTATCAGTATAAATCTCCTCTAATAATAACTTTTCAATACACAATTGTTTTGTCGATAATTCTGATAAAACATCGATAGCCTTGTAAAGTATTTCAACATTTGGAGGCGTTAGGTTTTTGTATTGATTTAATAATATTTTTGAAGCAACAGGCTGAGCGACCATTTCTTTTGCATCCTTTTTCTTTAAAGGGGGTATTCTATAGCTACAATCATCCCAAATATCTATAGCTTGTTGCCCAAATCCAAAAAATATAACATATCCAAACAAAAAATCTTTTTGTAGGCCTAAAGTAAGTTCTGTAGGATTATTTTGAGGTTTCCCAACTTTAAATCCAAGCGATATAAAAAAGTTATGTAGTTCCTCTAGATTAAAAATTATTTTTTCAGTAGTTTGAAGATCTTTTAATAGGGTTAAAGATTTTTCCATTGATAAAACCACCTCATCGGTATTTATTTCAAATTAATATTTCAGAATCAGTTACTAAATTAAATTTATATTGCGTAATTAGTAAATAAGATGAATCAATACTACAGAAATTGTGACATAAGTCAATTTTCTAAAACTTCGTAACGTATCTATTAGAGCACAAACTATTTCACAAATCTGTTAAGAGAGATCTTTTAATAATCTTTTTCAACGTAGATTTATGCTAGTTGTTAGATTTAGGTATTTGTAAAAACCATCCAGATATTACTAAAGTTAGTGGCATAATAGCTATTATTGAAAGAGCAGGTATATATGATCCAGAATAGTCGGTAAAAGTACCTATAAAAATAGGGGATATTACTGAGGCCAAGTTACCAGTTGTAAGTATTGCCGCTGTGACTATTCCTACTTTTGATGCCGTAACATTGGGAAGTTCCATCGGTATCGTAATTATACTCACAATAAATATAGATAGAAAAATACCAATACCAGCCACGCATATTAGTAGAATTATTTCATTCATAGCAAATACAGATCCAAAAGCAAAAAGAGGTAAAATTAGTCCTGAAAATATCAATAATATTCTACGGCTATTAAATTTAGATAAAATTATGCCACTTATAGGGTTAAACATTGCATTTACTAATGGGATTACTGAAACTATAGATCCTGCTTCACCCAAAGTCATTTTTTTAACTTCATTATAGTAAGTTGGCAACCATGCACTATAGCCCACAAAAAGTGTAAGAGGGCCAATAGTTCCTATAGCAAGTATTAATACATTTCGATTAAATATAAAAGGTAAATTTTCATGTATAGAAAACGGAGTTTCATTTACTTTTGTTTTTGAAGTACGACCACCGATGATCCAAAGGATAGTAGCAACAGCAGGTATCATACTGTAGAAAGTTAAGGTAGTATTCCACCCTATATTATTAGCGATCGGTGTCGCTAATAATACGCCTAATGAAACTCCCAATGCTCGACCAGATTCATTAATTCCATTAATGATCGATAATTCTTTAGGTTTGAACCATTCCATAGTAATTGCACTTGTGGTAGGTATCGAAATAGCTGCGCCAATTCCAAATATAATTCTTAGTAAGATTATCATGGGAAAAGAGTTTACAAATGGAAGTAATAGACCAGCAGACATTAAGCTTCCACTTAAAATCATAGCGTTTTTGGAACCTATTTTGGAAATCAAAAAACCTCCTGGTAAAAGAAATAAAGCCATGACTAGTGTGACTGAAGAAATCAATAATCCTACTATTCCTTTACTAATGCCATAATTTTCTATTATTGAAAGAAATAATGGCGAAGGTGCCATGAAGTTTAAACCAAGTCCAATTTGTATAAGGAATAAAATAGATTGAATCACCCATCTATAGTGACTATATTGTGGTTTTTGCATACTCAGGCCTATAGTATCTTTTGCATGATGTGTTCGTGGTCAATATGTGGCCCTACATAATAGTCGTATTCTCCAATTTTCTGAAAGCCATGCTTTTGGTAGAACTGGATTGCAATTTTATTATCTGAATAAACTCCAAGATAAATAGAGTTGTTATTTTCTTCAATTGCTTTGTTAAATACATATCTAATTATCTGGCTTCCAATTCCTGAATGTTTTCTTTCCAGATCAACATATAGCCTATGCAATTCATTAGCTGGATATGCAGGATTATTAACTGGTAATTCCAGTTTGCCATATTTGGCGTAGGCAATAATAATATTATTTTCTTTAATAATAATTGTTTTGTTTTCAGAGTTAATTATTTGATCTTGAAAAAAAGATTCCGAACATGTTTTCTCAAGATGTTTTTGTAGGTCTTCTGGATTGTAATGCTGGAATGTATCGCTAAATGTTTTAGCTGCAAATAGTGATAATTCAGGTATGTCATTAGTAGTCGCAAGTTCAATTTTGTACATATTCATAACTCTAAATTATCAAGTTGTAGAAGTAAATACTCGTTGAAATCAGATTTCATTCATTTTATAATTCCAAAACACTACGAATAATGGGAGATATATATATGTCATCAACGAAATATTCTGAATTAGTCCTACTTGGTACTGGGGGTGGCCCCAGAATATGGGCAGCTCGTTCTCAACCTGCGAGTGCGATAATTGTTGATGGAGTCGTCTATATTATTGATGCTGGAGACGGTGTCACTGTGCAGTTGGCAAAAGCAGGAATAGACACTAATGCAATAAAATCAGTATTTATAACGCATAATCACTCAGACCATGTTGCTGATTATGGAAATTTACTTTTACGCACCTGGCAAAGTGGCCATAAAGGACCTATTAATTGTTTTGGACCTCCACCACTCAAGAATATGACCGAGGCATATATAGACTACATGGATTGGGATATTAAACTGAGAATTCAACATGAAGGTAGGCCTGATTTCAAATCTATGCTCAATGTTTTTGAGATAGAAGATAATACTACGGTTTATAAAGACTCCAACGTAAAAGTTGATTGTTTGAAAGTACCTCATGGAGAGGCTGATCCATCCTACGCATATCGTTTTGAAATTGAAAATAAGAGAATAGTTTTTTCTGGAGATACCTCTAAAAGTGAAGCACTAATAAATTTTTCTTCACATGCAGACATACTTGTACATGAAGTTCTAAACCTTGAAGGAGTAGATGCTATTATCAAAAATACTTATCCCGGTAATGAAGCATTTAGGAAACACATAGTTGATGGACATACTTCGATGGCAGAAGTAGGGCAAGTCGCAAATGAAGCGAATGTAAAAACCTTAGTGCTTAACCATTTTGTTCCAACTGGGTCCCCGATATTGGATAAAGAAGAAATCTGGTTAGCTGGGGTAGGTGAACACTTTAAAGGATCAATTATTGTAGGAACAGATCTAAAAAAGATATCTTTTTAACCGAATACGTATAAAAATTATCTAAGAGGTACAATATGGAGAAATTAATCAATCAAGATGAAGTAGAGGATTTCCTTAAATCGTGGAAGGACGGTGTTCTTGAGATTGGGAGCGCTTACCGAAAAGATAATAATTACAAAGAGGTAGCCAAAGCTTTTATTAACAAACATTACGCTTTTGAAGATGGAAATGTTTTATTCAAACCAACTTATACAACTGAAGTCGTATTCAGGAATAACCTTGAATCTGCTTTATCATATTTTATATCTGGTGATATTCCAGAAGACTCTGGTTTTGCCATAAAACCATGGGAAAATATTGATGTATCGAATATTAATTTTCTAATTGAATCTGGTCTATGTGCTGTCCATGGAATACTTAACTTGCAGTCGTCAGACTCAGTAAATCAAACAAAAATAGCTTTTACTTTTATCTTAGTTAAAGCTAATGATAATATAAAAATCAAAATCCATCATTCGTCTCCACT
>JBJKVQ010000011.1:0-10286 GCA_045562575.1 Dehalococcoidia bacterium
TAAGTATTGTTTATATTATTAATATCTGGAATGTTATCCATTATTATTATTCTCTTCTAGTATTGAAAAATGGGTACCAAGAAATTGTACTACTGAATTGTATATAATCAAGTCTTACAAATAAGATCCTGTTAATTTAATAATAGAGGAATAATATTTTTGATGGCTTTAGCACGGTGGCTAATTTTGTTTTTGTCTTCAGGTTTTATTTCTGCGGAGGTTTTGTCAAATTCAGGTAGATAAAATATTGGGTCGTAACCGAATCCATTTTCACCACTTGGGGTAAAGGTTATTAATCCTTCCATTGTGGCTTCTTTGCTTAATACTTTACCATCAGGCCATGCTATGACAATTGCTGCTTTAAACCGAGCCTGTCTATTTTTAAAAGGAATGTTTTTCATCTCATCTAGTATTAACAGTACTCTTTGATTATCATTTAATTCCAGTCCACCATATCTTGCAGAATATATACCAGGACGACCATTTAAAGCATCAATTTCTATTCCTGAGTCATCAGATAAGCATGGTAGTTTAGTGGCATTCGCATACTGGGTTGCTTTTAATGTTGCGTTTTCTAAAAATGTTTTACCATTTTCAATCACTTCAATATTGCATGATTCTTCTTCTAGGGTAGTGAGAATATAGGGTATATTTTGAAGTATATTTTTAAACTCTTTTATTTTACCTTGGTTTGAAGTACCTAAAAGTAATTTTTGGTTCATTTAAGCAAACCTTGACGAGCACTACTAGTTAATTGAGCTCTTTCGAAAAAGCTATTCTGGGCGGTTGTTTTGTTTGTATCTTTACCTAGCCATGCTTTAAGTGGTGCTGCTTGTAAGCCTCGTCCATATGAGAAGCTGAGTTGCCAAGGTGCATTTAACTCTTTTGCTACTTGGCTAATACTATTGAGATTTGTTGTAGCTTCTTCATCGCTTTGTCCGCCTGATAAAAATACAATACCTGGTACTGAAGGGGGTACACAGTTTAGTAAACAGGTAACAGTTTGTTGAGCGACCTCTCTTGTCTTTGCTCTTGATTTTGCACTCTTTCCGGATAAGACCATGTTTGGCTTTAATAAAGTACCTTCCAAAAAAATATTTTGCCTTTCAAGTTCTTTATATACTTCGAGTAAAGTTTGTTGTGTAATTTCAAAACATTTTTCTATTGTGTGTTCACCATCCATCAATACTTCTGGCTCAACAATTGGTACGAGTCCAGCCTCTTGACTTAATGCTGCAAATCTAGCCAAAGCATGTGCATTCACATTTATTGCATATGGAGAAGGGGTTGATTCTCCAATATTGATGACGCCTCTCCATTTTGTGAAAAGTGCTCCTAATTCTCGGTATTCATTCAATCGTTCACGAAGATTATCCAAGCCTTCTGTAATAGTTTCACTTCCTGATCCAGCTAATGGTTTAGCTCCAGTATCAACCTTTATTCCAGGAATAATATCTTGATCTGACAAAATCGAAACCAGAGATTTTTCATTCAAATCATTTTGGCGCATGGTTTCATCAAATAGAATTACACCACTAATGAACTGAGAAATACCATTTGTTGTAAACAACATTTCTCGATAATTTCTTCTGTTAACTTCACTTGACTCTACATTGATAGAATCAAATCGACTTTTTATTGTATTAGAGCTCTCATCTGCAGCTAAAATTCCCTTTTGAGGCGAGACTAATTTATTAGCTGTTTCAGCAAGTAGTTTTGTTTCCATTGGTTTGTCCTCCCTTAGTCACATTACTCAGTAAATTTTTGTACTTCTTTTGTATTTCCTATAAATAAAGGAGTTCGTTCGTGTAATTCATTAGGTATTATATCTAATATATTTTCAGTGCCATTAGTACCAAGACCGCCAGCTTTTTTTATAACAAAAGTTAATGGATTTGCTTCGTACATAAGGCGTAATTTGCCATCTGGATAGAGAAAAATTCCACCTTTAAGAAGATTTCTATGAAAATCAGCAACAAGTGAACCAACATATCTCAACGATGATATTTTTTGTAATTCTTCTAATTGTGATTTTGTATTGGAGGTAAATCCACTCCAATTTCCATAGTTTACACTGTAATATGTACAACTCTCCGGTAGAGATATAGCTGGGTGCGTAAGTATAAAATTATTACTTTGATTATCAAGAGTAAATCCACTTACACCATTATCTGTGGCTACTATCATAATTGTGTTAGAACCATATACTACGTATGCTGCGGCTATTTGTTCATTGCCTGGACGTAATAATGATTTATTCGTAATTTTGTTTACAGTAGATCCTGGCCATATTCCAAATATAGAGCCAATACTCACTGAAACATCAATATTACTTGATCCATCTACCGGATCCATGTTTACCATATTTAAGTTTGGGTCATTAGAAATATATTCAGGTTCTTCAAGTTCTTCACATCCAACTATAGATACGCTTTCAGATGTACGAAAAGAATTAATAAAAATAGTGGAACCTAATTCATCAAGTTTTTGAACAACTTCACCTTGTACATTGATGTCTCCTGTTGATCCTGAGTGACCATCAATACTTAATCGATCAACTTTTTCTTGAACTAGCAGTGCGCCATTTGCAATAGCAAGCAATGTGGATTTGAGATGATTGTCTATGTTAATTGAGTCTAAATATTCTTGTAGAAATATAATAGTAAACTCCTCTTTTTAGAGTACTAAATTGAATACGGGTATAATATTGGAGATAAGTGTAACAACGCGTGTTATTTGTTTCAAGTAATACTTATGGAATTGATTTAAACTATTATTTAATTTTCTGTTATTATGTGTATTACTAAAAATTTAGCAAATACTCATTAATATTTCTTTATAATAGGAGCTCTTCGAAAAGGAACATGGTAAAAGATTTATTTAATAGACCAATTAGAGATTTAAGAATTTCAGTAACAGATCGTTGTAATTTTCGTTGTCCTTATTGTATGCCGGCAGAGATATATGGGGAACGATATAAGTTTTTGCCAAAAGACCAAGTATTATCTTTTGAACAAATAGAAAAAATAGCGAGAGTTTTTGCTGAGCTAGGGGTTTCAAAGATTAGACTTACTGGTGGAGAACCTTTATTGAGGCAAGATCTTGATTTGTTAGTAAAAATGTTAATACAAATTCCGGGGATTGAAGATTTAGCACTTACTACGAATGGCTATTTATTGACTAGATTTGCTGAAAAACTCCATGAAGCTGGATTGAAAAGGATTACAATTAGTATTGATACCATAGATGAAGCTTTGTTTAAAGAAATGAATGGTGTTAATGCTGAATTAAATACTGTACTTCAAGGATTAGAGCTTGTTGAAAAATTAGGATTTGATCCAATAAAAATTAATACAGTTGTTCAAAAGGGAAAGAACGATAAAAATTTATTAGAACTTGCAGAATATATTAAATCCAAGGGTCACATATTAAGATTTATTGAATATATGGATGTTGGGAACTTGAATGGGTGGGATAAATCTGAAGTTGTTCCATCTGCAACAATTGCCAAAATGCTTAATGACAAATTTGGAATTACTGCATTGGATAAGCAATATATAAATGAAGTAGCTAATAGATGGAAATATAATGATGATTCTGCAGAAGTAGGATTTATTTCTTCTGTGAGTGATCCATTTTGTGGAAATTGTTCGAGGATAAGATTATCTACTGACGGTAAGCTATATACGTGTCTTTTTTCAGATATAGGTTTTGATCTTAAACCAAGCTTGGATTCTGGAGACGAAAAGCTTTTAAAAGATAAAATAATACAGATATGGGGAAATAGGTCAGATCAATATTCACAAAAGAGATTTGATACAAAAAAGAAAAAGCCTACTAAGAAAATTGAAATGTATGCGATTGGTGGATAAGTTTAACGTATGATAAAAATCTACACAGATGGTTCATGTCTAGGCAATCCTGGCCCAGGTGGATGGGGTGCTGTAATAATATATCCTGATGGAAATGAAAAGGAGTTATCTGGCGCAGATTTGGATACTACCAATAATCGAATGGAATTACAGTCTGTAATCGAGGCATTAGATTATCTTGAATCTGGGTCAATTGTTGAGTTGTTCTCTGATAGTTTGTACGTATTGAACACTATTACCAAGGGATGGAAGAAAAAAGCAAATATAGACCTATGGGATAAATTAGAAAGTAAAATTCAAAAACATAGCAATATTTCTTGGTATTGGGTAAAAGGTCATAGTGGTGATTATTATAATGAAAAAGTGAATGATTTAGCTCAAGGAAAGGCCGAAATGGTAAAAAACAATAATCTTTCTCATGTCTCTGAAGAAGGTAATGTGCAAATGGTAGATGTTGGTCAAAAAACTGATACAGAACGTATTGCTACTGCCAAAGGTTACGTGAAAGTGAGTCAAGATATTATTTTGCAAGTACTTGAAGCAAATAATCCAAAAGGTGATGTTTTGAGTGTTTCTCGTATTGCAGGAATTATGGCAGCAAAGAGAACACCGCAATTAATTCCCCTATGTCATCAAATTGATTTAAATCATGTAGACATTTCAATAGATATTGATGAGGATAATAATCGATTTATAATTGAAGCAACTGCAAAAAGTAATTCAAAAACTGGTGTAGAAATGGAATCTCTCGTTGCTGTTAGCATAACAGCTTTAACTATCTACGATATGACCAAAGCTATAGACCACGATTCACTTATAAGTGAAATTCAATTAGTTAGTAAAAGTGGTGGCAAATCAGGAAATATTAAAAGGGATACTAGTTTTTAGATATGCCTATTTAGAAACTTCAGAAGTGGTTTTTGATTTTCTTTTTTTGGGAGCTTCATCACTTTGTTTAGATTCTGAATCGTCACTTCTTTTGAGTGTTCCTAAACCATTTTGTACGGTGGTAATGATTGATTGTAAGTTGGTTTCTAATTCAGACAAAACTTGAAATGAGTAAGTGTCCGCATCTTTTAACATTTGGACAGCTTTTTTATCAGCAGTTTCAACAATTCGTTGTACTTTTTGTTGTGCTTCCTGAATGATTCGCTCACCTTCTTTTTCAGCTTCTTTAGTTAGTTCGCTGTCCTCTATTTTGTTTCGAAATTCACTTTCGGCGGACGATCGAATTTTGCGTGCTTCATCAAGTGATTGATTAAGTATGTCATCTTTTCTTGCTAAGACTTCAGTAGCTCTGGAAACATCCTCAGGTACTGCCATTCGTAGTTGATCAATAAGCAAAAGTGCCTCAGGTGCATCGACTAAATTCTTTTTAGTCAATGGCATCTTTGATCCAGCAAGTATAATTTCTTCTAATTTATCTATGATTGGTAGAATATCTATGATTTCCTCCCTTCATGAAGTTAACTTCCATTAGCATACTTCATTTTTATAGCATTTGCCACGTGTTCAGATACAAATTCACTAACATCACCTTTGTATTTTGCAACTTCCTTAATCAGAGTCGAACTTACAAACTGATATTCTAAACTTGTATATAATAACACAGTATCCAAATTTGGTTGTAATTTTCTGTTCATCATTACCATAGTTGCTTCATAATCTGCGTCAGTAATACTTCGAACACCTCGTATAATCGCTTTAGCATTTATTGATGCTGCAAAGTCGACAGAAAGCCCAGTGTAAGGTTGAATTTTTACATTACTAAGTGCTTTAGTAGATTGTGAAAATAATTGAACTCTTTCATCAGTAGTAAACAATAATGATTTTGCTGGGGTATCAAATACGCCTACAACAACTTCATCAAATAATTCAGCAGCTCTGTAAACTAAATCTTCATGCCCTTTTGTTACTGGATCGAATGTTCCGTTATATAAAACTGTTACCATATTTGTGTAGTAGGTTAAATTATATTTTTATAAAAAGAAATTTGGGTATCCCCATATTTTCTTACGTCAAATCTTTCTAAATTTAATACCATTTCATTTATATTCTCATTTGAACGATGTTCCAATATTATCATACCCTCAGGATTTAGCAATTCAGATTTTTCAATAAAGGATAATATTTCTTCTTTGTTAGTATAATCATAAGGTGGATCAGCAAATATGATATCGTATTTTGAATCTAACTGATTTAAAATTGTGGTTGCATTTCCTTGGATCACATGACACAAATGCTGTTGGTTTATATATGTCAAAGTTTCGTTTATAAGTTTACACAACTGGCGATCTTTTTCTATAAAATCTACAGAAGATGCTTTTCTACTTAGGGCTTCGATTCCCATTGCCCCACTCCCAGCAAATATGTCTAGTACTGTACTATGAGAAATTATATCCCTCAATGTATTAAACACTGCCATTCTTATCTTCTCAGATGTTGGTCTAATTGTTGAACTTTTAGGAATTGTGATATTTAGTCCTTTATAAACTCCACTCGTTATTCTCAATGATGCTCCTAATTATCGAATAAATTTTAATAACTATATATGTTATTGATAAATTTTTTCAAATGCTAACTCAAAATTGAATACATATATTCTTGACATCGATGTGAATAGTTATTTAACATCTAGTAATAGTTTACAGTTTTACCTATTTTCTTTTCGATTATTGATGCTCTATGACTAAATATGTTTTTGTAACAGGTGGTGTTGTAAGTTCCGTAGGGAAAGGTATTACTGTCGCATCACTTGGTCGTTTATTAAAGCATAAAGGTTTGGACGTCTCGGTAATGAAATTAGATCCTTATCTTAATGTGGATCCTGGAACTATGTCCCCGTATCAACATGGAGAAGTTTTTGTTACCAAAGATGGATGTGAAACGGATTTGGACTTAGGTCATTATGAACGATTTATTGATCTGGAATTAACTGCATCATCAAATGTAACTGCTGGACAAATCTATAGTAGTGTAATTCAAAAAGAACGACGTGGAGATTACCTTGGAGGTACAATTCAGGTAGTACCTCAAGTAACTGACGAAATTAAGAACCACATCAAGGATTTGGCTCAAGAAAGTCAAGCGGACGTTGTTGTTGTAGAAGTTGGAGGTACTGTTGGCGATATTGAGGGATTACCTTTTCTTGAAGCAATTAGACAGATAAGGCACGAAGTCGGTAGAGAAAATGTTTATAACATTCACGTTACTCTTCTTCCATTTATACAGGCTACTGGAGAAATTAAGACAAAACCCACACAACACAGTGTAAAAGAATTACGCAGTATTGGCATACAGCCTGACGCAATAATTGCTCGAAGTGATTTTGATGTTTCAAACGGTATTCTAGATAAACTAGCATTATTTTGTGATGTTCAAAAAGATTCTGTCGTAGTACTTCCTACTGTTAAAAGTATTTATGAAGTACCTTTGGTGTTAAAAAATAGTGGTATCGATTCAGTTCTTACAAAACATTTACAACTACAACTCGAACCGTCATTGGTAGATGATTGGGGCGATATGGTAACTAGAATGCATACGTTAAAAAATACCTTAAGTATTGGCGTAGTTGGAAAATACACGGATCTTCCAGATGCATATATCTCTGTTAAAGAAGCATTGAACCATGCTGGAGTGTACAACAACACAAATATCGAAATTGTATGGATACAATCTGAAGAAATCGAAAAATTGGGATGTGAATCACTTCTCTCAAATTTAGATGGGATTGTAGTTCCTGGAGGGTTTGGCCCCCGTGGAATAGAGGGCATGATAAAAACTGCACAGTATGCGAGAACCAATAATATTCCATACTTAGGATTATGTTTGGGTATGCAAATGATGGTTATTGACGTTGCTCGAAACGTTCTTGGATTAGATTCAGCAAATTCTACAGAATTTGAAAAAGATACAAGTAATCCGGTTATATGTCTTATGGAAGAACAAAAAAATGTAGTTAATAAGGGTGGAACCATGAGGCTTGGTAATTACCCTTGCAAATTAACCCCCGATTCTTATCTTAATGAAATATATGGCATAAATTCAATTAATGAGCGACATCGTCATAGGTATGAGTTTAATAACAAATATAGAGATATACTTGCTGAAGGTGGGTTAATGGCCCAAGGAACGTCTCCAGATGGTGAGCTTGTAGAAATATGTCAGTTAGATCAGCATCCTTTTATGATTGGTGTCCAGTTTCATCCAGAATTTTTATCCAGACCCCAAAGACCCCATCCTTTGTTCAGAGAGTTTATTGGGATCACTAAGAATTGTAATCTCAAGGCTTAATTTACTACCTTGATTGTAGAGGTAGACTAAATAATATCCATGTGTTAGAGTGATCGTGAATTATCTATGTCATTTACGACGTTTTCACAACAAAATATATATTCCTAGATCCGATTTGGTTTTTTTCGTAAATACAGGATAATTTTAACTAGGGATATTATTCAAGATATTTTTATCCATACTCTTATTTCTTTCAGGATAAATCATGTCTAATACACACGAGGTAGGTGTTTTTTGACGACAGAAACTGCTATTACATTAGAATCACTCAATGAAAAAACGGACAAACAGCTTTTTCGTTTAGCAAAGAAGCTAGGGGTGAGGGATATTTCTGAAGAAACAATTGAACGGGATGACTTAATAGGTAAAATAGTTAAAGCATCTGAATCTGATCAAGAACCAGAAGAGTTAGAGGCAGGTGGAATACTTGATGTTATGTCGGATGGTTATGGTTTTTTGAGACAAAATGGTATGGCTTCTCCAGGGAAGAAAGATGTCTATGTTTCACAATCACAAATACGTAGATTCGGTTTACGAACTGGTGATTTAGTTACAGGAAAAGTTCGAGCTCCAAAAGATGGAGAGAGATATTTTGGTTTAATTCGCGTGGAGACAGTGAATGAGTTAGACCCTGATAAAGCAAAAAAAAGATTAGGTTATGATAAACTTACACCAGTTTTTCCTAATGTTCAGGTTACTTTAGAAACAGAACCCAAAAAACTATCTACTAGAGTTATTGATATGATAGCTCCTATTGGTATGGGGCAAAGAGGCCTCATTGTTTCTCCACCTAAAGCAGGAAAAACAATGTTGTTAAAAGATATTGCTAACGGGATAGCCACTAATCATAAAGATATGCATCTCATCGTGGCGTTAATTGGTGAAAGGCCTGAAGAAGTGACTGATGTGAGAAGATCAGTTAGTGGTGAAGTTTTTGCATCAACATTTGACGAGCCTGTTGAAGATCACTGTCGTGTTGCTGAGCTTGCTTTGGAGCGAGCAAAAAGATTAGTTGAATTTGGAACCAATGTTACTATTCTTATGGATAGTATTACGCGTTTGACAAGAGCATATAACTTATCACTACCGACAAGTGGAAGAACATTATCTGGAGGTATTGACCCGGTTGCACTATATCCACCAAAACGTTTTTTTGGTGCTGCTAGAAATACTGAAGATAGTGGTAGTTTGACTATTGTAGCAACGTGTCTTGTTGATACGGGTAGCAGAATGGATGATGTCATATATGAAGAATTTAAAGGTACTGGTAACTGGGAGCTACATTTAGATAGACGATTAGCGGAACGAAGAATCTTTCCAGCTATAGATATTCAGAGAAGTGGGACCAGGAGAGAAGAATTAATTCTTGATGAGATGACATTGAAAAAGGTATGGTTATTACGTCGAATGGTTGGTCTCATAACAGCAAATGCTCAAGATAGTATCGATGCTACAGGTGAAATATTAAAACGAATGTCAGAAACTAAAGCAAATACTGAATTCTTAGACGGGCTTAATAATCCATCAAAAAAATAATCATTTTTGTTTTAATATTTCTTTGTTTATAATTTGTATACACAAAGTACTTGACACTTACATTAAGATTATGTATATTTCTGTAACGTTAGTTGCATAGCGATTAACAGAGGATTTGACCGACGACGCGATTAGTTTGGTGATATGAGGGTATTACTAAACTGTATTCGGGTCTTCGCATGTTTTGGGTTTAAGAACTGATTCATGTGGGTTTGACCTTTTATATAAGAGAGTATATTATGTACTCGACTATATTTTTTTTATTTATAATATTAGTTCCTGTGGGGACGCTAGATTTACTAACGTGTCCAAGGTGGTTTCCCCACCAAATTTAAAACTTTATACCGTACATTATTCTTTTTAAGGGGGTAGCAAGTGAAAAAGAACTTTCGAATTTTAAGCCTATTTGGCGTAACCACTATGTTGTTAGTGGCTATGCTATCTAGCATCAGTGTGTTTGCGGCACCGTCAGGTGCAGTAACCGGTACTATCACAGTTGATAAGGACTGGTACTCAAACGACACATCTGCAAACAATGACGTTCTAATGACCGTCACAGATGCTGATGCTAACATTACAACTGCA
>JBJKVQ010000012.1:0-10165 GCA_045562575.1 Dehalococcoidia bacterium
AAAGTGCCTAATTTAGGAGCTTGATAAAGTTCATAGCACTGCACAATTAAACTCTTCGTAGATGATTCAATAATTTCTGCAATGGGATTCTGATTTTTCATTAGTTCTCTCAATTGTATTGAATGATTTTATTATATCAATAAATCAAACCCATCTATATTTTTTTGAACGGTCTTTTTGTGATGTATTATAATTTATTCCCTGTTGAGCTAATAAACGATCTAATAACATTTTAAAATTCTCTCTATCGGCTGTATTTATAACAGCCTGTTCATGCGACTCCATAACAGAAACTGGGTAGCCAAGTCCTTTATTACATTGGTCAATAATCAAAGAATGGCTTAATTCTAATAAATCAGGATTATTTGCTGTCCAGTTAGGTAATTCTATTCTGGCTATTTCGCCAAATATATTAAGATAATAAAAATCAATCCCATATTCTTCTGTGTAATATTTTTCGATAACATTTGAGGTGCTTTGAAACAGTGAAGACCTAGCATTATCAGGGAGGTATTTAATAAATATATCTCTATCTCTAATTCCTGTAACTAAACTACACCCTTCTTTACAGGGGTTATTGTTAGAACAATGTTCGTTACATAAACAAATTCTCAACGAATTAGTTACATCTGATGTATCAGGATAACTGAGATATGAAGCCAGAATAACCTTTTTATCTGATAACTTTTTGATTCGATCTAGTTGTTCTAAAAATTGCCCTCGAAGCAATTGATCAATAACATATTCTTGTTCTCCAAGAATTGACCATAATATTAATGATCCATCTATTAGCGCTAGAGTAGGAGTGCCGTCAGCATAGTTCTCTAATGTATCTGCGAGGAAACTAAGTTCCATAACTGCCCGTTTAACTCCCATCAAGTTTCCCTGTAATGGTGAACGGCTTGTGGAATTACTATCAAATATATGTAGTTCAGAATCACCAATATAAGTTAAGGGAGAACTTTTTAAGATAGCACTTGGATTAGACCCATAAGTAAATATCACTGTACCTATATTCAAAACTACACATTTAACCGGACTATGCCTATCAACATCAATATGAGAACCATCAACTGCAATCACACGATAATCTTGAGGTATTTGTTTTGGATCATAAATTGTAGCATTATTATCTAAAAACTTAGCAGCTAACCATTTATGATTACCTTCATTTCGTTTTTGCTCTATAGTTTGTGGATCTGTTTTTTTATAAAAATCAATTAATTTATCCACGCGTTCATGATGCAAGCTATCATCGGATTTGATTGATTTAACCGCTCTTTGAAGTTTTTCAGTTATTAGCTCAAAATCGAAAGGCATAATTGTATCTCAGATTTATCTAGTTACTAAATATATTGCTATTCCAGCAAAGATTACTCCTAGGATCTTGGTTAATTTAACTTCTTCACCAAGAAAAATTAAGCTCAGGCAAACGGCTATGACAAATGACATCGAAAATATTGGAGATACTATAGATGCTTCACCCTGACTTAGCGCGTAATAGTAAGACATTACAGCTAAACCTAAAAATCCTCCAGCAATAGCCATTAATGACCACACTCCTAAAGAGATATTACTATCTATTTCAGACAGTACACTGTGTCGATTAATCCAAAAGAATATAAACGATATAACTACTAAAATACCATTGGTAATCAAAACAACTATTTCATTGGGTACATACTTTAGAGATACTTTCGTAAAAAATATAGCAAACCCATAACTACACATAGCAACTCCAGCCCATGTAAGATATCCCATATATACTCTCTCTCTACTTAATATTCAGAGATCTAAAATCTCCATTTCTCTTAGTTATTTTTTGCTCATCTAAGTGTTCTAAAATGAGTAATGTATTTTTTCTGCTAATACTGAGATAATCCCTTACCTCAGCAACCTTAACACCTCGATTGTTTTTCATCAATTCTATTATTTTATTAACGATCATTTTGTATTCTTGAGAACTCATTACAATTTCAGAATCAATTTTTGTTAAATAATTTCCTTGTATCATAAGATTAACTAATTCTCTATTCTTGAATTCAGAATTTATGTTAATAAATAATTCAGATCTAGCTATTTCTAAATAGTCATTAATCAATAACTTGTCACTCTCACTTAAATTAATAGAAAAGAGAGTTAAAGATACAAGCTGGTTATTTGTTTTTACTGCTCTGTCATCAGTAAGTTTGTTTATTATCATTGATAAATATGAATCAGATATCTTCAATATTTGATTCAATTCATTGATGGTACAACCCTCACGATATGGGAAATTTGTATGATATTTGTCCAAATACTTTATAGTTAGGTTTTTTATTTCTTCATAATAAGTACTAGAAATCAAACCATCACTTCCATCATCATATTTTGAATTTAATACAATAATTTCTTTCTGTTGGATTAATTTATTAATAAGAGGTGCGATTTCTTCTACAGGAAAATTTGTTGAAGAAGATAATAAATTGATACTACTAATTCCTAAATCTAAGAGGTGTTGTAAGATAATATCATCAGGGTTACCTTCTGATAAAGTATACAAACGTTCAATCAAACCTAGGTCACTTCGTTTATGACGATTCACATCTGTTTCTATAATTATTCCACCGCCTATAGTTATATTTGAAGTTCTAATTATAAATCGATCACCAGCTATGCACGGGAGCATATCTTCAAATACAAATTGAGCTAATCCCTCATCTCCCAAAGCAAGTTCATTAGAAGTAAGTAACCTGACTTTGACCATCGATTCTGATGCACCTGTGTAAAACATAACAGAAGAATTATGCCGGAGTACTTTTTTAGTATTTGGCACCAATTTTATTTGTACATCTACTGCTCGAGTTACTGATAACCATTTTGGAATTGTTAGAGTATCTCCTCGTACAATATCTTGATGGGAAATACCTGAGATATTCACAGCTACCCGATTCCCAGGTTCGGCATGATCATATGGTTTATTATGTATATGTAAACCACGAATTCTACCAATTTGTTGCGATTTAACCAATTCAACTTCTTGTCCAACATCTAAAGATCCTTCAATCAACGTTCCTGTAACAACACTACCAAAACCACTAATCACAAATGATCTATCTATTGCTAATCTTGGTTTACTTTTAGTTTTATTAAAATTAATTAGTTCTGCTTCTTTTTCTATGTGCAATATCAAATCATCAATACCTTCACCAGTAACAGAAGAAAGCTCAATTATTGGAGAATTTAGAAATAGTGATTCATTCAGCAATTCGCTAATTTCTTCCTTGATTAATGTAATCCACTCTGAATCTACTAAATCTTTCTTAGTGATAGCGACGATAAGGGATTTTATTTCTAAGAGGTTGATAATTTGAAAATGTTCTATTGTTTGAGGCATTATCCCTTCATCTGCAGCAATCACCAGTACTGCCATGTCTATACCTCCAACACCTGCTAGCATATTTTTGATAAATTTCTCGTGACCAGGAACATCAATAATACTAACTTCTTGACCACTTGGAAGATTAAACCAAGCAAAACCTAAATCGATGGTCATCCCTCGTTTTTTTTCCTCAGATAATCTATCAGGATCTATTCCAGTAATCCTTTCAACTAAAGCAGATTTACCATGATCAATATGACCTGCTGTACCTATAACAAACATTATTTATCCTTAAAGAAATTTATAAAAAACTTCATTAGCGAGTAATCGCCCTCGCTTTGTTAATTTTATTGAAGTATTACTGATTTCTAATAGTCCTATATAAATTAACTCTTTGATTTCTTTTTCATACTTCATAGATATTAAATCAATAAATGCTTGTGTAAATACTGATTCATTAATACCTTCAACCAATCTCAAACCAAGAATAAATTGATCAGCAATTCTTGTATTATCATCATAATCCTCAATTTCAGAAACAGCACAAAATCCTCCTTGAATTTCAGTATTATCTTGTATTAATTGCTTTTTTTCTAATAGATTAATGTATTCATTAGGAGAATTTACATTCCAAAATCTTAGCCCTGAGTAAAATGAATGAGCACCAGCACCTATTCCTATATATTCTTGAGAATACCAATAAGTTAAATTATGCTTTGATTCTTTACTAGGAAGACTCCAATTAGATATTTCATAATGAGTATATCCATTGTTGTGCATTTCTTCTTCTACGAATTCATACATATCGGCGGCAATATCAGAATCAGGATTAGGCATCAACCCCTCTGTTACCATCCAGTCAAATTTTGTATTTTTTTCAATGGTTAAACCATACATTGAAATATGATCAGGCTTTAATTCTAATGCTTTGTGGATCGTAGATTTCCAGTCGGCAATATTTTGACCAGGAATACCGTATATAAGATCTAAACTGAGGTTATCAAAACCTAAAGATCTTGCTGTCAAAAAACCTTGTGAGATTTCTAAAAGATCATGATCTCGTCCTAACACTCGTAAAAATTTATCACTAAAACTTTGTGCTCCTATTGATAATCGGTTAATATTACTATTTTTCCATGATAAGATTTTTTCTTCAAATAAGTCATTTGGATTACATTCTATAGTGATTTCTGCATCTTCTAATAAATTAAAATTGGTTTTTACAACTTCCATGATTTTCTTGATATGATTTTCTGCTATATATGAGGGAGTACCTCCTCCAAAAAATACTGATTTAATAGTCTTATTTTTTGAATTCAAATCAAGATATATAGACCAACATGTTAACTCGGTTATTAATGAGGCAATATAATCATCAATCAAATGTTCTATATTTTCGTAGGTATTAAAATCACAATAAGGGCATTTCGTCCTACAAAAAGGTATATGAATATATAAAGACAATGGTTCCATAGTATTTCTTAGATATAATAAATTATCAATATGATATAATACACCACTTTATGTATGGTTTGAAAAGGTAATATTAAAATGGAGAAGAATACTTATAAATCAAAAACTGAATTGCGAGTACGGTGGTCTGAGTGCGATATGCAAGGTATCGCATTTAATGCAATTTATATGGTTTGGTCCGAAATTGCAGTTCAGGAACATTTTCGCTCTTTAAATTTAAATATCTATGAATTAGGTAAGGAAAATATATTTGATTCAGTTATTGTACATTCAAATATTGATTACAAATTACCTGCTAGGTTAGATGAAATTCTAGACATTTATACTGGAGTAAAAAATATTGGAAACTCAAGTTTCATAATGGAATTCGAAATCATAAATCAAAAAAAGGAATTGCTAACTTATATTGAAAACACATATGTAAGCTATGATCGAATAAAAGAAAAATCAAAAAGCATACCAGAAGATATTAGAAAAATATTATCTTGATTTTTTGCCAAAAGGCAATCTTAATTCACCTTGTTCCCACATAACCAAAAATTGGCAGGCTATAAATATAGAGCTGTAGGTACCAACGACTAACCCAATTAGTAGTACATAGAGAAAATTACGTATACTTTCTCCACCTAAAAATATTAACGCTAATATAGTTAATAAGAGGGTAACACTGGTATTTAATGATCTGCCAATCGTTTGTGTAATACTCTCATTAACAATCATTGACAAAGGTCTATCGGGATCTATTGTGGCGTTCTCTCTTACTCTATCAAAAACTACAATTGTATCATTTACACTATATCCAATTACTACTAAAATTCCTGGAATAAACATTGCATTTATCTCTAACCCCATAAATTTGCCGAGAAGTGAAAATAAACCCAAAACAATAAGAGAATCATGAATTAAAGCAACAATTGCCGCAACACCATATCGAAATGGATTTAATACACCTCGAAATGAATATGTTACATATAGTAATATCCCAACCGAAGCAACAACAACCGCAATAATTGCATTATTCACAGTGTCATTTGCCACAACCCCAGAAACAGTAGCAACATCTACACTTGAAATTGTTGATAGATTTGATAAATCTTCTTCTATTACTAAACGATCGGATTTTGTCCCAACAGACTCATTTCCTTCTTCTAATTTAGTCATTCGAATAAATACTGTATCAATTCCACTTTGTTGAACAGTTGCATCATTAAAGCCTAATTTATTTAATCTATCTCTAACAGAATCAGCCTTAATTTCAGAATCAAAAACTATAGTTAAAGTAGATCCGCCAGCAAAATCAATTCCCAATGTTAAGCGGGGAGAAACTAGTAAAGAGCTTATACAAATTACGAGTAATACTGCCGAAATTGTAAAATACCAAAATCTTCTTTTTACTATATCCATTATTTACCCTCGAGATGTTGTAATATTTTCAGGCGAAAATAAAGATTTCCACTTTCCAAAAAATGTCGAACTGATTATTTGTAATAAAACTTTACTAACAAATACGGATGTGAATAAACTAACCAGTACCCCTATTGATAACGTAGTACCTACTCCAGCAAGCGTAGTCGCTCCTAGTCTTTGTCCAAACCATATTAAAACTGCACTGGTAATAAGTGTTGAAATGCTAGCATCTCTGATAGCGGTCCAAGCTCTATTGAATCCAATATTAATTGATGATAAAAGGGTACGGCCTAATCGCAATTCTTCTTTAGTTCTCTCAAATATTAATATATTAGCATCGACTGCCATACCTATAGACAATATAAATCCTGCTAAACCAGCAAGTGTCAAAGTAACAGGTATTAATTTAAACAGTGTTAGTACAATAGCTGTATACAAAATAAGACTAAATGCTGCAATGAAACCGGCTACGCGATAATATAAAACCATAAATAAAAGAACAAGTAGTAGTCCAGCAATACCAGCTGTTAAACTCTTCCTCAATGATTCTGCGCCTAAGGTAGCATCGACTGTTAATTCAGAAATGAGTTCTAGTGGCACTGGTAATCTACCAGATTCCAATTGAATCGCTATAGTATTAACTCTATCAAATGTGAACGCTTGCCCTTCTATAAATGCAGATCCTCCGAATATAGGTTGAGAAACTCCAGGTGCAACAATTTCTTCCTCATCAAGGAAAACAACAAATCTATCAGGTGAGGAAGTTCCTCTTGTAGCAGATAATTTTGTTGTAAGTTCAGCAAAAACCTTAGTTCCTTCACTATCAAATTCAACATTAACTATTGGTGCTCCTGTTTGAGGATGAGTACCAGCGTAGGCACGATCAAGATCATCCCCAGTTAAACCAGTTTCCTGATCTGACTGGTTCTCTTTCACATCGCACGGGAAATACTCTATACCATCTGCAACTAATCGGTAATTTTCCAAA
Organism: Dehalococcoidia bacterium; assembly: GCA_045562575.1. GTDB lineage: Bacteria > Chloroflexota > Dehalococcoidia > Lucifugimonadales > UBA6952 > UBA6952. The sequence goes on from JBJKVQ010000012.1 coordinate 7,230, forward strand.
CATGTACGTTCAACAAATCTTAATTGTGCTGTTCTTCCTATTAAGGTTTTGACTTCTTCAACATTGTTTAATCCTGGTAATTGTACTAATATTTTATCCCCATCCATTGATTGGATTATCGGCTCTGAAACACCGTATGGATTAACTCTTTGATTAATAATATCGACCACACCTTCCATCTGATTAGCAGTAGGAGTTGCTGGAATATCGGTAACAATATATTTACTTGTTGTGCCAATATAAAGTTCCAAATCATTTTTTAATATATCCTCGTCTGGGGTTCGAGTTGACAACTCGGTATTTATAATTACCAGTCCGCCATCGTTAACTTTGACACTCTTATTACTTGATCCCAAATTAGAAAAGATTTCTGTAATAAATTGCTCAAGTAGTATAGTTTGATTTTCTTCTGCAAACTTAATTGTAAAAGTAAATTCTTTAAGATTTTCAAGATCTTGATCACTTCCTATAGGAAATAACATTTCATCAATATTAGATATTCTGTATTCCAAACGACTTTCAATAGCTGGCAAATAATTTGCTAAACTTATTATTTCGCTTGTTTCTCTTATTTTTAAATCAACACTCAATTCATTATTGCTATTGATCTTACCTATATTTGCATATATTTGCTCTGCATCTAACAAGTTTGTTAAATGAAAAGTTACTATACGCTCGTTAATTGTATTCCCAATAGGAACATCTGAAAATTCAATTTCGATATTCTTTGTTCCTCTTGCTTGGTATATTAAATGGCTACCTCCTTGAAGGTCTAAACCTAGCTTCATACCAAGTAAGGAATCACTTCCTCTCGAAAAAGTCCAGTCCCCTAGATTTAAATCCCATTTACTTGGAAATAAGGCTCCAAAAGTAGCAAGACCAATCACAAGTATCATTAGTAACCTAATTATATTACTTCTATTAATTAACAAAACTCATTTCCTTATCTATTTATTTCCCTATTTAATATATTTTTTGCATATTGAATAGCAGTTTCATATTCTGTAATTTTACCAGAAATTACCTCTTCTTGAATTTCCTCTAAGATGGTACCAATAATAGGACCAGAAGATAAGCCCAATTCTTGCATTAATTGTTTACCATTAACAAGTCTGTCATACTTTGGATCATCTTGTTGTTTTGTACCCTGTAAATAAATATGATTCACCTTTGTTGCGTAGTCAACCCATTCTTGTTTTTCCAACAGCGGACCGCGAGCAGCTAAATAGTCAGCTAGATTTAGATATATAGTATCAATTGCAAAATCTTCTGAACTACGGAAAAAGCGATAAATTGCTTTGTCTGAGGGTAGCTGACCTTCATGGCTCATCTGACCTGGCCTAAGATGATGATCAATTATTATACTAATTCCTCGTATATGTCTTTTAGAGAATCGAAGGTTTTTGAGTATACCTTCAGATAATATTGCACCTTCTCTATGATGACCTTTAAATCTTATTCTTTCATTATCAATAGTTTTAGTATGAGGTTTACCTATATCGTGCAAAAGACACGCTAATTTAACTACTGAGTATCTTGAATAGCCTGAAATACTTTGATTCATAAAATAATCTTTTAACTGTGAATCCCAGTAGATTTGATCCAAGATCCAATCATCAATATTATTGGAATTAATGATATTTTCAAAATACCCTACTGTTTGTACATTGTGTTCAAAAATGTCCCAATAATGTTCTTTAGGTTGTTCTTCACTAACCCCTAGTTTTAATTCAGGAATTAAATTAAATAGCAAGCCTAAATTATTCAATTGGTTTATTGCATTCATAGAACCAAAATCAAAAGACATAATAGCCATTAATTCATCATGGACTCTTTCAGGCGCACAATTTTGTATTAATTTAGAATCTTCACGAATTCGTTTTTTAGTTTGATTATCTATTTCTAGATTGAGAAATTCGGATAAACGAACTGCACGAAGCAGTCTTATGGTGTCATCTTTGAATACATCTTCATTTACTGCTATTAATTTTCTATGGTTTAAATGTGATAATCCCTTTAAAGGATCTATAATATATTGTATGGGATTTTCAACAAGTAATTTGTCTAGAGAAATATATAATGTGTTAATAGTAAAATCACGAGTTAGAGCATCATTTTCTATAGATACCACTAATTCTGAAATATCGATATTTAAAATTACATCACTTCTGCTATAAGTAATACGAAAAATATTTCTTGTCTCATCTAATACAAAATAATTTGATTCAAGAATCTTTGAAAGTTCATCGGCAAATACTTCAGGATTAGTAGAAACGACTAAATCTAAATCTTTGGGTTCTATACCTAATGCTAAGTCTCGAACAAAACCTCCACAAGCATAAATAGCGAAATCCTTGTATGTAGTTGTTATTAACTCTGTAACATGTCTATATAAAATATCTTTAGGCATTATCATTTCACTTTTATGAGGTAATCTCTTTGGCACTTACCTCTTCGTCTTCAATATCCGTGTCAGTTTCATCAGTAATTTTTCTTAAGCTTTCATGACTTTTTAAATGATCTAGATATAAAATACCATTCAAGTGATCTATTTCATGTTCTAATGCTTGTGCTAATAATCCAGTAGCGTCTATTTTTATTCTTTTACCGTCTAAATCTTGTGCTTTTACTTTTACATTTTCTGACCTAAAGATATTTCCAATATATCCTGGTACGCTTAAACATCCCTCTTCTACTTCTCTTTCGCCTGACATTTCAGTAATTTCTGGATTAATAATATAAATTGGTTCATCTTCTAAAGAAGTTTGAATAACTGCAATTCTTTTTAAAACACCTACTTGATTGGCTGCCAAACCAACACCATGAGCATCTTGTAGTGTTTCAAACATATCTAACGCTAATGTTTTTATAGAATCGTCTATTTTTTTTATTTTATGTGCTTTTATTTTTAGAATAGGATCAGGAACTATTCTAAT
>JBJKVQ010000013.1:0-33139 GCA_045562575.1 Dehalococcoidia bacterium
TAATGCATGTAACTTTGCATGTAACTAGGGTCGAGAAGTTGTCAAAAGTGGGAAGTCTTTATCTTCCTCGTACCATCCCAGATATAGTACCCATTAAGGTTATAAATATACCCAACATAGCTATTACAGTGGGGTCTAGTAGTGTATTGAAATCAGTTAACCCTAAAACCGTAGCCCATTCTGGTGTATTGTCAACATTGAACAAAAACCCTCTACTATTTTCTTTTTCTTCATAATAGAAAGAATCTCCTTCACCACCACCAGTATAACCAATATCAGTTCCTAAAACATTTCCAGTATATTCAATATTAGTTCCCAAAACATTTGTTGATTTTTTGATATATTGAGGTTCTCCTAAGACGACATCTACCCCGCGATTTCGTAATTCATTTGAGATAGTCTCGTATGAGTATTCGTTCAACGGATTGTTCATAACTTCTAAATATAATTCACAACACATACTAGGATTAACATATAATGGTCCTAAATCATTGATATTGTTATTATTAAGAATGATTGTTCCACCATTTGCGAAACTACTCAATCCACCTAAAACATCAAGTCTGGTTATATTGTTCCCTGATACATTTAACTCTTTTAAATTATAAAAAATATCAAAATCATTGAAACTATCATCAGACATACCAGAATCTGTTACTATTAATGTTTCTATTGGGCTTCCACGAAAGCTCATACCCGAAATACTAGTAGTAGCTAATTGACTCATATTTAGCCAACGTAAATTTGGTAAATCTTTTAATGCACTTAGGTCATCAATGGGATTGGAATTCAAATTAATAACCTCTAATGCATTCAATTCTTTTAATGCTCCAATATCTTGAATAAGGTTGTTGGATATATCTAATTCCTGAAGGTTTGTCATCCTACTGATTAGATCTATATTATTAATACCACGTCCTGAAAGATTGATTATAATTATTCCTGCAAGAGCATCAGGATCTGATAACATTTCGTACGAAAATCCAAGTTCTTGCATTATGGCTTGTTCTAACTGGACATCGGAAATGAAATTACTACTATTGCCAGATGGTTGTTCGGTAGAACTGTTGTTGGATGGCTGATTTACGGAACTTACTTTATTGTTACGACCACAGTTATCAGGATCAGGATTATCATCAGACTCAATACGTAAAAGACTAATATCTGACAAAGCATTTTTAGTCAAGCATTCACTATTGTAGATAAATAGTGGTTCAGTGTAGATTATATTTATTTTTACCTCTTGTTCGATTCTGGGCAAATCACAAAGTTGTAGATATAGTTCGTATGCTTCTTTGCCTCCATCAACATAAAATCTTGCCCCATTAACCTCTTCAGATGATGGAAGCGATTGTATTCGGTCATAAGCATATTGCCCATCTGGGTATAAACACTGCCAAGCTGAATCTGCCCAACAAGTACTAGCAACTTGAGAACCATATGGAGCGTTCGAACAATCATAGATTGGTAAATCATTAGTTGTTGGTGCGTTAAAATCTGACCATAAAATCATTTCTTTAGTGTTTATTCCGTCCACAAAGTTTTTGAAATTGCTTAATTCCGGAACAGCTGTTATTGATGTACCCACAATATTTAATCGATATAATCCTTGTTCGCCTTTTTTTATATTAAAAACATCATTATTCATCCATCCAATATTATCGATTATGCTAATGTCTTCGAGCCCAAGAACTTGTATACTTTCTAATAAACCTAGAGATTCATATAATTCATCGGGATTTTTGAAATTATTACCACCTATTGATAAAATCTCTAAATTTTTAAGAGTGTTTGGGGGTAATCCAAGTGTGTCTATATCATTATCTGTGGCAATTAATACCTTAAGGTTATTTAATTCCATAAGATCATCCAAATGTTCGATATTGTTGTTTGCAATATTTAATGTAGTTAGGTTTTTCAGACCAGATAGCGGACTCAGGTCCTTAATATTGTTGTCTTCAAAATTTAATGTAGTTAAATTTTCCAGTCCAGTTAAAGGTTTTAAATTATCAATATTATTACGAGGAAGGCGTAAATTGGTTAAGTTTGTGAGGTGCTCAATTCCTGTTAAATCCTTGATATATAGACTTTCTCCATCTAATCGTTTAATTTCTGCAACATCTTTTGTAGTTAAGTATTGGTGTGGTTGCAAATAACCCATCTTAAAATCACGTGTATCAATTTCAGGTTTCCCAATTTCATTTCTTACAAGTTTATCAAGATAATAGTCTGTAAATAGAACAGCATTAGCAGGTTTATTTGTTGCTTCCTTTTCTATATCTAATGCAGATATCGTTCCAGTTTTTTGATTTTCATAGGATATTTTAATACCGCGTCTTGCTAATATTTTCAATGGATTTTGATCTTCCTGATAACGAGGGTCATCATCAGGACTTGGAATCAGATTATTGTTCAGTTCAAGTTGATCCGTAGGAAGTTTTAGTCCGCTAATATTTAATAATGGTTCGATATTAGAAATATCATTACCCCTTAGATTTAGTTGTCGGAGATAAGGAAAACAAGGTTCAATACAACCAGAAAAAATATTTTTAATATGTTCATTATTTAGATTCAAATCGCAAATTTGCAAATATAGAGCATTGGTAGAAAAAGTACTAAAATCTAAACTATTGAGATCTAATTCCTTTAGGTTACACATTCCTAAACCCCTTAATTGTGGTAATAAGGGCTTAATCATTTCAAAACTTTTAATCTTATTGCCATCGATATATAATTGTCGAAGTTTATTTAGATCATATAAAGGAGTAAGATCAGACACGCTATTTTCCCAAAGACGTATTAGGGATAGTTTTTTTAGTTGACGCAATCCCTCAAGATTAGCCACATCGTTAAATCGAAGATCTAACCATTCTAAATTTGTTAAATTTTCAATACCATCTAAAGCGTATAAACCTGCATCTGCTAATTTAAGCTTTTTCAAATTAAGAAAATATCTAATATCCTGTAAGTTTTTAAATTCAACACCATCTAATTCTATCTCTTTTATTTCAAGCAAATCCTCTTGAAATATTGTACCTGTATTTTTTCCAATTCTATTTCGTATATAGTTTTCAAATTCAGTATTTACAAATATTACTTCTTGACTAGGTTCAAGCATAATAGTCCAAGACTTACTTTTTTCTGCTTGTTCTGATGTTATATAATATCCTGCAATACAATCCCCATTTTCATCTCGTATTATCCATGAATGCATTGGGTAGGTTAAAAGTCCATTACCAGGATAGGAATTTTGGGCAGGAATACTTAGATATAATATTTCATCTTTTTTAAAGCTTTGCCAATAAACACCAACATTAAAATCTAACTTACTTCCAATAGAGAGTTTAACTGCATTTGATGATGAGTTGTCACCACTAGTTTGTGATGGTATTTGATATACTTCTTCGCAACTTTTCGCTTGAAGGATGAATTGTTCTGATTCATTAACATTTGTAGATGCTGAATCTATAATTGGAGTATCATGGCTAAGATTTGGTTGGGCATAAGAAATATTATTGTTATTTATAGCAATAGAAGTAATAAAACAAGCTCCCACAAATAGTATGGAATAAGCTATTTTTTCGTATGTATAAAATAATTTCATATTTATATTAGCGATCTATTGATTTATGAGGAATCATTTGTATTGGTAGTAATGAAAACAAAAATACATATTAGGGCAAAGAAAAATACTTTTGATATTCTATATTGAAATTTAGAAATTTTATGCATAGTAATGATTACCATCCTGATAATTGGAATATTAATATAAAATTTACTGAATTGTATATTATTTTATATAAGGGTTATGGATGATTATCACTTTTACTCACGATTAGGTTAGTTTTCGTAATTATTTGATTAGTAATGTACTCTTATCACTAATTTTTGTTCAATATTATTTGCGCCATATTTCAGCATTATCTTGGGGGTTATAACCGATATCTGATTCAGAATTCTTAATGTCCCAAAATCTCCATGTATTATTTGAGACACCATAATAAATTCCATATTTCAAAGTTAAAGGAGCCTCAATACATTTTCGAAATAACTGTACGAGATCAGAGTGACTGATAAGAGTGGCAAACTGCCTATGGTTTATTGGCTTACCTTCAACATTAAGTGTTCCAATTCGAACTGACAAACAACTTAACCCATATTGATCCGAATAAAATCTTCCTGCAGCCTCACCAAATGCTTTTGCAACTCCATAAGGCCCATCAGGCCGAACTGGCATATCTGTAGTTATCAACGGAATTTGGTTAGATTGCATCCCCGCATAATCACCCTCAACAATTTGACTATATGGCTTGTCAAATTCATGCATACCGCTAGCATGGTTTGAACTAGCAAATATAACCCTTTTTACCCCACACTCCCTTGCAGCTTCCAGAGTATTTGAAGTACATTTCAAATTGACATCATGAATAACATCCCATTTACTATATTGGTTGGGGTTACTGGCAAGATCTATAACAGTATCTATACCTGAAAAGGCTGGCAAAATTTCCTCAAGAATCGTACAATCTGCTTTCATAGTGGGTACATGAACTGAATCTTGTAAATCTACTCCCGACACCTCATATTCACCCTTCAAAGAAACGGCTAACAGAGAACCTACCAACCCAGATACTCCTGTAATTAAAATCTTTTTTGCACTCATTTCAGATGCTCCTCATATATAGTTTCGAGGAATTATATCACGAACACATTGCCGAGGTAACATTGATAGTAGAATGCTAATTTAGCACTAAAAAAGAGGTGCTGCTCTAATCAGCTTCCCAATATAAACAAGCAGAAGAAACTGATTAGAACTGCTTTATTATTATACCATAGGACAAATTTATTATAGTGGAAGTTAAACTATTAAGGGTCTGTAACTTTACTATATAAAAAAAAGTACCAGCAACATAACTACTGACACAACAGTAATACAAACTAATGTAGGTATCCATCCAAGAAAAATAACATAAAGAATATCTGCCCACAGTTTATGTAATCGACCTTTAGGTTCTCTTGACTCATCAAGATTTAAAATTGCATCAACTCTAGGGTTTCTTGCTCTACGTATTTTCTTTTGTTCTATGCTCATAATGCCAATAATATATACTATTACTACTACCTAGCAGCTAACGCTTTCAGGTATGTAATTACTAATAAATGAGTATTTTTCTGCATTACCAACTAAATGGCTATGACTACTACGTAGATGCTGTTTGTGATAATGCATTTCTTCTTGATTGTAAGGCATCACGAACAGGTAAAATTTCAACGGGTCCTTGACCAAGATGAAATTCAAAAAGGTTAACCACATCTTCGAACTTATCTGCTTCTATGACAGCAAATACCCGATGTCCAACTGGATAGCCCCAAACCCCATGAACTTTCACATTTTCACTACCATCCATCCAAGGGTTATTTGTACCTAATGGCACGGATTCAAATGAATCAACAACCTTACCTTCTTTTACTCTTGGGCAAGTAATATGGTCATGCTGTGCAATTATATGAAATAACATCTTTTCCCCCCATCATCATATATAGTTTTGAGGAATTATATCACGAAGATATTGCCGAGGTAACGTTGATTTAAGTGTACAACTTTAGTATTAAACAAAAGGTTGTTGAAAATACAAGCATGTAAAAATGCCAGATGATTTTTTAAATTTTCGTAATATACAAACCTTTAGCTTACATAAGGCTCAGTACAAGTTCATACCGTCATTAGCCTAATCTGGTACGAACATCAGTAGTAAGGCTACCTAGTACTAAGCCAATCTTATTATATACTAATTCATACTAAGATAGTCTCTATATTTTGGTATAACGGGTATATTGTTTCTAAGGTAGAATAACCTTATCAATATCTGCTAATGCTGTATGAAGCATCTCTCTTAAGCTTAATAACATAATATATGCCTCATCATCTGTATCATCTGAATATGGGGTGTTTTCGTATCCAGTTTCCATAGTACCATCAGGTTTTTCATCATAGTCCATATCATTCAATTGTCTGTATGGATCCTGAAGGAACTTAGCTTCATCACACATCGTCAAGAATTCAGTAATTACATTATTGCATTCCAATGCGTTATTTGACGCTTTAAATAAAGTATTCCAGATCATTGCATACTCAGAATGCGAATCTTCTAAAAGTCTGAAGTTTTCTATAGTGTTCATCTCTGGATCAATGTTTTCGTGCATAATTTCCTCTTTTTAAAGCTAACAATGTCTAAGTTATATATTATATAAGTCTCTATAGGACGACATAAAATGGCATATCTTGACCATATAAAAACCAAGCGCATACCAAGAAAATTACTCTATAATAAAAAGTGCACCACTCTGTGGACCGCCTAGAATCAATAGTTATGAATACGAATCAGTTAATTAGTGTGATTTATTTCTACAGTACCTACTTTTGCATCTACTGAGACAATTCCTTGAATAGAATCCAATGCTTTTGCTCGTGTGGCTGTTGCTCTTTCCATCGTCGCATTATCGGCATATAAAGATACTGCTATAAACATATTCCCTTCAGCATGAATCCCTAAAAGCTGCTCAGCTTCTGGAAAATCATTTGGTGCATTTTCTGCATATGCTTTCACTACAAGTTCTGCTGCTTCATTTGAATCAAAAGTTATTGATGTAACCCTTACTACTGACATTAGTCCTCCTAGAAATATTATAATGAGAATTAATTATAGCTCTCATTTATGCCCAGATTGTATATCAGTTTACTCTTCTTTACTATCGGTAATTTGACCTGCTTGCATAATAGCATTTCTCATTTGATCAGAAAAATCCGACATGGCACTAGGAGAGTGTGGTATAAAAATACTTGAGGTATTTGGAGCAGATGCGATACTTTTTAAACTATCAAAATACTGAGTTAATAGTACTAAGTTCATTACTTCCATTGGACCTGTTCCAGAAATACTTTTTTGAAAATCATCAATTGATTCTTTCAATCCATCAATAATTGCTTTACGTTCATTAGCTATTCCTAACCCTCTTAAAGCATCACTTTCTGCTTCAGCCTCTGCTTGTTTTACAATAATTATTTTTTCTGCTTCTCCTTTTTCGGTAGCAGCTACTCTTAAACGTTGTGCTTCGTTAATTTCATTCATTGCAGCTTTTACTTTTGCATCAGGATCAATATCAGTAACTAGAGCCTTAACAATTCCATACCCAAATTGAACCATAATGTCATCAAGCTCAGATTTAACAGCTACTGCTATTTCATCTTTTTTCTCAAAAAGATTATCTAGGCTTAGGAGAGGTACTCTTGCCCTTACTACATCAAATACATAAGAAGTAATTTGCTGTTCTGCATTATCAAGACGATAAAATGCTTCAAATTCTTTTTCCTCTAAAATAACAAATTGTACTGAAATAGATACTCTTACAAAAACATTATCTTCCGTTTTTGTTTCCACGGGTACGTCCAATTGTCGAATACGCATACTTTCAGCTTTACTGGCTTTGTCTACAAAAGGGATTTTTATATTTATACCCGGCCGAGCAATTCGTTTATACCTACCAAACCTTTCGACTACTTTAAACGTTTGTTGTTGTACAGTAAAAATTGTATTGAATAAAAGTAATATAATTATAGGTAGTAATAATATTCCTAAAGCATCCATCGTGACCTCTCATAAATTTCATTGATAAATTGATAAATTTAACTTAGCTCTATTATAACATAGCATCTTATCTACCTTGCCCGAATAGTATTTATGGAACAGTTAAATTCAATTGTTAATTTTGTCTCAGATATGTGTGAAAGCAACTTTATTACCATCAGGAGGCCAAGAAAAATTACTTTCATAATAAAACATTGTATTTGTAATATTTTCTTGATTAGATTCATCAATATTCATGATCTATTAATTATGTTCATAAAGCCTTATTATGCTTTTAATTTACAATGTATTTATACTAACCTGTAATTTATTCGAGGTACTTGGAAGGATTTACTATGATTCTCGACAATAAACTAAGGAATAAAGAAATCATTGTGCTCGATGGAGCAACTGGTAGTGAAATAGCAAGATTGGGCGCTGAGATGAATTCCTCAGCTTGGTGTGGAGTTGCCAACAAAACTCACCCTGATATAGTTCGTAAAGTCCATGAAGAATATATTCGTGCAGGAGCAGATGTAATAACAGCTAACACTTTTTCTACTAATCGCCAGGTTTTAGCTGGTGCAGGACTTGCTGATGAAACTGTCAGTATCACTGCAAAAGCAGTAGAGTTAGCCCACCAAGCTGTAAACAATGTGTCACCTGAACGACCTATTGCAATTGCTGGTTCTATGTCTAATATGCTTGCTTGGATTCCAGGTACTGTAAGTCCTGACCCACGATTTCTTCCAACACCAGAAGAAGAATTAGATAACTACCGAGAGTTAGCACAAACTCTGGCAAATTCTGGCGTAGATCTGATCCTAATGGAGATGATGAGAGATATTGATCGATCAAGTCTAGCAATTACTGCTGCTATCGAAACAGGATTACCAGTGTGGATTGGAACTAGCTGTACCCTTCTTGATGATGGTAGTGCTTCTGCTTGGAACCAACATTTTGAAGAACCAGCCACTAGACTTTCACCAAATCACCTCAAGTCAGAAGACAAATCCTATGACACACTGATTGAGGCTATGATATCTTTTCAACCCCAAGTAATGGGTATTATGCACAGCACAATAGAGACAACAAATGTAGGACTCTCAACAGTATTTGACCATTGGCAGGGACCGGTCATGGTGTACCCCGAAACTTCCTCTGAGGTAAGAAAAGGAATTAGCCGTGAAGTTGAACCAACAGTTTTTGCTGCAAATTGTCGCAATTGGGTTGAAAGCGGCGTACAAATCATTGGTGGATGCTGTGGCACTACTATTGAACATATACGTACCATGGTCAATGAACTACCAGATGTTATAGGTATTCGTCGTTAGTAAAATATGCCTAAAAGTTTAATTCTTTTCGTTTCCTACGGAAAAATAATGCAAACCATACACATGGAAGTATAAAAAATTGACCTACCATAAAAGCAAACAGTAATCCTAATTCTGAGGGACGGGAAAAATCATAAATAAAATAAGCCCCTAAAGCCCAGAAGAAAGATTCCAATATAAGATAAAAACTTTTTTTACTCATAAGATTAATACGGTGATTCTCCATATAACAAATATAATATTATCCATAAAAGTCCTGCAAAAAATACTAGAGGAATAAATCCTTTGCTCAAAGAATTAATCGAATTAAATAGTGAAGTTAATTTACTATTAGGAAATATTTCATTTAATATATTCTTAGTAAAATACACAGCAATAATTGAAAGAATTATCACAAAAGTATGAAGTCTGAACATATATATTAATCCTTTTTTTGTATATGAAATCTATAATACCATTTGGGTAAATTTGATGCTATACTGCATGTGATAATTGAACCCCACAATAAATGTTTTAGAGATTTGAAGGGAACCGAGAATGGCTTCAATAAATTTTAATGAACTTGCTTCTAAATCGATACCTAAAGCTATAGATATGCCTCCTGGTATCTCTGAAAATGTGAAATATATATTCTCAGTAACCTACACGGACCCAGAGGCTATGGAAATTAATGATTTGGCATATAGTGCATCTAATGCAATAGGGAAAGAGGGTTTAGATCTAGCTTCATATCCACCTTCTTTGGGACACGAAGGACTTAGAGAATTCATCGCAAAAGACCTTAAAGCACATAGGGGCAATATTAAATTAGATGAAGAAAACATATTTCTTTCTAGTGGGGCTGGTGGATCTATAGAAACACTAGTAAATGCTTTTATTGATAATGGAGATGTTGTCATGATGGAAGAGTTTTCCTATCACGGTAGCTTAAATATGTTTCTTCGAAAAGGAGCAAATCCTGTTCATATAAAAATGGATGAATCTGGTATGGATACAAATATCTTAGAAGAAGAAATCATAAAGAAAATTGCTGAAGGAAATAAACCTAAATTTATTTACACAATTCCCATTTACCATAATCCTACTGGCATTACGCTTTCTCATAAACGACGAGAAGAAATGATAAAAATATCAAATAAATACACCATTCCGATTATTGAAAATGAATCTTATGCTGATTTTCTAATTGATGGTGAAGAACTACCACCTTCCATGATAGGTATGGATGGTGGAGAAAATGTTTTATATGTTTCTGCCTACACAAAACTTCTGGGATGTGCCTTACGATTGGGATTTACAATGTTTCCTGAAGAAGCAAGAGAAACCTTAAGTAGAATTGGATTTGGAACAGGTCCAAGCCACCTAACATCAATGGTAGTAAATGAATATTTACGCGAAAATAAAAATAGTTATGTCAAAGGTGTTGCTCAATCCCTTAAGAATAAACGAGACGCAATGCTTCGATCTTTAGAAACATATTTTCCTTCTGTTTGTAAGTGGAATGCTCCAGCAGGTGGAATGATTATATGGGTTGAATTACCTCCAGGATGCGATACATGGAAAACATATGATAAAGCTATATCAAGAGGTGTTTCCTACAATCCTGGACAAATTTTCAGAGCTGATAGAACTGGAGGAAATTTTTTCCGATTAACCTTTAGCCATAACTCACCCGAAGAAATAACTGAAGGTATATCAATTCTTGCTGAAGTATTCAATGAAGAAGGATTTTTCTAGATCGTAGATTACAAATTTAGGTATAAAAAAACCCTCTCTGAATTAGAGAGGGTTTTTTATTAATAACTTTACAAAAACTAATTATCTTCTTGAACCAAAGCAACGCCTCTAGAAACAGACCAAAGGACAATAAGTATAAAACTTATACCAGAAATTTGATTTCCAGTATCTATACCTACCAATGGATTAATTATGAGAGATATCACTACTAAAAGTAATCCCTGAATTAATGCTAACCATCCTAAAGGAATAAAAGAGATAGCACCTTTTACGTCGCTTCCTCTATAAGCAATACCCATGAAAACCCAACCAATACCTGCCAATAATCCACCAAAAGTATTTGCAGCAACATTTGCTGATTGTATAAATCCTCCAGCAACTGTGATACTACCAACAGCAGCAGCTGATGCAGCATCTCCTGCAGCAGCTCCAGCTGAAGCTGCAACGTATTTCTCACCCATCTCTGATAAAGCTATGCCTAAACCACTAGATGTAACCCAAACTACGATTGAAGTAGCAATACAAATTATACCTAATGTTTCACTTGTACTTGAAACTGTGCCTCGTGTACTTATCAACCCAGCTGCATGGATAGTTAAACCCAATACAATTAATATTGAAGCAATTTGTATACTAGTGCTACCCGATGCACTATTAACCAATATAGTATGTACATCATCGACTTTAGTATCAAATCCAAGTGTGGTTTGCCACAATACATATCCAGCTATTGCAGCCAATATTCCCAAAGCTAAAGTCAAGCCTGTTCCTTTTGAATCCATTTCTTAGCTCCTTTCAGAGTTATCTTGATAAATACAAGACTTATGAAGGGGACTATACAGTCTTAAATGTAAACTGTAAACAAACTATATCTATGCTAAAATCAAATATATACAGAAATGAAGAAAATATGAATGAAATACAAATACTAAAATCTGGTCTTAAAAGCATGCATAATCTCTTAGATAAAGCTGTAGGAGATATGACACCTCAACAATGGAATTACTGGCCCCATGAAGGAGGAGTAAGTGCTTTTTTTTCACTTTGGCATTATGTAAGAACAGAAGATAATGTAATCAACTACGTAATAAAAAAAGAAAATACCATTTGGCTTACTAATGAATACAATATTTCGTTTAATTTACATAGAACATCTCAAGGTACCGGAATGACTTATGAACAAGCTAAAGAAGTTACTATATCAAACATAGCACTTTGGGCTGAATACCAGCAACAAGTTTGGAAATCGACAGAGGATTTACTTTCAAATATTGATATAAATGAACTACATGAGCGAGAAATAATAGTAAAACCCATCCCCCCGATGACAGTATGGAGAGGTTTATTTAACTTATGTTTAACCCATGGATTTAGACATGTCGGAGAAATTGAACATGCAAGAGGCTTAGTGGGTTTAGGTGGATTAGTAATATAAAAAAGGATATCTATGAAATTTGCTGAAACAGGCTGTATGATTCTTGTTTTTTTTGGAATATTGTTTTTTTTCGGCCTATTAGCTTTTCTTAGTTATAAGCATTTAATTATCTAACGAAATTAACGTTTAATTGTTAAAGTAGCTAAAGACACAAAAACAGTAGCAAAAATAACTAAAGCAAGTATTTCACTACTAGCTTGAGATAGATTTGATCCATCTATCATTATTAACCGTAAGCCTTCTACCCCATAAGTTAAAGGCAGAATTACAGAAATATTTTGTAGTGGATCGGGTAAATTTTCAACTGGCTGAATAACACCTGATAAAAATATTTGAGGTGCTAACAATAGAGGAATAAACTGAATAACCTGGAATTCATTTTTAGCAAATGTTGATATAAAAACACCTAAATTAACTGCAACTATTGCCATAAGTATTACTACAACAAACATATGCCATATTTCTCCTTGATATGAAATATCTAAAACAAATATTGTGAAAAAAAGAATAATATTTGATTGAATAAACGCAAAGAAAAAGAAACTTAATGAATAGCCGAACATTATATCAGCACGCCCTACAGGTGTTGTTAATAACCTATCTAAAGTACCTTGAGCTCTTTCTCTCAGAAAACTAATACCTGTCAATATAAATGTAAAAAATAGAACAAATGTACATATTAGTGCTGGGGCAATAAAATTTAAAAGCTCCGGATTTTTATTAAAACTAGCTCCAACTAATGACATTACAATAAGGGGGGCGATAAAAATCATTGCTATAGAACGATGATCATGAATAATTTGTCTGACTATTCGTTTTGTAATAGCAATTGTTCTAATAATCGTCATTATTTTCATCCATGGAGTTAAAATAAAGAAAAGAATCTTCAAGAGTAGCACTAGGATCTCCAGTAGCTGAAATAAGTCCTTGAGGAGAATCTTCTGCGATAATATTGCCATTTTTTACAAATATAAGACGATCACAATGCATAGCATCATCCATAGTATGGCTTGTAATAAACAAGGTTTTGCCTTGATCTGTAAGTTGTTGAAAATATTCCCAAAATTGAACTCTAACATCAGGGTCTAATCCAACAGTAGGTTCATCTAATAATAATAAGTCTGGTTGATGTACTAATACGCATGCTAAACTCACCCTTCGTTGCATACCTCCACTAAGGGTTGAAACCGCATCTTTTTTTCTTTCAAATAAACCAACTGTTTGTAAAACTTCATCTACTGATTCTTTACGTATTATTTTATTATGTAATCCATACATACACGCAAAAAAATCAATATTATTGAATACAGATAAATCATTGTAAAGCGTGTTTTGTTGTGGCATATAACCTATTTTTGATCGAACTCTATGGATTGAATCGTGATCAAGAATTCTAATATTCCCTGATTTAGGCTTTTCCAAACCTGCTATTAATTTCATTAAAGTAGTCTTGCCAGACCCGTTTCCACCTAAAAGGCCTAAACTTATTCCATGTGGTATTTTTAATGAAAAGTTATCAAATATTTTCCTTTTACCATAACTGAAAGTAATCTTATCAATATTAACAGTAGTAATATTTTTTGTTTCTTCCAACTTATACCTTAAATATTTCTATTTTTGAGGACACTTTTTATATAAAAAGTGAAAGAGAATTAGTTTATAATTCTGAAATGATACTCTGTGATTTTATAAAAAACAAATACTTTGTCTGATAAATCAAAACATAAAATAATAATTGGTAATTTGTTACTAATTATAGGTTCTATATTATTGATAATATGGATGTTTGGCTTTTATTATTATTCCCACCGAATAGACAATATACGAATCGTAAACCTTAGTTGGTTAATTGGATTGCTTATACCCATACTTTTTGTTGTGGCTGGTTTCACGAAGTTATTTAAAGTTGATAAATATATGGGATTAGAATGGGAAGATAAAACTATCATTACTTATTTATTTAGGAGGAAAAAATAATGGCGGAAGGCAAAAAATTAAAAGTAGGATTAATTGGGGCAAATGTCTCTTATGGCTGGTCGCCAAGAGCGCATATCCCTGCATTGAAATCATTAGCGAATATTGAACTTGCAGCAATATGTACCGCCCATGAATCTACAGCAAAGGCATCTGCTGAAAAATACGATGTCCCTTTGGCGTATTGGAATCATCATGAATTACTTGCTAATCCAGAATTAGATATGATAGGCGTCATAACACGAGTCCCTTTACATTACGATCTAACAATGGACGTCTTACGTGCTAAAAAACCTGTTTATACTGAATGGCCACTTGGCTCAAACCTTGAACAAGCTAAAGATATGGCTGAGCTTGCAAAAACACAAAATGTACCAACATTAGTTGGTTTACAAGCTAGACAATCTCCTCAACATTTATACATACAAAAGCTCATTAATGACGGATTTATTGGAGAAGTTTTATCAGTCAATCTAAAAGTAATAAATTCAGGTGTTTTAACCAGGCCTTCAGATAGAACATGGCAAAAAGATATCGCCCTTGGAGCTAATACTCTAACAATTTCTTTCGGGCATGCGATTGATGCATTGTGTATGAGTCTAGGGGAATTTGAAGAACTAGCTGCAACTGTGACGACGCAAGTACCACAATGGTATGAAACCGATACAAAGAAATATGTTGATGTGACATCACCAGATAATATTGCAATAAATGGTGTACTTTCTAGCGGAGCAATTGTATCTGCTCATACAGCAAGTATCCCATATCATGGAAGTGGAATGAAAATGGAAGTTTATGGGAAAGAAGGTACTTTAGTATTAGAAACAGATGGTTCTGCACAAATGGGAGGAATGACGTTGCTAGGCGGGCAAAAAGATGATAAAGAATTATCAGTTATCGATATTCCTGATACTCTTATTACAGCACCAGAAACCGTATTTAACACTCCATCATTTAATGTTGCACAAATGTGGATAGATTTTGGCAAAAATGTCACTGATGGAACAAAACCAACACCAGATTTTAATGATGCATTAATCCGCCATAAAATGATTGAAGCTATTAATATTTCAACAAAAGAAAATAGGAAAGTAAAAATTTCAGAAATTAATTAAAATAACAATAGGAGATTTTTATGACAAACCAAAATAATGATTGGGAATTTGGGTTAAGAACTGAAGGTCATATAGGTACTAGCGGAAATAGTGAATCGGTGATTCTTGGTGAAGGTAAATATCAGTATAAACTCTCTGGTAATGATTGGGGTGATTTACCCGAGGGATGGACTTACAAAGAAGCAACTTCTGTAGCTGTTGATCATTCGGATAATGTATGGATATTTAACCGAGGAACGTGTCCAGTTATTATTATGGATCCAACTGGAAAAATAATTAATACCTGGGGAGAAGGTCTGTTTACTAATCCTCACTCTGTCACAGTTGCTCCGGATGGAAATATTTTCTTAGTGGATAATGGAGACAGTACTGTAAGAAAGTATACACCAGATGGAGAACTATTAATGATGCTTGGTACACCTAACGAACCCGCGCCTAAAATGAGCGGAATACCCTTTAATAGACCAACTAAGGTCGCAATCGATCCAAATAATGGGGATATATACGTTACTGATGGATATTCAAATGCACGAGTACATAAATACACACCAGATGGAAAACTCTTATTTTCCTGGGGAGAATCAGGTACAAGTGATGGACAATTTAATATAGTTCACGATATAGCGATAGATAGTGAAGGCTGGTTATATATAGCAGACCGAGAAAATCATAGGATACAAATCTTTGATTCTAACGGCCGATATGAAACACAATTTGGTAACCTTTCCAGAGCCGCAGCACTAAGTATAAAAAATGAAAATAATACAGATATAGTCTATGTCGGTGAGTACTTCTGTGGTATAGGAACTAACGATATTGGTATGGATCTGGGACCAAGAGTTAGTATCTTAAACACCAAAGGAGAATTAATTGCAAGAGTCGGAAGAGAAAGTTATGGTGAACAACCTGGAAGATTTTTCTCTCCTCATGGCATTGCAGTAGATTCAAAAGGTGATATATATGTCGCAGAAGTTGCGTATACAGACTACGGTAGTAGAATGGATCCACCTAAAATATTACGTTCAATGCAAAAACTCGAATTAATTACTAAGGGATAAATAAAGATGATAACAGGATTAAATCATAGTGGATTTATAGTACATGATATAGAAAAAATGAAATCCTTTTATTGTGACGTGCTAGGGTTAAAAGTAGAAAGAGAGGTCGATAGTATAGCACCTCCTACTGGAGATCACACAGGCTTTCCAGATGCAAAACGAAAATTAGTTTTTGTTGGTGCTGGAGGTGAACATCTAATTGAACTAGTTTATTTTATAAACCCCAAAAGCCCTGAAGGACATTTGAATAGAAACCAATTAGGAGCTTCTCACATTTGTTTCAATGTAAATAGTATATCTGAAATATATCAAACATTATCCCAAAAAGGTATAAAGTTTGTAACTGAACCTATATATACTATTAATCCTGAAGGGAAGAAACGCGGTGTCTGTTATGCAGCAGATCCTGAAGGAAACTGGTTAGAATTTATAGGTGAGGATCAGTAAACCAAATGGAAGAAACTTTGATATGGTACAAACCTGGTGGTGGAATCCTTTGCCGTAAATGTGCTGAAAAAGAATATAGCTCTGACATATCAAAATTCCCCCAAGGAGTTTTTTTATCAGAGCTTAACATCTATAAGAATGATATGAAACTAAATACACAATGTATCGATTGTAATAAAAAAATGATCTAAATGATTGAGCTTAGTAAATAACACTGGTATAGTCTAGGAAATTAATTGTCCCATACAAATAAAAAGAGTTACCTATGAACGTTGAGTATATCGAAATCAAAAATATAAAAATAGCTAAGCCTTTGTACGATTTAGTTGACCAAGAAATTATTCCAGATACTGGGATAAGCTCAGATAAATTTTGGACAGCATTTGGATCTATCGTAAATGATTTAGAACCTGATAATCGCTTGTTGCTAAATAAGCGATCAGAGATTCAAGAAAATATTAATTCTTGGCACAATAATCAAAAGACAAATAAATTTAATATTGAAGAATATAAAACTTTCTTAAAAAGCATCGGATATTTAGCACCAGATGCTCCAGATTTTCAAATTACTACAACTAATGTGGATGAGGAAATTTCATCTATAGCAGGCCCTCAATTAGTTGTACCAGTTGATAATGCTAGATTTGCTATAAATGCTGCTAATGCTAGATGGTGGAGTTTATATGACTCTTTATATGGTACAGACATTATTTCTGAAGAAAATAATGGTGAAAAAGGTACGAGTTATAACCCTCATAGAGGAGCCAAAGTAGTAGCTTACTGTTCAATTCTACTTGACTCAATATTTGGTCTGCAAAACGCAAGTTTTGCACATGCTTCAAACTTTTCTCTTAAAGGTAATGATAATTCCAAAGAACTAGTTATAACACTGAGCAACGAACATGAAACACGTTTGGTAAATCCTTCAAACTTTGTAGGTTATATTGAAAATGATGAAAAGAAATTAACTAGTATATTGCTAAAAAATAATGGCCTTCATATTGAAATTCAAATTGACAGAAATCATCCAATTGGTACACAACATTCAGCAGGTATTAAAGATGTCCTAATTGAATCTGCCATAACTACCATACAAGATTTTGAAGATTCTGTAGCAGCAGTTGATGTATTTGACAAAGTTATAGCTTACAGAAATTGGAATGAATTAATGAAAGGAACTTGCACTTCAACTTTAGAAAAAGATGGCAACGTTATTAATCGAACACTTAACCCTGATAAAAATTTCCAAACACCTAAAGGGGAGAAATTAACTCTCCATGGTAGAAGTTTATTGTTAGTAAGAAATGTTGGTATTCATATGTATACTAATGCTGTTACAAACCAAAATGGAGAAGAAATACCGGAAGGGTTTCTTGATGCAATGATCACATCTCTTGCAGCATTACATGATATAAATGGTAAAACCAAATATTCTAATAGCAGAACTAAGAGTATGTATATTGTTAAGCCTAAAATGCATGGTCCTGATGAAGTAGCCTTTACAGTAAAATTATTTGAACGAATTGAAGAAGCACTAGGTTTAGAAAACAATACCTTAAAAATTGGAATAATGGATGAAGAAAGAAGAACTACAGTTAACCTTAAACAATGTATATATGAAGCCAAAGAACGTATAATTTTCATTAATACTGGATTTTTGGATAGAACAGGTGATGAAATACATACTAGTATGGAAGCAGGTCCCGTATTACCCAAAGGTGAAATTCGAAATCAACCTTGGATAAAAGCATATGAAGACCAAAATGTTGACATTGGTATTGAATCAGGACTAGTTGGTATAGCACAGATAGGAAAAGGTATGTGGGCTATGCCAGATGAAATGAAAGCGATGATGGCAGCTAAAATATCTCATCCTGAATCCGGTGCTAACACTGCCTGGGTTCCATCTCCTACTGCAGCAGCCCTCCATGCAATTCATTACCATATGGTTAATGTAAACCAGATTCAAAAAGATATTTCAACAAGAGATTCCATAAATATAGATGAGATATTAACTCCACCTCTTATGGATAAAAAACTTTCTGAAAGTGAAATTCTTCAAGAATTAGAAAATAATGCTCAGGGAATATTGGGGTATGTATCCAGATGGGTGGGACAAGGTATTGGATGTTCTAAAATTCCTGACATAAATAATATAGGATTGATGGAAGATCGAGCGACACTTAGAATATCTAGCCAACACATATCCAATTGGTTATATCATAATATTACGAGTCAAGAAGAAGTAATCACTGTTTTTAAGAAAATGGCAAAAATTGTCGATGATCAAAACAAGGACGATAACAATTATATTCCTATGTCTAAGAATTTCGATTCAAGTATAGAATTCCAAGCTGCCCTAGACTTAGTCTTTTTGGGTAGGAAAACGACAAACGGATACACCGAACCTGTTCTCCATACTAAAAGGGCAGAGGCAAAAAATAGAAAATAATTACTTTTAATTAAGTCTTATTACTGTTGTGCTCTAGGTCGAGCTTCATTAACGACGAGTGATCGGCCATCAACTTCTTTTCCATTGAGCTCTTCGATAGCTTTCTTAGCGTCTTCATCTGAACTCATCTCAACAAAACCAAATCCTCGTGATCGATTTGTTTCACGGTCTAATATGATTTTAGCTGAAACAACTTCACCATATTCACTGAAGATTTCTGCTAAATCTTCATCTCTACTTCTATATGGTAGATTAGCGCAATAAATATTCATTCTTTCTCCTAATTAGGACCTTTTTAAATCCTATATTCCAAATATAACATAACTACTATAACAGATATGTGTAATATTTCAATTCTATTCGTGCAAAGGCTTAATAAGATAGGTTAGAAATCACTATAGTATTAGGAATTTTTCTTAACTCTTCTGGATTTATTTTTATTTTTGTTGAACGATTACCTGAACCAACTATCACATAATCTAATTGAAATATTTTATCATCTAAATAAATAGGCAAATTCAATGGTAAGCCAAAAATAGTAACTCCACCGATCATCATTCCTGTAAGATTCTTAGTATCTTCTGCAGAGGCAAAAGATATTTTAGAGACCTCCATTAACTTTCTAACTGTTTTATTTACATCAAGTTTGTATGAAGCAAGAACTAAGCATGCAACAAAAGATTTGGGTTCTTTTTTTGAAGCTACAATAATTGTGTTACCACTATTTTCTACAGGGTAATTATATTTTTCACAAAATGCTGCTGTATCTGCAAAATCAGGATCAATTTCTATTATTTCATGTGCAATATTATAATCTTTTAGATATGTTTCCACTAAATGCTGAATATCTGTTGAGGAACTATCCATCTATAAAAAACCTTTCGTTTATATCTAAAATTTTATCTTTTCGATAATTTCAACTAAAGTATAATTGTCCAAAATTTTGTTAACATGTAATACATACTCTTGTAACAATTTTATACTCATAATAGGAATAATTAAAAACCCTACATTTTTCTTCGTTATTTGTAAATCATCTTTATATAAGCGAAGTAATGCTATAACGATAATCCAAAATTCAAAGAAGTTAGGAAACAAAAACAAAATCCACCGTTTATGAAAAATCTCAAAGAGAATCATACCAACTATACGATATGAAAATAAAATAATACCTATTTTTTTAGCTTGTACATTGAAGCGAAACAAAACTATAAAAAAAGTAATCATATAGATAAAATCAAGAAATTTATCTAATAATTGATAATTACTTACACCACCTAAATCTATGTAATTCATTAAAAATAGATCAGAAAAATCAATAATGATTACTAGTAATGCACCCCAAAGGGGACTAATTAAAACAGGGAAAGCACCAAGTGTACGAAATATTACAATGATTATTTCTTCTGTTGTCATAATAAATTTAGATTATTGGGACTGTATTGCTTCCCATCTTTCGCTTGCGCCATTTACTATACCTTCAATGTCTTCATACAAGATATATCTTTCAGCTGCTAAAGACTCAGCAGAACTTCTTATCTTTGTGAGATAATCATCTTTAGAGGAATATCTTTTTTCTATAGAATCTCTTGGGTCCCCATCTTCTTCTTTCTCTGTTTCTGTACGTGGAAAAGGTATGACTGAACCTTGAAGTGGCATAAAATGACCTTCGCCACCAATATTTGCATGCCGAAGTGCCCAACCTGTGTGAGTTCCTAATGGTACTTGTAAATCAGGAAGTCTAACACCAGAAATCTCATTACAGTCTTTATCTAGTGCGGAAACTAAGGTTCCAAATGGTTCACCTTCAACAGCAGGATACTGATGAACTCCTTTATCAACATTGCTTCCATATGATAGTCTTTGTCGAACTGGGAGAGCCTTTAAAAATCCTATCTTTGGGACTCTTTCAAAAGATTCCATAAGACTTTCTCTAGTAACTGCGGTCTTATCGTCTATCCTTGGGTATTGACTAACAGGTGGTTCTATTCCATCCCTTACCCATTTATCTAAATTATCATAAACTGCCCTTTGCAAAGGACGATAATCGATTGTATTTGAAAAATGTTTTTGTCTTAATGCTTCAGGAGCTGGTGTTGTAGTAAGTGGTAGAGAACCTGCGCCATGTTTTGTTCCTGAAAAAAGATAAACTCTAACATCTTCAGGAGGATTGACATCAATAGATCCTGTAGCATCCGTATGTGCTAAAGAAGCTCCACTCCACCAATATTCAACATCAGAATTTGTCGCAATAATTTTGGGCATTGCATTTTTAGATTCTAGTCTCCATAACAAACTATCTTTAATATCTGAAATAGGGTCCAAGGTTTCAACATATGCAAGAGCTTTTACATTTCCAACATTTCTCATATGATTACTCGAAGGTTGACCAAATCTCATGTTAAATTCACCTAAACGGGAGCTTCCAGTATGTGGAAGTAAACCGTCATATACAATTCTACTTTCCTCATCAATATTTAATCCTAAATAGGCAAACTCTCTAACAAACCGCCCACTTTGTGAGGCCCCAAATGCATAGGCCTTAGTAATATTCCCAGCACAAGGGTTACCTTGTGCTAACGTGGCATATCTGAAAAAACTAGAACAATCTCTCATTGCCAAAAATCCTAAACCAATAACAGGTGCACCAACAGTATTATATATAATCTCATACACTTTTCCTGATTCAAACCCTTTGGGTAAACATATATAATTTGAATCTCTTACTTCTTCTCCATCTGCCCACCTAGCGAAAGACCATTCATTTCTAGGTATATTTTTAATGGGACCATCAGGCCAATCACGTTCAATTAAAATGGCATTTTCATCATCTAAATTTGCTGTAGGTAAAGGATTATGTTGTCTATCTGAAAGCAATAGCTCATAAGAATCCTCCCCCATATCAAATTGCTGATATGTTTGGCCGATTAATTGCTCTCCATTTTTGTCTAATGCCTCAGGTACATGAAGCCTTATTCTTCCTTCAGGTACATCAGTTTGCCAACCACAAAAAACTACTACAGTGCCTTTTTTCATTAGAAAGCCATTACCTAAATGTGGGTCTTCATTTGATACTCTTTGTTCAGCATTATTGAAAGCTAAAACTGTTCTATTCCCCCTATTTACAACATCAAAAAATAAGTTTGAATCGTTTTTCATAGTTATTGGTTTTAATAACTGAATATCTGATGAAAATTCAACTTTACCTTCATTATTTGTAGGAATTAAATCAATATCAGCTATTAATTTACTATCAGGATGTTTGGGATCCACTGAATAAAATAAACGTCCAGTAATAAATTCATATTCACCTATGTCCTCATGTAAAGAATCGTCTCCAATTGGATTACGAGAAATGATTTCAAATCTAGTAGCTACCATAGTAAAAGTCCTAACCTTCCTTCACGATTGAAAATTTATCTACATAATACATATGCTCTAATCTTGATACAATAGAATTACTGATTTATATTATAGTTATGCAAACTAATGAACAACTTAATATGGTAATACTTGACGACTACCACGATTTTTTCAATAAGATGGAAATTGATAAAAGTCTTCCTTCGTTTATTACACTAACCATTTTTAATCAACATATATCTAACGAACAAGAACTCATAAAGAAACTATATGATTACCAAATAATTGTAGGAATAAGGGAAAGAACAGCATTTACAAAAACTGTGTTGGATGGATTACCCAATCTTAAGTTATTAATCACCACTGGAGCACGAAATGCCTCATTTGATCTTGATGCTGCTACAAAAAATAATATTATTGTATCTGGTACACAAGGTGCTGGTGAAGGACCAGTCGACCTAACATGGGGCTTAATAATTAGTTTAATGAGAGGTATACATACCGAAGACAGATTGGCTAGGCAAGGTAGATGGGGAACTATAGTAGGGCCAACATTAACAGGTAAAACACTTGGTTTATTAGGATTAGGGCATATTGGACAACTCGTAGCACAAGTAGGGATTGCGTTTGGGATGAATATAATTGCCTGGAGTGAAAATCTTACCGTTCAAGTTGCTAAGCAACATGGAGCAAAATATGTAAATAAGGAAACATTATTTACTGACTCGGATGTACTATCAGTACAACTAAAGCTAAGTGAACGAACTAAAGGAATTATAGGTGAGAAAGAATTATCCCTAATGAAGTCATCTTCATATATTGTTAATACTTCTCGTGGACCAATTATTGATGAAAAGGCATTAATTGACGCCCTGAATACAATGAAAATTGCAGGAGCAGCAATTGATACTTTTGATATTGAGCCATTACCAAATGATCACCCTTTATTTTCAACACCCAATACTCTAATTACACCGCACATAGGCTATGTAACCAAAGAAGCTTATGAAATATATACTGAAGGTATTATTGAAAATGTATTGGCTTTTTTAAATCATAACCCAAAACGTGTACTCAATCCTACAGCTTTGAAAAATTATTTCAGCTAATAAAAATACCCTCTATTAAGAGGGTATTTTTATTCAAAGATTCTACTTTAACTATAAAGTTACTTTATCCATCAAAGTACGTGCACTATCTAATGTCTCTAAAGAACCAACTATATCAATTACTTGATTAATATCAGAGTCACCAAATATATGACCAGCAGTAATTTTGAATTTATCAGTAACTTCAGATCCAGTAAGATGATGTGCTACACCAAGTTCTACGTCATGATCTTGACCATTTTTCATCTTTATTCGAATTCTAGCACTAGGGTCACCATCTTCAATATGTGTATGCCTTAATGAAACATCTGGATTTTGAGAACGAGTTACCTTTTTCATAAATTCCTGAATATCTCCCTCATCAGAACGTGAATCAGTAAAAGTATTCAAATCCACTTTTTTATCAATAATTGCAGCACCAATGTTATATTCTAGACAGAATTTTCCTTCTAGGCCTTCACCAACTTCGCTTCGAATCAGAGCACCTAATCCAGGAACACCTGGTCCAATATGTTCCACGGTATTAATATCATCTGGATTAATTTCATACTTATGAATCAAATCGAGTAATCCAGTCAAAGTCTGATGATTTCCTCCACAACATGGCCATGGTTTAATTCTTGTACCTTGGGAAGATAGGAAGAAAAAATCTCCTAAAAATTGAGATACTGCAGGAAGATTACATTTTGGTCCACCAAAATTATCTGCATATCCTTGTCGTCCCTCAATAATATCAGGATCTGATGTATATCCTCTTGAAGCAAGTTTAGCTGCAACAATACCACTTCTTCCTGCGTTACCAGGATGGAATGGTTTCGTCATAGTTCCAAAATTTCGTCTTAAACCAGCTGCTTCTGATCCAGCAATGCCTAAGGCCATACGTGTTTTCCACTCATCAAGACCTAAAAGTTTACTTGCTGCAACAGCAGATGCCATTGTTCCAAAAATTGCAGTTGGATGCCAGTCTCTATCAGGGTGTAAGTTTGCACTTAACCTAGTCCCGACTTCATATCCTACAGCCCAAGCTGATAACATCTCTTTACCTGATAAGTTTAATTCTTCACCTAAGGCCAAAACAGTAGGTGTTAGGGCTACTGCGGGATGTCCACCAACTCCACCTAAGTCGTCAAAATCTTCTGCGTGACCCATTGCACCATTTGCAAATGCTGCATTAGCACTAGTAGTAACAATATCAGTTGCAATAATCCTCGCTTGTGAATTTCCACCTTGTTCTCGAGAATAATCAACCATAATTCTACCTAGCGGAGTAGTTGAACCCTGTATTGTAGTACCTAAGTAATCTAATATTGATTTTTTAGCTTGTTCATAAGCTTTTTCAGGAATATCGCTTGATTGAGCTGAAACAACCCAATTTGCCAAACTTTGTGTAGTACCCATAATCCCTCCTAATTAAATAAATATCCATCAACAGTTTTGTCTGATGAAGATAAACCCATTGTAAAGGAAAGTCAATATCAATTATTCGTAATATTATTACTACTAATAAGCACTAAACGTAACAATAAATTATAGTTAATAAAAAACGTAGTTTATTATGTTATCTTTTTATAATTTGATATTCAATTACAAAGCATTTAACATGTGTGTTTATTTACTTAAATTACCAGACTAAGCAATGATTTCAGTTTTCTATAACATAATATTACCAATACTCATAGTTGCGTCTTTTGGAGTTTTTCTTCAAAAGCTGCGTCCAAGTCCTTTGGGTTTTCTTTCTCCAGCCTTATTATATATTTTAAGCCCATGCCTTGTCATAGATGGAATAATAAATGCCAATCTTCCTACAAACGTTTCTGTGAAAATAGTAACGGCATCAATAAGCTGTAGTTTAGTTATGTTAGTTTTAGGTTTGTGTATAGCAAACCTCTCAAAAATGGCAAAGGATACAAAAAGTAGCTTTGTTTTAGCCTCCACATTTCCCAATGCGGGTAATATGGGAATTCCTATATCATTTTTAGCATTTGGTGAAGTAGGACTCAGTGTAGCTTTAATAATATTTGTGGCTCAAGGAATTATAAGTTGGCCACTAGGAACATTGATAGTTGCGAGAGGACAGACCATAGGATGGAAAGAACCTCTAATGCAGGTACTCAAATTACCAACAATCTATGCTGTACCAATAGCATTATTTATACGATTCATAAATTTTTCAATACCATCGAATTTATATCGTCCAATTGATATGATGGCAGACGCTGCTATACCTTGTATGCTGCTATTACTGGGATATCAATTATCAAATGGATTGAAAGAAATAAATTTAAAAGATTTAGTACTTTTGAACATAACACGATTGATCTTTTCAATTCCAATTGTATTTTTCATTACCATTGGATTTGGTATCACGGATATAGCTCAAAATACTTTAATTGTAATGGCTGCAATGCCAACAGCAGTATTTACAGTATTATTAGCAACTGAGTTTGGATCAAAAGGTCAGTACGTCGCCAACTCAGTTATTACGAGTACATTATTAAGTATGATTACCCTGACAATACTGATTTATTATCTCACCTCATAAATTATGACTCTATATAAAATCGTGAGTTTTTTCTAATTTTAGACTGCACAAATGTAATCGTCATCATTATAGATACCCCTGAAATTCCCAAAGCCATTGCAGGAGACAACAAACTCGAAATAGTACCCAAGAAAAATCCACCTAACGGTGTAAAACCAAAAGTTAGTCCATACAAGCCTAAAACTCGTCCACGGATTTCATTAGTACATAACAATTGTAATAAAGAACCCATTGATGCATCATATGACATTAAAAATGCTCCAATAATAAATGATAAGATAAATGAAAGAATTATAAAATCAGTAAAAGCAAATACCACAAGTGAAACCCCGACACAAATTGCACTGAATAATAATAAATGTGGTTTATATTTAAAATCACCAAGAGATGCAACCAATATTGTACTAATTGTGGAACCTAAAGCATTTGCTGCGGATAAATACCCCAATCCCTGAGCATTGAGCCCTAAAATTTCCTTAGCAACAATTGGCAACATTATAAAAAATGAAAATCCAAAAAGCTCAATTAAAGTACTAATTAATAATAATAGTAAAATTGATTTATCATTCCATGAATATTTAATACCTTCCCTAAGAGATTTCCAAAAGGAACGTTGTGAAATAATAGATTCATAATTTCCACCTAAAAACAAGAAAAGAATAGCACCAATCCAGCTACTTATCATTACTAATAAATAGGCATACTCAACACCAAATACAGATATAACTGTACCGGCTAAAATAGAACCAATCATTCTCGAAGCATTAAATCCAATTAATTGAGATGCAAGAGCATTTAAAATAGATTTTGAACCGACTATTGAAAAAATTATTGAGTTACCTGTTGGCATACGTATTGATTGTAAAATACCATTAAACATAGCTGCAGCAGCTAAATGCCACAGCTGTAAATTGTTATAAATCAACAATAAGGTAAGAATTAAGCCTAATAATCCAGTACAGAATTGTAATATTGTAATTGTTACTCTTTTATTCCATCTATCAACTATTACGCCACCAAAAGTACCAAAAGAAATTTGTGCAACTCCAGTTATACCTGCTAACAATCCAACCCATAATGGATCATCTGTCATTTCTAAAACTAGCCATCCTTGGGTAATTAAATTAACACCCATACTCATTGAAGAAAAAAAAGTAGCAAACCAATACCGTCGATAATTTGTATTATTTAATGCAGAAAATAAGATTGTTGAACGATTTTTTAAGTTTAATAGTAAGGTCATAAAATTATTTGTGGCTTCATTAATCCTAGTTTGGATGAATTATTAACTTATCAACCATAGATTAAGTTTTCAAAATATACAAGAAAACTGAAATAGTATATTATTGGGCAAAGGTAATAATCATGTCTGAACTAACGACAATTGACGAAGTTAATGAATTTTTTGATTCCGCTGCAACCTTTCTCAAACTTGACTCTGGAACTAGAGACTTATTAAAAAATCCATGGAGAGAACTTAAAGTTTCTATACCTGTAACTTTAGATTCTGGCGAACTTAAAGTTTTCTCAGGTTATCGCGTCCAACACAACGCAGCTCGAGGTCCTTATAAAGGAGGGTTAAGATATCATCCAGATGCTGACATTAATGAGGTTGAATCCTTAGCAAGTTTAATGACATGGAAGACAGCATTAGTCGATATACCTTTTGGTGGTGCTAAAGGTGGTGTGCAATGCAATCCATTAGAGCTTAGCACTACTGAACTCAATAGAATCACCAGACGTTATACTCACAATATTAGTCATATCCTGGGTGTGAATAGAGATATACCAGCCCCTGATTTAGGTACAAATGCCCAAACTATGGCATGGATGATGGACGCATATGGTCAAACCTATGGATATACTCCTGGTATTGTAACTGGTAAACCAGTCCAACTTGGAGGATCAGTAGGACGTGAATCAGCAACAGGCCTTGGAGTTTTTCTTCTCTTGGAACAAATTACACAAGATTTGAATATTGATGTATCAAAAACAAAAATAGTTATTCAAGGTTCTGGAAATGTTGGTTTATGGACTGCTTTATTTGCCTATCAAAAAGGATATACAATCATAGCAATCAGTGATGTTAATGGTGGTATTTTTTCTAGTAAAGGCCTAAATATTACTGAATTAAAAAATTATATAATTGAACATAAATCTATTGAAAACTTTCCTTATTCAGAACCCATCTCTAACTCTGATTTATTAGAATTAGATTGTGATTTTCTCATACCTGCTGCAATAGATAGAGTTATTGATGAAAAAAATGTTTCAAACATTAAAGCTAACTATATAATTGAAGCTGCCAACCATCCAATTACACCTGAAGCAGATAAAGTTCTTTTAGACAAAAATATAACTATTGTACCCGACATTTTAGCAAATGCTGGAGGAGTTATAGTATCGTATTTTGAATGGACTCAAAATCTATATCAACACAAATGGACTGAAGAAAGAATTTCTAATGAATTACAAACTATAATTATCAACGCATTTAATGAAGTTAAAGCCCTTTCACAAAAAGAAAATATGTCTTATAGACAAGCGGCTTTTGTAATAGGGATTGCAAAAGTTGTAGAAGCTAGTAGACTGAGAGGGTTCTTAGATAAATAAATATAGGAAACAGATTGATGTTTCAACTAATAACAGAAACAGTACCTATAGCAGGTTTTGGTTCTGCCCTTGTTTTAGGATTAATAATTGGATTAAGGCATTCTACCGACGGTGACCATATTGTCGCTGTTTCAACTATGGCTAGAGATTATCAAAGCCTCTTTAAAGGTTTATGGGTAGGTGTTTCCTGGGGACTTGGCCATTCCACCCCTCTACTCATTTTAGGAATTATCATACTACTCTTAAAAGAAGCTGCTCTTGAACTTTATGAATCTGTTGCAACTTATTTTGAATTTGGTGTAGCGTTAATGCTTATTTTTCTTGGTCTACAGGTATTTTGGAAAATTTCTAAAGGAGATTTCCACATCCATGACCATTACAATGAACACGATGAAGAAGAACATAAACATATACACGGTTCACATACTCATGAACAAGATGGTGAGGATGCACATGAATCAAATACGCATGGCCCATTCCCCATATTCATTCCTTTTTTCAGACTTAAATCTTATATTATAGGGTTTATTCATGGTTTAGCAGGAAGTGCAGCAGTAATGCTTGCAATACTTCCAACAACACCTGATTTTATGACAGGTATTGTATTTTTATTGTTATTTTCTATAGGAACAATGATATCTATGGCGCTATTTACAATACTTGTTTCTGCTCCTTTTGTAGCTACTTCAAAATCAGAAACTACAAGCAATGTAATAATTTCAATTGCAGGTGTGCTCAGTATAGCACTTGGCTGTGCCCTAGGATCTGATATATTATTCAAAACAGATTTTACTGGAATTCTTTGGTATTAATTCCTATATGTTGCATGACCTTAGGCATAAATGATAGAGTAAGGCATGTTCTTATCGAAAATACGAAATAAAAATATTATTATTATTATTTCTTTGCTCTCAACGATCCTCGTATTTTCTGCGGCTTGTGGTGGAGGAAACGAAGATGAAGAGGAAGAATATATTACCCCTATCCCTGAAGGGTGTGAAGGTAACGAAATTACAAATCCCGATGAATTTCTTCAAGCAGGTATTTCAATTCTTGATGGAAATTTAAAGAAAAATCCACAAGATGATCCGATGACACCACCTAAACCTCTTTCTGGTGCAGTAGTAAAGATTGATGTTGAAGGTAACAAAAAACTAGTTGTAACGAGCTCTAGGCGTTTTGGACCTGGAACTGGAGTTAAAGGTATGTTCTTTGGCGGTGCAATGGAACAACCGCAACATCAAGATACCACCGATAATGAAGGAAGAGCTGGTTTGATTTTTGATTCTAGTGATCCTCAAATACAACCTCTAATACTTAGAGATACTGACGCAATTCCATTATTAGAAAATGAAATAATTTACACTGCAGCATACGAAACAATTAATAGATTCGAACTAGAAGAAGGTGTATTTATTGAAGAGGGAGAAATGAAAATGTCCGGATCCAAAGATTGGATTATGGATGGTCGAGTTTCACCTTCTTTTGAGGGAAGCCCAGTAATAGATATTTGTGGAAGAATGATAGGAATTGTGATGAATGCAGGTAAAAATACCTTCGTAACTACTCCTGTTAAAAAGGATTTTATAAAACAAGTGGTTGATTTAGAGTCTGCTGATAATGATCTAAATACAAATTTTCAATCTTCCAATAGTCAACAAGGATATTCTTCACAAAACAATAGAAATAATTCAAATGTAAATAGAATGCCTTCAAATTCAGGAATGACTAATCAGCCTATGCCTAACCAGTCTATGCCTAATCAGTCTATGCCTAACCAGTCTATGCCTAATCAGCCTATGCCTAATCAGCCTATGCCTAATATGGGTGGCAGTATGATGGGCGGTAGCATGGGTGGCGGTATGATGCCTGGTGTAATGCCAGATCAAGCATTTATAAGTAATCCTTCACAGTTCATGCTTGAACCCAGAAGTTGCGAAGAAATATATTCAAGCCCATCTAAACCAAACAGTGAAGTAAATCCATCTGTCGCAAATAAAGAGATAGTTTTATTTATTGGTACTATGGGAATAGCAGCTGATATTTATTGGAAAGACTTCCAAAATAGTGAACAACTTTATCTCAGTATTCCTGCACAAAGTATGAACCCTGGTGATCACTTGGTAATGACCTTTCCAGAACATACATGGATCGTACGTGAACCGAATGGTAATTGTATAGCAGGTTATGTTGTAAAAGAAAATGAGGCAATGAAAAGTAATGCTTGGAATATTATGATAGGAATGCCACTTGAAATGGTTCAACAAATGAAAGGTGGTATGGGAGGAATGATGATGGGTGGTAGCATGATGGGTGGTAGTAACAATGGAATGATGCGCCCATAACTTAAGTCATTTGGTTAGAAATAACCACAAGAATTATAGAGAGAATTACAAGTAAAATTGTAGTAGCGATCAGAATTGGGGAGCTTACTCCATGGAGCTCAGGAAAATCCCATCCAGGTATTCCATTAATTGGAATTTTAGACATATAGTCATCATCTTCTTTTTCTTCAACTATTTGATTTTCTTCATTAAGTTCTAACATCCTATCCACCTAAATTCATTTATATTGAACCAGTAATAGAACCATCGAATTAAGAATTTTCGGAATTCTACCATGTAATAAAAAAATATACAACCAGTGGTGTAATTTAACCAAAAGGTCTATATGTGGGGGTTAGTCCAATCTATGGGTGGAATCCATTTTTTTGCTTCTTCAAAAGTAATATTTTCAATTCCTGTTAAAGTAGATGCATACTGGGCCTTAGAAGGAACATTGAATCCTCGAACCATCACTTGAGCTTCCATTTCTGGTGGTTTATACCATTCCCAAAAATCTTTAAATGCAAATTCATTATTTCTATTTCCATCTGGATTACAAGCCATTTTTGTACATGCAAGAGCACCATTCATACAAGTGCATTGGTTACAATAATTTGAACCTGTACCCTTACCTGACCACCCGTGTGGTATCATTTCCCCACCGCTAAGTTGGCATCTTTCACCATTCTCTGGTTTAGGTTTTTTATCTCCAGGGTTAGGTTGCCCAATGGGTGGTTTTTTTACAAGGTTATAATTGTTAAGTTTATTTTCCAACTCTTGATATTTTTCCATCATCAAGGTATTTTCTTTTTCTAATTCATTCACTTGATTTTGTAATTCAATTATTGTTTCAGAAGTACTATCTAAAGAATCTGATTTTGACGATTCCAATTGACTACAGCCTAAACCAAAAGAAAATAGAGTTATGGTAATTACTACTAATAATGATTTCATTTTTTACCCAAATAAATTAATGTTTTGGCAATTATACTAAAGATTTCCTAGGTGTCTATTGAAAATACACATTAAAATGATACAATCTCTAAGTCTTGGAGGGATGGCAGAGTGGACGAATGCGACAGTCTTGAAAACTGTTATATCGGCAACGGTATCGTGGGTTCGAATCCCACTCCCTCCGCCATAAGACTATCTACACTCCCTTTATTAGGTTATAAGAATTTAAAGCAATTTCTCGCGTCTCTTTTAAATCTACAATTGGAAAAGGGTATGTTTTACCTAATTCTACTGAAGAATTCTTCAATACCTCTTCGGATGCTTCCCATGGTTTAAACAAATAATTATTTGGTAAATTAGATAATTCTGGTACGAATCTGCGGGTATATTCTCCATTTGGATCAAATTTTTCCCCTTGTATTACAGGATTAAATATTCTGAAATAAGGTGCAGCATCAGCACCAGAACCTGCTACCCATTGCCAACTCGCACTATTACTTGCTAAATCTGCATCAACTAAACAATCCCAAAACCAGTCGCGACCATAATGCCAATGAATTAAAAGGTTTTTTACTAAAAACGAAGCGACAATCATCCTTACTCTATTATGTATATAACCAGTTTCCCATAATTCCCTCATCCCAGCATCAACAATTGGATATCCTGTTTTACCTTTAGTCCATGCTAAATATAATTCTTTACTAAAATTCCACGGGAAATTATCAAATTTTCTTTGAAAATTTATCTCATCTAAACTTGGGAAATGATATAACAAATAATTGGAAAACTCTCTCCAACCTAATTCACTCAAAAAATGATCAACATCTTTGTCACTTTTGTTTTCAGTTAAAGAATACCAAATTTGATGAGGTGATATTTCTCCAAAATGCAAATGAGGAGATAAGCGTGATACATTTTTTTTAAAAGGATAGTTCCTTTCCTCTTTATATCCAGAAAGTCCTGAATCCAAAAAATTATCGAATTTATCACGTGCAGCATCTTCACCGATATCCCAATGTTTATTGAATTTCTTATACCATGATTGTGAGGATAATAA
>JBJKVQ010000014.1:0-9800 GCA_045562575.1 Dehalococcoidia bacterium
TTCTAGTACAGAAGTTTTTGCATGTAATATACCAATTCCAGGTGGGGCTAGCATTTTATGCCCTGAAAATGCTAGGAACTCACAATCAAGTTGTTGAACATCTACAGGCATGTGTGGGACACTTTGTGCTCCGTCTATGCAAACTAAAGCTCCTACAGATTTTGCCTTTTTTATAATTTCATCTACTGGATTTATTGTTCCAGTAAGGTTTGAAACATGTACGATTGATACAATCTTCGTTGCTTCAGTTATTAATTCATCTATTTTCGAAAGATCCAATGTTCCTTGAGGCGTAGTGGGAATTAATCTGAGCTCACAATTTGTTTTTTGTGAAACAAATTGCCATGGTACAAGATTACTATGGTGTTCTAATTCAGTTACAACAATATTGTCAGTTGATTTAATATTGTTTAGCCCCCAAGCATAAGCAATGAGGTTTAATGCTTCGGTTGTGTTTCTGACAAATATAATTTCATCATTTGACTTAGCATTAATAAATTTGGCAACTTTATCACGGGCTAGCTCATACCTCTCAGTTGCTTCCATACTCGTAGTATGTACCCCCCTATGGACATTAGAATTATATAATTCATAACTTTCAACTATTGATTGTATGACTTGGTTAGGTTTTTGTGTTGAAGCTGCATTATCTAAGTATACTAATTGATTATTATTAACCTGTTTTTTTAATATAGGAAAGTCGTTTTGTATATTAGTGATATCAATCATTTATAACCAACTATCTAGCTTGTTTTCAATTTGATTTTCGATATACTTTTTATTATTAGTATCACTTTCAATTCTATTTAAAACATCTCCGACGAAACCTCGTACTAATAGTTGTTTGGCTACAGTATTACTGATACCTCTACTCGTTAAGTAGAAAAGGCTTTCTTCGTCGATTTGCCCACAGGCAGCACCATGTTTACACATGACATCATCACAGTAAATCCAAAAGGCTGGTTTGGTGTAAGCTTCTGCTTCACTAGAGAGTAATAAATTTTTATCTTCTTGAGCTGCGTCTACTTTTATAGATTTTTCTCTTACAATTATGCTCCCATGAAAAACTGATTGCGCATTTCCATTAAGTATTCCTTTGTATGTTTGGTCAGAGTAGGAATACGGACTTTTGTGATCTACTATTACTTGGTTATCAACATGTTGATTAGAATTTGGTAAGTATAATCCAAGCATATTGGCAGTAGATTCTTCTCCCAATAATTCAACATTCAAATTATTTCTAATTATTTGCCCGCCAAAGTCTAGATAAAATGAATTCAAAGTAGAATTTTGTTCTAAAGTAGCAAGGCTATTATTTATGTTGTTAGTCTGATTACTATAGTTTTGAAATCTTGAGTAATTCAATTTTGAAGACTTACAAATCACAAATCTAGATATAGTATTAATTAAATTTGATGAATTATCTGTACCTATACAATACTCTTCTAAATTAACATAACTTCCATCATCAGCTATAACTAAGAGTAGCGGTGAAATAATATAATTTTTATCAGGAGAATTATTGGATTCAATATTAATTACTTGAATAGGGTTATTTACTGTTGTATTTTTGGGAGCGTAAATAAAAACTCCATCTTGAAAAAGAGCAGTGTTAAAATTCATAAATGGATCGTCAGAAGTTGATAAATCTTCTAAGTGAGGGGTTATTATCGAAGAGTAGTTGTCTAAACTATTTTCCAAAGAATCTATAATTATTGACTCGTTAGATGTTTGTGATATTTCTGGTTGAAAGACACCATTTATAAAAATGAGATAATTATTGGAATTGTAAGAAGGTAATCCTGAAATTATATTCTCGTATCGATCATTACTTGTGTTGAAACTTTTTTCTACAAGTTTGTATTCTTTCTGAAGTATTTTGTTAACGTCAGTATACTTCCAATCTTCGTTTCCTTTTCGATGTGTAGGGAAACCAGTGGTTAGAAGATTGTTGAAAGCTTTTTGTTTAGCTGACAATACTAACTCAGATGTTTTTTCATTTATATTAGAAATAACATCGTTATATATTGATATGTATGGTTTAGTATTTGAAATTTCTTGTGTAGCCATAACTTATTAACTAAATATTTCATACCCTTTTTCTTCTACTTGAAGAGCAAGGGATTTATCGCCAGATTGTATTATTTTACCATCCATAAAAATATGTACAAAATCAGGAATTACATAATTTAGTATTCTTTGGTAGTGTGTAATAATGATGGTTGATTTTGATTCAGATCGTAATTCGTTTATCCCTTCAGCGACAGATCTTACAGCATCTATATCTAAACCTGAATCTGGTTCATCTAGAACCATTAATTTAGGGTCAAGAACAGCCATTTGCAGTATTTCGTTTTTCTTTCTTTCACCGCCAGAAAATCCATGATTTACATATCTTTGCATTAAACTCGGTTCAACATTAAGTTCTTCAGATTTACTTTTCAATAGACGATTAAATTTTAATACATCTAATTCTTCCTGATTCTTTTGTTTTTGTATTGAATTATATGCAGACCGCATAAACTGGTCCATACGGACTCCTGCAATTTCCAAAGGGTGCTGAAATGATAAAAATATGCCTAATTGAGCTCTAGTTTCAGGAAGCATTTCTAAAATGCTTTGATTTTCAAATATAATATCACCCGAGTTGACTATATAATTTGGTTTTCCAGCCAAAGTGTATGAAAGTGTACTTTTACCTGACCCATTTGGACCCATTATGGCATGAACTTCGCCTGGTTTAATATCTAAGTTTACTCCATTTAAAATCGATTTCCCGCTAACTGAGGAATATAAATCTTTAACTTCTAACATTTTATCCGACAGCCCCTTCTAGATTTGCCTCTAATAGTCTTGTAGCTTCCACTGCAAACTCTAGTGGCAATTGTGTAAATACCTCTTTACAAAATCCATTAATAATTAATGAGTGGGCATCTTCACTAGATATCCCTCTTTGATTACAATAAAACAGTTGATCTTCACTAACTTTTGATGTGAAAGCTTCATGCTCTAAATGTGCAGTATTATTTTTAACTTCTACATATGGTGTTGTATGTGCGGCACACTCATCGCCAATTAATAACGAATCACATTGGGTGAAATTCCATGCCTTTTCAGCTTTAGGGTTAATTCGAACAAGTCCACGATAGGTTCCAACCCCTTTATCTGCTGAAATGGTTTTAGAGATAATGGTGCTCCGAGTATTTTGGCCTAGATGGATCATTTTAGTTCCGGTATCAGCTTGTTGATGACCTTTGGTTAGGGCAACTGAGTAAAATTCTCCAACAGAGTTATCACCTTGCAAA
The DNA here is from genome assembly GCA_045562575.1 of Dehalococcoidia bacterium. Lineage (GTDB taxonomy): Bacteria > Chloroflexota > Dehalococcoidia > Lucifugimonadales > UBA6952 > UBA6952. The sequence goes on from JBJKVQ010000014.1 coordinate 3,306, forward strand.
ATCACACTTGGGTATTTCCAAGTAATAGCAGAACCGGTTTCAACTTGTGTCCATGAGATTTTAGAATTATCTCCTATGCATCTTCCTCGTTTTGTTACAAAGTTATATATTCCACCTTTCCCATTTTCATCTCCAGGGTACCAATTTTGTATCGTAGAATATTTTATTTCTGCATTGTTTAATGTCACCAACTCAACTACAGCAGCATGAAGCTGGTTTGTATCAAACATTGGAGCACTGCAACCTTCAAGATAACTAACATAACTATCATCTTCTGCAATTATCAATGTTCTTTCAAATTGACCCGTTTCTTGGGTGTTGATTCTAAAGTATGTTGTTAATTCAAATGGGCAACGTACACCTTTGGGTATGTAGCAAAAAGATCCTTCAGAAAAAACCGCCGAATTTAAGGCTGCATAAAAATTATCAGAGTAGGGGACAACTGATCCCATATATTGTTGTACAAGATCAGGGTATTTTTGAACTGCTTCAGACAAAGGGCAAAAAACTACACCATATTTGGACAGCTCTTCTTTAAAGGTAGTAGCTATTGAAACACTATCGAAAATTGCGTCTACTGCCACACCTGCTAATTTCTTTTGTTCAGCAATAGGTATTCCTAACTTTTCATAGGTTGCTAGTAATTCTGGGTCCACTTCGTCTAAACTTTGTAATTCTTTTTTGGCTTTTGGCTCCGAATAATAATACATATCCTGAAAATCTATTGGATCATGCTTTATGTTAGCCCATTCAGGTATATTTTGATCATCAATAAGTTGTAGAAAGTGGTTATAAGCTTTAAGTCGCCATTCTAATAACCATTCAGGCTCATTTTTTTTATTTGAGATGAATCTTATTGTGTCTTCATTTAATCCTTTGGGAGCAGTTTCAGATTCTATATCTGTCACAAATCCATATTGATAACTTTTTGATATTGAATCTTTTACTTCTATATTAGTTCCATCATCGAAGTCGCTTTCGCGCGAAGGGTTTTTTGTTGTCATTTGATTCCTTTTGTTAATCTAAACATTTGAATATATATTATATTTTGGCTATATTTTTTAGTTAATTTTGCATAGTATTTGTATTTTAGACATTGACCAAGGCGTATTAATACTATTATGCTACCGTTTGTATAATATCATACCATAATCTGTAACTGAGTTGTAGTATTCAGTTCTGATTTATAGGAAGGTAAAATTTAATGAATTTAGATTTGCATTGTCATTCTGTATCCTCAGATGATTCTAGAGCAACCGTTGAGCAATACCTAAAATGGATTGTATCCCTAAGAAAAAAAGGTTACAACGTTGATGGCATTGTTTTAACTGAACATAGAAAATTCGATATTGATATAGATTATACAGAAATAAGTGAAAAATATGATGTTTTAGTTTTCAAAGGTTCAGAACTTGATACCAGACATGGTCATTTTCTAGTGTATGGAGTTACTAAACAAATGCTAGATAAAATCGATTTTGGAAATGTAAAAATGGACTCTCTTGAATTAATTAGAATCGCCAAAAAATTTGGTGGTATTGCCTTTCCTGCCCATCCTGGAAGATTTGGTATTGGGTTTTGTGAATACTCAGATACGGGTCTTGATTTCTCTGAAGTAAATATTGTTGAGCATTTAAATGGAAGTTACCGTTCAGGTGAGTTAGAAAGAACCGAGAAATTGATTTCTGAAAAAGGATATTCAGGTACTGGTGGCAGTGATGCTCATTTTGTTAGTGCAATAGCAACGTGCTTGACTGAATTTACTATGAGTATTCATAATGAAAAAGATTTAGTAGAGGCCTTAAATGACAATAAATTTAAAGCTATCACTCTTGAACAAACGCGAATTCCTGATTATGTGAATTGAGGTAAATATGTCGGAAGATTTGAATAAAGATCAAATTGACTATGATAAAAGTCAACTGAATAAAGAATATCCTGCAGGTTCTTTTTTGGTAACAAAAGAAGAAGTATCTATGTATTGTAACTCAATAGGGGATGAATCAATTATCTCCCATAATAAAGCAAAGGCTTTAGAAGAAGGATATCGTGACATTGTTGCGCCTCCTACATTTTGTGCCCTTTTTGTTAGAGGTTTTGATAGACCAGATATTAAATTGAATTTTGGAAAATCGGGATTTCATGCAGGAGAAGCAATCGATGTTCTAGAGCCAATATGTGTTGGCGACACGCTTGATGCATCGATACAACTAAGTGATGTATATGTCAAAACTGGTAGATCAGGTCAGATGGTTTTTATTGTTTGGGAGCATATTTTTAGAAATCAAAATGGAAATATTGCTGCAAAAGTTAGAGAATCTCATGTAAGGAGAGAGTGATGAAATATATCGAAGATATAGACTTAGGTGACGAATTTGGTCCAGTCCAAATTGAGGTTAAGCCTAATGATGTTATCGATTTTTGCAAAACATGGATTCGTGAAGAAGAAAATAGTAAGAATATTTTTAACGCTGCACCAACTCGATTTACTGATGAAGAGTTTGCAAAAACAGAAGGACTTCCAGGCGCTATTGTACCTGGCATCATGAGTATGGCATATCTTGCAAGATTACTAAATACTGCTTGGCCAGATGGAACAATAACTCAACTCGATGTTGTTTTTCGTCAATTAGTTTTACATAATCAAATTATTAATCTGGTAGGCGTTGTAACCGATACTGTATCAGAGGAAGATCAAAATTATATTGAATGTGATGTGTATATTGAAAATACTGAAGGATCCAGACTTGTTGGAGGTAAAGCTCGTTTAGATATACCTTCTAAAAGCTAAAAACTAAAGTTTATTACCTATAATTTTTTCTTCCCACATAATCCCTATATCTTTTTGGCTAAATCCTAATAGAGAACTAAGAATTTCTTCATTATTCTCTCCATAAATATTTGCTCGTTCAAATAAAGGATCTTGAATATTTTGAAATTGCCAAATATTTTTCGGATAACTATGTTCACCAGCTATTGGATGATTGATTTTAGTAAAATACTCCCTCTCAACTAAATGTTCATTTTGAACAATCTCACGTTCATTTTGGATCGCAGCAGAAGGTATATTGTTTTTTTGTAGCAAGTGCATTAATTGAAACTTATCGTGTTGTTTAGTCCATTTGTTTATGATCTTATCTATATCGTCATGGTGTTCTATTCTTGCCAAAGCATGTTTATATAGTGAATTATTTATCGGTTCATTAATTTGGAATAGATTGCATAAATTTCCCCAATCGTTGTCATTTCTGATTGATATTGCAATCCATTGATCATCACCTATACATTTATAGACACCTTGAGGGGCTCGCGAAGGATGACGGTTACCTATTTGTATAGGATTTTTATTATTCATGCTATATTCCATTAAGTATTTTGTGAGATGTGGTATAAATGTTTCAGCTTGTGAAAGATCTATGCTCTGTCCAGTACCTTCAATATTTCTATGAAATAATGCCATACAGACGGCTAGGACTAAATTTAATGCTGCAATAGCATCAGTATGATATATAGACATTGTTTCAGTTGGTTCTGTATCTGGTGGAGTTCGAAGCAACCAATGTCCTGTAAATGCATCAAGGCCACTTCCCAATGTGACATATTTTTGGTAAGGACCATCGACCCCCCATCCTGGCATAGACACCATAACCAAATCAGGCCGATACTGTTTAAGTACATCGTAAGATATTCCTAGATTTGCCATAGTTCCTGCTGAATATCCTTCTATCACTACATCACTACATTTTACAAGGTCAAATAAAGTGTTTTTACCTGTTTCAGTTTTTAAATCTATAGATAGACCTTTCTTATTGCGATTTGCCATATTGTGGCTAGCATATCCATCCCAAGGGCGATCTTTAGTTAATTCATTTTCAACTAATCCTCTACGTGCAGAAATCACGTCATGTGGTCTTGTTATTGGTGCTCTTGGATACGATTCAATTTTTATTATTTCTGCACCAAGGTCTCCCATAAGGGAATTACCCATTGGCCCCGCCCAAACTTCTGTTAATTCTAATATTCGAATATTTTTCAAAGGGTAATTATTATCTCTCATTAGATAGTCCCATTAGCTTTCAGTATTGGTAAAGCTTTTTTTGGAACACCAAGAAACTCATTAAAAATTTCTTTGGTGTGTTGGCTTAATTTCGGTGCGGAAGTAGTTATTTCCCAATCTAGTTGAGAGAAACGAAATGGTGCTCCAGTATAAATAATTTCACCTGCTATATCATGTTGTTCTTTAACAAAATAAGATCTATGAAGTAATTGAGGATCAGAAAAAAGATCTCCAATTTGGTTAATTGGTGTACACATCACGCCATATTCTTGGCATATTTCAAATACTTCTTGTTTAGGCCTTATAAGTAACCATTCAAGTAAATACGATTCAAACTCTTCTTGTTTTGATTCTCTATTTACTGGTACAGCCCATTCTGGGTCCTGTAATAAATCCTCTTTACCTATAGCTAAACACAATCGTCTAAAAAATCTATCTTCTCCTGACCCAAATACGATATACCCATCTAAGCATGGATAGCAGCCAGTGGGGTACCTGAGATCTATTGATCCTCTTTGAAGCAATCTTTTTGTATATTGATCAAATACAGTGCGGGTATCGACATTTCCAATTTGTGCTTCCATTCCGGATATCTTTATTATATGACCATTAGTTGATTCATTAGAACAAAATACAGCTGCCATAGAAGCAGCCGCAGCAGTTGTACCAATTTGATACAAAATAACGTCAGATCCGTATTGTAAGGGAGGTCCGTCAGCTATTCCATGAGGTGACATTCTATTAGTTAGAGCAAAAGATATAAAATCATTTGTTTGATATTCTGAATATGGACCATAGTCACCAAATGGAGTAATGTGCGTAATTATTAAACTAGGATTAAATCTATGTAGTACTTCCAAAGATAAGCCTAGCTTTTCTAGAAAAATAGATGGTTTATCAATAACGAGTAAGTCGCATTTTTTTATTAATTCAATAAACAGTGCGATTCCATCATTTGTTTCTAAATTTAAAGTCACACCTTTTTTATTAGTATTCAAATTTAAGTACAACCCGCTAGTCTCTGCGTTAGGTATGTTTTCAGGGAAAGGCCCTGATTTTCTACTAGAATCGCCTTGTAATGATTCGATCTTTATAACATGAGCACCATAATCTGCAAATAATTTTGTGCAATATGGTGCAGTTATATAATCACCAATTTCTAATATGAATAGATCTTCGAAAGTAGTTTTATTGTTAGTTTTTTTCATACTTTTATATTTCTGAAATCTTTTCTAATCATTAAAAAATCCAAATCGTTATCGGTCAAGTATGTAACTTGGGAAAAATAGTGAAATATTTCTGATAGTTTAACTTCTTGATGATAAATTAACTTGTTTACAATAAGTGTGGTATATTTTACGTAAATTATTGGAGTTTGTATGAATATGGATTTGATTAAAGAAATTACATTAACAGAACTAGTTATTGCTACAATTATAGTTTCTATTGGGTTGATTATCGGAATTGTTTTGTTTTTTATTTTTCGTAAAATACAGCAAAACCTCAAAGCGAATAATCAATTTCAACTTGCTGCTGTTATAAAAGACTTTGACACGATGGTTATCATTTCTACAATATTCATATCCATCTACATGGCATTGCTTTCTATTGAAGTAATACGTGATAGCCTCTCACAATTCAACCAAATATTTTCAATTTTACTTATTGCTCTTATCTCTTACACGCTTGAAAAGGCAAAAAGGCATTCACTTCAATGGTATTCGGTAAAAATAAGCTATAACAATTCTCCTCAAATAAAAACCTTAAAAACATTAATACCTACAGTCCAATGGTTTTCAACACTAGTAATAATTTCCTTATCATTATTGATTTGTTTAGATATTATTGGGATCTCAATTGCACCACTAATTGCTGGTTTGGGTATTGGTGGCTTGGCCGTTGCATTAGCTCTCCAAGGTACATTGAGTAACTTTTTCGCCGGAGTAAATGTTCTTACGGATGGGAATATACAAGTAGGGGACTATATTGAACTTGCCGACGGGTACGGGGGATATGTTTCAACAATTGGTTGGAGATCTACTCGTATTAGAACTCTTTCAGACAATACAGTAACAATACCTAACGGCCGTTTAGCGGATACAATCGTTACTAATTATAATCATCCAACAGATGAAATGTCTGTTTTTATAAAAATGGGTGTTGGATACTTTGAGAATCTTGAAAATGTTGAAAATGTTGTAATTGAAGTTGCAACCCAAGTTATAGAGACTACTGAAGGAGCTGTTTCACAATACGCGCCAACTGTTTGGTATGAAGAATTTGGTGATGATAACGTTAATTTTTATGCTGTAATGAGGGCAAAAGGTTACATCGATTCTTGGAGAGTCAAACATTCATTTATAAAGGCTATTTCTACCAGATTCAGAACAGAAAATATTGAGATATCGTTTCACAATACTAATATCTTTATGAGAGAT
>JBJKVQ010000015.1:0-9623 GCA_045562575.1 Dehalococcoidia bacterium
GTGATTCAGTACTTTCAATAAGTGTAGGAGTATTTGGTGACCGTTTTTCTCAAATTGCTCATATGTATGGAGCAGATGTAACTGATTTAAAAATTGAAGCAGGAAAAGCAGTTGACCCTGAGCAGATCCGCCAAGAATTAAATGCTAATCCCAAAATATCCACTGTCATTATTACCCATAATGAAACATCTACTGGAATTACCAATGACCTTCAAAGTATTGCTCAGGTGGTAAAAGGAGAATTTGATAAACTTCTTCTTGTTGATAGTGTTAGTGGTATGGGTTCTATTCCTTGCCCAGTAGATAACTGGGATTTAGATGTTGTGGCAAGTGGTTCACAAAAAGGTTGGATGGCTCCTCCAGGACTTGCATTTATTAGTGTAAGTAAAGAAGCTTGGGATGCACAATCAAAAGCTACTACACCCCGATTTTACTTTGACTGGGAAAAAGCAGAACAATATCTTCAAAGAGGTCAAAATCCTTGGACACCCGCTATTTCAGTAATGTACGCAATGGACAAATCATTAACAATGATTTTGAATGAAGGGCTTGGAGCTGTTTATGAACGGCATCAAACAATAGCTACTAAAACCCGAGAAGCAGTAAAATCTATTGGATTAGAGCTATTTGCCGATGAGAAATATGCATCTAACACTGTTACAGCGGTTAAGGCTCCTGATGGAGTAAACTGTGGAGAGTTACTTGCTAATTTACGAACAAAATACAATATTGTATTAGCAGGGGGACAGGCATATTTAGAAGGTACAATGTTCAGAATTGGACATTTAGGTTTTGTTCCTGAAAAAGAAATTGATGAAGTAATTGATGCTCTTAAAAAAGAGCTGGGGCGATAAATTTAGGTAGCAAAATGAAACCCAAAATTTTAATTTCAGATCGTATTAATGACAAAGGTATTGAAATTCTTAATAAATTTAGCGATACCGACGTAATTACTGGTTTAAAAGAAAATGAATTAATCCAAAAAATACCCGAATATGATGCTCTAATAGTTAGAAGTGAAACAAAAGTTACAAAATCTATTATAGAAGCGGGCTCAAATCTTAAAGTTATTGGAAGAGCAGGAGTTGGAGTCGATAATATAGATATCCAATCAGCTACCAGTAAAGGTATTGCAGTCGTTAATTCTCCTACAGGTAATACTATTGCTGCTGCAGAACATGCTTTTGCTTTAATGCTAAGTCTTTCAAGAAGAATTCCAGAAGCTAATCAAACCATGAAAGAAGGTAAATGGAATCGAAGTTCATTTATGGGTGCTCAATTACAAGACAAAACCTTAGGACTAATTGGACTAGGTAAAGTCGGTGTAGAAGTTGTTAAGAGAGCTAACGCATTTGGAATGAAAATTCTTGGCTACGACCCATACATATCCAATGAACTTGCTAAGAGTTTATCTGTAAATCTAGTAGAGCTAGATGAAATATACAAAAACTCTGACTTTATAACACTTCATATACCACTCCTCGAATCTACCAAAGGTTTGATTGGTCTGAATGAACTAAAAAAAATGAAACCAACAACGCAAATAATTAATGCAGCTCGTGGAGGATTAATTGATGAAGATGCATTGTATGAAGCTTTAGCAAATAATATAATTTCAGGTGCAGCTGTTGATGTTTTCGTAGATGAACCTACACAAAATCAAAAGTTAGTAGATTTACCTAATTTAGTTTCAACTCCGCATTTAGGAGCTTCTACAAGTGAGGCTCAAGTAGAAGTTGCTCTAGAGGTAGTTCAAGAGGTTTTAGATGTACTTGATGGTAAATTTGCAAAATCGACAGTAAATCTTCCATTCCTTCCAGATGAAGCTCAAAAAGTTTTAACCCCCTACTTTAAAACTGCTGAACTTTTAGGTGAGATCATTACACAACTATCAGAAGGCCAGTTTAAATCTCTAAAAATTATATATAACGGAGATTTATCTCAATACGATACTAATACATTAAAATCTTCAGTATTAGTTGGTTTACTAAATGCTTCCTCAAATGAGAAAGTAAATATTATCAGCGCACCATTCATAGCTCAAAATCGTGGTTTACATATTATTGAAGAAAAGAATCCTTCTTCGGATTTATTCAGTTCTGTTTTGTCACTAGAACTTACTACAGTGAAAGGTAAATTTTCCATATCAGGTGTCAATATTGAAAACGAAACACATATAGTTAAGGTTAATGACAGATCACTTGATTTTACCCCTTATACTCCATACCTGCTATTTATTGAAAACCTTGATCGCCCAGGAACGATTGGAAAAGTTGGGACTGTCGCGGGAGAATATGATATAAATATTGCGTTTATGACCGTAGGGAGAAATGCACCAAGAGATACAGCAATAATGATAGTTGGTATAGATGATGCACCAAATACAGAAGTGATTGAATCGATGAGAAAGATCAAAAATATAGTTAGTGTTAAGGGTGTTAGTTTAAATATATCTTAAATATTTTCTTTCAAAGAATTATAAACAAAACCTGTTGGCACCTTAGGATGAAAATATGTAGATTTTGGAGGAAGTTTTAAACCTAAATCTACTATTTCTTCAAATAAGTCTAAGGGGAATGGTTTAACTAAAAATAATACTTGGACGGTGTTTTCTTCAACAACTTCGTCCAGATCGTGAAAATAAACGACTTTTTTCTCTAATTCTTCATAAAAACAATTTTTAAAGACTCCTTCATATAAAACCCAACCCTCACATCTTATAAATAGTTTTGGATCAAAATTAGTTTCGATATGTTCAAAATTAATTTTGCTACTAATTTTATAAAATCTAATAGCATTGGTTAATTTATTCACATAAATCATGCATGGGTAATTTGTATCAATAACCATTTGTTCTAATTGTTTTAAATCATAATTATCAACATCTGATTGAGGTAGAGGAACTTCTTCGAAATATTCTATCAATGTACTTTCTAATGTATCGATATCTTCTTCTGTCAAAGATTGTAAACCTCGATGATATGGCAATAAAGACAAACCAGGATCTTGAATATCGATACAATTAACCATGATAAAATTTTTACCATTGTTGGATAAATTATTTTCATCTCTGTAAGTTAAAGCTGTTTCATAACGATGGTGACCATCAGCGATAAGTAAAGGAAATTCTCCTATCCCTTTGCAAATTTTTTCTATAATATCTCTATCATTAATAACCCATAAATAAACTTTTTCATTTTCAGTTATTTCTGCCGATTGAGTTTCCGGCAAGCTTATAATATTGTTGATAATTTGAGCAACTACCTTCTCTGAATCTCTGAACAACATCATTATTGGACTAAAATTTATATCAGTTGCTTCCATAAGTTTTAAACGATCAACTTTAGGACCTGATCGTGTTTCTTCATGAGGAAGAATAATACCAGAATCTAAAGATTCTAATTCTAAGGATGCATAAATCTCATATCGAGAAATTATTTCATTGTTAATAGAAAATTCATGCTTTGATAGATATAAACATGGATTTTTATCCTGGATTATTTTTCTTTCACTGATCCAAGATAAAAATAGTTCTGATGCACGCAAATAATCTTCGTCATTTTGTCCTGGTAATTCTACATGGATCGCATTATATTTGCTTTTACTTTCTAAATCGTATTTTTCCTCAGTGGAAATTACATCATAAGGTGGAGAGACCACTGAAGTAATATCTTTAGTACCAAGATTATATCTGAGACCTTTAAATGGAATAATGTTTGGCATATGACTCCTATTTATTAATTTTTTAACTACTTCATAATGATATAATGAGCCATCATAATTTTCTATAAGAATGAGTTGCAAAAAATTAATGATATAGAAAGGATTACAATATTGAAAATCGGATTGCTAGGTGGAACTGGTCCAGAAGGAAAAAGTTTGGCTTTAAGGTTTGCAATGGGAGGGCATGAGATATACATTGGTTCAAGAGATATCACAAAAAGCTGCGAAGTAGCCAAAGAAATTAAAGAAAAACTACTATCAATATTGCCTCAATCTCCGGTAATCCATGGTGAGACAAATGAAAACACTTCTCTCAATTCGAAAGTTATATTTATTACAGTACCCTATAATGCTCAAAAACAATTAATATCAGGGCTAAAAAATACACTTAATGATCAAATAATTGTAAACACTGTAGTACCAATGAATTTTGAAAATGGAAAACCTTCTATTGTTACTGTCAAAGAAGGATCTGCAGCAGAACAAATACAAACAATAGTACCGAACATGAGAGTGATTTCTGCATTTCATAATGTAAGTGCAGTCGAGCTTTTAAAAACCAATGCTATAATAGAAGGCGATGTTATCGTTTGTGGAAACGATGAAAAAGCTAAAGAAATTATAATGGATCTCACTAAAACAATAAAAAACCTTAGACCAATTGATGGGGGAGATTTAATAAACTCATCAATCGTAGAAAACATTACTGTATTGCTACTGAGTATTAATAAAAGATATAAAACTAGATCTAATATCCAGATTAAGGGTATAACATAATATTAAAGGGGAGAAAGAAATGTCACAACAAAGACAATTTGAATGTGCAAAGTGTGGACACCAAAATTATCGTACAGAAGAAATTAGAGCAACTGGATCAGGATTTTCAAGATTTTTGAATATCCAAAATAAAAAATTCACTGGGGTAATTTGTGCTCAATGTGGATTCACAGAATTTTACTCATCAGGCAGAAGTGGGCTAGGTTCGAATATACTTGATATGTTTACGGGATAATAATAAATAGAAAGTATTTTTTATGTACCTAGTAGCTCTTTCAATGATATTTTCAACGTTATTAATAACGGCAAATATCACTGCAGTAAAGATAATTCAATTTGGCCCAGGTGGCATAGATGCTGGAATAATTGCTTATCCCTTCACGTTTTTGATATCTGATGTTATCTCTGAAGTTTATGGGAAAAAAACTGCTACAAAAATAATTTGGCTAGGGTTTATTGCTAGCATCTTGATGACGTCAATGATATACCTAGCTGGACTATTACCTTCGGCAAGTTTTTGGGAAGATCAATCTTCTTACGACACAATATTGGGAGCAGTTCCACGAATTGTTATTGCTTCAATGATAGCCTATCTCATTAGTCAACATCATGATGTTTTTGCTTTTGACTTATGGAAGAAATATACGAAAGGTAAATATTTATGGCTGCGAAATAATGCCTCAACTATAGTATCTCAAGCAATAGATACTGTGATTTTTGTACTAGTAGCATTTTTAGGGGTATATAATAATGATGAGCTTTGGGATATGATTTGGATGACATATATTATAAAATTAGGTGTTGCCATACTTGATACCCCATTAGTTTACTTAATAGTATGGAAATTGAAAAAAATTGAGGGAAAAGTTTAAGGAGTAACAATTGAAAACAGGACTTGAAGGAAAAACAGTAATGATATCCGGTGCTAGTAGGAATATCGGGAAACAAACTGCTATATTGATGGCCGAAGAAGGAGCTAATTTAGTTTTATGTACACAAAAAAGTATTGAGCCTTTGCAAGAGACTGCAAATGAATTAGAAGAATTAGGAGCAAAGGTAATAGCTGAACTTTGTGATGTAACAAACCAAGATCAAGTTAACAAATTTGTTGAAAAAGCTGTAGATAAATTTGGTTCAGTCGATGTATTGATTAATAACGCAGTTTTTCGTTCTCAGCATTCGGTTTTAGAGACAATTGATGAGGAATGGAATAGAAATATAGAAGTTAATCTTTCTGGCCCTTTCAAAACAACAAAAGCTGTACTACCACATATGATAAAAAATAATTGGGGACGGATTATTAATTACTCAGGTATAGCACCATTTCTTGGTGCAGGAGCAGCTAAAGCAATGGTCAAACTTGGTATAGTCGGCTATACCCGAGGACTAGCTAAAGAAGTCGGAAAAAATAATATTACTGCAAATTGTATTGGACCTGGATCAATTGATGTAGAAAGAGATTCTGGTTTAGGAGATGTTGGAACAAGAATACACGAAACACTTGGGATACCTGCTGGTCGACAAGGCACACCAGAAGAAATTGCATCATTGGCTGTATATCTTTCTAGTGAAATGGCTGGTTATATTACTGGACAGTGTTACCTTGCAAACGGTGGAGCCTATTTCCAATAAAGCTTTACCCTGTTTCAACAATTGGTTGCGCTATCATCCACAAACTAAGCATTGTATATAAGATCATTAAGACCATCATTGGATATTGACTAAGTAATACTGTTCTATATTCTTTGAATTTTTGGGTTGCAGCAACGTGCGATAGGTATGCTGCTGAAATATGTCCTATAACAATAAACACTATTGAAGCATACCATGCAAATTGGGCATCAATTATTGCTATATTAGATTTATAATCAGCAGTTCCAAAAATATTCCAACCTAAACCTGCAGGATCTGAAATCAGAGGAATTATCATCTGGCCTTGAATTAACAAAAATCCTAAGTAATGCGCTAAATGGTAAGCAATTGATATTGGAACTAATGACAATATAAAAGTTTTAGCCAACTCAGTAATTGTAGTAGTTCTACCTATAATAGTATGTATGAAGAACATTACAGTCATATACACCAACAAAAAGAATAAAGGGAACATTGCTAGTAGTAAACTTTTTATTACTAAAACAGCATTAGAACCTAAGCCTTCAACTAATGGATATACACTAACTAATAATTTTCCCCATATTGGTGTCGAAGAAAAGCCATCAAATGCAATTACAGAAAGAATTGATAAATGGGTCATTACCAAAGACATTCTTACTTCGCGGTTATCTTTTAATCCCATTCCAAAAAATCTGAATTCTATACTTTTACGATCTTTAAGAAAAACAATAGGACTAAATCGATTAAATAAATCAAATACGACGTTGAATATCTCACCATACTTTAGCCATGTCGATCTACCAAATGCTAACATACCTATTATTGTTATTACCGAATATATAATCAAAATACGGGATAAAGCAGAAGGTAAAGCAGCGTAAGGATACACTAATTCTATCCATGCCAAAAGCCACATAAAAAGTGCTGCAGGCCACCAACCCCACGACTTAGGATAATCAAACCAGGGATTAACCTTAGATTTTGTAAATAATCTTACAAAATCTTCATATATTAAATAAATATTGTTCCATGGATTTACAATATTATGGATATTAAAAATCAAGGCAGAAATGTAAGCTATGCCTACCCACCATATAATCCAAAAAAATGTTGGGAAAATATTATTAGAAGGTTGTTGATCTCCTACAAATCCAGAGATAATGCAAATAATAAAAACTAGTATAGATAGTAGTCGAACTAAGCTAACAAATATAAATGATATCTTTGTTGAAAAATAAGTACTAAGGTTAATTTTAGAATATTCAAAACTACTATCCACTTTCTTTAACATAAAAGAAATAAAGAAAATAGAAATCGTAACAGTTAAGCCGCCACCTATAATATAAAGATACAGAGGAATTGGTAAATCATATCTTTCGCCAAAACCATGTGCCAAAGCTGCGGTTGGACTTATTATCCATACCGAAAGTATAAATAATGCAAAACGAATATTTCTGTTAATCACTGAATCTCCTAAGGATATACTTTAAGTGATGCAATAATATTTTCACCACCATGTCCATGCTCATGTCCATCGTGCCCTTTTTTATCACCCATTATTTCTATTTCTACTTCATCACTAATATTATATTCACAGTGACTTGTAGATGATAAAGCAACTCGAACTTTATAATTACCAGGTTCTAAATCTTTTAAGGTTAATGTATCCATATGATACATTCCTTTTAATTCATTATTTAAATATAAATGCCAATGACCCTTCGTAGTGTCTTCAGTATTATGATCGCTATGTTCAGTTTTATCATTTGAACTGGCCACCAAAGTAAAGTTTTTTATGTTTGGTTTGATTATTAAAGAACCGTTACCAGAACCTTTAGCCACTTCAAGATTAATTGACGGAGCTGAAGAGTCAGTCGTAGAAAATTGCATTTCACATTTTTCATGTTCTTCTCCATGGCCACCATGATCATGGCTATGATCAGAATGCTCATCATCAGATGAATGTAATGCCATATCAAACTTTCCTGTAGCATTTGCTTCAAAAGTTAATATTTTATTATTCTGTCCACTTTGTAATTCAGCCTCAAGATCATATCCATGTAAATGCAAAACATATGAACTATCACTCTTAACATTAAAAGTAAGTGTATCGCCTTTGTTTGCTTCAAAATTTTGTTTTTCTTCTAATTCTCCATGGTGTATTTCTAAATCATAGATAATATCTTTCACTTCCCTATCACCACATCCCATTACCATGATTAGAATAATTGATAAGAAAAAATATCTCATTATTATCCTCCTTTGTTAATAGAACGAATCCATATTATGGACATAGGTAATACCAACAGAATAATAGTTAATATACCTGCAATTAAACCCCAATTAATGATCATACTTACTATTTCTACTTGAGTATTCACTGTAGTTTTACCTAAAGGACCGTCAATATCAATTTTTAATTTCCAAATTCCAATTTCATCTAATAAAATATCAGAATCATAGGAAATATCCACCTGTTGTATTACTAAACTCGGTATCGGATCTTCAATGTATCCTATGAATGGTGCCAAACTTTTTCCACTAGGTGATATTGCTGTGTAAATGACATTTAAATTATCAAGGTTTTCATTTTTTGTGGCATCAGAAATATATATACTGAAATGAGCTGGGCCTTGAGGTAGTTTATTAGCATAACTTTTAACCTCTACTTTATATGGTCCTGACACATCATCCACTAATACAACACCTAAGCTACCATTTGCATATGCTATAGACATAAAACCTAAAATATGAAAAAAGATAATAGATAGTAGAAGTTCTTTTTTAATTGTTTTTATAATCATTAATTCTCTTCGTTAGTATTTTCTTCTGCTTGGCTATACATTTTCATTTGTTCTTGTATAAAATCATCTAACCATCTTCTGAAATCATGCAGTGCTGGTGGACTCACATGAATCACTTCAATATCTTCTGGAAATTCAATATTATGATTTTCACTCATAAGTAGTAAACCTATTTCATCTGATTTGATTTTCGAATCAATTGATTCTTTTATGGCAGAAAATCTCTTTTCAGCAACTTCAGAATACCAACTTTCGATTTTTGATCTTACACCCTCTGAAGAGAATGGAATATTTGCTAAACGTTGTAAATCAATCATCTCAGTTAGTGATACAAGATCTTCTGTTACGTGAATCTCTGCACCAGATTCCCATTGTTCTTGAACAAAGCTATAAGTCTTAGAATTCATATTTTTCAACTGTTCTAAACCTTCATGTCCTCCCACTGAAAGAGTTTCATGAAAAATGTGCTTAACGATACCAAGTGACTGAGTCAAACTATTTATTTGATTTTTAACCTGATTCCAATATTTTGTTATAAGAATTTCTGCATCTTGATTAGGTTCAAATGGAGTAAAAATAATTGGAACTAAAAATAATTTTCTTTTATTTTTATAATCTTCTATATTTGGTTTTTCTATTTTACCTAATTCTTGAGACATTATAATTTCCTGTAAAAAAAATTCTAAAATATACTATATTATATAC
>JBJKVQ010000016.1:0-9511 GCA_045562575.1 Dehalococcoidia bacterium
TTAACCAAATAACTATAAAAACTTCCCCGAATATCGATCAAGAAAAAGTATCTGAATTTATAACAGAATTTTTAAAAAGACATCATCAAGTTGATGAACCCGATTTTACAGTAACTAGCCAAACCCAATTATTGGAAACAGTTAATGAAATAGGAACCACAATATCACTATTACTAGGCAGTATAGCCGGAATATCACTTTTTGTTGGCGGAATTGGTGTTATGAATATAATGCTTGTATCTGTTACAGAAAGAACAAGAGAAATTGGTATCCGAAGAGCAATAGGCGCAACTGGACCAGATATTGCACTTCAATTCCTTATAGAGGCACTTGCTCTATCAATTTTGGGGGGTATTGCAGGTATATTAATTGGAATCACTGGATCAACATTATTGAACGGGTATCAAATTGCTGACACACCTCTAATAACTATAATAACACCTTGGAGTATAATTCTTGCATTTACTGTAGCTTCTTTTGTAGGAATAGTATCCGGTTTATATCCAGCATGGAGAGCATCGTTATTAGACCCAATTACAGCTTTACGAAACCAATAGATTAAAATACAAAATAATCATAAGGTATTTTACAAATTACAAGTAAAGATTTATAACATTTCTTATGAGATATTTTATAAAGCACTTTTTAGAAACCAAATCACATTATTTTGCTTCTTCAATAGCCTTCTGGCTATTCTTTTCTATGTTTCCTATTATATTGTTTATTGGATCCGTAGGTGAATATACAACAAAAGACAAAGATACTCAGATGCTTTTAGTTGAAGGCTTTATTAACACAATAATTCCAGCTTTCTCTCAAGAATTTATAGAAGCACAAATACTAAATTCTGCACAAAATAACCAGTTAGGGAGTTTATTAGGAACTGTTGGATTGTTAATTACTACTTTAAGTGTCTTCAGTGCTATAAGAAACACTTTTAATTATGTCTGGGGTATTGATCACGAAGGGCCATCATATATTAATAAATGGTTGACTGATATAAAAATGCTTTTATACACCTATTTATTTATTTCTATTTTAGTGCTACTTAATAGTTCTACTATTTCTTTTCTTCCTACTATACATTTTAAAATTTTCACTTTCCCCACGATTGACCAAAATACCAATGTCTTTACTTGGGTACTTGTTATAACAATTAAACTTATATTCACAAGTTTAGCAATGTACTTGGTTTTTCGCACAGCTTTGTATACAAATGTAAAACCACTATTTATCCTTTATGGATCTTTTATTTCTAGCCTTGGTGTTCATCTTTGCACGACAATACTTAGTTGGTATTTTGAAATTAATCCACAAATAGAAATAATTTATGGGTCTCTTCAATCAGTAGTATGTTTATTAACTTGGTCGTACGGAATTGCTATTTCTATTAACCTTGGGTCCCTCACTGCTAAAATACTTCATTTCAGAGATCTATAGCACTATGGAATGAGAATTACTTTACCTGTAGTTTTTCGTGCGCCCAAATCATCTTGTGCTTGATTTGCTTTAGATAAAGGTAACGATAAACCTATTCTCACATTTAATTTTCCTTCTTCTATCCACTTAAAAATATCACCCGAACGCCAATTTAGTTCTTCTCTAGTCTGCATATAAGCTCCTAAACTCGGTCGTGTTAAATAGATAGAACCCTTTCTATTTAATAGTTGAGGATCCACAGGGGATACAGCACCACTTGATTGGCCATAAAGAACCATAAAGCCACGTGAATTTAGACAATCTATGCTTCCATCAAATGTGGTCTTCCCAACAGAATCATAAACAACGGGTAAGCCTTTACCATTAGTAATTTTACTTACTTCCTCTACAAAATTTTGCTTAGTATATATAATTACTTCATCTGCACCTGCCTCTAGTGCCAATTGTTTTTTTTCTTCTGTTGAAACAGTTGTTATAACTTTAGCTCCAATATTTTTTGCCATTTGTATAAAAAGTAATCCAACTCCTCCAGCTCCAGCATGGATTAAACATGTATGTTCTGGTCGTAACTGAAATGTTGAATACGCTAAATAATGCGCAGTCATTCCCTGTAAAATTGATGCCGCAGCTATTGTAAAATCAATACTATCTGGAACTGAAACAACTGTATTTTCAGTCACCTTGGTATATTCAGCATATCCACCACTTGCCATAGAATATGCAACTTTATCTCCAACTTTAAAATCTTTTATGTCTTTGCCTACTTCTGCAACAATACCTGCACCTTCTGAACCCGGAATAAATGGTAAACCCATAGGATAAGCACCAGATCTTTGATATATATCAATAAAATTAACACCTATAGACTCATGTTTTATTAAAACTTCATTACTAGATATTGATGGGATATCTACATCCGTATAATTTAAAACCTCACTCCCACCAAATTCTTTAACTTGAATCGCTTTCATAAAATCCTCCAAAACTATTGTAAAAAATCTCGATAAATATTATGGTTCTAAAGTTGTAAATTCAAGCATCTATTTTCACAATAGAATTGCTATTATTAATAACTACAGCAAGTATAGCAAAACACTTAAACGCTAATCAATGGAAGTCTGCCCATATATGGGTGGTACATGAATCCATATTAGGAGTCAATTATAAAAACTAAACACCGATTATATTATGGTTGGGTAATTGTAGCTGCCATTATGCTATCTAGTACAGGATCTGGGACAATGATGCAATTTGGATACACCACATTCATCAAACCCATGTCGGTTTCTTTAAAATGGAGCAGGGCAATAATTTCTCTTGGTATGTCTTTTCGAATAATTGTTGGTGGTTTGTTAAGTGTATTGATAGGTCCAATAATAGATCGATATGGCATAGGTAAAATTATGTTTTTTTCTGGATTAATTGCTTCTTTATGTACTTATTTAATTACTAAAGTATATTCTCCATGGCAATTTCTTGTCCTTTTTGGTATTGCTGGGGGATTTGCTTCAGCTGGTGCTGGTGAATTTGCTGTTGGATCTGTAATTCCAAAGTGGTTTATAAAAAAACGCGGTAAAGCTTTGGCTTTTGGAACCATGGGAGGCGTACTTGTTGGTGTATTTATAACACCAATAATGGCTATATTAATGGATACATACGGATGGAAATATGGATGGTTTTTTATATCTGGATTTACTTTGATAACAATAATCCCTGCTTCTTTTCTTATGAAAAGAAGACCTGAGGATATAGGTTTTTTACCCGATGGAATCCCAATTGATAATACATATCAAGAAACATATATAGCTAATAATGAAATATCAAAAGGATATAGTGCTATGAAAACAATTGTTTTCTGGCAGTTAATTATAGCTTTTAATCTAAATGGACTTGCTATAACAGGTATAGTTGTTCATGAATTGAGTTATCTACTAGACAATAACTTTTCTGCATACACTGCAGCTTTAATTGTTAGTATACATGCTCTCTCTGGCATAGGTGGACGATTCGTTTGGGGATATTTTGTAGACAGAATTGCAGTGAAATACTGTTTAGCAATTTCATCTTTTGGGGCAGCATTAGCAACAGTTATCTTGCTTCAAGCAACATCTATACCGTTAGCTTTACTCTTTGCTATTATCTATGGATTAAATATTGGTGGTGAACAGTTATTAAATGCAGTTGCCTGGTCAGAATATTTTGACAGAAATATCCTTGCTACTATAAGAGGATTTAGTTTACCTTTTCAGTTATTAAGCAGAGCTGCAGGTCCATTTATCGCAGGTCTTTTATTTAGTATTAATGGTTCGTATATAATTCCCTTTAGCTTATTTATTGGTACTTTGATTTGTTCAAGTTTGATGTTTCTTAGTATCAACAAACCAAATGAAGATCAAACTTTACGAACGTAAACCAAATACAAAAATACCATAGCAAATAATGCACATATCGAAGATGTAAAAAACCCTATAAACCAACCTAACTCATTTCGGCCAAAAATATCTAATATTATTCCAAACACTAGGGGGGAAATTGCTGCTGTGCCAAAAGCAAATACAGTATGCACAGCTAAACTAGATGCTAATTCCTCAGGTTTAGCATTTTCTGTAATCAAGGTAGTGTATATTGCCGAATCTGAACCAACAAACAACGTCCAAATAAACCCGACAATAATAGCAAATATTACTGGCAATAAAACGGTCAAACCTATAAGTAAAGAAAGAACACTACTAGTAGCAAGTATAGCTATTGCTACTTTTGCTCTATTTTTGCCATCAGAATATGATGCGCCAAGAAGAGGTGTGAACGATGCTACAATAGATATAATTCCAGCTATTGTAGATGCTAAGGCAGCACTATAGTTTAATCCTGAACCTGATTCAATATACAAGAATGCTAAAAATACAGGAAACCACATTCTCAATATGTATAACTCCCATGCATGCATGGCATAACTAAATGAAGCAACAAACAATCTTTTATTCAATAGAACTTTAAGGTTCAACAAGGCAGAACCAGGATTTGTTGGAAGAAGATCAATTTTAATAATAAATATTAATGCTAATAAAACACTGGTAATAGAAATACACGAAACCACTAAATAAACTGTTTCCCACGGAAAAATAAGTAATAAATACCCTGCTATCAATAATGAAAGCCCTCCACCTGCATAAAACCCTGCTACATATAATCCTATTGAAGAACCTCTCGATTCTGCAGATATGTTCTGTCCAATAATTTTTTGACCAATAACATATACTGCAGAAAATGCTGCTCCACTTATGAACCTCAATAGCAATGCAGATAATAATCCATTTGCAAAAATACTAAAAGCAATATGTGAAAATGTGGAAACACAAACAGCAAAAAACAATGTGTTTTTCGTTGAATATTTATCTGATAGTGGAACTAATAAAATTGCACCTAATACATATCCTAAAAAATAAACTCCACTAATCGCACCAACTTCAGTATTTATTAAATTCCACTGTTTTTCAATCAAGGGTATAGATGCAACAAAAGTTGCAAAAGGAAACAAGCTAAAAATCAATATAGCTGTTAATAAAGTTACTAATGGGTTTCTTAATGAATTTAACAAGTTACTCTCTCTTCAATCTAAACCAAACCTAACATAACGAAAAAATATTCACAAGTTTGACAATAATGAGGAACAAAGATAAAATTTCCTTTCTAGCTCATATAGTATTAATAAGGTTTTACATGCTAAAAATAAGATTAAAACGTGTTGGCGCAAAAAAGCAACCTTCATATAGAGTTGTCGTAGCTGATTCTCGATCTCCAAGAGATGGAGCATTTCTTGAACTCGTTGGCACATATGACCCTAAAACTGATCCACCCACAATTAACTTAAACCATACTAAAATAAATGAATGGATTGCTAAAGGAGCTCAACCTTCTGATGCAATGAAAAGTATTCTTAACCAAACTACGAAAGAATAGAGGGTTGGTTTATTATGAAAGAACTCGTTGAATACATCGCTAAATCCTTAGCTAGTAACCCAGATGAAGTGGTAGTAGAGGAAGAAGAGGACGACGAAGGTAAAGTTATTCTTAAACTCACAGTGGCTGAAGAAGACAAAGGGAAATTAATAGGCCGTGAGGGAAGAGTTGCTCAAGCAATAAGAGTTCTCCTAAGAGTGGCTGCAGTTAAAGCAGGGACCAGAGTTAATTTAGAAATTCTCTAAACTTTAATGATGGAAGCAGATCTTGTAGCTGTTGGTCAAATTTTTTCTATTTTTGGTATTAAAGGCCAAGTTAAAGTTAGGCCTCTCTCTGATGTTACGTCTCGTTTTACTAGTGGGAACAAAGTAATATTAAATAATCAAGAAGTATTAATTCAAAAAGTTTCCAAGCAAAAGTGGTATTACATATTATTATTAGATAATTACAATACTCCCGAAAAAGCAAAAGCACTCAAAGACAAATATCTTTATATAAGACCATCACAAACTCCGCATCCACAAAATGATACTTACTACTATTATGAATTAATTGGATTATCCGTTATGAATGTTAACCAAGAATATCTTGGTAAAATATCAAATATTCTTTCTACTGGTGCAAATGATGTATATGTTGTAACAAATGATGATAATGAAGACATACTCATACCTGCTATAAAATCAGTAATTATTGATGTAGATATCAAAAGTCAAAAAATGACTGTAGATCAACCTGCTTGGCTATAGGGGTTCAAACATAGGTACATGAATTTGATTAGTTGCTTGTACAAATGTTACTTTCACATCCATGCCTATTGTTACACTTTTAGGATCACAATTAATTATATTAGTAAATAATTTAACCCCTTCATCAAGTTCTACTAAAGCTAATACATAGGGAACTTCTTCATTGAAACCTGGAGTTCTGTTTTGATAAGTAATTGTGTAAGTCCAAACTTTTCCAGTGCCTTTGGCCTCAACATATTCTATATCTTTTGACCAACAACCAGAACAAAATCCTCTAGGGTACCATTGATAACCACATGATTCACAATGCTGAATCATTAAATACCCTTTTCTTGCAGAATCCCAAAATTTCCTGGTTTCACCTGTTATAGTTGGTAATGGTTTTTTCCATTGACTTTGATTTACCATCTAATCACCTCCTAGAATAATAGTACCGCCACTATGCCTATCCCCTAGTGCGCCACCTGTTCCATGTGCTAGAACGAGATTACAATTTTCTACTTGTCTTGGAGTTCCTATAAAATCGCCTCTGAGTTGTTTTGTAGCCTCAATTAGTAAAAACATACCCCTCATACCTGGATGATTAGAAGATAACCCTCCTCCATCAGGATTTAGTGGTAATTCTCCTCCTAATTCAATTCTACCCCCACTTACAAAATCTCCACCTTCACCTTTTTTACAAAACCCTAGATCTTCTAACGTTTCAACTACAGTAATAGTAAATGAGTCATATATCATGGCCATATCTAAGTCTTTATGTTTAACTCCTGCCATTTCCATAGCTGGAGGTCCTGTTTGTGCAGCAGCAATATTAATTAAATCTCTTTTACCTGCACCTTGATGTGCTATAGCTTCAGCCATACCCAAAATCCAAGCAGGCTTAGTTTTACAATTTCTAGCAACTTCTGGAGAAGCTACTACTACAGCACCTCCTCCATCAGAAATAATACAACAGTCATTTAAATGCAACGGATCTGAAATCACCCTTGATGCCAATACATCTTCAACAGTTATAGGATCTCGAAATAATGCGTTGGGATTAAATCCTGCATGTTTTCTCATAGCAACCGCAACTTCAGCGAGTTGTTCACTAGTTGTTCCATACTGATGCATATGCCTTCTAGCAATCATTGCATATAGTCCAACTGTTGTTTTCCCATATAGATCTTCAAAACTTCCTGGCAAAGGGTCTGAAAGAGTTGATCCGTTTCGAGCAAATCCACCTGTTCCAACTAAAGTACCTGTCACTCGAGGAGTTGAGGCATATACTATAACTGCACAATTAATTCTTCCTGCAGCAATAGCAGTTACTGCATGAGATAAATGAAATTCAAATGAAGCTCCACCAACAGTTGTAAAGTCTGCATACTTTGGTTGCATATTAAGATAATCAACTAAGTTATATCCACTTAATCCACCTGCACTAAAAATAGCATCCACATCATTTTTTTCTAATCCTGCATCTGCTAAAGCTCCGATAATACTTTCGGCCATTATTAAAGTTTCACTCTTATCAGGAGCATATCTAACTGGGTGTTCATAGGCACCTACAATTGCAGCCGATTTGCGCAAATCTGTCATATAAATCCTCCCAAACTTTATCTTTGTGCCTGATAGTATCACTCAGCAAATTATTATTTACAATAAAAGAATCTAAATAATACAGACCATTTTTTACAAATAAAGGGTACTCATTAATATTTTGAGTACCCTTTATTGATATATTTATTATTAATACAGTGTATTAGTAATCCATTGGTGGGCCAGCTGGCATAGCTGGAGCCTTACTAGGAATTTCGGTTACTAATGACTCTGTAGTCAATATCATTGCGGCAACACTGACTGAATTCTCAACAGCAGCTCTAGTAACTTTTGTTGGATCCATAATGCCAAACTCCATCATTGAACCAAATTTTTCATTTTCTGCATCGTATCCATAATCACCTTTACCTTTTTTAATGGCATCTAAAATTACGGAACCTTCAGCACCTGAATTAAATGAAATTACTCTTATTGGTTCATCTATTGCTTTTAATACAATCTGTGCACCAGTTGCCTCGTCTCCAGTTAATTTAAGTTTTGATACTGACTGAGATGCTCGAACTAATCCACATCCTCCGCCTGGTACTATTCCTTCTTCAACTGCAGATCTAGTTGCTGATAATGCATCTTCTACACGAGCTTTTTTCTCTTTTAACTCGACTTCAGTAGCTGCTCCAACTTGTATAATTGCAACACCTCCAGAAAGTTTAGCTAATCGTTCTTGTAGCTTTTCACGATCGAATTCTGATGTAGTTTCTTCAATTTGAGCTTTAATTTGGTTTATTCTTCCTTGAATAGCCTCATCTGAGCCGTGTCCTTCAACAACAGTTGTTTCCTCTTTTGTAGAAACAACTCTTCTTGCTCGGCCGAGATCTTCAACAGTAACAGAATCAAGTTTTCTTCCAACTTCTTCACTGATCACATGTCCACCAGTTAATATTGCCATATCTTCCAACATAGCTTTTCTTCTTTCTCCAAATCCTGGTGCTTTTACAGCTATAACATTAAGAGTTCCTCTTAATTTATTTACAACCATCGTAGCCAATGCTTCGCCTTCAATATCTTCAGCAATAATAACTACATTTTTAGTTATTTGTAGAACTTTTTCTAATGCAGGTAAAACATCAGATACAGCAGTTATTTTCTTATCAGTAATTAATATATAAGGATCATCATTAGTTGCTTCCATTCTTTCAGGATTTGTCACCATATAAGGACTTATGTAACCTCGATCAAACTGCATACCTTCAACGTACTCTACGTCATATTGCAATCCACGAGATTCTTCGACAGTAATCACACCATCTTTTCCAACTTTTTCCATCACTTCGGCAATTAAGTCACCAACCTCTTGTTCATGTGCAGATAAAGCTGCAACCTGAGCAATTTGTTCTTTACCTTCAACGGTTTGTGATAGTTTCCTTAATTCAGTACGAATGCTTTCAACAGCTTTATCCATACCTCTTTTTAATGCTAGTGGGTTAGCACCAGCAGCAACATTTTTAAAACCTTCGGTTACTAAAGCTTGTGCCAAAACTGTAGCAGTAGTCGTACCGTCTCCAGCAACATCATTAGTTTTGCTTGCAGCTTCTTTTAAAAGCTGTGCGCCCATATTTTCAAAAGGCTCTTCTAATTCAATTTCTTTAGCAATCGTTACACCATCACTACAAACAGTTGGTGGGCCGAATTTTTTATCTAAAATAACATTTCTACCTCTAGGTCCTAAAGTCACACTAACTGAATCTGCAAGAATATCAATTCCTTTTTTTAAAGATCTTCGCGCTTCTTCACCAAACGATAATTGTTTAGCCATATTTAAT
>JBJKVQ010000017.1:0-9370 GCA_045562575.1 Dehalococcoidia bacterium
AATATCAATTATGACAGAACGCTTGATACATGTGACAGGATTCTTTACACTAATTATGTTAGCAATAATTGTAAGTTGGACAGATATAATGAGAATCTTTAATGGTGAAAGTATTTTATAATTAGATTTGGAGTAATATGACTCGAAGAATAACCAAACCTGTGTATATAGGAAGACAAAAAGTTGGTGGTACCGCACCAATTTCTGTTCAATCTATGACTAAAACAGATACAAGGGATATTAAAAGTACTGTTAATCAAATAAATGAACTGGAAGAATATGGTTGTGAAATAATTCGATGTGCTGTACCGGATATGGAAGCTGCTAAGGCTCTAAAAGAAATAAAAAAGTCCATCAGTATTCCATTAGTCGCCGATATTCATTTTCATCATGAACTTGCACTGGAATCAATTCGATCTGGTGTTGATTGTTTAAGACTTAATCCTGGAAATATACGAGATAGCGAAAAAGTAAAAGAAATAGTAACTTTAGCTAAGGAAAGAGATATTCCTATACGTATTGGAGTTAACTTTGGTAGTCTTCCCCCAGTAGGACAAATAGGTCAAACACGATCATCATCCCGAGGCAAAGATGGAGTAAATCTTTTACCAAAATCGAGCAAAGTTGATCCAGAAAATTATACTGCAGTCGACCATATGGTTGATACAGCGTTATGGGAAATAAGTATACTTGAATCATTAAATTTTGAACAAATAAAAATATCTCTAAAAGCATTTGAAGTTGATACGACAATAGAGGCTTACAGAAGATTAGCTAAACTTGTTCCATATCCTTTCCATCTAGGAATAACTGAAGCTGGAACAGCAAAATCAGGGAGTATTCGCAGTGCTATAGGTTTAGGTATTTTATTGTATGAAGGTATTGGAGACACAATAAGGGTTTCATTAAGTGATGATTCAAAAGAAGAAATTATTACAGGTTATGAAATTCTAAAATCACTAAACCTAAGAACAAAAGGTACCACTCTTGTCGCCTGCCCCTCATGTGGACGAGCAGATATAAATGTTAAAAAATTAGCAAATATGGTCGATGATGCTTTAAAACACGTAGATAAAAATATAAAAGTTGCCGTAATGGGTTGCGAGGTAAATGGTCCAGGTGAGGCAAAAGATGCTGATATAGGAATCGCTGGTGGTGTTGGCAAAGCTATTATATTCAAAAAAGGTGTTAAATCTAGAGTTGTTGATGAGTCAGAAATGTTTGAAGCTCTTATAGAGGAAATCAACAATTTAGAAGTAGAAGAATCTAGCTTATAGAAATTAAATACTCTTCTAATTTATCTAGTTCTACTAAAAAGGATTCTGATTCTTTTCTTAACTTTATTTCGACTGAATTATTTTTTAAACTTCTTGAAGATATAACCATTCTTATGGGAAACCCCATTAAATCTGCATCTGCAAGTTTAACTCCAGCACTTTCATCTCTATCATCAAATATTACTTCATAATCCTTATCATTTAAATTGTTATATATACGGTCGCAAGATTCAGCAACAATAGTATCATTTAAATTTATGCCTACTAAATGTATTTGATATGGTGATATTTCAGGAGGAAAAATTATTCCTTTATCATCATGATTTTGTTCAATTGCTGCTGCTAACACTCGTCCTACACCAATACCATAACATCCCATTAATATAGGTCTCTGTGAACCATTTTCATCAGTATAATAAGCACCCAAACTTTCAGAATAAGATGTACCTAATTTAAAAACATGTCCTACTTCTACGCCCTTTGTAGTATTTAGGGTATTACCGCATTCAGTACATTTATACCCAGCATCTGCTAATGCTAAATCATGAAATTCATCAATGGTTATATCTCTTGAAATATTCACATTGTCATAATGAGAATCAATCTTATTAGCACCAGATATATAATTGTTTCCTTTTTGTAATGAATTATCGTATAAAAAATGAATCTTAGTTTTACTTTGTAAACCAACTGGTGAAATAAAACCAGGCAATAAACCAGAATCTATTAGTTCATCGTCATTAGCTAAACGTAAGTCTTTTCCTTTAAAAATATTACTTAATTTGACCTCATTGATTTCTAAATCACCTCTGATAGATACCATCACTAATTCACCTTCAATTATATAGATCACAGACTTAATAGTTTTTGTTGTATCAGAATTAAAAAACTTTGAAACTTCTTCAATTGTTTTTACTGAAGGTGTGTTAACTTCTTTGAGATTTAACATATCTTCTAATGGTAATTCCTTATGTGAAAATACAGCCTTTTCACTATTAGCTACATATTCGCACGAATCACAATATATTATTGTATCTTCCCCTACGTCCGTTGTAAGAATAAATTCCTGTGAATCTTTTCCTCCTATTGCTCCACTATCGGCCTGAACAACCAAAACAGGTAATCCACATTTCTGAAATATACTTTTATAAACTTGCACCATTTGATCATAACGTTTATCTAATCCATTCTGATCGATATCAAAAGAATAGGCATCTTTCATGTGAAATTCCCGTCCTCTTAAAAGTCCTGCTCTAGGCCGTGCTTCATCTCTAAATTTTACCTGAATTTGATATAAATTTAACGGTAAATCTCTATAAGACTCAACATTACTTTTTACCATTTGTGTGATTACTTCTTCATGAGTTGGTCCTAATACCAATTCTCTTTCACGTCTATCTTTAAGTTGAAAAAGCACAGAGCCATATGATTCTTTTCGATTAGATTTTTCCCAAAGATCAACTGGTTGTAACGCAGGCATATGTACTTCTTGTGCGCCAGATTTGTTTAATTCATTTCTAATAATATTTTCTATCTTTCTAAAAGCTTTATAAGCAATAGGCATGTACGCATATACCCCAGCTGCAATTTGAAGTATAAAGCCTGCTCTTAACATTAATCTATGACTAATACTTTCAGCATTTGTAGATATATTTTTTTGTGTTTTACCAAATAAGTTTGAAAATTTCATATTTCCCTCTATGTTCTAGGCAATCCTAATCCTCTCATAGCAATAATATTTCTTTGAATTTCCGAAGTTCCTGCAGCGATTGTGGAAGAAATACCACCATACCAAGATCTTAAAACTTTACCTTGTATTGGTGAATAACTTGATGTGTAATCAACACCGCCATACATTCCTAATATCTCTAACATGGCTTGGGAATTACGTTTTGTAGTTTCTGCTCCAAATACTTTTGAAATAGATGCCTCTTTATTTGGGACTAACCCTTTGCTTTGCATCCATGCGATATTGTAAGCTAAATATCTACCTACTTCTACTTCAATAAACATATCTGCTATTCTGTTTCTCAACAATGAATTACTTAAATTTTTACTAGTATCATTATTAGTTTTAATGTATTCCAAGAAGTCATGGATTATTGAATAATTACTAGCAACTCTTTCTATACCAGATCTCTCGAAATCAAGGTTTTGGGCTACAACATACCATCCTTGATCTAATTCACCAACAATATTACTTTTAGGGACTCTAACATTATCGAAAGTAATATTACTGAACCCTCCGATTCTTGCCATATTTTGAATAGGGTCAATAGTAACACCAGGGCTATCTAATTCAACTAAAAACACCGTTATCCCTTTATGCTTTGGAACCTCATTGTTTGTTCTAGCTGCTAACCAAATTAATTCAGAATGGATAGCTCCACTATTCCAAGTTTTTACACCATTAATAATAAAATCATCACCATCTGCATCTGCACGAGTCTGTAATGAAGCTAGATCGGAACCTGTATTTGGTTCACTATAGCCTATACAAATACTCATTTCGCCTTTTGCTATACTTGGAATAATGCGTTTTTTTTGTTCATCAGTTCCATTGATTATAATACTTGGTGCCATTTGGTTTTCTGCAGTTAAATGGTAACCAATAGGAGCTCCTCTCATGACCATCTCTTCACGATAAATAACATATTCCATTATTCCCATACCAGCACCGCCATAGTTTTCTGGCCATTGCATACCAATCCATCCATTTTTAGCTAGCATTTTAGTAAACTCTTTGGAAACACCAACACCTGCTACATCATATAAGACATTTTTATATTCAGAAGTCAAATTATTCTCTAAAAATTGACCTATATCTACTCTTAATTTTTCCTGTTCAGGCGTAAAACTAAAATCCATAAAAACCTCATTTAATTTCGTATTAAATCATTTATAAACATATTGTACATTTAAACATCGATTGATAATTGAAATATAGCATGTTATAATTTACTACAAAATTTAATTGTTGGCATCTATGATGCCGAAAATTTACGAAAAGTGGGACTTGTCCGACTTTTTTTTTTAATAAATTTAGGAATGTATAATGAAAAGCGATTTTTTAATAGCATTAACACAACTAGCTGCTGAACGAAATTTACCTAGAAATACTGTTATTTCAGCAATTGAATTAGCACTTGCAGCAGCTTATAAAAAAGACAATTTTGACCCTGATCAAAATATTTCAGTTACTATGGACCCTGGTAGTGGAGATGTAACTGTATATGTTTTAAAACAAGTTGTCGAAACTGTTGAAAATGATTTGATTGAGATTTCTTTGGAAGAGGCTAAAAAAATTATTCCTAGCTCAGAAATTGATGACACAATGAAAATCGATTCACATCTTTATAATGCTGGTCGAATTGCAGCGCAAACAGCTAAACAAGTTGTTATGCAAAAATTACGAGAAGCTGAAAGAGATTTAATTTTTGAAGAATATGCTGAAAAATTTGATAATGTAGTAACAGGAAATATAAATAAATTAGAACCTGGTGGCGTTACTGTTGACTTAGGCAGAACAGAAGCATATATGCCAGATAGAGAAAAAGTAAATTCAGAAAGATATAGAGTAAACCAGAAACTTAAATTCTATATTCTTGAAGTTAACAGAGGCACAAGAACTCCTGAAATAATTATATCAAGAGCCCACAAGGACTTATTAAGAAAGTTATTCGAAGTTGAAATTCCTGAAATCAGTAATAAAGTTGTGGAAATAAAATCAATCTCTCGAGAACCAGGTTCTCGAAGTAAAATAGCAGTATGGACAGATCAAGAAGGTGTTGATGCTGTCGGTTCATGCGTAGGTTTACGTGGCATCCGTATACAAAATATTGTTAATGAACTTCAGGGCGAAAAAATTGATATAGTCCAATGGAACTCTGATCCAAAAGTATTTATTGCAAATTCATTAAATCCTTCTCAAGTTTTAAATGTGAAGTTGGACCATGATAATGAAAATGCGATTGTAGCAGTACAAGATAAACAATTATCACTTGCCATAGGCAAAGAAGGACAAAATGCTCGTCTTGCAGCAAAACTTACTGGGTGGAAAATTGATATCATCAGTGGAAGTGAAGCAGAGCAAATGGATTTAAATAAGGAACCAGAGAAAACTATAGTAGAATCCGATAATGCTATTGTTGAAACGGAACCTGAGACGGATAATAATGAAATTCAAAATGAACCACAAGAAATAGAAACAGCAGAAAGTGCTGAACCAGAGAAAGTTGCGGAGCCTGTAGCATCTGTTAGTACAGATACTTCCAACGCAGAACCAGACGATACAGAAAAATCAGAAGTTGATTTAGCTTTGGATAGAGGAGAAATAAGTATAGAAGAAGCATTAGCTAATCTAGAAATAAATGAATCTACAGCTAATACAAAAGTTGATTTAGAAGAACCAGAAGCTATTTCTCTTTCAGATGACATTTGGCAAATACCTCAATTAGCAGGTTCTAACGATGCACCACAAATACGATTTGCTGAAGATATTATTGAAACTCAAGGTAGAGATCAGAGTGGAAGAAAATCAAGAAAAACACGAAATACAAAAAATAAAAAAGGACCAACCACAAATAATCGGAATTCTAAATAAAAGTGACATATGTATCAAACAAAACATATACCGATAAGATCTTGTATAGGTTGTGGGTTAAAAAGACCTCAAAAAGATTTTGTGAAAATAGTAAGAACAAAGCATAATAGCATTAGTATAAAATTAAATAATACCAGTGATAAATCTGAGGGAAGAAGCATCTACATGTGTAGATCTTTTGACTGCTGGACAGAAGCTAAAAAAAAAGGGAAGATAGATCGAAATATAAAAGCTAATTTGTCTGAAAAGGACATACTCATTATTAGTGAGTATATGGCTGAATATAGGTAATAAAAATTATGGCAGAAACTGGCTCAGTAGAAGAAAAACAAACAAACACTAAAACACTTGAAATAGAACCTACTACAACGGTTGCAGATCTTGCTGCCATGCTCAATTACAATCCAATAGATTTGATGAAACAATTAATGCGATTAGGAATTATGGCTAATATAAATGCTATGTTAGATTTTGAAATAGTAGAAAAAATTGCTACAGCTTTTGGATATAACGTAGTTGAAAAGCAAAGTAGCGATCCTTCCCCACTAATTGAATCAGCAAAAGAAACTACTGAAGAAGATTCCTCTGGGCAATTAGAAAGAGCTCCGATAATCACAATTTTGGGCCACGTAGATCACGGTAAGACAAGTGTATTGGATTCAATACGCAAAAGTCATATAGCAGAAAAGGAAACAGGCGGTATAACGCAACATATTGGGGCTTATCAAATAACATACAATGATAAACCAATTACATTTATTGATACACCAGGCCATGCTGCATTTACTGCTATGCGAGCACGTGGTGCTGAAATAACTGATATCGCTGTTCTTGTCGTGGCTGCCGATGATGGTATAATGCCTCAAACATTGGAGGCAATAGATCATGCAAAAGCAGCAAAAGTACCAATAGTTGTAGCAATAAATAAATGTGACCTTGAAAATAGTGATCCAGACCGAATTAAAAGACAATTAGCAGAAAATGATTTATTAGTTGAAGACTGGGGTGGAGATATAATCTGTGTTCAAGTTTCTGCCAAAACTGGTATGGGATTGGATAGTTTATTAGAAAACCTCTTACTGTTATCTGAAGTTTCAGAATTAAACGCAAATCCAGATAAACAGGCAACTGGTGTAGTGATCGAATCGAAATTAGATAAAAATAGAGGTCCAATCGCAACTTTACTAGTTCAGTCAGGTACCTTAAATATAGGAGAAAAACTTTTCACTAATTCTACTGAAGGTAGAATTAAATCCATGTTTAACTTCAATGGTGAAAAAATTGATATTGCCCCACCTTCGTATCCAGTTGAAGTCATGGGAATAAATAAACCACCTTTAGCAGGAGAAGTATTTATGGTTGCTTCAACAGAAAAAGAAGCAGAAGAACTTCTTGAATCAAGAAAAAAATCAAGATCAAAACTATCCGAATATAATGTTGTAGAAAATGCTATCTCAATAAATAATGAGCAAAAGACAAAGGAAATTCCATTAATAATAAAAACTGATGTTCAAGGTTCTGCTGAAGCAATTAGAGATTCCTTAATTAAACTTAGTAATAATATTGCTAAAGTTAACATCATCCACTCTTCAAGTGGATTTATTACCGAAACAGATTTATTACTTGCTTCAACCACAAATGCTATAGTTATAGGTTTTAGAACAAGCCTTGCGCAAAGTGCTAAACAAATAGCAGATTCAATGAATTTATCAATAAAATTCTATGAGATTATATATGAACTAATTGAATATATTGAAAATATTATCATTGGTTCAGAAGAAGTTGAAGAAGAAGATAGTATTGATGGACATGCAACTATAAGAGCTATATTTTCACGCAGTAAAAGATCTAAAATTGCAGGTCTCTACGTATCTGATGGCAAAATTACACGATCTAGTATGGTAAGAGTAATACGTGACGGTACAGAAATACATGATGGGTCTATAACTACTCTCAGAAGATTCCAAGAAGATACTAGAGAAGTTGGTGCAGGTTTAGAATGCGGTATAACATTTGCTAACTTTGAAGAATTCGAAGAAGAAGATGTATTAATCATTCACAGCAAAAAATAAGCGAATATAATGGATGATCGTCGTATAAATAAAATTAATGACCTTCTACAAGAAGAATTAGGTTGGCTTATAACCACTGAATTAAAAGATCCTCGTTTATCTCTTCTTCTTACTGTAACAAAAGTAATCACTAATAAAGACCTTAAATCAGCAAAAATCATGGTTAGTGTTATGGGATCTTATGAAGAAAAACAAGATGCTATAAAAGCTTTAAACGATGCCAGTGGATATATTCACAATGAATTGAAATCGAAAATAAGACTTCGATACCTACCTTATCTTAAATTTTTGCTAGATGATTCTATCGACAATCTTATCAATCTACCGAATACTGCAGATGAATTACATTAAATTTACGAATTTTCATGATTAACGCAATCCTAAATATTGATAAAGATCCAGGAATGACATCAACCAATGTTGATAAAGAAGTTAAAAGAATTACTGGAGCTAAGAAAATAGGCCACGTTGGTACACTCGACCCACTTGCTACTGGTGTGTTACCTGTATTTATGGGACAAGCTACAAGATTGATTAATTTAATGAATGATAAAAATAAAGAATATCTTTGTGATTTAGAATTAGGATCAATATCTGACACATATGACCTTGAGGGGAAAATAACAAAAATTCAGAATAAAGTATCGGTTAGTACTGAATCATTATTAACAGTAGTTAGTTCATTTATAGGTAATTCTTTCCAGGTTCCACCTAAGTATAGTTCTGTAAAATATAAAGGAGAAAGATCATATAACTTAGTTCGTAAAGGTATTGAATTCTCATTAGAGCCAAAATTAATTTATATTGAAGATATTAAAATTTTAGAAAATAATACGCCGGCTGTTTCCTTATTAGTTAAATGTCATCAAGGTGTATACATACGATCTCTTATCAATGATATTGGAGAGCAATTAAAATGTGGAGCTGTGTTAACTAAATTAAGGAGAATCAAAAGTGGTATATTCAATATAGATTCATCTGTTAGTATTAACCATTCAATTAATGACCACTGGAAAAAACATACAATACCCATAGATAACCTAATTGATTATATGCCCAGATTAAATACAAGCAACGATGAGAAATATAAACTAATAACTGGTCAACCTGTAAACATAAGTGATCCCGAAATAATAACTGATCAAGAACTTGTAAGATGCTACGATACAGAAAATACGTTCATTGGTATAGCTAAATACGATAAAACTAACAATTTTTATCTTCCTCACAAAATATTCCTTCAAGTAGTAAAATAAGCAATAATGTTTCTTTTTTGTTAAATAATAGTTAAATTAGAGGTTTAATACCCAGAAAACTTGACAATGTGGCTATTCATATTGTCTACTTAATTAGATACGAGCTGTTCTTTATTTTTTTTAATTTACAAAAAGGTGGTATAGCTA
The DNA here is from genome assembly GCA_045562575.1 of Dehalococcoidia bacterium. GTDB lineage: Bacteria > Chloroflexota > Dehalococcoidia > Lucifugimonadales > UBA6952 > UBA6952. Next base: position 9,356 of record JBJKVQ010000017.1, read on the forward strand.
TGAAATTCTATAACT
>JBJKVQ010000018.1:0-183838 GCA_045562575.1 Dehalococcoidia bacterium
TATTTACAACGTTGTATAAAAGGGCATAAATCGGGTTCAAATTTTTCATCAGATTCGTCAACTGGAGCAAAAGAGTGTAATTTCTTTTTATAATCATCAATTCTTGGAATAGCGTCTAATAGGGCTTTAGTATATGGATGCTGTGGGTTTTTAAATAATTGAATTGTGTTACTAATTTCAACAATTGTTCCTTTATACATTACTGCAACGTAATCAGCCATTTGTGCAATTACCCCCATGTCGTGAGTTATAAGAATGACTGTTATACCATAGGAGTTCTTCAATTCACGGATTTTTTGTAATATAGCAGCTTGTAGTGTTGTGTCTAAATTTGAAGTAGGTTCATCAGCAATCAATAATTGTGGTTTTAATGATACTGCCATTGCGAGCATTATTCTTTGACACATACCCCCACTTAGCTGAAAAGAGTAGGATTTTAGTATTCGCTCAGGATCAGGTAAGCCTATAGATGAGAGTAATGGAATTACTTGATTCTCTGCTTCTTTTCTAGATATTCCTGTGTGAGTTTCAAGTATTTCAGATATTTGGGTACCAATGGTAATACTTGGATTTAAGGAAGCACGGGGGTCTTGAAAAATCATACTAATTTCTTTTCCACGTATTTTTCGTAATTCAAATTCGTCCATAGTTAATATGTTTTTTGAATTAAAATAAATAGACCCATTTTTAATTATGCCTGGATCTGGTATCAAATTAAGTATCGATAAACCAGTAGTAGACTTCCCTGAACCGCTTTCTCCAACTATACCAACTATGGCATTTTTGGGAATATTTAAATTGATATTATCTACAGCAGTAATAGATGAATCTTTAGATTCAAATATTACCTCGAGGTTTTGTATTTCTAATAAATTTTCATTATTCATATTACTAATTATACAAGAATTATTTTAGTAATATAGGTTCATATATGCCAGTTTTAAGCTGGGTGATTAATTCTTCTACAGAAGTTATTTTTGTATTAAATTTTGTCGCAACTTTAGAAATATCTTCGATTTTATGTGCATCACTTCCACCAGTTGAAGGAAGTCCTATTAATTCACAAATCTTTTCCGAGAAAACATTTTGTATGTTTTCTCCTCTTCCATTAATTGTTTCAATAGCATCTACAGTATTGAAAATTATGTCATTTTTAGAATCGTTTGCAGTTGTTTCAAGTTTAGAAAGATCCATTTGTGATACACTATCGAATCTTCTTCTATATGGGTGAGCTGCGATCATAAATCCACTATGACTTTTAACTATTTCTGATAAGAACTTTATATTGTGCATCCCGAAAATATATTCTTTCAAACCAAAAACAATTACATGTCCTTCCTCAGTAGTAATTTCTGAACCAGGGAAAACTGGAAAATTATATTTTACTTGCAGTTCATTTATTTCTGTTAGATTCCAGAATTGATCGTGATCAGTTAAGCAAACACCGTCTAAACCCTTTTTTTTGGCATTAATGATTAAATCATCTGGGGAAAGCAAACTATCATCAGATTTTGGAAATGTATGATTGTGGATATCTATTATCAAAAAAATCCTTTGTATTAGTTTAAGTCAATCCTATTAGACTACTATTATTTAGTAGTATTGAAAAGTTCTATCTCTCTTTACGTTATCTAGTGTAGATTGTGTAATTTTTCACTTGATACAATATTACAGCGGTGCTATGCTAATGATCATATATATTGAATCAATAAAATACCAATAATCTAGTTGATCCATGGGAGTTATTATGGAGAATTATTTTCACCAATATGGTCTTCTTGCAATGTTTGTAGTTGTTGCGACAGCTGTTCCTATTGGTATGTTGCTTGTCTCATATTTGGCTTCAATGGTTTCAATTAGGCCTCACAAACCCAATCAAACAAAATCTACTATATATGAGTGTGGTGTAGAGCCAATTGGTCCAAATAAATGGATTCAATTCGATTTTAAATATTATATGTATGCGCTACTTTTTGTGATATTTGATATTGAGACAATATTTTTATTTCCCTGGGCAATTCAATTTAACAAGCTAGGAATGTTTGCACTAGTTGAAATGTTTATTTTCGTTATGATTTTGTTGGTAGGATTAATTTATGCTTGGAAAGTTAAAGCATTGGAATGGGGGAAATAATATGAATTCAAATTCAAATTATTTTGATTCGCTAGCATTAGATTTAGTAGAGGGTAAAGAAGTACAAGACCTTAAGGATACTTCACTTATACCTATGAAAGAACCTTTAATCGAAGTTCCGAGTGACGTTGCAAATAACATTGCTGTCACCTCCATAGATGCATTATTAAATTGGGGTAGAAAGTCCGCTGTTTGGCCTTTGTCGTTCGGTTTGGCTTGCTGCGCTTTTGAAATGATGGCGAGTGCTATGTCTAGATTTGATTTATCAAGGTTTGGAGCAGAAGTATTCAGAGGATCTCCTAGACAGGCAGACCTTATGATTGTTTCTGGAACTGTTACTTGGAAAATGGGTGCAGCAATTAAAAAATTATATGATCAGATGTTAGAACCTAAATGGGTAATTTCTATGGGGGCTTGTGCTACTAGTGGAGGGCCTTATTATCAATCATATAGTGTTGTTCCTGGTGTAAATCATATCATCCCAGTTGATGTTTATGTCCCCGGGTGTCCCCCAAGACCAGACGCTCTTTTATATGGGATTATGCAATTACAGGAAAAGATAAAGAGATATCGTCTTACTCAAAATCCGGCAGGAAGTTAATGATTAGACAACTTAATTCAAATGAAATAATTAAATTACTGGGTAAAGGTTTTGATACACTAACTGAAAATCAAAATAAAAAAGAATTATATGTCCCAGTAGATAAATTAATAAATGTAGCTGAGAAATTGAAAAATTCACAAGAGGCGTCTTTCGATTTATTAACTTGTATTTCAGGTGTCGATTATGTTGAATATTTTCAAGTAGTTTACCATTTAACTTCTACTATACATAAACATAGTTGTGTACTTAAAGTAAATCTATATGGTCGAAGTGATTTAATTTGTCCTTCAGTTTATGAGTTATGGCAGGGCGCAGATTTCCAGGAACGAGAAATATGGGATTTGTTAGGAATTTATTTTGAAGGTCATCCTAATATGAAACGTATATTTTTATGGGATGGGTTTGATGGGTATCCATTACGACGAGATTACTTAGAATCTCCAAGATAATATAGGGTAGATTTTATGAACAATGAGTTAATGACAGTAAATTTTGGTCCTCAACATCCAAGCACACATGGTGTATTTCGATTGCGTATTACACTAGATGGTGAAACTGTAGTAGCACTAGAGCCTGTTTTTGGTTATTTACACCGTGGATCAGAAAAATTAGCTGAAGAACGAACATATACTCAAGTAATTACTTTAACCGACCGTATGGATTACACATCTGCTATGACAAATAATCAAGCCTATGTTCTATCATGCGAAAAATTAATGGGGGTTAATCCTCCTGTACGTGCTCAGTACTTGAGAGTAATTTCCGCCGAATTATCGAGAATTGCAAGTCATCTTATTGGAACAGGATTTTTGATTAACGATCTTGGTGCTTTTATAACTCCATTAATGTACTGTTTCAGAGAAAGAGAAAGAATACTCGAACTTTTTGAAATGTTGTGTGGTGCTAGAATTACACTAACTTACATGAGAGTGGGGGGCGTATTTCAAGATACCCCTAAGGAATTCTGGCCAGCATTAAATAATTTTCTCACTGATATGGAATATCACCTAGATGAATATGAATCATTACTTACTGGTAATGAAATCTTATTGAGTAGAACTAAAGGTGTAAGTTCGATAAATACTGCCCAAGCCCTTAATGCCTCTATAACTGGTCCAATATTGAGATCAACAGGATATGATTGGGATTTGCGAACAGTTGACCCCTACGAAGTATATAACAGGGTAAATTTTGAAGTTCCTACTGGAACAAATGGTGATAATTTTGATAGATATATTGTTCGAATAAAAGAAATGAGACAAAGTCTTTCAATAATAAAACAATGTGTTGAACAAATAGAACCTGGTAATGTTAGATTAGATTTGCCATTTCTAATACGTCCTGATGCCGGAGAAACTTATGGAAGAGTAGAAAGTCCTAAAGGTGAATTAGGTTTTTACATAATTAGTGATGGTTCTATATCCCCGTATAGATGTAAGGTTCGACCACCTTCATTAATTAATCTTACATTATTGAATGAAATGATAGTTGGTTGGAGAGTAGCGGATATGATTGTTACTCTAGGATCACTCGATTTTAATATGGGGGAGGTTGACCGTTAATGTTGAGTGAAAATCTTTGGTTTCACAATATTTATTGCTTTTTGTATACAGGTGATACTGGGGTTTCTGGATGTGCGGATAGTATAGGCTTATTACCGGAATCATTAAATTGGATGCCTTATTATATTGCAGGATTTTCTATGGTTTTAGTTCTTATTAATATTTTCATGGCTTTTGGTGCTCTTTATACTTATGCCGAAAGAAGATTGATTGGTAGATTTCAATCACGAGTTGGTCCTAATAGAACAGGGCCTTTTGGTATTTTACAACCAGTTGCTGATGGTATTAAATTATTGACCAAAGAATCCATGATACCTGATGATGCTGATAAACCAGTTTATAACTTAGCTCCTATAATCATGCTAATACCTGTGATATTGGTTGTTGCTGTATTGCCAGTAGGAGAGGGTACATTCATGACTGATTTAAACATAGCTTTATTATTTGCGATATCCATTACAGCTCTTACTACTATTGCAATTTTTATGGCAGGCTTTTCCACAGGGAATAGATTTGCTATGCTTGGAGCTATGAGAGCTGTAGCTCAGCTCATAAGTTATGAAGTTCCAGTTGTTTTATCTACAGTTGGAATTATTTTGCTAACAGGATCATTATCATTAGTCGATGTGGTTGAAGCTCAAGCTATTCCATTTATCTTAGTTCAACCTTTGGCATTTTTAATTTTTTTAATCGGTGGTTCTGCAGAAATGAATAGAACCCCATTTGATACAGTTGAGGCTGAATCAGAACTTATAGCAGGTTATCATATTGAATATGGAGGCATGAAATTTGCAATGTTTCAATTAGCAGAATACGCCTCAGTATTAATAAACTCTGCAGTTATTACAACTCTATTTTTGAGCGGTTGGGATGGACCTTTTTCGTTTATACCCTCACCTATATGGTTTTTATTGAAAATGTTTTTTATGGCTTTTTGCTTCATTTGGATAAGAGCTACTTTACCTCGACTTCGAATGGATCAAGTTATGTCGTTTGCGTGGAAATTTTTACTACCATTAAGTTTAATCAATATATTTGTCACAGCTTTGGAAGTTTTAATTTTTGGAGTCAATGGTTCTTTCACTATATCTGATTTATGGATTATGTCAGGTATTAATTTTATTGTATCAATAATTGGGATTATGATATTTAGCAAAATTCTAGAAATTGATTCGGGATTTAATTCTCAGTTCAAAGTTACAGTTTAAATAAGGAGATAATAATTTGTACGGATTAGGTATAGTTAAAGGATTGTTTGTAACTCTCAAGAATTTCGTGCGTAAACCTGCTACTATCAGTTACCCAGAACAAAGAGCTCCACAACACTCAAGATTTAGAGGAGAAGAGTTTGCTTGGTATGAGGAGCGATGTACCGGTTGTGCTAGTTGTGCTAAGTTTTGTCCTTTGGGTATCATTCATATAGTCACTAGTCCCAGTGAGGAAAATATACCTGAAGGTGATTCTTATAAACTAGAAGCTTTTGATATCGATATAGCACGATGCATGTTTTGTGGATTCTGTGTTGAAGTTTGTCCATATGATGCATTATTTATGGGTAGCGGATTTGAAGAGGCACAATACAGTAGACAAGATTTAGTGCTCGATAAAATCAAAGATCAAAGAGAAGGTAAAAATAAATCCCCTAGCACATGGTTCAGGCCTCAATTGGAATCTCAGAAATACGTACCTCTCTCAGGAGAAGAAATGCAGTGGGACGATGCTGGTCGAGAGCAATGGAGTTATCACCCTGCTAAACGTCCTAAAAAAAATTTATTATCATGGCGAAATAAGAACTTTAAGAATAAAGGTGGAAATTGAATCTTATAGATATCTTTTTCATAATATTTTCACTCATGGCATTTAGCTCTGCTTTGCTAGTAGTTTTTATACAAGATTTATTTAAGAGTGCATTGATGCTCGTAGTAACCTTTATAAGTATTGGTGGTATTTTCTTTTTATTAAATGCAGAATTCTTAGGTGTAATACAAATATTAATTTATGCTGGCGGTATAGCAATAATAATTATTTTTGGTGTATTAATGACAAAAGATATGGCTACTGCAAATACATCGAATATATTTATGTTTATGAATGGTCAAATTTGTTTACTTTTTTTCGTAATTCTTTCATATTTTTTGATAAATGAAAAATGGTTTTTATTAGATCTTACAAATTCATCATATGCTGAACAAGCTAAAAATTTATTTTCAAATACAACAAGTCATTTAGCCTCACTTCTTCTCAAGAACTGGGTTATAGCTTTTGAATTTAGTTCAGTATTATTACTGGCTGTAATAATTGGTTCATTAGCATTAGTTAAGGATAAAAACGAATGAGTTTAGAGTCAGTATTAACCTTATCAGCAGGTCTTTTTGCCGTAGGTCTTTTTGGTGTTTTAACTAAAAGAAACCTTATTGCTGTTCTTATGTGTGTTGAATTGATGTTTAATGCAATAAATGTTGCTGCTGTTGGTATATCTCGATATATTGCTCCATCAATGTTTAGAATTCATGGCTCTGATTTAAATAACGACCAGGTAGACTTAATTTTATCGGGACATGTGATCTCTATTTTTTCTATAGCAATTTCAGCTGCTGAAGTTTCTATGGCTTTAGCAATTATTATTCTTATATACAGAAATAAAAATACTGTTGATATTACAGATATTAATAAAATGAGTGGTTGATATATGTGGATAAAATATTTGGAAGCAGAAAATCTATTTATTGCAGAAAGTTGGAAAGAACTCTTTGAAGGTGAAGGCCTGCCAGTGAGATTACTACCGAAACTGGGACTAGAGAATTGGTCTGATTCAACTGAGTTTTCCGTTATGGTCCCACGCGGTCGTGAACATGTAGCAGATGAAATAGTTAGAAAATTATAATTATTGTGAAAGAAAGATAAATGTTAGGAATAGAAGTTATAATTTCTTTGATTTTTGCAACTCCTTTGTTTGTTGCATTAATTAATAGTTTATTTATTACTGTAGGCGGTAAAATTAACGTCAAAATAGGATCGTATTTATCAATATTTGGGATATTCATATCGTTTATTTTTTCAATATATATTTTTTCTCTAGCATACAGTGATGGTGATTATAGGATTACATCAACTTTCGAGTGGTTTAGTATAGGGAATCTACCTGTTTTATTTGGATATTATGTGGATTTTGTTACTTCATCGATGTTACTAGTGGTAACTGGGGTAAGTCTATTAGTACAAATTTATTCTCTTGGTTATATGGAAGGTGATAAAGGACTCATCCGATATTATACTTACCTATCGTTATTTACTTCATCTATGTTAGGTGTTGTATTATCCATAAATATATTGCAAATGTATTTTTTCTGGGAGTTAGTAGGGGTTTGTTCTTATCTATTAATAGGTTTCTGGTTTGATAGAGCGTCTGCTAGAAATGCTGCCAAAAAGGCTTTTCTAATCACCAGAATAGGTGATGTGGGATTTTTGTTTGCGATACTACTAATTTTCACAAATGGAATATCTTTCATCGACAAAGGATTAAACCCACTAATAATTCAAGATATTTTGTTAATGACTAATGATTTTAGTGATAGCATAATACTTTTAGTTTCTATAGGTCTGATTGCTGGAGCAATTGGTAAATCAGCCCAATTCCCTCTGCATACTTGGTTACCGGACGCAATGGAAGGCCCCACTCCAGTAAGTGCCTTAATTCATGCAGCTACAATGGTTGCTGCTGGTGTATTTTTACTTGTTAGATTCTTTGATTTTATCAGTGCAAGTTCTTCATCTTTATTGATTATTGCGATAATTGGATGTGTAACCTCATTGCTTGGTGCATCTATGGCATTGGTAATGAATGATATTAAAAAAGTGTTAGCTTACTCTACCATTAGTCAGCTTGGATATATGTTTATGGCAATTGGTATAGGAGCTCCTGCAATTGCCATGTTCCATTTAGTTACCCATGCATTTTTTAAAGCATTATTATTTTTAGGTGCTGGCAATGTTAGCCATGCTGTACATAGTTTTGAAATGGAAAAAATGGGTAATTTAAAAGATAAAATGCCTATAACATATATTACATTCATGATAGGTTCCTTAAGTTTAGTAGGCATTTTCCCTTTTGCGGGCTTTTGGAGCAAAGATGAAATAATTAATACTGCCTATCATGGTACTAATTTGGCTTCGACAATTGTTTTAATAGGCAGCTTGATTGGTATAGTAATGACAGGTTTTTATACTTTTAGAATGATATTTTTAACATTTAATAACCGTATAAATGAACAACCTTCTGTGGGTGATAAACAGGTTCAAGAGTCTTCTAAAATCATGCTTTTTCCAGTAATTATATTGTCATTTTTTGCAATATTTACAGGGGTAGTTATAAATCCACCTATTGATTTGTTAATTTTTGAAAAACATTGGTTTTTATATTATCAACATCATCAAATACTAGATATCAATTTACTGATAGTGTTAGTTTCATCATCCCTAGCAGTTTTAGGTATAACAATGGCCTGGATATTTTATAAAAATAGAAATATTACTAATACTTTGTTTTCTAAGGCGGCAATAAGTAAAGTATTACACAAGAAATGGTTTTTTGATGATTTTTATGAATTAATAATAGTTAAGCAATTATTCTACCGTTTTATAACTCGGATCATACAATTATTTGATGATATTTTCATCAATCAGTTTTCCGATTTTATAGGCTACTTTGCTAAAAATCTTGGTCGTCCAATTGCTATTTTTCAAAATGGTTCTGTGCAATTTTATGGATTAATTCTCACTATATTTTATGGATTAGTTGTTACTTTGGGAGTGTTGTTTCTATATGTTATTTCATGATAATAAAAGGTATATAATCACATGTTAACTATATTAATTTTCATTCCAATTTTTGGAGCTTTGATAATACCCTTATTAAGGAATCAACCACAGTATATAAAATTGTGGGCCTTAATAATCACAGGTTTTGAATTGCTTATATCTATATTGATGTTGATTAATTTTGATTTATCAAAAAGTGGTTATCAATTTGTAGAAAATTATGACTGGATCCCTTCTCTTGGTATTTCTTATCACCTTGGTGTGGATGGATTAAGTTTGCCTTTGGTCTTTTTGACAACTTTATTATTTATTTGTGCTGTTTCAATTTCAATGTCTATTAAAACACGTGTTGCAGAATATTTTTTCTGGTTTTTGATTCTAGAAACTTCAGTTCTAGGCGTATTTATTTCACTTGATTTAGTACTATTCTTTATTTTTTGGGAACTCGAATTAATCCCAATGTATTTTATTATTTCAGTTTGGGGTTCAGGACGTAAAGAATATTCAGCAATGAAATTTGTAATATATACATTGTTCGGGTCTGCATTTATGTTAGTTGGTTTACTTATAACAGGCTTATCAGTCGGTAGTTTTAATATTCAAGAACTTTCACAAATAACTTTGACCAATGACAATATGATAATATCTCCAATTTATCTCTTTTTGATGTTTTTTGTTGCATTTGCTATCAAGCTACCTTCATGGCCACTTCATTCTTGGCTTCCAGATGCTCACACAGATGCTCCAACTGCTGGGAGTGTAATATTAGCTGGTGTTTTAATTAAAATGGGTGGATATGGCATCATAAGAATTTGTGTTCAGATATTTCAGCATGAAGCTAGGGAGTTATCTTTATTATTGGTTCTTTTAGGTGCATTTAGTTTAATATATGGCGCTATTATTACTTTTCGGCAAACTGATATAAAAAAACTGATAGCTTTTAGTAGTGTAAGTCATATGGGTATTGTTTTACTTGGAATTAGCGCATATAAATCTGACAATATAGAAGTTGCATCATTCGGTTTAGAAGGTGCGGCGTTACAAATGTTTACTCATGGAACAATAACCGGTTTATTATTTCTTTCAATCGGACTGATATATGACCGTTTACATACCAGAGAAATAAGTGAATTAAACGGAATTGTATATAAAGCACCAGGGATAAGTTTATTTTTTGTTATAGCTTCAATGGCGTCTTTGGGATTGCCAGGATTAAGTGGGTTTGTTGCCGAAGTTACTGTCTTTATGGCTGCTTTTGCAGTTTGGAATTGGTTTACGGTTATAAGTGTTTTTTCAATAGTACTTACAGCAGGATATATGTTATGGCTAGTTCAAAGAGTAATATTTGGAGATTATTTACGAGATGAAGAAAAATTAACAAAACTTTCATTCTATGAATATGCTCCAGCTTTATTGCTAGTTGCTTCTATAATAGTTTTAGGTGTCTACCCTAATATCATTTTTGAATTTTTTGAACAAAGTATAATTGCATTTGTTAATAGTACAATAGGAGTTTAGCTTAAATGGATGTAGTAGATTTAATATACATAGGCAGTGAATTAATTGTTTCAATAACTGCTACTTTAACACTACTGTTGGGAATTTTTTCTGGCAGATATCTGGTTGTTAAAACTGTATCATTAATAGGTGTTCTATCTGCTCTCATTTATTCTGTATTCTTATGGTTTGTACCTTCCTCTTATATATTTTATAACACAATTCATGCAAACCAGTTAAGTGTATTTTTCAAAATACTTGTTTTAGGATCTTTATTTTGCATTCTTTTAGGTTCATATAGTTATTCTAAACATTTTGGAAAACTTAAAATAGAATTTCTTAGCTTAATGATGTATTCATCAGTAGGTATGATGCTTTTGCCTGCCAGTAACGACTTTATTACAGCTTATGTAAGCCTTGAATTAATTTCACTTCCATTAGTTGCAGTTATCGCAATGACTAAGGAGGAGTATTCTATTGAGGCAAGTTTAAAATTCCTCATAATTAGTGCGATTAGCTCCGCATTTTTATTGTACGGCATAGTTTTATTATATGGGTTTAGTGGTTCAACCAACTTTGAAGTAATTGCACATATTTTATCTGGAACAAGTCTAGACTCGAATGTTTCGATTGTACTAATTGCTATTCTTTTCATACTAGGTGGGGTTGGATTTAAAGTAGGCATTGTTCCATTTTATATGTGGATCCCAGATGTGTATCAAGGTGCTCCAACTCCAGTTGTAACTTTTCTGTCGATTGCGAGTAAATCTGTAGGATTTGCATTATTAATAAAAGTATTTTTAATAGCTTATGAATACGCTGATTGGACTAACGCTATTGCAGTTATTGCTGTTATTACTATGCTAGTCGGTAATGCTGGAGCTCTTCTACAAGATAATTCGAAAAGGCTCTTAGGTTATAGTGGTATAGCTCATGCAGGATATATATTAATCGGAGTTGCGTGCTTTTCAGAGTCTAATACCATAGATGGACAGCTTGCAGTTGTTTTTTATTTGTTTACTTACTCATTTACTAATATTGCAGCATTTTACTCATTGATGAACATTTCATCATTAACTAATAGTTACTCAATTCAAAGTTTGACTGGTGCTTTTTTCAATAATAAATTTGCGTCAATTGTTTTAATGATATCTTTTCTTTCACTTATTGGTTTACCCCCAACGTCGGGATTTTTAGGGAAACTATATTTATTTAATGCAGCAATAAAAACAGAATTAGTTTGGTTAGTTTTATTTGGTGTTATTAATAGTGTTTTTTCAGCTTATTATTATCTTAAGGTGATTAAAAAACTTTTTGAATCAGATATTGAACCAACACAATATGAGTCAACAAAGTCATACTCACTCAATATTGTGTTAATTTTCTCCACATTAGGTATATTAATTTTAGGTATTTATCCAGACCCATTTTTACAATTGTTAGAAACAGCTTTAGCCGGTTAGAAATTATACTGAGTTTTTGATGAAACTATACATCATATTAGCCGAAATGAAGGGTGATTTTATTTCATATATAGGGAATCAATATGATAATTTCCAAATGCTTGGGTATAAGTTTGCTGAAGATCACACACAAGCTTGTGTTGATTTTTTTAGTGATCCTGAATTCCCAATCGATTGGAGTGACGTTGAATATATTTGGGCTGAAGAACTGCTCTTAGAAGAGGAAAGTGGAAAATTTGGTGAGAATAGGAAAATATATACAGATGTATTTAGGCTGCCACCTAATTAATTGATATATCTATAGATTTATTGTTATAGATTAAATTTTTCGACTCTCGTAATTTAATATCGTTTGGCAGGTCTAATATATGACATTTGCAATTTGTATTTATCCCATTACCAATGTGTTCAAATTTGTTTGTTGGTATTACAACTTTTTTTTCAATATCAATAATTTTCTGAATATTATTATTGTTTCTGATTAATTTCAACAAATCTGAATAATCATCAATATCATTATTGAATCCTAAACTATTGATTATTTTATACTTATTAAGTATTTTTCTATGTGAATCAAAGCTATTTTCACCAAATTTGAATATAAAATCATTCCCCAAAGGTAATAGTAATCCATTTGTCCCATTATCTTTAGTAGCTTTTGCTATGACAGGTGTTTTAAAATCACCTGATTTTTTAATACAATTGACTATATCATCTATAGTTATCATGCCAAGATCAGCTGGCAATATTAATTTATTGACATTGTGTGATAAACCTATATATTGTTGCAGACTATCGTTTAAACTATTTCCTAAACATTGAATATGTATTTGATTTTTCATTGAATAAATATGGGAAATATAATCGAATCGAGATTTAGGGTATGTATTAGACAAAATTGTTATATTGGGATTCATATTCAATTGACTTAATCCATTGTAAGCAATATTTACCACATGATTTAAGAGCCATACAGTTAAGTTTTTTCGTTGTATGTTATTTAGGTTTGATGAAAGGCGTGTTTTTGTATCTCCGTTAGAGATATTCCCAATAGGTATAATTATTTCTAAATTAGATTTAAGTGTAGGTTGTACCATTTTATGGCTGATTTTTTATAATATCTAAAATAAATTCTGCAAGTTGTATTTTATCTTTATCTGAATTCATTATAGTATTTGTTGCCACTGCATTAATTCCTAATTTTTTAATATTATTAATTTGATTTGAATCTTGGGTGTCTATTATTAACACATCACAAATTTCATGTAATAATTTTGCTATACCAACACAACTGACTTCTTCACCAAATTCACTTAACATTTTTGCAGCTGGTCCTTTTATTGCGTTACCATTAACAATTGGACTCACGGCAATTTTTATACCTTTAAAATTCAAAATTCTTTCCCGGACAGTTTTTATAGATAATATTGGATCAATACTTACATAAGGATTTGATGGTGATATGACTAAGGCATTACAGTTATCTAGTGCTTGCGCAAATCCATTAGATATTTGTGCAGAATCTATCCCTTCAAAATCAATGTTTACTAATTTTGGTTCACATTTATGTTTAACAAAGTATTCCTGAAATTTTAATTTGCCAATTTCTGTAGTGCAAATTGTTCTAACCTTTTGATCAGACATTGGATAGATTTCTGATCTAATACCTAAATTCTTTCGTATAATATTGATCGCTTCGGATAAACTTTTTCCACTCTGCATTAATTCTGTTCGTGTAATATGAGTTGCAAAATCTTTGTCCCCAATATTAAACCAAGTATCATATCCATAAAAATTCAACATATTTAGTGTTGTATAAGAGTCATTCACTATTCCCCAACCTTGTATTGAGTTAGATAGATTACTAAGTGAATACATCATAGTATCAAGGTCAGGACAAATATATAAACCATATAAATCTGTATCATCTGCTGTATTAACTACAATAGATATTTGATCAGGACTGAGAGATAAATAAAAACCCTTTACTAATTTGGCTCCACCCACACCACCTGCTAAAGTTAATATACTTATTTCAGGTATTTTGTTATTCATTAGAGTGGGCTTTGGAGCTTTTTTTCAGATTTATTTGGATGGATATATTTATATTCGGGCATATTAATTAGTTGCTTGTAAGAACCAAAAACATTTTCACTATTTTCTTCTATTGAATCAAGGGGATCATTAGTATTTTCTTTTTCAGAAAAGATTTTATGTATTGTATAGTCTGTATATCTTTCTGCAGGTGTTCGACCAGACTCCCATATGAGTTGACGAATTTCTTTAGGACGTAATAATTGACCATACTGAGCTCCAGCGGCTGTTGAAATACTTTCATTCATCAAAGTTCCTCCCATGTCATTAACGCCAGCATTGAGCAGTATTTGAGCTATATGAGGTCCTTCTTTTGGCCATGAAACTTGAATATTAGGTATCCAGTTATTTAATGCTATTCTTGATATAGCATGAATTTTTAGAACTTCTATTCCAGTTGGTCCTTTTCTGAGGTTTGGTATAGATTGTTTTTTAAACATTGGAGCTTCATCAAAAATAAAACTCAAAGGTACGAATTCAGTGAAACCACCTGTTGATTTTTGGATATCTCTGAGTAGTACTAGATGATTTGCAATATGTTCATTAGTTTCTATATGTCCATACATCATTGTAGAAGTAGTAGGTATCCCAATTTTATGTGCAGTAGTAATAACATCCACCCACTGTTTTACAGTTATTCTGCCTGCAGAAATAGTATCTCTGACTTTTTGGTCTAATATTTCAGCAGAGGTGCCTGGAAGGCTAGTGACTTTAGCATTTTTCAACTCTATTAAATATTCTTTAATTGAAGTCTTGGATCTAATTGATCCATATAAGACTTCTTCAGGTGAAAACCCATGAATATGTATATTGGGTATTTCTTTTTTAATCTCTTTACATAATTCTATGTAATAATTACCATTCATCTTTGGTGGTAACCCTGCTTGAATACACAGTTCTGTGGCACCCAGTAAATATGCCTGCTTTCCTCTTCTAATTATTTCTTCAGTAGGTAATATATAAGATTCTTCAGTTTTATAATCTCGACTAAATGCACAAAAACCGCATCCTTTAATGCAAACATTTGTAAAATTTATATTCCTATTAACAACATAAGTTACTTTATCACCAACAGTTGTCGCTCTTAGTAAATTAGCTGTTGAAACTACTGAGTTCAAATCCTCGCCGTTACTATTGAGTAGAGTACTAATCTCAGAAGCAGTAATATCTTTCCCTTCAAGGGCTTTATTTAATATTCTCGAAATTTTAGGAGAAATGTTAGAAAGAGATTTATTTAATTCTGAATTAGGCAATTGTTGGTTTTTTAACTTTGACATAGTTAAATATACCTCCATTCACATACCCTTCAGAATCCACTGATGATGCGATTTTTTTTGATAAAAGTTCAGAGTTTTTAAATTGTGAATTGTTTGATTTAATAAATTCTGGGTATACAGGCAATCTTGGTTTCAATTCAAATCCTTTTTCTATAGTTTTTTGATTTAATTGTTCAATGGTAGGCCATGGAGCTTCAGGATTGACATAATCTATTGTCAATGGGGATATACCTCCCCAATCGTTTATCCCTGCACTAAGAAAATTTTCATAATATCCTTCATTTAGATTTGGTGGTACTTGAATATTAGCATTTTTCCCCATAATAATACGGGTGGCTGCAATTGTCCAAATAAAATCTTGTATATGTGGTTCAGGATGACTTTTCATAGGTATATCTGATTTAGCCCTAAAATTTTGGATTATTAATTCTTGAATATGTCCATAATTTTCATTTATGTTCTTTATGGCAAATATAGAATCTATTCTTTCTTTTTTTGTTTCGCCAATTCCTACTAAGATGCCAGTTGTGAACGGAATTTGTAATTTACCAGCATTTTCGATTGTTTTTAATCGAGCCTTAGGTCGTTTACTCACAGCAAACTCATGGGGTCCACCTGGTTCTGATAATCTATCACTAATGTTTTCTAACATTAAACCAAGGGAAACATTTGTATCTTTTAACCTTTTCATATCATTTCTTGTCATTGTTCCTGGATTACCATGTGGGAATAGACTTGTTTCACGCGCAATTATTTCTGAGATATAAGAAAGATATTCTATCGTTGAAATATATCCATGATCATTTAGCCATTTTTTGACGATAGGAAATTTTCTTTCTGGCCGTTCTCCAAGCGTAAATAATACCTCTTTACAACCTAGAAGTTCTGCTTTTTTTGAAAGGTTTAAAATATAATCCTCATCCAAAAAGATCGTATCGTACGAATGAGGATCTTCTCGAAATGTACAATAGGAGCAAATGTCTGAGCATACTTGAGTCAATGGAACAAATATTTTTGGGGAAAAAGTTACAATATTATTTTTCCCAGCGTTTCTTATTAAAGATGCTGCTATACATAAATCATTAATGGATATAGATTTATCAAAAAGAACTTCGTAGTAATCATCATTTGGAATAAGCCGGTTTTCAATAACACTTTCTACTATACTGCGTAGTTTATAAGGCAAATTTGCCTTATCAGACTCAGAAATGTAGTAGTTAATATTCAAAATTAGATTAGATTCCATATTATTAATTATCACTAGTAATTATCTTTTAATAAACTATTAATAGAAAGCTCTAGTTCACTTTGAGGTACATAACTTTCAAATTTATTTGTAATTACTCCTTTAGTATTGATTAAGAAAATCCAAGGTTCACTTGGTAGATTCCATGGTTTTATAACTGGTGAGATTTTTGTAAATTCCCCTTCATTATTTGCACTCTCCATATCATATACTTCTATATGGACGAAATACATATCCTTATTGTAATTTTCATGAAGTCTTTTGATAATATTCATTTGTGGCCCGCAAGTAAAACTTTTACACTGTCCGGGTGTTGCAAATAATAGTAATAAAGGCTTATCTTGTGATTCTAATATTTCTTCTACAGACTCATTATATAAATCTAATTTTGGATTTATATCCGAAGTTATCTTTTGTAGATCTTCCGGATTTTTAGCGATTAAGTTATTTGTTTGTGGTATTTTATCACCTATTATTGGCGTTGAGCTGGATGATTTTACGTCAATAACAATTCGTGCTTTTTGATCTTTATATTCGCCATCGAGTGGACTGATTTCTGCCAACCAATCTCCGGCTTTGTCAAATTTTACATATGTTACGAAAATACCAGATTTTGAATTTGGCCAATTAATAAATTTTCCTTGATTTGAGAATTCAAACTTAGATATATTATCTTTTTCTTGATAAAAATCTATCGAAATCTTTTCAGCTGTAATTGTTTTTCTTTGTGGGTTTTGAATTCCCAGAATTAGTCTATTTGTTCCAATAGCTAAATCGCTGGTTCCGAGTGTTGCTATGAGGCTTAATTCTACCTTATTGTTAGTTTCAGATTTATCATATCCAATAAAGTAGGATATGCTCAATATTAATGCAATTAATGAAATACTAAATAACAAAATTAATATCCGTTTATTCATTTATTTAGCCTTCTTTAAATTTACGATAGATATGTATGGAAATTTTACAATCTGGAAAATGGTTTAGTGGAGGATTTATTTTTGATATTTCTATTTCGATAGCCATTGGAGAGAAAATATTTTTTATTTGACTAATAAGATGCTCTGCTATTGCTTCAATTAAACCGAATTTTGTTTTTGGTAATTCTTGATAAATGAAATCAATAACATCTGCATAATTTATTGTATCGTGAATGTTGTCTGATAAACCGGGTTTATGAAGGTTTTTATACAGTTTGATATTTAATAAAATATCTTGCATTTTTGATTGTTCTTGAGAAGTTATTCCTAAATATACACTAGTAATAATATTGTTTAACTCAATATAATCATTATTCAAAGGCATTGGTATATCTCACTAAATATATTTAAGATCGAGACATTTTGTTAGCTAGTTCGATGAGATTTCGCGCTCTTTTAACTACAGGGACATCAATCATTTTACCATCAAGCGAAGTTGCTCCTGAGCCTTTCTTTTCTGCTTCTTCAAATACTTCAATTACTTTTTTTGCGTATTCTATAGCTTCCTCAGACGGACTAAATAGATTATTAATACTTTCTAGCTGCCCAGGATGAATAGCGAATTTAGCTTTAAAACCTAAAGGTAGGACGCTCTTAATTTCATTTTCTAGACCATCATTATCTCTGAAATTTACATACGGAGTATCTATAGCTGTAATCCCTGCTGCTTTTGCTGCTACTGCAACCACTGAACGAGGGTAAAGTATTTCAATACCTGTATCTGTTCTTTGTATACCCATATCATTTGTAAAATCTTCACCACCAAAAGCTATACCTAACATTCTGTCAGAAGCTGAAGCGATGGTATTAACATTAACTATTGCAGATGCACTTTCGATCCATGCAATAATTTTTGTACTTCCAATTTCCACTGATTTTTCTGTTTCTACTTGGCTTAATATTTTACTTACTTCTGAAATATCCCAGCTACTTTCGATTTTACCTACACTAATTCCATATGTGTTAGAACTTACTACTGCACGTATATCGTCAAAAGTCAGACCTGTATCTAAAGCGTTTACTCGAGGGATTATGGATTGATTTTTTCCAGATAATATATTTAATTTCTCACTTATTAAACTACGAGCATTACTTTTTTCATTGTCAGGTACAGAATCTTCCATATCAGGTACGAGTATATCTGTATCTGCAGTACTTGCTTTTTCTAACATATCACTTCTATTACCAGGTACAAATAAAAGACTTCTGAATAATTCCACTTTGATCTCCTAAATAATAAATATAATAAATTTACAAACTCAAATTAGGTTTTAGGATTATAACATATATATTAAAACTTAAATATAATTTGCATTCAATTATAATGATATAATGATACGCCTCAACAGTATTTAGATTGGAGAATAATATGAAATCCATAAGTATTATTGGTATTGAAGGAATGCCTGATATAAATCCAGGTGATGATTTGCCACAATTAATTATAGATGCTTGTGAAAGAGAGAATATCATTCTAGAAGATGGTGATATCCTTGCTGTAACTCAAAAAGTAATATCTAAATCAGAGTCTTGCTTAGTAGATTTAGATACTATAAATCCTTCAAATCTAGCAAAAAAATGGGCGCAACAATGGGAAAGGGATCCAAGGCTTATTGAATTAGTTTTTCAAAAAAGTAAAAGAATTTCCAAAATGGAAAGTGGAGTGTTACTTACAGAAACAGAACATGGTTTTTATTGTATTAATGCAGGCATTGATTTATCCAATGTAACTGGGGATAGTATGGCGACTTATTTACCAATAGATTCTGACAAGTCTGCGTATAATATTCGTACTTATGTAAATAAATCATTAGGGATAAATATAGCTGTAATTGTTACTGATACTTGGGGTAGACCTTGGAGAGTTGGTGTTACAAATGTAGCTATTGGAATATCAGGAATGTCACCTTTTCAAGATTACAGAGGATTACATGATCCTAATGGAATGGACCTGAAAGCCTCGATCATAGCTGTAGTTGATGAGATTGCAGCAGCTTCTGAGTTAGTGATGAATAAACTAGATAATATTCCCATAGCCTTAGTTAAGGGTTATACATATATACCATGTGAAGGCTCTATAAATGAGTTAATTCGTCCTCCTGAGCAGGATTTATTTAGATAATGGCAGAATTAGATGTTGTTCATGCTATACATTGGCTGTATATTTTAAGCATCTAAATATACATTCTTTTAGGAATTTATTATGAGTAATAAAAAATACAATAGTTTTTTTGCTAGTAACGTACCTCAAAATTCAGTGCTGACAGAGCCGCTTCCAAGGCCAAAATACGATTTTGCAGTCGCATTTCCTGACCCTGATCATTTCCCAATGGGTGACTTACACGAATCTTTGGGTGAAGCTTTGAAAGATCAAGGACGAGATTTAGTTTTCTATCCACACCCACAAGGTCTCCTTGAATTTCGCGAATTAGTTTGTGAAAAAATAAAAGAGAATAGAGGTATTGATGTAGGTCCACAAAATGTGATCATCACTGCAGGCTCTGGTCAGTCCATAAACCTAATCACTCAATTATTTATAAATCCAGGCGACACTATTGTTTCTGAGAAGTTTACATATACTGGGGCTTTGAGAGTTTTTGAAAGATTTGGTGCAAAAATGGCTGGTGTGGAAATGGACGATGAAGGAATGCTACCAGAATATTTGGAAAATAAATTAATTGAATTGAAAAACAATGGAATAAGTCCAAAATTTATATATACTATTCCAACTTTTCAAAATCCCGTTGGAACAGATATGAGTTTTGAAAGAAAGAAGAAGATATTAGCTATATCACAAAAGTTTCAAATTCCCTTGTTTGAAGATGATTGCTACGCAGATTTAAGGTTTGAAGGAGAAAACCATCCAGCTATAGCTTCTCTAAAAGGATCTGATAATGTTGTGTATTCAGGATCCTTTTCTAAAATATTAGCACCCGGGCTTAGGCTTGGTTGGATAGTAGCTCCAGATACATTTTTACCATACCTTATGGCTGTAAATCCTGGTACTCCACCTAGTCAATTTACGATATTGTCAGCACTATATTTTTTGAAAAAAAATATGGAGGATCATATCGCAGGTCTATGTAATATGTTCCGAGGTAAACGGGATTGTATGCTAGGAGCTATCGGTGAGTTTATGGGTTCTGAAGTTGAAATAATCGCACCAAAAGGTGGGTTGTATTTATGGCTGAAATTTCCAGAGAATGTTGATTTGGAGCCTATATTGCCAATAGCTCGTGAAAAAGGAGTAATTTTTGGTTTAGGAAACACTTTTTCCACAGAAGGCAAAGCAAATAATTTTATACGTTTATGTTATGGATATCACAATTTAGAAGATACTGTGTCTGGTATTGAATTGTTGGCAAATATTTTTAGAGAACAAGGTTTGCTAAAATCTTAATTTGAAATTTGGTTTCGAGTATGTTAAAGTGTGATTTCTGGTGGTTTGAGCGGGACGGAACCACCCGTTACCATCCCGAACACGGAAGTGAAACATCCCAGCACTGACGATACTGTGCTCGCAAGGGTATGGGAAAATAGGTCACTGCCAGTTTAAAAATTAAGTTCTTGGTCAGCCAAGAACTTTTTTTTTTGAAAATATGATAGTATGTAAATAGTTGTGATGAACAGATTGGTTTTAATATAGATTTTAACTATTATTTTACATGGGCTTTACCATTAACAAAATCTTCATTATAATCTACAGAATTATTTTAACTTTAATATAAAAATGTATGTAGGAGGAAGTCTAATTGGCTTCAAAATTTGACACTTTAACAGATTTACTAGAAACCCCTATGGGGAAATTACTTACAGAGGTGGAATTTCCTAAGCCTTTGAGAAGAGGTGATGTATTAGAGGTTGAGATTGTGAAAATCGACCCAGAAGGCTTTTTGGTTGATTCTGGTCATAAATCTGATGCCTTGGTTCCACTACGCGAAACTCGAAGTATGACTAACGACGAGGTGTCTGAAATTAAAATTGGAGATAAGTTAGATGTTTATGTTGTTAGGCCAGATTCTGGTGATCAATTACCACTACTATCTTTTGATAGGGCTCGTGCAGAACATGGTTGGATAACTTTAAAAAAGGAGTCTGAGCTAGGAAATGTTGTTACGGGTGTAATAAAAAGTTTCAACAAAGGTGGTGCGGTCATAGAAGTTGAAGGAGTACAGGGATTTGTGCCTGTTTCTCAACTATTAACTCCATTTCAAATGGATACTACTGATTCTTCTTCTTCAGGTACAAATAATGATGAATCTAGAATTGGACAGTCTATAAATATGAAAGTTATGACATTGGATCGAAACCAGAAGACTTTAATTTTATCCGAACGACAGTCAATTCAAGAAAAACAAAAACTAGATTTAGATAAATTACTACAAGAAATGAAAGAAGGGGATATACGCGACGGTAAAGTTACTGGTATATCTAATTTTGGTGCTTTTGTTGATTGTGGCGGAGTGACAGGACTTATTCATATTTCTGAAATGTCATGGGATCAAGTAGATTCTCCAGGGTCAATTTTAAAAGCTGGCCAAGATGTTAGAGTTTTTGTATTGAAGGTTGATCTTGAAACCAAAAAAGTAGCTTTTAGTTTGAGACGATTAGAAGCTGAACCATGGTCTACCGTAGGAGATAAGTATGCTGTTGATCAAATTGTTAATGGTGTTGTCACCAAACTTGCTGACTATGGTGCATTTGTAAGAATAGATCGTTCAATTTATGGATTGTTGCATATTTCAGAAATTACCGAGGAAACAATTCAGCATCCTAAAGAAATTTTATCTGAAAATCAAGAATTAGAATTAAAAATTATTAGTTTAGAGCCTGAGAAGAGACGGCTAGGTTTGAGTCTTAAGCAAATCAATCAAGAAAATAGCCGAAATATGGTTGAACCAAATGAAGATGTTCAAGATAATAAAGGTAGTGATGAAATTCTTTCTTCCACTGAAGTAGAAAAAGAGGATGAGGCTGACAGCAACACTGATGAAGCTATTTCGTCTGATTTAACCGATGATTCAAATACTGAAGAATCTGTTGATGAAGATACTAGTGAAGTAGAAAAAGAGGATGAGGCTGATAGCAATACTGATGAAGCTATTTCGTCTGATTTAACCGATGATTCAAATACTGAAGAATCTGTTGATGAAGATACTGGAGAAGAAACTGAAGAGAACAAAGATTCTATTTAGTATTTTTAGTAGTTAGGACTAATATTATGTCGAGTAGATTTGAAAAGTTTTCAGAAAAAGCAAGAAAAGTTTTATCTTTAGCTCAAGAAGAAGCACAACGTTTTAATCATAATTACATTGGTACTGAACATATATTACTTGGATTAGTTAAAGAATCTGATGGGGCAGCAGCAAGAATATTAGTAAGTTTGTCCCTTGAGCTTAATAAAGTTCGCTCCGCGGTTGAATTTATCATAGGAAGGGGAGAACGAAGACCAACTCCTGGTGAAATTGGATTAACCCCAAGAGCAAAAAAAGTTATTGAATTAGCTGTTGATGAAGCTCGTAGACTTAATCAACAATTTATTGGTACAGAACATTTATTGATTGGTATCATGAGGGAGGGCGAAGGCGTAGCTTCAGGAGTATTAGAAAGTTTAGGCTTGAATTTAGATAAGATAAGATCAGAAGCTACAAGAATTAGTTCTCAAACTGGATATACACCTAGTTCAAGTTCATCGAAGACTGTAAGTAAAACACCTACTCTTGATCAGCTTGGAATAGATTTAACTAAATTGGCACGCGATGGGAAATTAGATCCTGTTGTTGGACGAAGTCAAGAAATTGATAGAGTTATACAAATACTCAGCAGAAGAACAAAGAATAACCCAGTACTTATTGGTGAACCTGGTGTTGGTAAAACTGCAATTGTTGAAGCTTTAGCTCAAAAAATATTATCTGATGATGTACCTCAAGGTTTATCGAACAAGCGATTAGTTGCACTAGATATGGGGATTTTAGTTGCTGGTACTAAGTATCGTGGTGAGTTTGAGGAAAGATTAAAAAAAGTAATTGAAGAATTAAAATCATCTGGAAATTGTATTTTGTTTATTGATGAAATGCATACTATGGTGGGTGCAGGTGCTGCAGAAGGTGCCGTCGATGCTGCAAATATTCTTAAACCATCTTTAGCCAGAGGTGAGTTACAATGCATTGGCGCAACGACTGTTGATGATTATCGGAAATATGTCGAAAGAGACCCTGCTCTAGAGAGACGGTTTCAAACAGTTCAAGTATTAGAGCCTTCAGAAGAAGAATCTGTTCAAATCTTACAAGGTATTAAGCCTAAGTATGAAGAACATCATGGCTTAATTATTTCAAATGAGGCAATTACTACTGCTGTTGAACTTGCATCTCGATACATATCTGATAGATTTATGCCTGATAAAGCAATAGATTTAATTGATGAGGCTGCTAGTAAGGTAAAAATTAAACAAACAAGCATGCCTCTTTCAGCTAAAGAAGTAGGAAGTGTATTAGATAAAGTAAGAAGAGATAAAGATGAGGCTTTAGCACAACAACAATATGAGTATGCTGCAGAACTTCATGAAAGAGAGCAATCCTTAAGAGATAAAATCGATAATTTCCCTACAGAGATGCCAGATAGTAATGATGTGTTTGCTGATGAGCAAAACGACTTACCCGTCGTAACATCTGAAGATGTAGCTGAAGTTACAAGCATGTGGACAGGTATACCAGTCACTAGGCTAGCTACTGAAGAATTAGATAAACTCTTACAGATGGAAACAGTTATACATGATAAGGTTATTGGTCAAGATGAAGCTGTAGAACAGGTTTCTAAAGCTGTTAGGCGAGCAAGAGCTGGGTTTAAAGATCCTAAAAGACCGATCGGCAATTTTCTCTTTTTAGGTCCTACGGGCGTAGGTAAAACATATTTAGTTAAAGCACTTTCTGAATTTATGTTCGGAAGTGAGGATAGTGTATTACGTCTTGATATGTCTGAATTTATGGAACGACATGCTGTATCACGCTTGGTCGGTGCACCTCCTGGATATGTAGGATATGAAGAGGGTGGGCAATTAACTGAAATAGTTAGACGTAAGAGTTATTCAGCTATTTTATTAGATGAAATTGAAAAAGCTCATCCAGATGTATTCAATATTTTACTTCAAATTTTTGATGACGGACATTTAACTGATGCTAAAGGACGTAAAGTAGACTTTAGAAATACAATTATTGTAATGACGAGTAATATAGGTTCTGATTTAATACGCCAAGAAAGATTTATGGGTTTTAACTTAAAATCAGAAGAAGGAAATACTGTAGATCAGAAGTATACCCGAATGAAAGATAAAGTTCTGGATGAAGTAAAGACTTTCTTTAGGCCTGAATTCTTGAACCGATTGGATGGAACTGTAGTATTTCACCCATTATCTAAAGACCACATAATCAATATTGTAGAATTAATGTTGTCTGAAGTATCTCAGCAGTTATTGAATAAGGGGATTTCCATAGAATTTTCTAGTTCAGCTAAAGAATTATTAGCAGATAAAGGTTTTGATCCGATTTTTGGAGCAAGACCATTAAGGCGGGAAATACAAGATCGTATTGAAGACAAACTATCTGAAGACTTTCTGTCTGGAAAGTTTGGCCCTGGAGATACAATAAAAGCTGATGTCAAAGATGATGATATCGTTTTAAACGTTGTAAACTCTGTTGCTAAAATTGAAACATAGTTATTATTCCCTCAAATAGTTTAATACCAGCTGAATGTTATGGTTCCAAGAAAGTCACAAAGAACAGAATATAAATGTGAAAACTGTGATGCGACTTTTCCAAAATGGCAAGGAGAGTGCTATCATTGTGGTACTTGGAATTCTTTAGTAGAGCGGATTGTAAGTACCTCTCGAAACACATCAAAACAGCGTTGGGTAAGAGATGACATAGAACAGGCTCAGTTGTTGTCTACAATAGAATTCGATGATGCCAAAAGTAGAATTGCCACTGGTTTTGAAGAATTAGATCAAATTCTAGGTGGTGGTATAGTAGATGGATCTAGCATCCTTCTTTTTGGGGATCCAGGCATAGGAAAATCCACCTTGCTTTTACAGATAGCATCGTTTGTTTCTAGTAATAATAAACCAGTATTGTATGTTTCAGGAGAGGAATCTTCCCATCAAATAAGATCTCGTTCTGAACGTCTCAAATCATCTAATGATTCATTGTATTATATTGGATCTACAAATATAACGACGATTATAGAAAATATTGAAAAAGTCGAACCTGCATTAGTAGTTATAGATTCTATTCAAACAATGTTTACTAATGAAATTGATTCACCAATAGGAACTGTTGGACAAGTAAGAGAAACTGCACGACAATTGATTATTTTCTGTAAGAATAAAAAAATCCCTGTTTTTTTAACAGGCCATGTAACTAAAGAAGGTTCTGTTGCAGGTCCAAGAGTATTAGAACATATGGTAGATGTAGTTTTACATTTCGAAGGGAATTCGGATAATGGGTATAGGATCATAAGAGGTATAAAAAATCGATTTGGTTCTACCAACGAAATCGGAATATTTGAAATGATGGAGAGCGGAATTCGCCAAGTAGATAACCCTTCATCTTTCTTTATTCATGATTACAATAGTGAATTACCTGGATCCGTTCCTGTTGTTACTATGGAAGGGACAAGACCAATAATAATTGAAATTCAAGCATTAACATCCTTTAGTGTTTTTCCACAACCGCGACGAACCGCTACAGGTATTGATTTCAACAGAATGATTTTATTATCTACTGTCTTAAGTCGGCGAGCAGGATTGAGGCTTTCAGATCAAGATCTTATCGTTAATGTAATAGGTGGAATTAAAGTTACAGAACCAGCTGCAGATTTAGGGATTGCATTAGCTATTGTATCAAGTTTTAAAGATATATCTGCAAAAGAGTCCACAATAGTTATTGGTGAGATAGGCCTGAGTGGAGAACTTCGACGTATTCAAAATATCACTAAGCGAATAGAAGAAGCGCAAAAGATGGGGTTTACTAAAATTATAATTCCTAATCTACAATCTAAAGAAATTCAAGATCATAAAATAAAAGTTATTGGTGTTAGTAATCTCAAAGAAGCAATTAATAGTTATTTTTCTCGCTAAGAATTAAACTATATTTTTATAGCATCTTGACCGAAATTAATACTAAGTCTATACTTATTCAGGGTAAAGCTAGATGATTCCTTATTTCATATTATCATCTTAGCTTATTTCTCGTTTGTAAAAAAAAGGGAAATCGGAGTTTTGCCCGAGTGGCGCAATGGCAGCGCAGCCGATTTGTAATCGGCAGGTTAGTGGGTTCGAGTCCCCTCTCGGGCTCCACATAGTGAATTGATGATGTGCCTTAGTGAGATTGTAGGTAATAATAGGATGGACCTAATTTAACAGGGACGGGTGGGTGAGTGGTTAATACCACCAGACTGTAAATCTGGCGCCCGGAAGGGCTACGCAGGTTCGAATCCTGCCCCGTCCACCATAAAGTGGAAAAGGGGTTGCCCACATAGCTCAGTGGTAGAGCACGTTCTTGGTAAGAACGAGGTCATCGGTTCAAGTCCGATTGTGGGCTCCATATAATAAAATAGAAAATGTTTATTTAGAAATAATGTAGGAGGATTTTAGAGTGGCTAAAGAAAAATTTGAAAGAAATAAGCCTCATCTTAATGTAGGTACTATTGGTCACGTTGACCATGGTAAAACAACATTAACTGCAGCTATTACAAGTGTATTAGCAAAACATAGCGACGGAACAGCATTTAGAGCATTTGATACAATCGATAATGCTCCTGAAGAGCGAGCTCGTGGTGTAACGATAGCTATTTCGCATATCGAATATGAAACAGAGTCTAGACACTATGCTCACGTTGATTGTCCTGGGCACGCTGACTATATCAAAAACATGATTACCGGTGCAGCTCAAATGGATGGAGGAATCCTTGTAGTTAGTGCTCCAGATGGTCCTATGCCTCAAACTAGAGAGCATATTCTTTTAGCTAGACAGGTAGAAGTTCCAAAAATTGTTGTAGCATTGAATAAGTGCGATGTTATGGATGATGAAGAATTATTAGAATTAGTTGAATTAGAAGTTAGAGAACTTCTTACCAGTTATGGTTTTCCTGGAGATGATATTCCAGTAGTAAGAGTTTCTGCGTTAACCGCTTTGGATGGAGATGCTGATGCTGAACAAGGAATTCTTAATTTGATGCAGGCTGTTGATGACTACATTGACGTACCTGAACGACCTAAAGATCAACCGTTCCTAATGCCTGTAGAAGACGTATTTGGTATTAAGGGTAGAGGTACTGTAGTTACTGGTAGAGTTGAACGAGGATTAGTTCATCCAAGTGATGAAATTGAAATTGTTGGTGTTGAAGACACAAAGAAAACTGTTGTAACTGGTGTTGAAATGTTTCATAAATTATTAGATGAAGCTGAACCTGGTGATGCTGTGGGGTGTCTACTAAGAGGTGTCGATCGTGAAGATGTTGTTAGAGGTCAAGTACTGGCAGCTCCAGGATCAATACAACCAAAAACTGAATTTAACAGCGAGGTATATATTCTTAGTAAAGACGAAGGAGGTAGACATACACCTTTCTTTACTGGTTATAAACCTCAATTTTACATTAGAACTACAGATGTTACTGGGGAACTAAACCTACCAGATGGTATGGAAATGGTTATGCCTGGTGATAATGTGAAAATGAGAATTAAACTTATTTATCCAATTGCTATGGAACCAGGCTTACGTTTTGCTATACGAGAAGGTGGCCGTACTGTAGGATCTGGAGTAATAACAGATATCATAGGATAGGTAAATCATGGCTAAAAAAGGTGGAGAAGCACGTACTCTAATAACTTTAGGTTGTACTGAGTGTCGTGATAGGACATATTCAACTTCAAAAAATAGAAGAAATGATCCAAATAGGATTGAGATGAGAAAGTATTGTCCTCGCTGTCGATCCCATCAATTGTATCGAGAGGCTAGATAGAAGTGGCAAAAAATGCTGTAAAAAGTGCTATTAGAAACTCTCCAACAAAATCGAGAGGTCCCAGATTTGGGGTATTCAGTTTTTTTGGAGAAGTATTTGGTGAGATGAAAAAAGTTACTTGGCCATCACGCGAAGAAACAACTCGCCTTACTATACTAGTACTTGCTGTATCTATTGCAATTGGTGCAATGTTAGGAGTACTCGATTTACTTTTCACTACTGTTTCAGATGAAGTTCTTTTTACGTAGTAATTATTAAAAGATAGAATAATAAATGAACGATATAACAGACAATCAAATAGAAGAATCTACCGAAGTTGATGATGGTCGAAGATGGTATTTTGTCCATACGTATTCTGGTCAAGAAGAACGTGTTAAGCGCAACTTAGAACAACGTATCGAAACTATGGATGTGGAAAACAAGATATTTCAAGTTCTTGTTCCAACTGAAGAAGTTGTTGAAATTCGTGAAGGTAAAAAAATACCAAAAAGATTACGTTTATATCCCGGTTATATAATGGTTAATATGGCATTAGATGATGATGCATGGTTTGTTGTTCGTAACACTCCTGGTGTAACAGGGTTTATTTCTTCTGAAGATTCAGATCAAAACCGACCGAAACCTGTACCATTAGAAAAATGGGAAGTAGATAAAATTCTTGACATGATTGAATCAAAAACTCCTACAACAAGATTTGGTATAGCTAAAGGGGAATCAGTCAGAATTACTGTAGGACCTTTTGCTGATTTTATAGGAGTTGTTGATGTTATAGATATGGATAAAGGGAAACTAAATGTTTTAGTTTCATTCTTTGGTCGAGAAACCCCTGTAGAATTAGATTTTCTACAGGTCGAAAAATTGTAGTATAGATTTAATAAATAGGATTATAAAATGGCACAAAAAATATTAGCTTTAATTAATTTGCAATTACCTGCAGGTCAGGCAACTCCAGCACCACCAGTTGGACCAGCTTTAGGTCAACATGGTGTCAATATTATGGCATTTGTGAAGGAATATAATGCTAAAACTGCTTCTCAAGGTGGAACTATTATTCCAGCACAAATTACAGTTTATGAAGATAGATCCTTTAGTTTCATTACTAAGACTCCACCTGCTTCTGAACTTTTGAGAAAAGCTGCTAAAGTAACTAAAGGTAGTGCTTCCCCAAGAACTGATAAAGTTGCATCTCTATCTAGATCTGCAATAAAAGAGATAGCCGAAAGCAAAATGGCAGATTTAAATGCTGCTGATATTGAAGCAGCAATGAAAATAGTGGAAGGATCCGCTAGAAGTATGGGAATTGAGGTTCGTGAATAATTATGGCAAAACAAAGTAAAAGATATACAACAGCCCAATCTACAATTGATATTGAAAAACTTTACAATATCGAAGAAGCAGTAGGTCTTGTTAAATCAAGTGCTACAGCTAAGTTTGATGAGACTGTAGAATTGCATGTCAAAACAAATGCTGACACTAGACATGCCGAACAACTAGTACGTGGAGTGGTTTTATTACCTCATGGCTTAGGGAAAATTGTGAAAGTATTAGTTTTTGCACAAGCCGATGGAGCTATTTCGGCAAAAGATGCTGGTGCTGACTTTGTAGGTGCAGATGATCTTATTGAAAATATTGAAAAGGGTTGGTTAGACTTTGATACAGTTATATCAACACCTGAAATGATGGGTAAAGTAGGCAAGTTAGGTAGAATATTAGGTCGTAAAGGGCTTATGCCTAACCCAAGAACTGGGACAGTTGTACAATCTCAAGATATAGCTAGAGCTGTAGATGAAGCAAAAAAAGGTAGAGTAGAAGTAAAAATGGATAGAACTGCTGTTATACATGTGGCTTTTGGTAAAGCTAGTTTTGAAGAATCTAAGTTAGTTGATAACTTAAACTCAGTTATGGATATGATAAGTCGTTCACGACCTTCTGCAGTTAAAGGGCAGTTTTTGAAGTCAGCATACCTTACTAGTACTATGGGACCAAGTATTGCTCTTGATGTAACAGATTTATCTGCTGTTAGGGAGTAATCTAGACTTATTTAATTTAACAGTATATACTGATCTTGTTTTAAAAATTTAATAAATGCCAAAGACAGTGAGTGCTTTCTAAGCTTAATTTCTCACCGAGGTTAAATGTAAGTTCATTTGTCTGTGGCTATTTGGTTACAGACTTTTTTTTTGAGGTGATTTATGCCAACAGTTAAAAAAATAGATACGGTTGAAAAACTAACTGAAGATTTTAAAACCAGTAACGTAGCAATATCTACAAAAGTTACAGGCCTATCAGTTAATCAACTAACTTCACTTCGTGCTCATTTGAGAACAAATGGTTTGAGTTACAAAGTGATTAAGAATACCTTAGCAAATATAGCGGCAGAAAATGCCGGAAAACCAGAATTTAAGGAATTATTAGATGGCCCAACTGGATTAGTTATAGGAGATGGGGATCCGATTGAATCCTTAAAACTTTTGGTTTCATTTGTTAAAAGTAATGATATAGATTTATCTGTTTTTGCTATTGCAATGGACGGACAAACTTATGATTCTTCTCATGTTAATACACTAGTAAAGTTACCATCTCGTATTGAATTATTATCTAAACTTGTAGGTATGTTAGCGTCTCAACCGCAGCGCTTAGTAACTGCACTAGCTGGACCTTCAACATCGATCGTTACAATTTTATCAAACGTCTTGAAACAAAAACAAATAGAAGAAAATAATTAATTAGATTAACAATCGGAGGAAAAAAATGACTAAAGAAGAAATATTAGAAAGTATTAAAGGACTAACTGTTTTAGAGTTGTCAGATCTAGTCAAAGCTCTTGAAGAAGAGTTTGGTGTTTCTGCTGCTCCTGTTGCTGTTGCTGCTGCACCAGTTGCTGCTGGAGACGATACTTCCGCTGGAGATGGTGGAGGAGAAAGCACTAGCTTTAAAGTAAGTATTACAGAAATTGGCGATCAGAAAATCAATGTAATCAAGGCGGTAAGAGAAGTTACCACCTTGGGTTTGAAAGAAGCAAAAGATTTAGTTGAATCCGCACCTGCTGCTATTAAGGAAGATGCAAGTAAAGACGAAGCTGATGACATCAAAGCTAAGCTCGAAGAAGCTGGAGCAACAGTAACTGTAGAATAACAACTAAATTATATTAAGGTCTATTATGGAACCTAAATGGATGGTGTTTATAATAGTATCCTTTGGAATGTTTGCTACTACTTTAGAAGGAACTATTGTTTTAGTTGTGTATCCTGTTATTTCTGATTTTTTTAACACAAATGCATCTACTGCTGCATGGATTGGAATAGGGTACTTTCTCACATCTTGTAGTTTACTTATGACAATGGGATGGCTTTGTGATTTGTGGGGTGGTAAAAGAGTTTATATTTACGGGACTATTATTTTTACCGTAACATTATTTTTAATTTCTTTTTCTCAAAATATTTATCACATTGTACTTCTAAGAAGTCTACAGGGAATTGGCGCTGCTATGGTTATATCAAGTAGCACAGCACTGATTGCTTCTCATTTTTCTAGAGAAGAACGAGGTAAAGTGTTTGGTTTGTCAGGAGCTGTTGTTGGACTTGGATTAGGATTAGGACCGCTCATAGGTGGATTATTAATTGATTTTATAGACTGGAAAGCAGTTTTTTATACACGCGTGCCCCTATCAATTATATGCCTTCTTTTATCAGTAAAAATTATTGATCAAAATATTACAAAAAAAGAAATCAAGCTTGATTTATTAGGTTCTTTATATTTATTTATATTGTTGGGTAGCTTACTGTTTGTAATAAGTCAGATTAATATATTAGGATATTTGTCACCGCTAATAATAGTTAGTTTGATATTATTTCTTATATTTACACCCATATTTATTTATCAAGAAACTCATTCCGAATTCCCTGTTGTTCAAATAAATATGTTCAAAAATCCAACATTTTTAGTTTCAATTGTTACTTTATTATTAATATATCAATCTTGGAATACTATTGGATATATTACTCCTTTTGTAACTACATATGGAATGGGGTATAGTATTGTTTTTTCTGGCTTCTTATTAAGTATCTTTTCATTAGTCCGAGTTGCAGTAGCACCTGTAGCTGGATGGTTAACTGATATTATTGGATCTAAAATCTTAATTTTCCTAAGTGTAGTATTATTGATTATTAGTTTAATTTTATTATCATTTGCCACAATGTATGGTGAATCCTTGGAAATAGGTTTGGTTTTAGCATTAGCTAGTATTGCATTTGCCCTTTTTGATCCCGCTAACAATACTGCTGTGGTTAACTCTGTACCACAAGATCGTATGGGTATGGCTGCTGCTTCTATTGCTACTGCTCGACAGACAGGTTTAGCTATAGGTATAGCTTTTTCTAGTGGTGTTTTTGGATCTAGATTAGCTCATTATAATGAATCTTCTATTCAAAATGCTCAGGTTGAAAATATAAATTCTGATTTTGTATTATTAGCAGCTAATGACACTATAATGCTAAGTGCCGCTGTATGCGCTTTAACACTCTTTGTATTTATATTTTGGATAAAAGGGAGTCTATCAAATATTTTTCACTCTTCTTAAAGGCCATAATTTCGAAATAACCTTATATTTTATCCAGTCAACATTTACCGGCCCAAAGTTTTTGCTGTCATAACTATCTTTCATATTGTCTCCGAGTACAAAGAATTGATTTTGATCATTGTACCATTTAGATGCACTCAATTTTTTAATATCAACATTATGTGTCATATGTTTTTCCCCATCAATTATAATTTGTGAATCAGTAAATTCAATGAATTCCGATGGTAATCCTATAATCCTCTTTATATATAACTTTTTAGGATTTGATGGAAGGTTAAAACAAATCAAATTGTTTCTAGATAGTTTCAAAGAATATTTTGCCAGTACTATATCATTAGTATTTAGACAAGGTGACATACTTTGTCCATCTATTTTAAGTATTTTGAATTGTAAATATTTGTAAATATTCAAGATAAAATTAACTTTTTTTCAATTCCTTAGCAATATGAATAATATTCAATAAATTGGTTTTTTGACAAGTTGATTAACCATCAGAGTTAGGGTAATCTAGTTATATATTTACTTTATCTCATTATTTTAGGAGTGTGAATGTTGATTTCTAAGAAGTTAATAGAATTTACAAAAATAGAAACTGCTTTTGCTCATTGTGACGTACCATGTGGAATATATGATCCACATTTGGCGCAAGTTGCAGCTTTGACTACTATGCGAATGATACAATTAATTGGATCTGCAGAAGTGCCATCTACTGATTCAGACAGAACAAATTATGTTTCGCAATTAAGTAGGTATGTTTCAACCAAAGAAGAACATGCCGAATTATGCAAAAAAGAGATTCGTATCCTTTGGGCTGATTATTTTAGACCTGAACATATAGAAAAATATCCCGAATTACACGATACAGTATTTAATGCACTGAAAACGGCATCAAAGGTCAGACAGACTAATGATTCCCAGGCTCCACAAGATTTACTAAATGCTGTGAATCAAATAGCCACTATCTTTTGGGCTACCAAGGATGTTGAAACCTCAGTACAACCTTCCAGACAAGCAGTTGGTGGAGAGTTAGTACTACCTGCATAAAAAAGAAATCAATATAATTAAACCAAAAACTGGCTATCAGATACTTTTGTGGCCAGTTTTTGTTTTGGATAATAATTTAGTTGGAGGTTAATATGGACAATGTTAGAGTAGGGTATATTGGTGCTGGTAATTTTAGTCGAAATAAAATACTTCCAAACTTTAAAGCCCTTGATAATGTCGATTTAGTCGCAGTCTCAAATAGTTCTGAAGAATCTAGTCTAAAAGTACAAGAACAATTTGGGTTTTCAAGGATTGAACAAAACTGGAATCATATTTTAGAATCAAACGATATTGATGCTGTAGTAATAGGTACTCGAACAGATAAACATTATGAAATAGCCATACCAGCTTTGAAAGCAGGTAAACATGTACTAGTTCTTAATGCTATGACAAGGACTGTTACAGAGGCTAAAGAAATGCTTGGTGTTGCAAATGAAAACCCACATTTGGTTTCATTGATTTATCCTGGGCAATTTTACGTACAGGAAGATGCAATTTTTAAACGTATTTTAGATTCTGGGGAAATTGGGAAAATCCAACATATAATTGATTATTGGTATACACCTTTCTTTGGTTTAGGTAGTCAATTTGAAGTTATTAATAGGATTTTTGGAAATCAAATTAGGCTTTTTGCTAATCGGACAAGTTTCCAACAAGAGTCAGCTAGTACAGATCACCATGGTAGATCTGTACGTCCTGAAACTAATACTGTATTAGCACAAAGAGAAGATGGATCTTTAGTAACATATTTTCATTCAACTGTTGCAGGATCAGCACAACATAGCAGGATAGAAGTTTATGGGAGTGAAGGGGTAATAATATGTGGATCATTCCAAGATCAATCCTACATAAAAATAGGTAAATCCCAGGATAAAAAGTTGGAGGATGTTGTAATTGAGGCAGATTTAAAACCTTTATGGGATAATGGGGATAGTATACTTGTAGAAAAGAATTTCATTGATGCAATTACAGGGAATCAAAACCCTTCTAGTTCGATTCCTGTATTCAGTGATGGTCTTAAATTATTACAATTTGCTACCGCTTGGAAAGAATCTAATGATAATGGTATATGGGTTGATTTACCAAATCAATAATTAAAAAATATGCTTAAATTATTAAGAATAAAAAATTTAGCCAACATTTCTTCCATAGATCTTGAGTTTGGAACAGGCTTTAATGTCTTAACTGGTCAAACAGGTATAGGTAAATCTATAATAGTCCATGCTTTAGAATTAATAGCTGGATCAAGAGTAGATTCAAACCTAGTTAAATCAGGCCAAGATTCAGCAGTAATTCAAGCTATTTTTGAACTTGATGAATCTTTATTAATACCTATCATGAAAATTCTATCTTCTATAGGGGTTAACTATATTTCGACAGATAATTTAATCATTTCAAGGGAATTAAATCGAGAAAATAGAAATATATGTAGAATAAACGGAGATATTATTCCGTTACGATCGCTTAAACAAATTTCTGAACTATTATTAGATATTCATGGACAATCTGATCATTTGTCAATATTAAAAACAAGTAATCAACTAGATTTGTTGGATACATATGCAGGTTTACTACATGAAAGAGATAATATTGAAAAAATATATCTAGAACTCAATGAGTGCTATAAAGATCTGGATAATTTTTTCTATGAGGTTGATATATCAGAAGAATCTCTTCTGGAATTAAGGGAACAATATCAAGAAATCCAAAATACCAATTTATTAGAAAATGAAGATTCTATGCTTATCGATGAACAAAAAGAAATAAAAAATTTAGAATCTTTAAAAATGTTATCTGATGAAGGATTTAAAATTATTTATGGTGACGATGAAGGTAATAATTCATATTTAAACCAAATTAGTCAACTTGCTGGTGAGATTAATGCACTTCATTTAGATGATTCTGAGTTGAATGAATTACAAAATCGTTTACTTTATATAACAAGTGAATTAGAGGATTTAGGTACTTCTTTTAGAAGATATAGAGATAATCTCCAATATTCTGACAATCGATTATCTGAAATTGAAGAACGTTTATCTTTAATTTTTAAATTAAAAAGACGATTTGGAAATGAAATTTCTGAAATACTTCATTTCGCACAATCTCTAAAATTAAAATTAGATATGATTGATGAAAAAAACAATTTTATTATTGAAAAAAAAGATACTATTGCAAACCTAGAAAAAGAAATTATGTTAATTTCATTAAAAATTTCTAATACCAGGGCTAAAGTAGCAACAAAATTAACAAAAGCATTACATACAGAACTTAGTGACTTATCTATGAAAACTACACGCATAGAAGTGTCAATTGATGACCTAACATATCAAATTAATAACAATATAGAAGTATCTGATGAAAATGGTAATACCACTGTGGTTTCACGAACTGGTAAAGATAAAATAGAGTTTTTAATGGCTGAAGGGAATAATCCGTTTTTGACACTAAATAGTATAGTTTCAGGAGGAGAAGCTTCTCGGGTCATGTTGGGACTAAGAATCATTTTATCGGATATTGATAAAATTCCTCTTATTGTATTTGATGAAATTGATTCAGGTGTTGGAGGCCGTTTGGGGTTTATGTTAGGTACAAAATTTATAAAACTAAGTAAAGATAGACAGGTTTTTTGTATAACACATCTCCCGCAAGTTGCCTCATTTGCAGATCATCATATTAGATTAAAACGCATTGATGATCATGATTCTTTTGAGATAGAAGCAGAAATTCTTAATGACTCGTCTAGAATTGAGGAGATTTCTTCAATGTTGGGAAATACAGGTACTCAAAGTAGAAAAAGTGCTGTAGAGATGTTAGAACTTGCTCACAAAAACAAATAACTGGGTAATAAGATATCGATAAAATCTTTAAATCGCATAGAAATAACCTATTTAGGGTTTCTATCTATTGAAGCTATAATACGAGTAAGTTATTCTTTTCACAAAGTATACTATAATAAAGTATACTATAATTATGTTGGAAATTTATGAAAATTGGTGTAATTAATCAAGTTGATGATATAGAAAAACGTGTTTTATTAACACCTTCTGATGTAGGTAAATTAATAAAACAAGGTCATAGTGTATATATTGAATCTGATTCAGGTAGTGGTGCCTTTTTCCCAGACAATTTATATACTGATGTTGGTGCATTTATTGCTAATGGTTCTGATATCTTTGATGAACCCGATGTTATATTATCTTTAAATTCAAATGCTGTGAATATTTTAGATAAAATTACTAAAGGTAAAACATTAATCACTAATATACCTTTAAATTTAAATGATGAATTTGCTACTAAAGCTTCCAAAGAACATATAACACTCATTAATCTAGGTGCAATTCCACGTATTGCAAGAGCACAAAGTATGGATATCCTCAGTTCTCAAAGCAGTCTAGCCGGGTATAAAGCTACTTTAATAGCAGCTCAGTTACTCGGTAAAATCTTTCCAATGATGATGACGGCTGCAGGTACTATCCCTCCTGCTCATGGATTAATTCTTGGTGCAGGTGTCGCAGGATTACAAGCAATTGCTACTTCTCGAAGATTAGGAGCTGTAGTTAGTGCGTATGATGTCAGACCCGTTGTGAAGGAGCAAGTAGAAAGTTTAGGGGCAAAATTCCTTCACCTAGATTTTGGTGATCAAAACCTAGAAGATCAAGGTGGATATGCTAAAGAAGTTACCCAAGATATGAAAGCTAAAGAAGATGCCTTAGTACATGAAAATGTTGCATTGGCTGATTTTGTTATTACTACCGCATTAATTCCTGGTCGACCCGCACCAATATTAGTTGATAAATCTATGGTTTCTAGTATGAAGCCTGGATCAGTAATTATTGATATGGCTGCAGAAATGGGTGGGAATTGTGAGCTTACCAAACCTGGAGAAACTATTATTTCGAACGATGTAATTATAAGTGGCCCCATTAACTTACCTAGTCAAATTCCTAATCATGCAAGTCAAATGTTATCGGCTAATATTATTTCACTGTTGAAACATTTCATTCCTGCAACAGAATTATATATTGACTTAGAGGATGAAATAACACTACAAACTTGTACTAGTCATGAAGGGATAAATTTGTTAAAAAATAATTTAAATACTACCCCAGAGGTGAAAGATATAAATAATGAATGATATAGAGTTAATTTTCATTTTATATGTTTTTGTATTAGCTATTTTTGTTGGGTTTGAATTAATCACAAAGGTTCCTCCGACACTACATACGCCTTTAATGTCGGGAGCTAATGCAATCTCGGGTATAACTATTATTGGTGCCCTTATAGTTTCAGGTCAATCAAATACTGATGTAACGATTTCTCTATTTGGTATTACGATAAATATAGCAACAATCCTCGGTTTATTTGCTTTGATTTTTGCGACAATTAATGTAGTTGGGGGTTTTACTGTTACTGATAGAATGCTCCAAATGTTTAAAAAAGGGAAATAATAGATGAATTCATTATTAAGTATAACAATGGATGATATGATTCAACTTTCTTATTTGATAGCTGCTATAGCTTTTATGTTAGGTATCAAATATTTGAGTTCTCCAGCTACTGCAAGGAAAGGAAATTTATTTGCAAGTATTGGTATGTTACTTGCGGTTACGACAACTCTTTTCAATGAAAATATTATCACTTATGAATTAATAATTACTGGTTTAATTTTAGGTAGTTTGATTGGTGTTGTCTTAGCTAAAAAAGTACAAATGACTGCAATGCCTCAGATGGTTGCTGTTTTCAATGGATTTGGTGGCGCTGCTTCTGCATTAATCGCTAGTGCTGAATTTGTAAATATAAATGAGAATTCTGATAAATTTCCTATATTAATGATTTCTTTAAGTGTATTAATTGGCTTTGTAACATTTTCAGGAAGTATTATTGCTTTTTTCAAGTTACAGGAACTAATTAGTGGACGTGCAATAGTATATCCTTTTCAAAAAACAATAACAGCTATTTGTTTTATATCAATAATAGTACTTTCTTCTTATCTAATATTTTCTACAACTTCTGCATTTGTTTTTATAATTATCATTTCTCTGTGCTTGTTACTAGGTATTTTATTAGTTATTCCTATAGGGGGAGCTGATATGCCTGTAGTGGTATCATTACTTAATTCCTATTCAGGATTAGCAGCTGCAGTTACTGGTTTTCTTTTGAATAATCTTCTCCTAGTAATTTCTGGATCTCTGGTAGGAGCTGCTGGTTTAATCCTAACGACAATTATGACTAAAGCTATGAATAGATCATTAGTTAATGTAATATTTGGTAACTTTGGGGCTACTGATTCAAGCAGTCTTGGAAATGATAATACTGATAAAATTGTTCGTTCAACTAGTTTTGAGGAAGTTGCAATTTTATTAGCTTATGCAGATAGAGTAATTTTTGTTCCTGGGTACGGATTAGCAGTTGCCCAAGCACAACATCAAGTTCGAGAACTTGCAGATCTTCTTCAGTCAAAAGGAGTTGACGTACGATATGCAATTCATCCAGTTGCAGGACGAATGCCAGGACATATGAATGTGCTTTTAGCTGAAGCTAATATACCCTATGATAAACTCTATGACCTTGATAACATAAATGATTCTTTTGATACTACAGATGTTTCAGTTGTAATTGGTGCAAATGATGTAATAAACCCTGCGGCAAGAGACACTCCATCAAGC
The DNA here is from genome assembly GCA_045562575.1 of Dehalococcoidia bacterium. Lineage (GTDB taxonomy): Bacteria > Chloroflexota > Dehalococcoidia > Lucifugimonadales > UBA6952 > UBA6952. Next base: position 39,975 of record JBJKVQ010000018.1, read on the forward strand.
CCTTTGTACGGTATGCCAATATTAAATGTGGATAAATCACGAAGCGTAATAGTACTAAAAAGAAGTATGAGTCCTGGATTTGCAGGTGTAGATAATGATTTATTTTATATGGATAATACTATGATGTTTTTTAGAGACGCTAAAGATGGTTTAAATGAAATTATCTCTGAAGTTAAAGATAATTTACTATAGGCGAGAATTATGCCAAAAGATGATAATAAATCAATATATATTAACTTGTATGGTATCTCTGAACCTGAGAAAGTACCATTTTATAAAAGACGTTTATTTATAAGTTTAGTATTATTTATAATAGTATCTTTGTTAGCTTTATTTTTTATCATAACTTAGAAAAGACAGGATAAAGACATTAATGCAGTATGAATCAGTAATTGGATTAGAAGTTCATGCACAATTAACTACTGAGAGTAAAATGTTTTGTGGTTGCCCTGCTGAATATCAGGGGCAATCAATTAATACTATAGTGTGCCCAGTATGTATGGGAATGCCAGGAAGTTTGCCAGTTATAAATGAGAAGGCTGTGCAATTGGTTATTGCTACTGGTCTAGCTCTCAATTGTTCTATTTCAGAATGGACTAAATTTGATAGAAAGAATTATCCTTATCCAGACCTAATGAAGGGTTATCAGATTTCTCAATATGATTATCCAATTGCTTATAGTGGCTATTTGGATATTACTTCAGAAAATATACTTTCAACAGTTAGAGTAAATAGAGTTCACTTAGAAGAAGATGTAGCGAAACTTACTCACTTAGGTTCAAATTCTAATGCTAGAAGTTTACTTGATATAAATAGAGCTGGTGTTCCTTTGATGGAAACCGTTTCAGAGCCAGATATGAGAACCTCTGATCAAGCAAGAGAATATTTAGTTCAACTTCGTTCAATTCTTCAATTTATAGGTGTATCCACATGTAATATGGAAGAAGGAAGCTTTAGATGTGATGCGAATATTAGTATAAGATCGATTGGTGACACTAATCTTGGGTCTAAAGTTGAAGTAAAAAACATGAATAGTTTGCGCGCAGTACAGGGTGCTTTAGAATTTGAATTTGAACGTCAGGTTAAATTAGCAGAAAAAGGTGAAAGAATTATTCAAGAAACCCGTGGATGGGTTGATGATAAAGAAATTACTGTATCCCAAAGATCAAAAGAGGATGCAAATGATTATAGATACTTTCCTGAACCAGACTTACCCCCTCTTATTATTCCTAAAAGTTTGATTGATGAAATTGAAAGTAAAATACCAGAATTACCTTCTGCAAGAAAATCCAGATATGTAGAAGATTATAAAATTTCTGAATATGATGCTGGTTTAATCATCAGTGATATAAATTTCTCTAATTTTTTTGACAATTCAGTAAATACTAGCAACAAATCTTCGGAAGAATTAAATACCAGAGCTAAAACAATAGCAAATTTACTTCTTACTGAAGTAAATCGACTGTTAAATATACAAAATATTTTAATTAATCAAACAAAACTCACACCCCTGGCAATTAACGAAATTGCTGAATTGTTAGAGTCTGGAGATATTAATTCAACAGTTGGGAAGCAAGTATTAGAAGAAACATTTAAGTCTGGTGATTCTCCAAAGAAGATCGTACAAGAAAAAGGTTTGATACAAATAACTGATTCCGACTCCTTAATACCAGTAATAGAAGTAGTATTAGATAAAAACCCAGATGCTGTAAATGACTATATAAATGGTAAAGATACAGCAGTAAGGTTTCTTGTGGGACAAGTTATGAAAGAAACTAAAGGTAAAGCCAATCCAACATTAGTTTCAGAATTACTTTCGAGCCAACTTAATTTGCGAAAATAAAATTGTGGTATAATACACATCGAATTATTTATAAACAAGGTATAAAAATAAAATGGAAACGTCATTAAATATAGTTCAAATAATTTTATCAGTCGTATTAATTACGGTAATACTAATACAGGTACGTGGTTCTGCTGGTAATTTATTTGGTGGTGGAGAGAGTTCATTTAGGACAAGAAGAGGAGTAGATTTAGTACTTTTTAGATTTACTATATTTGTAGGTGTTTTGTTTGTTTTGGTATCTTTGTTTAGCGTAATAATACAACGATAGTCTACAAGTATTTCCACTTCGTTTTATCGGGTGTATCTTCTAGTTGTATATTTAATTCTGCAAGTTTGTCTCTGATTAAGTCAGCTTCTGCAAAGTATTTTTTTTCACGCATAGTCTTTCTAAGTTCAATCAATAATTCTATAAAAGGCGCTACTTCTTGATTCTTTTCTTTGGCGCTTTCAAAAGTTAAACCTAATATAGTACCAAATTCTCTAAGTAGATTAGTTCCATTTTCAACATTCAAACCTTCTTGAATACCTTTATTAATATTTCTTGAAAGTTCAAAAATTTCTGCAATAGCTCTTGGGGTATTAAGGTCATCATCCATTGCCTCTACAAAGTTTTGTCGATGAATACTAACATCCAGTTCATTTCCATTATGATCGTATTCAGTTTCTAATGAATAACGTACACGTGATAAGGCATTTTCAATACCATGAATCTCGTCTGTAGAATATATTCTTGGACTTCGATAATGTGAGGATAAAAGAAAGATTCTTAAAGAATCAATAGAGTGCTCTTTTATAGCATCTTCAAGACTTACAAAGTTTCCTTGATGTCGTGTCATTTTTTCCGTATCTTTTTCGCTAAGTCTTAATAAACCATTATGCAACCAAAAGTTTACAACTGGAGTTTTTCCACTAAATCCTTCAGATTGTGCAATCTCATTTTCATGGTGGGGAAATACCACATCGTGTCCTCCCCCATGTATATCAAATTGATCTCCAAGTAGGCTTATCGACATTGCAGAACATTCTATATGCCATCCAGGCCTACCATCTCCCCAAGGGCTAGACCATGCGGGTTCTCCAAGTTTTGAAGATTTCCATAGAGCAAAATCAGATGGGTTTTCTTTTCTATCATCAACTTCAATTCTAGTACCTGATTCCATTTCATCTAACGAGCGTCTGGATAAGCTACCATAATTTGAAAATTTTTCAACACGATAATAAACATCATTACCAATATTATATGCTATCCCTTTATCGATTAATTGTTCAATAATAGTTATCATTTCACTTATATAATCAGTAGCTTTCGGATAAGAATTCGCTCTCATTACTCGCAACGCATCCATTTCGTTTAAAAACCGATCTATATGGTACTCTGAAATTTCTTTTATCGATCGGGATTCGGTATTTGAAGTTTCAATAATTCGATCTTCAATATCCGTAAAATTTTGAACGTGATTAACTTCATATCCACGATATAGTAGATATTTTTTTAAAACATCAAATACTATAAAAGAAAGAGCATGTCCTACATGGCAAGGACCATATAAATTTGGGCCACAAACATACATCGTAACTACTTTATTTAGTGGGATAAAATCTCTTTTTGTTCCCGTAAGTGTATCTGTTAATTTCATATCACAATCATATTCTAATTACAGTATTAAAGCTACTGATTGGCATGCAATACCTTTACCCTGTCCAATAAATCCAAGCTCATCAGTAGTAGTTGCTTTAATATTTATTAGTTCAGATTTTATATCTAATGAGGTAGATAAAGTGGTTTTTATCAACTCTATATATGTTGAAAGTTTAGGGTATTGAGCAACTATTGTTACGTCAATATTACCTATAGTCCAGCCAGCAACTCTTATTAGCTCAAGAGTTGAAACGAGTAATGAAATACTATTAACACCTTTATATTTCATATCTGTTGATGGGAAATACTTTCCAATATCGCCAAGACCTGCAGCACCCAATAGTGAATCTATTATTGCATGTATAACAACATCTCCATCACTATGACCTTGCAGTCCTTTAGAAAAAGGTATTTCCACACCACCTAATATTAGTTTGCGATTATCATCGAGTTTATGTACATCAAATCCAGTTCCTATTCGCACGTTATTTTTTTTCCTTAATTATTGATTTAACCATAGCAATGTCATCATTAGTTGTCACTTTAATATTAGATTTTGATCCTTTGAAGGTTTTTATTTTAACTCCTAATTTCTGAACCAACATAGCATCGTCTGTTACAGAGTCTATAGTTATAGTTAATGCTTCTGAAATTAATTCATATGAAAAACATTGTGGTGTTTGTGTTATCCAAACTGTTTCTCTATCCACAATTTTATCTGCAAAATCGTCATCGGATAATGTTCTAAGAGTATCTGTTGATGGTATTACAGGAATTGATGCATTGAATTGAATAACACTTTCTATAGCCCGATTAATAATACATTGATTTACACAAGGTCTAGCAGCATCATGAATTAGTACAAAATCATGCTTTCCTAAAGCATTTAGTCCATTTAATACAGAGTCCTGTCGTCTTAAGCCTCCAACAGATATGGACTTAACTTTTTCAAAACTAAGTGATTTAATATATTCTATGCCTGATGTATAACTTTTCTCACTTAACACAACACTAATCGAAGAAATATGAGGGGAATCATTGAATTCTTTTAAACTATAATATAATAAGGGATTGTTATATATTTGCATAAATATTTTATCATTGCCATCCATTCTTGTACTGGATCCTGCAGCTAATAAAATAACACCTACATCAGGTTTTTTTTTCTGGTTTTTATACATAAAGTAGTCCTAAATTGAAGTCTATCAAAGGACTATTCCTTATGTCAAAGTAACATTGATATAAATTACATATCCTTTTATAGACTATTTTAAATGAGAAATGGTAGAATTTTTTTATAATTGAGGTTTAAATGGCATTAGAAAATTTTGCAACTGAATATAGAAAAACTATGTCAAGTTTTGCTACCGGTGTTACGGTAGTAACAACACTAGATGAAAATGAATACATACATGGTATGACAGCAAATTCTTTTACATCAGTATCTTTAGATCCTCCTACGGTCTTGGTTTGTATAGGAAATACCAGGAATACAATTACTCATGTAAACAATACAAATGAGTTTGCAATTAATATATTATCGGATAGGCAAAAACACATTGCTGATTATTTTGCCAAGGAGCAACCAAAAGGCACCGAAGTTCTTGAATTTAATTGGTCAATGAAATTTGGATCTCCCTTTATTGAAGGATCAATAGCTTTTTTAAAAGCTAAGGTCATAGAAAAATATAATTACGGGGATCATACAATTATATTGGGTAAAGTCCAAGGGATAGACACCCAAGAAGGGGATCCGTTGTTGTACTATCAAAGCAATTACCTATTTGTTCCTAATTCTTCTTGATTGCCTCCAAAGAATAAGTCCTCCACCAAGAATGAAAATATGGGCTCCAAAAAATATCCAACTGCCTAATTCTGATCTTGTTTCCTTTTCTATAGTAATTTGATCGACAGGATATGTTTTGTCTCCTAATGAACTCATTACTTGAACACTTAAGTTCCAGCTTCCATTTGGTGGGAGAGATAAAACCGTTGAGTATATTTGTTCGGCTCCAGGCCTATTTAATGCATATGCCCATCCAGTTTCATTACCATTTATTTTTTCACTACGAATCTTTACTGTAGCATCTTCAATTATATTATTCGTTTTATCAAAAAGTTCTACTTCAAACCTTATTTCGTTAGTGAAAGGTTCTAATGGATTTACAAATATTCTTGTATTATATATTTCATCTTGAAATTCATAAATTTTAGATTCGAATTGTGAATATACTACATCTACAAGAATAGTTGAATATAAGAGAATTGTAATAAATATTTTAATTAGTAAAATATTACTATTAACTTTTTCAATCATTTAATATGATTTCTATTTCTTCAATTATTGAAGTATCCAATTCCCATTCAGCTGCTTTTACATTAATTTCAACTTGTTCTGTTTTAGTTGCACCTGAAATTACAGAGCTAACAACATTTTTTGATAACAACCATGCAATAGCTAATTCAGTCATAGTATGACCTGCATTGGTTGCTATTTTTTCCAGTGATTCAACTTTATCAAAATTAGCCTCAGTAAAATAACTATTAGCACGTTCAGGGTTGCCAGCTAATCGTGTACCATCGGGAGCTGCTTGATTTCTTTTGTACTTTCCTGTTAAAAATCCGCTAGCCAACGGGAAAAAAGGTAAAATACCTATTCCATAATGTTCGCATACTGGGATTATTTCTTTTTCAATACTTCTATTTAGCATACTATATTCAGGTTGGTTACAAATAAAAGGTTCTATAGATTCTCTTTTTGAAGTCTCCATAGCCTCTGCAATTTGCCAGCTTGCATAATTACTACAACCAATGTATCTTACCTTTCCTTGTCGAACTAGATCATTAAGAGTTGTTAGTGTTTCTAGTATCGGTGTATTGGGGTCTGGTCTATGCATTTGATACAGATCGATATAATCGGTGTTTAATCTTCTTAAACTATCTTCTACTTGTTGAAGGATATGCTTTCTCGATGCCCCAATATTATTTGGCACACCACCCATATCCATACCAACTTTGGTTGCAATTATTACTTCTCTTCGTAAATCTTTTGTTATAACTTTTCCAATATATTCTTCTGATAATTGATTGCCATATGTGTTTGCTGTATCTAAAAAATTAATTCCTAAATCAATTGATTTATGAATTACTTCTTTGGTAGATTCTAAATCCATTCTTCCACCAAAATTATTTGTACCTAATCCGACAGTTGATACATCTAGTCCTGAATTTCCTAATTTGCGATATTTCATTTTGTCTCCTTTATTATAATTATTCTGTTCCCCATCCACCGCCACCTGGCGTATCTATCCGAATTGAGTCTCCTGATGATACATCAAAAGTAGATTTTGGTGGTAATAATATCTCTTCTCCGTTATTTTTAATTAATGTATTTTCTCCAGAATGACCAGGACCTCCTCCAGCTAAAGGATAAGGGTTAGTATTTCTCCGTTCGGATAATATTGTTGCCTGGGCTGGGCCTAAGAATTCAATTTCTTTTGTTATGCCATCTCCTCCAGTAAATTTTCCATTACCTCCAGAGTTTTTTCGTATTGAATACCTTTTTATTCGTATAGGGAATTGAAACTCCATTGATTCAATAGGAGTGTTTAATGTATTTGTCATATGGGTTTGTATTGCATGTAACCCATCTTTTGTAGGCCTTGCCCCCATACCTCCAGCAATAGTTTCATAATAAACATAGGATTCTTTTGTTTCGGGATGAATTCCTCCAAATAATAAATTGTTCATTGTCCCTTGGCTTGCTGCAGGTATTTTATCAGGTAATGCCTTAGATAAAGCTCCGAATAAAACATCAACAATTCTTTGAGAAGTTTCGACGTTACCACCTGCAACACCATGAGGAGGAGATGGATTTAATAAATTATCTTTAGGAATAATAATTGAAATTGGCCTAGAACAGCCTTCATTTGAAGGAATGTTTTCCTGGCCAGCAAGGCAATTAAATACATATAATGTAGCGGAGCGTGCCACCGCATATGGAGTGTTTACACATCCATATCTTTGATCTGAGGTTCCTGTGAAATCTACAGTTACTAAGTCATTATTAACAGTTATGCTGACACTTATAGGAATTTTATCACTGCTTATTCCATCGTCATCCATAAAATCAGTATAAGTATAATTACCATTTGGAATACCAGAAATAGTTTTTTTCATTAGGACTTCAGAGTAATTCATTAATGCATCCATATGTTCGATGACTTCGTGTATTCCATATTTGGAAATTACATCTTTCATTCGTTTTTCGCCTGTTCGTATAGATGCAATTTGTGCTGAAAGATCTCCTCTTCTTTCTCCGGGAGTTCGAGAGTTACGACAAATAAGTTGAAAAACATCTTCATTTAAATTACCTTGAGAGTAGAGTTTGATTGGAGGAATAATTAACCCCTCTTGATGAACATCTGTGGATAAAGGTAGGGATCCTGGTGTCATGCCACCAATGTCGGCATGATGACCTCTATTAGCAATAAAACCTTCAAGTGTATTGTTAATGTATATTGGTGAAACTAAAGTTATATCAGGTAGATGTGTTCCCCCAAGATATGGATCATTAAGTATAATTATATCTCCATCAAAGCAATGCTGATTCTTTATGGCCTGCTCGATTGAAGAAGACATAGAACCTAAATGAACAGGAATATGAGCTGCTTGAGCGATCATCTGTCCATGTTTATCAAATACTGCACAGGAGTAATCTAATCGTTCTTTAATATTTGGAGAATAGGCTGTTCTTCCTAAAGTTACACCCATTTCTTCAGCTATGGATATAAATAGGTTTTTAAATATTTGTAAGCTAATACTATTTACCAAATTATTAAACCCATTCTCTTTGAACATCTATAGTAGGGAATATTGCAATAAACACTGCATTTTTCGTACTTATATTTTCTAAACCATGTGGCACACCATCAGGTGCAATTATAATATCGCCAGCCTCGACCATTTCGCTTTCGTTTCCCATTAATGACTTAAACGTACCCTCTAATATAATCATGCATTCTTCATGTCCAGGATGTATATGAACATTGACTGCATTTCCTGGGGGTACAGTTATTTCACTAACGGTAAGATTAGTTGAACCTAATTCATCTCTAGCAAGTGCTCTAATGATATTGCCTGAAGAATCATCGTTTGCAATATCCGCCTTTTTTATTATTGGCATAATAATACCTCCAGTAGTTTCTCTTAATTTTTACTACCTATAAGTAAAGAAACAAGACCTAATCCAAACTTTTTTATAGTTATATCTTTAATACCTTTTGATTCCATCATAATTTTTATTTCGTTACTGTCATAGAATTTAGTAACAGAATTTGGTAAATAAGTATATGCTTCTTTATCTCTGGCAAATATAGTTCCTAGTATAGGAATTACTCTATTGAAATACCAAAGGGCTAATCTTTGTAATATATTTGGAGCACGATTAGGTAGCATGTCTAGGATAACTATTGTTCCTGACGGTTTTAGAATTCGCGACATTTCTTTTATTGCCGTCTCGGCACTTTCATAATTTCTCATAGCAAAACCTGTTGTTACGCAATCAAAGGAATTATTTTTGAAAGGTAATTCCAAAGCATCTCCTAAGACGAATGTTAATTTTTGACTATTAGATGTGCTAGATTTACTTTTTGCTATTTGTAACATAGGTTTAACGAAATCTAGCCCAACAATAGTTTCCATGGTGTTAATTTTAGAAAGAGAGAAAGAGAAATCACCAGTACCACATGCAACGTCTAGTGAAGAAATATAGTTCTTTTTCTCCATTTTCTTAATGGCATATTTTCTCCATTGATAATGCATTCCAAGGCTAATTACTGTGTTCAATAAGTCATATTTTCTGGCAATTCGAGAAAACATGTTTGATACAAAATGAGCTTTTTGGTTTTTTTCAAATTCATTCATTTATAGACTATTTTTCATCATATATATCAGGGAGAATTTCTTCAGGAGAATACATAAATTTCGAGTCATAGCTAGTTACACCACCTGAAACTATCAGTATTTTTTCAACAAAGTAATCGATAATTTCATCTACACTATTTGGTTTTAAGTAAAATGCTGGCATTGGAGGAATAATTTTCACGCCTAAGTTTGCCAACTTCGTCATATTTTCTAAATGTATAGCAGACAATGGAGTTTCTCTAGGAACAATGATGAGATTTCTATTTTCTTTTATTGTTACATCAGCTGCGCGATGCAAGAGATTAGTTGAGATTCCATTTGCTATAGATGCTAAAGTGCTCATAGAACATGGTGCAACTATCATTGATCTAATTGGAGTTGATCCACTTGCAATAGTTGCAGTCATATCACCACTTCGATAGTATTGAAATTTTGGATGTTCACTCCAAATACTTAAGCTATCTTTAAAGCTTATACCTAATTCTTGATGCCAGACTAGTTTTGCATAATTGCTACAAACAGTGATTACAGGGACATCTTCTTGTAATAATCTGTTAATAGTTTTTTCAGCAATTGCAACGCCACTACTACCTGAAATACCAACAATTATTGGTTGATTTTGTTGATCATTCATAATAATTTATCCATTACTTATTTGGAAAGAAATAATAGTAAATATAAGTAAAATTATTCCTATATACCCATTTACTTTAAAAAAAGCTACATTCATTCTAGACATATCAGTTGGGGATATAATTGAGTGTTCATATAAAAGAAGCAGAGTTGCTATCCCCCATCCTAAATAGTATATCATATGTAGGTTGTTTATGATCCCCGCTATTAGAATCAAAATACTCGTTGAAATATGCATGAATCTTGAAACATTAAAGGCTACGTTAAGACCGAATTTTTGAGGGATAGAGTTTAAATTATTTGTGCGGTCAAATTCCATATCTTGAGCAGAATAAAATATATCAAATCCTGATACCCAACAAGCTACAGCAGCTCCTAAAATCAAAGCTTCTAAATCGAAAGTTCCTGTAACTCCGATCCAGCCTCCAATAGGTGCTATACTATCTGTTATCCCTATTGCAAAATGGGAACCCCATGTGAAACGTTTAAAATAGGAATACGAAAAAACACAAATTGCAGCTAGAGGTGATAATGCTAGAGCTAAAGGGTTTAGCATATATGCCGATAGGAAAAGTAATAACAGCCCAGAAAATGCTAGCGTTCCAACTTCAATTTTTTTTAAATCCCCTGTCACTAAAGCTCTATTTTGTGTTCTAGGATTTAATTTATCTTGCTCTATATCAATTATTCTATTGCTTGCCATGCCAAGTGTTCTACCTCCGGTAAGAGCTAAAGTTATCCATAATATGACTGATAACTCAGGTAATCCTTTTGAAGCTATAACACTACCTATAAAAGCAAAAGGAAGTGTGAAAATTGTTTCTTGAAATCGTATCGAATTAGATAATAAACTTATTTTATTTGTAATTTTTGCAAGCAAATTTTTATTCCAATCCGTATTCTTTCCATTTTTTAGTTACTAGATCTTTTACATCTTCTGACATAACTATGTCATTAGGCCATTCTTTTAGACCTGATTCACCTTTGATTTTGCGTGTTGCATCAATTCCAAGCTTTCCTCCAAAAGCAAAACTTGTCATTGTATGATCTAGATCATCAGTTGGACCTTTTAACGTAATCACATCTCTATCTGGAGCAATGTTATTAGTTACTCTCCACAGTAACTCAGAGCTGTTATTAAGATCTACATCTTCATCTACTACAATGATTATTTTTGCTAAACTCAATAAGCCTAAACCCCACAACGCATACATCACTTTATATGCTTGACCTGGGTATGATTTTTTTATAGAAACAATAACTAAATTGTGAAATATTCCTTCTGCAGGCATATTCATATCACGTATTTCGGGAATTGCCATTTGTATTATTGGTAAAAACAATTTTCCTGTCATACTTCCCATGACATAATCCTCTTTAGGTGGAATACCAACAACTGTTGAAATATAAGTTGGATTTTTTTTATGTGTAATCGCATTAACATGGAATACTGGATAAGGCTCTTTTCCTGAATAATATCCAGTATGATCTCCAAATGGACCTTCATCGCGCATTTCTTCAGTATCAACATAACCCTCTAATATGATTTCTGATGATGCAGGAACCTCTAGATCATTAGTAATACATTTAACCATTTTAACATTAGACTCTTTTAAAAACCCAGCAAGCATCATTTCATCAATTTGTGGTGGTAACGGAGCAGAACCAGTCCACATCGTTGTAGGGTCAGCACCTATTGCAACTGAAACATCAATATAACGTTTCCCAGCCTCTCTAGCTTTTGCCATGTGGCTTTTACCAACTTTATGTGTTTGCCAGTGCATTCCTGTAGTATTTTTATCATATACCTGCATTCTATACGTTCCCACATTTCTTATGTTTGTAACAGGATCACGTGTAAATACTAGAGGCATAGTAATAAATGGACCAGCATCTTCTGGCCAACAGGTCATAAGTGGAAATTTATATAAATCGACATCATTATCTTTATAAATTACTTCTTGGCATTCAGCATGCTTCGTAGACTTTGGAAGAACTACTCGTAATGAGAATAAATTTTTTAAAAGATTTATTTTATCTGCAATTGTTTTTGGGGGATTTTCAACATTAGATAATAAGACTTTAATTTTATTTATAAGTTCCGTTGGGTTTTCTACTCCAAGACCCCAGCACATTCTTTGCTCTGTACCGAATAAATTAATTAATAAAGGGAAATCAGATCCAGTGACATTTTCAAATAGCAGTGCTGGACCAGAACTCTTAAATACGCGATCAACAATTTCTGTTATTTCTAGATTTGAATCAACAGTTGTAGTGATTCTTTTTAATTCATCACGTTTTTCCAAAAAGTCGATAAATTCATTTAGATTATTAAAATTCAATAGAAATTCCTTTACTATTAAACAATATTTTCTTTTATTTTAATCTCTTAAGCTAAATAGTTCAAAACTAGGGCATAAACTATGTTAGGCACTCAATTAGGTACCAGAGTCGTTATTGCTTAGTATATCTTTATTATATCAATAGATGTCCCACACATGCGAGATCCTGTACGCCTGCGTTTTATTATCTATGGAAAGAGTCGCCAAAGTTATATTATCCTGAGTATCTACCCTATGATACAATCACAGCATGGAAACACTCTTAACAGCTGGTGGAATATTTATAATATATAAAATTGTTAAAGCCTTAATTATAATTTGGGTTTTTAAAAAATATAGAGTTCAAATTGTAGCATTTTGTAAAAAACATTTTGGTTTTCTTTTCAGCAAAAATTGACTAGTTATTTTATTGGTGAATTTAAAAATCTAGAAAGTGTTTCAGAGCCACATCCAAACTTGAAAAACTAGTTTGCCATAGTTTTTTTGTAGGAATCTCACACACGCATCTGTATTACCCTACACAAATTCTCTAAGCTGTAGCCTTTATATCGACGTTTTCCATAGCTTTACCACTAATCTTGTAATACGACAATGCTCATTCCTGAATAATTGGCGAATCGTCAGGAATTGATCAAACGATCCTGATAACTTGTAGGGTTGCTTCATTAATGTCATAAGGTAATTCTTCTAAATATATTCTTTGCATATGCATTTCCTATTGTATTGTAATAATTGCTTGATAATGTATACTAATCTTATTACATTATAATGTTTAATATAATATAGTAATAACAAAAATAACATAATAATCCTAATATATAATACAATTAAATCATATAGTAATAATGAATGATAAGCAGTTTAGGGAAGAACTAAAAATACTTGGGCTCAGAGGGCATGATGAAAATGTTCTTAGGACTATAGTAGATGGCTTATCGAGGCAGTTGCCGGTTAGACAAATCTCCCTAGCTGCCAATGTAACTGAAAAGACCATCGCTAAAATGAAACCTAAAGTTTTTGCTATTACAGATTTATTAACTAGAAAAGATCGGAATTCTGCTTCTGATCTTAGTGATCAACACTATGTTGATTATGAATCTGACCTTGAGAAACACATGAATATTAATCGCAGAATGGGAGGTATTCAGAATTCTCGTTATGACATCTACGGAGAACAAAGACTCCACATACTGGAAGAGTTAGAGCAAAGGGTTACGCAAGAGAAATGGAATGTCCAATATCTAAAAATGATTGGATTTAAAGAGAACATGGCTATAGCTATGATCTCTGAACATGACAGGATAGAACTATATCGAGACCGGGCTATACAGACATTTCAACCTATACCACGAGAAAGGGAATATGAGGAACGTGTAGCAAAAGGTATTTTTACACCTAGTGTTAAACAACAAGAAGCACCTCCGCCTGTAATAAAACTTGCTATGTTCACATCATTCAATAGGTATGTCGAATTGTTTTATGACGTCATATTCCAAGAGATAAATCAGATGGCAGATGAAATACCTGGGGCATATTCCCGCACAGCAAAACAAATAATTATTAAGGGTTTATATGACGATCCATTAGCCGTAAAAACTGGAGAGGCAATTATTAGGTTTTCTATCTGGCGCAGTCAGATCTATAAAGACGGATTTATTAATTCCTTGAGACCTTGGAAATCTACAAAGCAACAACTTGATAGATACATTGCATCTATAGACAAGATGATTTCAGCAAACAAAATGTATCTCGAAAAATTAAATAGTGATGTCTTTTATTAAGAAAGGAGAGAATAACTAATGGCAAAAAGAGGCAAGAATGAAGGTTCAGAATTTAACCCTAAGAACAAAAAGAAACGGATTGAACAAATATCCAATCGTGAGAAAATTCCCTATAAAGAACCTGTAACCCAAAAACAAGCTATTAAAACTTTTAAGCTAGACTATGACGTTTGGACTGGAGATCCAGTCGAAATACATATTGCTAAGAGAAATTAGATTCACCCTTGGAAGACCTAAACCATATGCACTACTTTAGGCATCCAACCTAAGCCTAAAGTAGATAGACAGAGTATAAGTTTTAGATATAATATCTACCTTATTTGCTGCTGGAGTCTACTAGAATCTTTTAATGATGATGGCATGTATCAATACTTATTGATAAAATATTAGGTGATTTTTGTAATTAGGGGTAATAATTATTTTTTTAAATAAAAAAATACAATTCAATTTAAATATTAATTCGAATCAAGTAAATAAATACTCGAAAGCTATTGCTCATTACGAAGATATTACTAATGAGGAAAATTCGCTACCATTTCTTTATTTACTATCAATTAGTATTAAAACTATTTTAGATGGTTTTAACTTTCCATCAGGTACGATACATATGGCACAGACATTAACTAATTTTGTTCCTCAAGATATTTTAGATTCAATCTACATTGCAAACGCGGAAGTAATACAAGAAAACCAAAGAAGTAATGCAACTGTTTTAAAAGTACAATTTAATATAGAGAAAAAAGGGTTTGGAGTTATAGTTGCAGGCTCAACAACATTAATGATACCAGGATAAAGTTATGCAAAAAAATGTAGGTAAAATATATACATCTAATACCATTATTATTAAACAGGATCAGATTAACAAATATGCTGAAGCATCGGGGGATGATAATCCTATTCATTTAGATGAAGATTTCGCTCAAAAGAGTAACTTTGGTGGTATTGTTGCTCATGGCATGTTGATTTTGGCGCAAATTTCTGAATTGTTAACGAGTATATTTGGAATTAATTGGGTAAATAATGGTCATTTGGACGTTAGATTTCGTAGGCCAGTATATTTAAAAGATTCTATTCAATCTATAATTGAAATTGTATCTATTGAATCAGAAAATGATAAAAGTAAAATTAATTGTAAAGTTTCTTGTGTGAAAAATAATGACGATTCAGTAATCGTTGGTACAGCAAATATATATATACCAGAAAAAAAGAAGGAAAAATAAATGTTTAGTGTTGCTTTAGATGCAATGGGTGGCGATTATGGACCTAGTGAAACTGTAGAAGCTGCTTTAAAAATTGTTAATGAATATGGCTATGTTATTTATTTGGTTGGTGACGAAACACAAATATCAAATGAGCTTGAGAGTAAAAACTATGATAAATCTCTCATTCACATAGTTAAATCTGATAGTGTTATTGAGGACATTGATAACCCTTTGAAAGCATTAAGGGAGAAGCCTAATGCTTCTATTATTCAAGCAGTAAATCTCGCAAAAGAAGGTACAGTTGATGCCGTTGTTAGTATGGGATCTACTGGAGCTTCTATGGCTAGTTCTTCATTGATTTTAGGTTTGCTTGAAGGCATAGAAAGACCAGCAATTGGTGGTCCTATGTTGGGCTCATTATCAGATGTTGTTTTTTTAGATGTTGGTAGCAACTTAGATTGTAGGCCTTCTCAATTGCTTGGTTTCGGTGCAATAGGGACAGTTTTTTCTGCAAACATTCAAGGTAAGGAAAATCCTCGTGTAGGTTTATTGAATGTAGGTACAGAAGCAAACAAAGGAAATAAGCAAATAAAAGATGCTTATGAGTTATTTGAAAAAAGCTCATTAAATTTTATTGGCAATATAGAGAGTGTTGATTTGTTTTCGGATAAAGTAGATGTCGTAATTTGCGATGGATTTATAGGAAATATTCTACTCAAGTATACTGAAGGTATAGGTTATGCCATTGTTAATAAAATTGGTTCTATGGTTTCAGATGTTCTTCCTCCCGAGTTAGTTCAGAAATTATATAAAGAAATCGCTGATAAAATGAATGTAGCTGAAGTAGGTGGAGGAGGACCCTTATTCGGTATAAATGGTATCGTTATAGTTGGCCATGGGCGTTCAAAATCAGATAGCATAGCAAATGGAATTTTATTAGCTAAACGAGCTTATGATGTAGAATTAACTAATCTTATTAAAAAAGCGATAGATGCTCTCTAAAGGATTTATATGTCAAGTGAAAATAAAAAGGTTGTATTAGTTACTGGCGGTGCTCGGGGTATTGGTAGAAGTATTGTTTTGAACATGTCCAAAAACAATTACGATATTATTATTAACTACAATCAATCTGCTGTCGCTGCAAATGATTTAGCTAAAGAAGTTAAAAATATAAGTGATTCTAAAATAAAAGTTGTTCAAGCTGATGTTTCAAACGAATCACAAGTACAAAAAATGTTTTTAGAAATATCTCAAGAATTTTCTGGTGTAGACGTTTTGATTAATAATGCCGGAATAACAAAAGATGCCTTGTCTATGCGGATGAAAATTGAAGACTGGGATAATGTTATTAATACAAATTTAAGAGGGTCATTTCTTTGTTCACAAGCTGCTATTAAGTCAATGATGTCTAATCGATGGGGGAGAATAATTAATATTTCTTCCGTAATTGGTATACATGGCAACTTGGGACAGTCAAATTATTCTGCATCTAAATCTGGATTAATCGGACTAACGAAATCTTTGTCAAAGGAATTGGCTTCTAGAAATATAACTGTAAATGCTATTGCTCCAGGATTTATTAAGACCGAAATGGTCGAAACCATATCTGAAAAAATTCAAGAAGGCATTCTATCCAGGATTTCGATGAATCGATTTGGTGAAAGTGAAGATGTTGCATATTTGGTAGAATTTTTAGCTTCAGAAAAAGCTAACTATATTACTGGACAAGTTATAACAGTTGACGGTGGCTTAGCTCTCTAAGCAATCGAATTTGGGAGTTCAGTTTCAAGAATTTCTGCAGTGCCTATTAATTCACTATTTTCATTAACTAATTGATATGTTAATCCTGTTTCACAATACTTTTTATTGATTACCCCAAGGCCAATTTTGTTTGTATTATCAACAGAAGTTATAACCCCAATACTATTATCTTCAAATGTTATATTAGTATTATTTTTATTATCTTTAAGATCAATAGAAAGCTTTTTGAGAAACTTTTGTACCTTTTCATACGTGTTAAGTCGTAATATTACTTCTTGACCTATATAACAACCCTTATCCATATTTACTAGATAATTTAAATTAATTTCCCAAGGATTGTAATTTTCACTAATTTCTTTGTCGAGTCGTGGTATACCTTCATTTATTCGTAAATAGTCATACTTGGATTCATTTATGATTTCTACATCAGAATTGATTAATGATAAGAAATTAATAATTTCATTATTACTATTTGCAGGTATCAACAGATCATATCCAATAAATCCGGTAGGATCAGTCCGCATAAGCAAGCAGTTATAACCATTAATTTCTAATGATTCGCATGTGAATTTATCAATTGTTGGTTTTTGGATAAGATATTTGCTCCAGTTATCTCCAATCAAGGTAATTAGATCTAATTCAGAATTTGAATTAACAACTGTTATATCTTCTATAAACGTGTAGGTATCGATCCAATCAATAACTTCTTGGGAATTATTTTTACTGGTGTACATGATTATTTTTGAGTCATGATTAAAAAGAGTAATAACATCAATTACTCTTCCTTTATTATTTGTAAGAATTGTAGACGCACCACGATTTATGTTTAAATCGTCAACTTTATTGCTGGACAATCGATTGAGTAAATCTAGAGAGTCATTACCTGTAATTTCATAAATTCCCAGATATGAACGATCAAAAATGTATTGAGTGCTTGTGGTAGATTGTTTACTTACCATAGATATCTAGACAGAAAATGATGTTCCACAACCACAAGTAGTTTTGGCATTAGGGTTGCTGAATACAAATCCTTTTCCATTTAATCCACCTGAATAATCTAATACGGTTCCAGCCAAGAAGATATAACTTTTTTTATCAATTAGTATGGTAATACCATGTTCTTCAATAATCTTATCAGTTTCTTTGAAGTCGGTATCTATACTGAGGTCATAGGTTAATCCCGAACAACCCCCACCTTTCACTCCAACTCGGAGTGAAACACCATCTTCAGATTCACGTCCAGTAAAATCACGAACGTGTTTAGCTGCATTTTCAGTTATTGTTATTGTTAATGGTGTCATAACATATCCTAACTTGATTTATATTTCAGAGTTTATAATTCGTATTTATATTAGTCAATATATTTATGAATAATAATGTTATAATATACATATATGTTTAAATTATACACTAAATACGGAGATAATGGCGAAACAGGATTACTGTATGGGGGAAGAGTATCAAAAGATGATATTCGTTGTAATTCATATGGGACTGTTGATGAAATAATCTCTTCATTAGGTTTAGCTCGATCTTTTTCAACAAACGAAGAAGTTAATAAATATCTCAGAGTGATTCAGGTGGAACTGTTTACTGTAGGTTCAGAATTAGCTACCGATGTTAGTATGTATGAAACAATGAAATCTAATTTTAAAGTTATCGGACAAGATAACATCGATTATTTAGAAAAACTACTAGACTATATAACACCAAAACTAGAACTGCCACGGTCATTTGTCATTCCAGGATCTAATTCTTGTTCCGCTGCCATTGATGTCAGTCGCTCTGTTGCTAGAAGAGCTGAACGATTAGTTGTAAATATGCATGAACAGAATTTGTTAAACAACGATCTAATACTTGTTTATTTAAACCGTTTAGCTGATACACTTTTTGCACTAGCCAGATATGCAGAAATCCATACAGGATTCGATTCCTTGGATAAGGCAGAAATTAATTATGATTTAGGAAAATAGTATCTATTTATAAAGCTTTGGGGTGAGGATTTGGACACTGCAATTGTAGATTATGGTACAGGAAATATCCGAAGTGTCCTTAAAGCAGTTGAGTTTTCAGGATATTCTGCGGAAGTTATTGATACACCAGAAAAAATTAGTGCTGCAAAATCACTTATCATTCCTGGTCAGGGATCAAGTGGATATGCGATGAAAAAACTACGAGAAAAGCATTTGGTGAACCCTATTATTGATTACATAAAACAACAAAGGCCATTTTTTGGGGTTTGTTTAGGATTACAACTTCTGATGGAAACTTCTGAGGAAGATCCTGAACCCTGCTTAGGGATTATTTCAGGAGAAGTGAAAAGATTTAAGCATGAATTAAAAATACCACACATGGGTTGGAATCAAGTGCAATTTACACGTCAGAATCCTGTTTTTTCCGAGATCCCAGAAGATTCTTTTTTTTATTTTGTACATAGTTATTATGTTGATCCATTAGATGAGAATATAGTGTTAGGTAAAACAGATTATGGATTAAATTTTTGTAGTGCTATTGCTAAGGATAATATTATTGCTACACAATTTCATCCCGAAAAAAGTGGGGAAATTGGCTTAAGCTTATATAAAAACTTTTTAGCTAATATTTAATAATTTGAGGAATTATTATGGAAATTATTCCAGCCATTGATCTCTTAGATAATAATATTGTTCGTTTATATCAAGGAGATTTTAATAAGAAAACAATATACTCTGAAAACCCAATTGAATTAATTAAAAAATGGGAAAGTTTGGGTACTAATCGTGTACACATTGTCGATTTAGAGGGGGCTAGATATGGTAAATTTACCAATATCAATATAATTGAACAAATATGCAAACTTTCTAGTTTAGAGGTAGAAGTTGGTGGTGGTATTCGAAATCTTGCTGTAGCTAATTCATTGATTAATGTTGGTGTAGATACCATAATTCTTGGGACAATAGCTATACGTGACCAAGAAGAAGTTCTAAAAATTAGTCAAGAAATAGGAACTAATAAAGTGGCTATTGCCTTAGATGCTAGAAATGATAAAGTTGCGGTAGATGGTTGGGAAAAAGATACTGATACCACAATCTCAAATATGGTCACAGTTTATCAAAAATATAATATAAATAAATTTATCTATACTGATATAGATAAAGACGGCACTCAAGAAGGTCCAAATCGTATAAAATTAATTGAATTGTTAAGTAACAAAAATATTCAATTAATTGCTTCAGGTGGTATTGGTTCTATTCAAGATGTTGAAGGTTTATGTAACTTAGATTTGTTTGGGGTCATTATTGGAAAAGCTTTATATAGTGGAACAGTGGATCTTTCTGCAGCAATTCAACTAACTAGGAAAGGTTATTAATGCTAACCAAGAGAATAATCCCTTGCTTAGATGTAAAACTTGGTCGTGTCGTCAAAGGTGTACAATTCCTTGATCATGTAGATGCTGGTGACCCAGTAGAACTTGCTCGTTATTATAACCAACAAGGTGCAGATGAATTAGTTTTTTATGATATTACTGCTTCTTCGGATGATCGAAATATTATGATTGAAGTAGTTTCAAAAACTGCAGAACAAGTTTTTATACCATTAACTGTAGGTGGTGGTATTCGAACTATTGAAGATGTAAATAAAATGCTTCTTGCTGGTGCAGATAAAGTTTCAATAAATACTGCAGCAGTTCAAAGACCTGAATTTATAGAAGAATCTGCCAAAGCATTCGGAAGTCAATGTATTGTGGTTGGTATAGATGTTATTCGATCCAATAATGGAAATGGATTTAGTTGGACAGTTAAAACTCATACTGGGAGAGATGGGGGAAGATCTACTGGTTTGGATGCTGTTGAATGGGTTAAAGAAGTTGTAGAGCTTGGAGCAGGTGAAATAGTACTGAATAGCATAGACTCAGATGGAATGTTGTCTGGATACGATATTGATCTGTTACAAGCTGTTTCTAAATATGCAACAATACCAGTTGTGGCTAGTGGCGGTGCTGGAAAGCTCAGCGATTTTTCAGAAGCAATAGTTCATGGTAATGCTGATGCTGTATTAGCTGCTTCTCTATTTCATTTTAATAAATATTCTATTAAAGAAGTAAAAAATTATTTAGACTCAAGAAATATAGCTGTGCGATTTTAAATTTAAATATTTAACAATAGGAAGTAATTATGACAGAAAAAAAAGTATTAATTTTTGACATGTATGAAACTTTAGTTATAAACACAAATGATTTATGGATCCCAACTTTTAATACAATAGTCAATGAATTAGGTTTGGATATTTCTGGTAAATCACTTTGGGATCTATGGAAACCAATAGAAGTAACATTTCGTGAAGAAAGATATGAACCTGGTTACCCTTTCAAATCCTATAGAAAAGCATGGACAGAATGTTTTGAAAAAGTATTTTTAGAGATACCTGGTATTAGAAAAGGAGCCGCTGATTATGCAGCTGAAATGTGTGTTCAAGGATGGTCAACTAGAAATTCCTACCCTGAATCGACAAAAGTTTTAGATTATTTAAAAGAACAGGGATTTATAATTGCACTACTATCAAATGCAGATATTGATTCAATTGAAAGTCTAATAAATTTACATAAATTTAATTTCGATTTTGTGGCTTGTTCTGAGAAAATTCAATCCTATAAACCAGAGGAATCTGCGTATAATTATGTGTTAGAGAATATGAAAATCTCTCCCGAATCTTGTCTATATATTGGAGATTCTCAATATGATGATGTTTTTGGCTCAGGTAGAGTGGGTATGGATAGTGCATGGGTAAATCGTTATAATAATTCACTTAATGCAGATCTGCCAAAACCAAAATATATAATAAAAAACTTAGAAGATTTGATACAGATACTGTCTTGAATTAAATATCATATAAGTTGAGGTTGTTATGAAAATTAAATTAGATTCAAATGGATTAATTCCAGTTATATGTCAAGATTCTATTACTCATGCGGTTTTAATGCTCGGTTGGGGGAATATAGAATCAATAAACAAAACTGTTGAGTCTAATAAAGTGTGGTTTTATAGCCGTAGTAGAAATGAATTATGGCAAAAAGGGGAGACTTCAGGTAATTTCCTTAACCTAGTTTCTTTAACTCATGATTGTGATAATGATGTACTTTTAGCTATGGTTAGACCAGATGGACCTACATGCCATACAGGTGAAACCTCATGTTTTCATGGAAGTTTTACAGGCAACATTACTGAAATAGAGTATCCCAAAACAAGTAGTAATATCATTGATCAATTATTTTCAACTATTGGCAATAGGAAAAAAGAACTACCAAGTGGTAGTTATACAACAAAACTATTTCAAGATGGCACTCCTCGAATAGCACAAAAAGTTGTTGAAGAATCTGGTGAAGTTGCTATAGCAGCTACACTTGCGGATAAAAATGAACTTGTTAATGAAACAGCCGATTTGTTATACCATATTCTTGTTTTATTACAAAGTTCTGGTGTGGAATTAAGTAGTGTTTATGATGAGTTAATGTCTAGGATGAAGTAACTTATGCATCGATGGGAAAAATACTGGATAGCTTCTGGGATAATTACTCTTATAGGGTTATTTTTAGTGTATTTATATCCATCATTAGCAGAACCAGTTGGTATAGTTTTAGTTTGGTTAGTTGGGTTATTGGGTTTATTTACTTTAATCTCATTTATCCTCTTTTTAGCGATTAGATTTAAACAATTAAAAAAGACAAAAAAGAAAAATGGGTAAGCGAACAAATTTATACAATAATTATTTTCAAAACGCAAAGATTGTTGATTTTCATGGTTGGGATCTTCCAATTCAGTTTAGCGGAATCTTAAATGAGGTTAAATCTGTAAGATCAAATGTGGGAATTTTTGATGTTTCTCATATGGGACGAATTAACTGTAAGGGTGAATTTGTAAATGAGTTTTTGGATTACATACTAACTGGAGATTTGGTTAACCTTAAAATAAACCAGGCTTCGTATATGTTTTTGTGCAACGAATACTGTGGAATTATTGATGACTTGGTAGCATACAAAATCGATGAAAAAGAAATAATGATAGTTTGTAATGCTAGTAATAAAGATAAAGTAAATGATGCTTTGAATTTATATCGCAATACTAATACTCTTTTTGAAAATATAGTTATTGATGACTTTACAGATAATTCTGGAATGATTGCAGTACAAGGCCCCGTTTCACAAAAGATAATTTCTGAATTATTTAATATAGAACAACTAAATATGAAAAGATTCCGATTTTCCCAGATTTCTTTTAATCAAGAGAATGTATTAATTTCTAGAACTGGTTATACGGGAGAAAATGGATTTGAAATTATTGCTGACACAAAATTGTCTTCTAAATTATGGGATGACTTAATCGGGCTTGGTGCTGTTCCATGCGGACTTGGTTCACGTGATGTGTTGCGAATAGAAGCTGGACTATCATTACATGGCAATGACATTTCCTCCGATATAAATCCTAGAGAAGCTCAATTAGAAAGATTTGTTACTAACACTAAAGAAACCATTTACAAACAAGCGTGGGATAATATCCAAAATACCCCTACAAAAAAAATGTTAATAGGGTTTATAATTAAAGGTAGAGGAATACCAAGAATTAACAATTCCATATTTCTTAATGGAGAATCCATTGGTTATGTTACTAGTGGAACATTTTCCCCAACTTTGGATAAATCCATAGGTTTAGGATATGTTAGTAACAAATTGGACCCAGATATGAATATTGAAGTTGAAATACGTGGTAAAAAATTTGAGGCAGTTGTAATAAAACTACCTTTTCTAAGGAGATAATATATGAGCCAAAACGAGATAAGATATTCTAAAGAGCATGAATGGGTGAAATCTACAGAAGAAGGGTTAGTTTTTGTTGGGGTGACTCAATTTGCACAGGAACAGATGGGGGATGTGGTTTTTGTAGAAATGGATGATGTTGGTACATCTTGTGATCAATTTACCAAAGTTGGTGAAATTGAATCTGTTAAAGCAGTTTCAGATTTATATACACCTATAGGTGGTGAAATAGTTGAAACAAATCAAGAGCTTATCAATAATCCTGAACTTGTAAATAACGATCCATTAAATGGTGGTTGGATATTAAAGATAAAGGTTGCAGATATCCAAGAGATTAATAACTTGATGACTGAAGAAGAATACAAGAGTTATATTCAACAATTATGAAAGGGATCTTATGACTAAACAGTTTCCATATATTGGGAATAGTGAAATAGAGCAGAAAGAAATTCTGGATTATCTAGGCGTTAAATCTGCAGAAGATTTATTTGTAGATATACCAATCGAATATAGAGATAGTAATCTTTCAGATGTTCCTTCAAGTATGTCAGAAATGGAACTAGTAGATCATTTAAATTTATTATCCGAAAAAAATATAAATCTTAATCCTTCAAAATCATTTATTGGAGCTGGTGCTTATCATCATTATATTCCATCAACAGTTCTATCTTTATCACAACGTGGAGAATTTCTAACTTCTTATACTCCTTATCAAGCGGAAGTCAGCCAGGGAACTTTACAAGTTACTTATGAATTACAAAGCCTAATCAGTGAATTGTACGGAATGGACGTAGCTAATGCAGGAATGTAC
This sequence comes from Dehalococcoidia bacterium, assembly GCA_045562575.1. Taxonomy (GTDB): domain Bacteria; phylum Chloroflexota; class Dehalococcoidia; order Lucifugimonadales; family UBA6952; genus UBA6952. The sequence continues at coordinate 64,705 of JBJKVQ010000018.1, forward strand.
GAGGGTGGTTCAAGTTTGGCGGAAGCAGCTTTGATGGCATGTAGAGTTAAAAATATATATAAAGTTGCATGTTTGTCTTCTATATCTCCTAGATATAAAAATGTTTTACAATCCTATTTAATTCCACAATCCATAGAACTAGTATTCATGGATGCTAATAATTTAGATATTAAAGAAAATGAATATGCTTGTTTGATTGTTCAATACCCAAATTTTTATGGGTCTCTTGAAGATATGGAATATCTGCAAGATATATCTCATAAATCTAATGCATTATTCGTTGTGTCAGCTGATCCATTAGCAGCAGTTATGTATAAGGCTCCAGGAGATTATGGAGCAGATATAGTAGTTGGAGAAGGACAAAGACTAGGTATACCAATATCATATGGTGGCCCTTATATTGGTCTTTTTGCCTGTAAAAGTGAATACCTTCGTCAAATGCCTGGCCGTATCGTAGGAAAAACAATTGATAAGAAAGGTGACCCTGCTTTTGTGTTAACTTTACAAACACGTGAACAGCATATCAGAAGAGAAAAAGCTACTTCAAATATATGCACTAGTGAAGCTCTGATGGGGTTAATGATGACCATATATGTAGCAACCCTTGGTAAGTCTGGATTGAAGCAAGTTGCTTCTTCTTGCTTCCATAATGCTCACTATGCAGCTGACCAGATTTCAAAAATTGATGGTTTTGATTTGATTAATTCCAAACCTTTTTTCAATGAATTTGTTATTACTTGTCCAATTTCTCCAAAAGCAATTAACAAAAAACTTATTGAACTAGGAATTATTGGAGGATTAGACGTAAGTGATCAATTCAATAATGGAATATTGTTTTGCTTTACTGAAATACATTCTAAAGATTCTATTGATTCTTTAGTAGAAAGTCTTAAACAGGTTAATATATAGGAAACCTAATATGAGTGAATATAATAAAATGCCTTTATTGATGGATTTGAGTAGGAAGGATAAATTTGGAGTAAGTTTATCCGAAATTGATGTTCCTTTATCTGATCTACCAGAATCCTCACTTTTGCGTGAAGATATACAACTACCAGAATTGTCGCAATTGGATGTTGTTCGTTACTTTACAAATTTAAGTCAAATGAATTATGCAATTGACACTCAATTTTATCCTTTAGGCAGTTGTACTATGAAATATAACCCTAAAATTAATGATCAATTAGCATCTCTAAAAGGATTTAGTAGTATTCATCCTTTAATTGAAGAATCATTGGTACAAGGTTCATTAGAATTGATGTTTAATTTACAAAGTTATCTATCTAATATTTCAGGAATGACTGCTACAAGTTTATCTACTATGGCTGGTGCTCAGGGAGAATTAGCCGGAGTGTTAATGATAAAAGCTTTTCATGAGAAACAAACTAGTTCTTCAAAACGAAATATTATGTTAATACCTGATAGTGCTCATGGAACAAATCCAGCGTCTGCATCAATGGCTGGTTTTTTAGTAAAATCTATTCCATCAGATCAATATGGGAATATGGATATAGATATTCTAAAAGAAAATGCTAACGAAAACTTAGCAGGCATTATGTTGACTCTTCCCAGTACACTAGGTTTGTTTGATAATCAGATAGTGGAGATCTGTAAGATTGTGCATGAAGCTGGTGGCTTAGTTTATGGTGATGGTGCGAATATGAATGCCTGGATGGGGCAAACAAAATTAGGTGATCTGGGGTTTGACGTAATTCACATAAATCTTCATAAAACTTTTAGTACACCACATGGTGGTGGTGGACCTGGAGCAGGCCCAGTTTGTGTGAATGATACCTTGCTAAATTATCTTCCGGGTCCAATTGTACAACGAAATAATAGCTTATATGAATTTATAGAAATGCCAAATACCATAGGTCACTTAGGTACTTTTCATGGAAATTTCGGTGTGTTAGTAAGAGCTTATTGTTACATTAGGGCTTTAGGCAATGAGGGTATCCCTGAAGTAAGTAAAAATGCTGTAATGAATGCTAATTATATTATGAATAAATTAAAACATGCATATGATATAGGATTCGAAAATAGATCTATATGTATGCATGAAGTCGTTTTTACAGCTAGAAAACAAAAACAAAATGGAGTAAAAGGTTTAGATATAGCTAAAAGATTATTAGATTATGGTTATCATTCACCTACTATGTATTTCCCCCTAATTGTCGATGAAGCATTAATGGTCGAACCAACTGAGTCGGAGTCAAAAAATACTTTGGATAAATTTATAGATGCTATGTTGCAAATAGCGATTGAATGTGAAAATAATACTGAGTTATTACATGAAGCACCCCATAATACACCAGTCCAAAGACTAGATGAAGCCTTAGCTGCTCGACAACCTAATCTCAAGTGGTCTGAAAAATAATGATGTTTTATGAAAAAAAATGTTGAAAATGAAATTGAAGAACTGTTAGCTCAGATCGAACATAAATATCCCTCAAATAATGCTTCTGATTCTAATTTCATTTTGTCAATATTAAAAAAACTTAAAATATTAAAACTTTTTAGTGGGATATTAACAATTACTTTATCTACTTTATTGATCACTAATGGCGTGATATCAATAGAACCTGTAATTATATTCTGCGTCCTCTTTTTTATATTTTTGATAGGTTATAAAACCTTAGGGAAATATAATCGACCAGCAAAGCGATGGAGGGGAGAAGTAATTGATGATTATTATAATAAAAAATCTATTTCTCAAATAATAAAGTCTTTTTTTATCAAAAGTTGATATTATCCTAAAAGTCCAAAACCACGCTTACGTATTGCAAGATTAACGAATGTTTCTGATCTTTTAATGCCTGGGGCTGTTGCAATACTTGTTCGTAATAGTTTACCTAATTCTTCTGTAGATGAGACTGCAACCCAAATAAATATATCAAATGTCCCAGTAGTTAATGCTACATATTGAGTTTCTTGTAAATTTGATAAATAATTTGCGACTTCATCTACTTTGTCAGGATCACTTTCAATTCCAATTATTGCAACAGTATTATACCCAATCTTTTGTGGATCAGGTATTGCCATTATCCGCACAGTTTCATTTTGAATTAGTTTTCTTATTCTTCGGCGTATGGTACCTTCGCTTACATTTAAATCTCTTGCAATTTCTGCATTAGAGATTCTACCATTGTCACGGAGTATTTGAATTATCTTTTCATCTAATCTGTCCATTATTTTGCACATCCTTTTTGTATAATTGTGTGATTATTATCACAATATTAATTATACAAAAAGTTGTTGAAAATAACAATAATCTAGTTAATATGAAACTTATTTGTTAGCATTGTTAACGATTTTCGTACAGATATACTTTAGGAATTCACCCATGAAGCACTATTTTCGAAGAATTCTTTTTTCCAAATTGGCACATCTTTTTTTAGTCGATTAACAATATATTGAATTGATTCAAAAGAGGCTTGTCTGTGTGTAGAAGAAACTGCTACAACTAAACTAGTTTCACCTATACCAACAATTCCTATACGATGAGCGATAATAATATCGTGTATTTCCCATTTTTCAAAAATTTCTTTTTCAATTTCTTCTAGCATTAATTTAGCCATTGGTTCGTAGCATTCATATTCTAATTTTGTTACTTTTTGCCCCTCAGTATATTCTCTAGTTACACCTTCAAAAACCAAAATAGAACCACAAGAATCTTTTGTTAACTCTTGTTTGTATTTATTTGTTTCTAATACATTACTTGTTATATATATCAAATTATTTCCTTTTATCCTCCGCTTGCAGGTGGAATCAATGCTATTTCATCATCATTGTGTAATTTATAGCTATCTTCTACATATGTCATATTAACAGCTATCATAATGCTTTCAAAGTAAGGGGTTATATTAGGTATTTCTTTTTTTAATACACCAATTATGTCAATAACAGTAGATGTTTCAGGCACATCCAATTGTATAGATGATCGTTTTGCTATTTCTTTTAGATTTGCAAATAGAAGTATATTTATTTTCAATTTGACACTCTTACAATAACTGACATAGATTTTGGTTGATTTATTATAATATTAAGCCCTATATAAAGCAAAAAATACCATATTAAACTAATTTTTTTACTTTCTTGTTTACATAGCTCTAATATTGTTTTTTCGAATTTAGATTGTTAAAAAACAAGTGAAATAGTAATATTATTTAATCTACACATTACTAGGAGAAATTTAAATGTTTGAACCCGTTAATTCTAGACCAGATTTTATAGGTCTTGAATATGAGATGATGAAATTCTGGGATAAAGAAAGTATCGTTGAGAAATACTTAAATAAAAATAACGATGCTGATAAGAAGTATTCATTTATTGATGGTCCTATCACTGCAAATAATCCTATGGGAGTCCATCATGCATGGGGGAGAACATACAAAGATTTATATCAACGATATAAAACAATGCAGGGATATGAGCAAAGGTATCAAAATGGATTCGATGGGCAAGGTCTGTGGATAGAAGTTGAAGTGGAAAAAGAACTTGGTTTTAAATCTAAAAAAGATATCGAAAAATTTGGTGTTGATAAATTTGTCGAATTATGCAAACAAAGAGTTGACAAGTTTTCGGCGATTCAAACAAAACAATCTATCCGTTTAGGTTATTGGATGGATTGGGATAACTCTTATCATACAAAATCAGATGAAAATAATTACACTATTTGGCATTTTTTAAAAGTTTGTTATGAAAAAGGATTACTATACGAAGGTAATGATGTAATGCCCTGGTGTAGAAGATGTGGGACTGGTTTATCAGAACATGAAATTGTTACCGAGGGTTATCAAGAAGTAACTCACAAAAGTGTATTTGTAAAATTTAAAATACAAAATACAGATAATGAATATTTAATAATTTGGACGACTACACCTTGGACGCTACCTGCAAATATTGCTGCTGCTGTAAATCCAGAATCAACATATATTAAAGTCGAACAAAATCAAGAATATTATTATATTGCCCAAAATGCTGTTTCCTTTTTGAAAGGACCATATGAAATCATTGAGGAAATTAAAGGAGAGACATTAGTAGGAATAGAGTATATCGGCCCTTTTGATAACCTTTCTATTCAGAAAGATGTTATTCATAGAGTTATTCCATGGGAAGAGGTTGGTGATGAAGGAACAGGTATTGTTCATATTGCTCCCGGTGCAGGTAAAGAAGATTACGCTTTAGGTAAAAAATATAATTTAACTACTATAGCCCCGATAGATGATTCTGGAGATTATGTAGATGGATTTGATAAATATACTGGTATGAACGTATCTACAGTAAACGATACTATATTCAGTGACTTAAAAGAAAAAAGTATCTTATACAAAATAGAACAGATTAAACACAGATATCCTGTTTGTTGGAGATGTGGTGAAGAATTAGTATTTCGTTTAGTTTCAGAATGGTTTATTTCAGTTGACCCATTTCGACAACAAATTATGGATGTTACTCGAAAAATTAGATGGATTCCAGAATTCGGATTAGCAAGAGAATTAGACTGGTTAAAAAATATGGATGACTGGATGATTTCGAAAAAACGGTATTATGGACTAGCTCTTCCAATTTATAAATGTGAAGAATGTAATGAATTTGAGGTTATAGGATCAGAATATGAACTGAAAGAAAGATCAATTGAGGGATGGGATTTATTTGAAGGACATTCTCCACATAAACCTTGGGTTGATTATGTAAAAATTGAATGTAAAAATTGTAAATCAGTATTATCTAGAATCAAGGATGTAGGAAATCCATGGCTGGATGCAGGTATTGTTCCTTATTCTACTTTGAAGTACAGATCGGATAAAGATTATTGGAGTAAATGGTTTCCAGCAGACTGGATTTCTGAAAGTTTTCCAGGGCAATTTAGAAATTGGTTTTACTCTATGTTAGCTATGAGTACTGTTTTAGAGAATACAGAGCCTTATCAAAATGTATTTAGTTATGCTTTAATGCGAGACGAAAAAGGCTATGAAATGCATAAAAGTAAGGGTAATGCTATATGGTTTGAGGATGCAGCAGATGACATGGGTGTTGATTCTATGCGATGGTTATATTCGCGTCAGAACCCAGCTAATAATCTTAATTTTGGTTTTAATGTTGCTAATGAAGTAAAGAGAAGATTTCTAATTCCTTTGTGGAATGTATATTCATTTTTTGTAACTTATGCAAATATTGATAATTTCATTCCCTCTTTAGAAAACCGAAAATATACAAATTATTTAGATCGATGGATCATTTCAGAACTCAATGAATTAGTAGAATTTGTGACTAATAACTTAGATAACTATGATTCTGCAGCAGCAAGTTATAAAGTCGAAGAATTTATAGAATTATTATCAAATTGGTATGTAAGAAGAAACCGAAGAAGGTTTTGGAAATCTGAAAATGATGAAGATAAACAGTATGCATATCAGGCTTTATATGATTGCTTATACACATTATGTCATTTATTGGCTCCATTTATGCCATTTATTACTGATAAAATCTACCAGAATCTTGTTCGTTCACATAATAATCAAACCCCAAGTAGTGTTCACCTTGGTGAATGGCCTATAGCTGATAAAAATCTTATTGATCCTAATTTATCCTCACAAGTAAGATTATCGAAAACTCTTGTAAGTTTGGGGAGATCAGTTCGCCAAAAAACAGGTATAAGAGTTAGGCAGCCCATTTCACAAATTATTATTTCAGGAGCATTTATTTCTGATAATGAGTTACAGGATTATATGAATCAACAGATTAGTGAAGAACTAAACGTAAAAGAAGTTGTTTTTGATAATCAAATCGAAGGAATATTTAAATATATTGTCAATTTAAGGTATGACTTATTAGGTCCTAGATTAGGCAATGATATTAATCGTGTTTCTGATAGTCTAAAAATTATGGATACTGATTTGGTTGCGAGAGAAGCAATATCCAAAGGGTATGTGGAAATTGATGATATAAAGATCGATAAGGATGAATTCAATATCCAGATTGAGGATATTAGTCACTTTTCTTCTATATATGAAAATAATTATGTAGTCTCTCTTAATACTACGTTGGATGAAAATTTGATTAATGAAGGAATAGCAAGAGAATTTATTCATTATATACAGAATATTCGCAAAGAAGTAGGGTTCAATATCGAAGATCGTATAAATATTGAGTTTGAAGGGGATAAAGAATTAACCAGTGCAATATTACAATTTGAAAATTATATTAGCTCAGAGACTTTAGCTTTAAATATACAAGAATCAAATATTGAAGAAAATAGTGGTTTCAAGTCAACCATTCTAGGAAAAGATATTAGTTTAAATATTTCTAAGATACTTTAAAAAATCAGTATTACAATCTAGGTTGTTCTTCTAAAGTTATTAATATATTTTGCGAAATTTTATCTCGGATAATTGTCACAATTATTTCTTGACCAATCGATAGATAACCTGTTTGCCGTAATGTTTGTAATTCTTTAACATTTCTAATAGGTTTTTCGTCAATTGCTACTATAATATCATTCGCTAGAAGTCCGCCTTTTTCAGCAGGCCCATTAGGAGAAATAGATCTAATTAATACACCTTCGGTAACATTAAGGTCAAGTTCATCAATATTCTGCAAATCGATGTCTTGAGCCCCTATACCGATCCAAGGCCATATAACTTTGCCATTTTGAATCAATTGTTGCATTATTGTAGCTGCTGTTTCAGAACTTATTGCAAATCCAATACCATCTGTACTTGTTTCAACATATTTTATTGTATTAATACCTATGACATCTCCATTTAAGTTTAATAAGGGGCCACCACTGTTGCCTGGATTGATTACTGCGTCTGTTTGAATTAGTTCAGTTAAATATGTGCTATCAATAGCTAGTTCTCTTTCTAAGGCACTTACTATACCTAATGTAACAGTCGGTTCACCTTCCAGACCAATAGCATTTCCAATAGCTACGACCCAATCTCCAACACGGAGGTTATTATTAGGGGATATTGATAATGGTTTTAACCCAGATTTATCAACTTTAATTACTGCTAGGTCAGTAAGAGGGTCTTGCCCAATCAATTCAGCTTCGGATTGAGTTTCATCATAAAAAGAGACGGTTATGGTATTAGCTAGATCTACTACATGACTGTTAGTTAATATATATCCATCTTCTGAGATGATAATTCCACTTCCTGCACCGTCACTATCTTGTCTACCAAAAAACGTATTTTGAGTACTGCTAATTACAATTGAGACAACTCCTGGTCTCGCTACTTCAACCATATTGGCAATTGAGGGTAGGACATTGGGAGTAGCTAGGCTGGAAGTATTGTCGTTTGTATTTGTATTGTTAGCAATTGAATTTTTAAGTGTTTGTAATTCATTTCTAATACTACTTATTTCATTTAAAAGTTGTTTATTTTCTTCAACTTCTTGTAATTCTTGTTTTTCGTTGTCTTTATTCTCATCATTGGATCGCAAGGAGTTACAACTAATAATTGTAGTGGACATAACTAATATTAAGAGGGTGATTATATATTTTTGTAGGTTCATGTGTTTGTTTTTCTTTATTTATAATTATAAACGAGTTTTTTAATTATTTGTCAGAGCTTTGTTTTGGATATCTACAAGATAATCTATCCCACTTGCTCCAAGTTTGATCATTTCATTTGCTGTATTTATTGAAAATGGAGATTGTTCTGCTGTACCTTGAATTTCAATAATTTCATGATTATTTGTCATCACTATATTCATATCTACATCAGCAATACTATCTTCTTCGTAACATAAATCTAATAGTATATTGTTTTTTACAATTCCTACACTTATAGCAGCTAATTGAGATTTTAATGGATTTTGTTCTAAATCTTTTTCAAGAATCATTTTATCAAATGCTTTACATATGGCAACATAAGAGCCTGTGATTGCGGCAGTTCTTGTCCCTCCATCAGCTTGAAGTACGTCACAATCAATATATATCGTACGTTCACCAATTATAGTTAAATCGGTTATAGCTCTCAGTGACCTACCTATTAAGCGTTGGATTTCTTGTGAACGACCTTTTGGACGATTACTTGATTCCCTTTGTGTTCTGGTATGTGTTGATCTCGGTAACATAGAGTACTCTGCAGTTATCCATCCTTTTCCGGTAGAACGTAAAAATGTAGGCACTGTATTTTCAATAGATACAGCACAAATTATTTTTGTAGAGCCAACCTCAATTAATACTGAACCTTCAGCATATTCTTGTATGTTATGTGATATCTGAGTCTTTCGAGGTTCATTTGCACCTCTACCGTCTTTTCTTTCCACCTATTTCTCCTTGTGTTATCTTAATTTAATTATACCGATAAAGCTGAAAAAATGGTATCTTCACCTTTTTGTTCATTATTGTTCGTATGTATTATTTTGTTGTTTCTTTAAAACATGATATTATTTATAACCACGGTAAATTCGATTGTTGTTGAAAGGAGCAATAATATGCCTGAAATAGCTTTTCACAAAGGTGAGTTTGTACCTTTGAAAGATGCATCAGTAGGAGTGATGACGCATGCTTTACATTATGGTACCGCTGTGTTTGAAGGTATTAGAGGTAATTGGAATGAAGAAGATGAATCTACATACATCTTTCGACTTAAAGAACATTACGAACGCCTTTTATCAGGCTGTAAATTAATGAGAATAAAAGTTCCTTATACAGTTGAGGAAATGTGTAATATTACGAAAGAATTAGTAGAAAAATGCGAATATAACCAAGATGTTTATATTAGACCTTTGGCTTACAAAGGGGCTGAACGTGTAGCGTATTTAGATCTTAGTAAACTCGAGGATGATGGATTTACAATTGTAGTTGTTCCTCTGGGAGATTATTTAGATACTGAAAAAGCTGTAAAATGTTGTACCTCTTCGTATCGGAGGATGGAAGATTATATAATACCACCACATTTAAAAATCAGTGGTTTGTATGTAAATAGTATTCTTGCAAAAACTGAAGCCATAGTAGCAGGATTTGATGAAGCTATCTTGCTAAATCAACAAGGTCGAGTTTCTGAAGGTACAGGAGAAAATATTTTTATATTTAGAAACGGGGTATTATCTACTCCTCCATTAATAGATAACCTACTACCAGGTATTACTCGAGATTGTGTAGTAGACATAGTAAAAAACGAACTAGGCTTTGATGTTGAAGAAAGAAGTATTCCAAGGTCTGAGTTGTATCTAGCAGATGAAATCTTTTTGACAGGTACAGCTGCTCATGTTCAAGGAGTGGGTTCTATTGATAATCATGATATTGGTGATGGTCAAATGGGCCCATTAACACGCCAAATACAATCCTTGTATTTTGATATTGTGACAGGTCGGAATATTAAATATAGTCATTGGTGTACTAAAGCATAAATAATTAAGGTATTAAATCTCTATATACTTTTGATATTTGTAATGCAGAGGAATCCCACGTCATATTAGTAGATTTGTTATATCCATTTTCTGCAAGAACCAGATTCAGTTGATTATTAGAAAGTAATTCCTCAATTGCAGCGGCTAGTTTTATTGGGGAGTTAACTTCAACTAATACACCATTATGATGATCCTCAATTATGGATTCTAATCCAGGAACTTTAGTACCAATTACTGTTGTTTTACATGCCATGGCTTCTAAAGCTACTAAGCCGAAGCTTTCATAATGAGAAGGTATCACACATAAACTTGCTGCATTGTAATACAAAGGTAATAGAGTTTGTTCAACAGGTCCTATAAATGTAATATGTTCGTTTAATTCATATTCTATTATTAAATCAAGAGCTTTTTTAGTTGTAAGATTTTGAGTAGTGTTGTCTCCAATTATTAAAAGTTTTGGATGGTTGTCACCTTTTAGGTATTTCATAGCCTCAATAAGAACGGGTAACCCTTTTATAGGGTCGATACGACCAACATAAAGAATTATAGGATGTTTATCTAAACCTAATTGTTTTATTGATTTACTCATGCTTAATGGATTAAACAGTGATAGGTCGACACCAGGGGGAATGACATTAACCTTAGATGAATTTGCTTCGTGATATTGAATAAGAACTTCTAATTCATGAAAAGTAGAGACAATAATACTATTTGTGTTTATTACTATTTCTTTTTCTTTATTAGAACGTAATATAGATTCTTTTTCTTGTCCGTAAGTTTGATTTTTTATTTCTGCTAAGGTGTGAAAAGTTACAACATTCTTTATATCTAAATGTCTACTTAAATCAATTCCTATTAATGCAGATAACCAGTAATGACTGTGGATGATGTCATAAGTTAGTTTATTATCTTTAATATAATTTATAAGTTGTATTTTGAATGGTTCTATATATTCATATAAGTTTTCTTTAGGAACGTTTTCTGGAACAGAGTCTATGTGAATTAATTTGATATTTGAACTTATATTCACTATTTTATCTGTGCATTCAGAATGGCTTTTAGTAAAAATATCAATTGAAAAACCTAATTTTTCGAGTCCGAGACTTAATTTAGAGATATATACATTCATTCCGCCTGCAGACTCTGTCCCCAATTTATTAAGGGGGCAGGTGTGAAATGATAAAACTAATAAATTTACTTTAGGTTTATTCAAAACATTATTGAGTATTACTTTTTTATTAATTTGATTGTGTAAATTGTTGTATCTTGTGCACCGAGATGGTATTTGTAACTTTCGTCACCACGAAGGAAATCAAAACAGTCAAATTTATATTCTATAGAGTCCTTTAATGAAGTGGCATTTAGCAATAAACCACAACTTAAATGTTGGTAATCCGGATCAAATCCACTGTTGTATAAATAACGAATATTGTTATAATCGAATGCGATACAAGCGGAAACTTTTTTATTATCAATTTCCATAAAATAAAGTCGTGTCCAATTTTCTTTAGATAATTCTATACATAGTTTTTCAAAGTATACCTTCATAATAGGTGTTAAAAAGTCGGCTTTATGATGGCCACTTTTTGACATTAACGAAAAAAAATCATCCATAGAATTAGCAATGTCTTCACTACTAGTTAATTGTTGTATTGAATGGTTAGTTTGATCGTCTAATCTTCTAAATTTTCTTCTTAACTCATGCCTATCTTTCTTTTTTAGTATAGAAAAATAAGATTCCCAGTCCTTTGGTAATTCAAGTAGGGGGCAAACATCCTCCGATGATTTCTCAAAATCCCAATGATTTGACCCTGCTAAGGTTTCCATCAAGTGTATGGTAGAAGAATTTTCAGGTATAGAATTTATTTCTATTGATGTGTAATTGATTTTTTTGAAGTATTCGCCAATTTCATGAAAGAAATCGGATTCATTATTTGGAACAACAAGGAAATCTTGATAATCATAGACATCTTTAGAACCTATTAAAGTCAATGTATTATCTTGACTTAACATGAATGGAGCAATTCCAATTACCTCACCGTTATTTGATATTTCTAAAATATTTAAATCATTATTTTCATTAAAGATGCTAAACCATGTTTTCTGCCATTCTATTGTTTGAAATATGGAGTGTTTAGGTATTCGAGATAATATTGTGTTCCAGATATCAGTAACAGATTCGAAAGTTTCATGAATTTTAATATTTTCCAATTTTCTCCTTTATAAATTCAAAATAGCTTCTTTTACAATTTCAATTTCAGGTTTGATGTGTATAGGTTTTGAATTGAATTGTTTTTCTGCTAATTCAGGTTCTTTTAACCCAGATCCTGTTACAACACATACTATTGTCTTATTTTTTATACTTTGTGGATTTATCAAGTTTGTTTTAATTAATCCCGCTAAAGATGCTGCAGATGCTGGCTCACAAAATATTCCCTCTTGGCTTGCCAGCATTTGATAAGCCGATAGTATTTCAGTATCGGTTACTGAATCTATAGATCCTCCAGATTCATTGCGAGCGGTTATGGCACTTTCCCAACTAGCAGGATTTCCTATTCGTATTGCCGAGGCAATGGTTTCAGGTTGTTCTACTGGTTTACCACTCACAAGTGGTGCTGCTCCAGCTGCCTGATACCCTAATAGTTTAGGTAATTTAGTGGACTTTTCGTGTTTAAAATATTCAGTAAATCCTTTCCAATATGCTGTTATATTTCCAGCATTTCCGACAGGAATAAATAAATTATCTGGGGAATCACCTAACTCATCAACTATTTCAAAAGCTGCAGTTTTTTGACCTTCAATTCTATAAGGATTAATCGAATTAACAATTGTTATATTGTTATCGTTGGATAATTCTCTTATTATTGACAATCCTTGATCAAAATTACCATCGATACTTATAATTTTGGCTCCATAGGCAATTGCTTGCGCAAGTTTCCCCGAAGCAATTTTCCCATTTGGGACTATCACAATAGTTTTCAACCCAAATCGTGCTCCATATGCTGCTGCAGAGGCACTTGTATTTCCTGTCGAAGCACATGCTATGATTTTACTTTTTGCTTCTAAAGCTTTTGAAATAGCAAAAACCATACCTCTATCTTTGAAAGAACCCGTAGGATTACAACCTTCGAATTTAAAGTATAAATTTTCACACTCAATAGTTTTAATTATGTTTGTTGACTTGATTAAAGGAGTTTGTCCCTCACCCATAGTAATAACCGGGGTGTCTTCATTTACAGGCAAGTATTTTTTATAGTTTTGTATAACGCCTAGGTTCATTAATAAGCCAATTTATTTTATTAACATTTAGCATGCTAAGTTTAGCACAAAGTTAGCTATGATAGTAGGTATTCTCTATGGAATCTTTTCTTAATTCAGGTCTTCGATTCTGACTAGGCTATCTATTGATTTAATTTGATTTGATTTCTGAATTCTTGTAATTGCAGTATTTAAATTGTTGACAACAGCTGGGTGTGTAACCATTACTAACTCAGCTATATTATTTGGTTGATTATGAGAGGTTTGCAACACTGATGCAATACTAATGCTATATTCTCCTAAAATACTAGCTATTTCAGCAAGTACTCCTGGTTTATCTTCTACCGACATTCGCAAATAATATGAAGAACTTGTATGGTTGTAGTCGATATACTGAATCGTAGAATTACTTGTATTTTCAGGAGCATTAATATGCGTATTTGATATATTATTAGCAATTGAAATAATATCACCTAAAATAGCACTCGAAGTTGATTTAGGCCCAGCACCTTCACCATGGAAAATGATATTTCCTATTGGATCTCCTTTGATTTCTATAGCATTATATACACCTTCTACTTTAGATAATAAATGTTCATTAGAAATTAAACACGGATGAACTCTTAAAGAAACATTTTCAGGATTTAATTCCCCAACCGCAAGGAGTTTTATACTATAACCTAAATCTTGGGCATATTTAAAATCTATAGCTGATAGTTTTGTTATTCCCTCAATAAATATATTTTCTTCAGTTACTTTTTTGTTTAGGACAATAGACGCAAGTATAGACAATTTATATGCAGCATCAATACCTTCTATATCACTGGTTGGATCAGCTTCAGCATAACCTAATTCTTGAGCTTGTTTGAGAGCGTTTTCAAACGTTTGGGTTCCCGAAGACATACTAGAAAGGATATAGTTGGTTGTTCCATTAATAATAGCGTTTATTTTACTGATACTGTTGGCAATTAAGCTTTCATATAATGGTCCAATTATCGGTATCCCAGCTCCTACACTCGCTTCATATAGTAAAAAAACACTATTGTTTCTTGCACGACTTAATAATTCATATCCATATTTTGACATTATAAGTTTATTTGCAGTTACGACATTAATATTTTTATCGATGGCATTATTGATCATTGTAAGAGCAATTTGATCTCCACCGATTAATTCTACAATGAGATTTATATTATCATCGTTTAAAATGTCTTCAGGATCATTTGTTAGTATGTCAGTTGGTATAAAATCTGGTCTTTTTTTATTAATATCATTAACTAATATTTTAGATAAATTTATTGTTACATTCGATTTTTCATCATTGATAATATTCTTGTTATGAATCAATTGATAAGCAACTTCTGTGCCTACCGTACCTAAACCAAGTAATCCAATATTTATACTTTCAATTTCCATTGTTTAAAACCTAACCAATATATTGGCCTATTTTTTCGACCATCCATTGATAGTCTTGAGAGTTGAAGTTAACTTGAACATCTAATTCATCTCTTTGTTCATTTAGCCATGAATTTGTTATATTTTGTTTTAATATTTTAGTTATTTTTTCTTGTAAGGGTTGAGGCTCTGGTCCAGCGGTTACCTGTACTATTACGGAATTTTGGTTAGTTAATATTGGTTCACTAAATGTATTTAACTCCATCGAAAAAATTGTTGGATCAAGTTCAGGAAATGCACCTTCTGGAACCCATCCTACTAGACCGTTATCATCTGCATATGCATCATTTTTCATGTATATTCTCGCAATTTGGCTAAATTCAGCTCCAGACATCAATTGTTCGTATGCCTGTTCTGCCAAAGTTAGTTCAGCAAATTTTATATATTTTAGGTTTACTGAATTGGCAATTGTAGGTATTCTTTCTCCTAAACGTTCTGTAAGTTTAGTTCTCAAAAGACCCATTTGGATTAAATCTCGATATTCTTTATCAGAGTATTTTGTAAGATTTAAATAACTTTGATATGTTTCAAGAAATTCTCTGTCTAAAGCATCTTTATCGGATTGATCATTAATTAAGGTTTTTGGGTAATGAACCTTTCTTATTTCTTGATCTATTTCTTCACTTGTTACATATAAATTAATAGTAGGAGTACTTTGACGTAAAAGTTCATGGTCAGTCATTGCATTCAAAGTTTCAAAAGGTAGCAGCGATAATTTTACTTCAGAACCGTATGCAGCCTCAGCTGCAGCATTAGCTTTAGTTCTTTTTAAAAGATCTCTAAGTTGTATTTCTGTTTCGCCTACTGAAATTACCACTTTATTTTCTGGCATTACATAGGTCCAATAGTATCCTATTCCTGGAATTAATATTACTATCATCAATAATATTATTGTAAATATAATTATGGGAAGAGTACGTTTATTGGATTGGTTTTGTGCTAACCGATGTTGTTCACGCACAGTCATTCGGTTTTTAGATTCATTACTAATGTTAGCCATTTTGCACTAAGATCTGTTTGAATAATTTCTATTGTTATATGAACGTCTCTCAATAGGGTTCAGTAATACGTGCTCAGCAGCAAAAGGAAGCAATGCGATTTCACGAGCTTTCTTGATTTCTCTTGTTAAGTAAGTTTGGCATTTTAAGCATGTACCTGTTTTTCTTCGAGGTTCTATTTTCCCTCTATCAGATATATATCTTTGCAAAACCGTAGCATCTTTATAAGTAATAACACTGGATAAAGGTCTGCCTTTTCTTTCAAAACAAGGTTGGCAGATTTTTATTCGATTGTTATAACGATTATTTGATCGTCTTCTATTATTAGGACGAGATCTATTTTGTGTAGTCATTTTTTTATTCTCCTAGGTAAAAATTAAAAGGGTAGGTCGTCAGTTTCAACGGGTTTGTCAGATGGCGCGTCCGTAAACTTATAATTATTTTGATCATTGCCATCAAAAGAAGATGTTTCATTTTCTGAAGATTGAGAAGGGTTTCTATCAAGAAATAGTACTCTACTTGCAATTATTTCATTTCTATAGCGAGTTTGGCCATCTTGACCATCCCACTGCCTGCTTTTTAATCTTCCTTCTACAAAGGTTCGTCGACCCTTGGCAAGATACTGATTACATTGTTCTGCAAGTGCATTCCATGCAACTACAGTAAACCATTCAGTTTCTTGATGTCTTTCTCCATCATTAGATGTGTATGATCGGCTTGTGGCTACTCTGAACGAAGTGACAGGGCTTCCACTCGGTGTGTACCTCATTTCAGGTTCAGTACCGATATTTCCTATTACCATAATTTTATTGAAACCTACCATTTCGGCCTCCTCAAAAATACAAACAAGTTCATCAATCTTTCACGGTAAATAGATGTCGTAATATGTCTTCATTACTTCGTATACTACCTTCAATTATTGTCACTTTTGAAGGATCTATATTTACTATCGAAGAAATATAATTTCCTTCGCGAAACTTATTAATAGGGTATGCGAGTTTTCTAATTCCCCATTTATCTAAATCTTCTACTGTTCCCTCATTAGAACTGATTAAATTAGATAAATTATCAATAATTTTATCTGAATTTTCCTGATCTATTTCAGGACTAATAACTATTACTAGTTCATACTGTTTCAATGCATATATCCTTTACACCCAATTTATATTGAAGCAAGATTATAGCATGAAATTTTAAATTACGCATATTTTTCATAAGAATCATACATTTATTTCACTAGTTCTTTTATTAGTTTGATATGTTCAGGAGTAGTACTACAACATCCTCCAACAATTGAAGCACCATTATTAATCCATTTAGAAACCTCTAGAGCGTAAGTTTTTTCATCAATTATTTGTCTTGATTCTTTTTGGGAATTTTCTGGGTTTAACTCTAATTCTGTTTTATTGCTGTTGGTGTCAACAAAGACAGAATTAGCGTAACCTCCGACTGGTTTATTTGTTAACTTGCTGAGTGTCTTTATTGCTTCGGTTATCAAATTAGCACCACCACAATTAACTAAATATGCTTCTGCTTCTAGAGGTGAAATAGCATTATATGCCTCTTCTAAACTTTCACCACTAGGTAAAGTATTGTGCCTGGTACCTTGTAAAGTCCAACTAATCCATGTTTCTGTATCTGTGTTAAGTGCAGCACGTAAGGCAGTTTTTGCTTCCATACTACTAGCCATAGTTTCACAGATAATAATATCAACTTTATTTTTTAATATAGATGAAATTTCTTGGTAGTATTTAGCCATAAGCCCTTCTTCCAATATCAAGTCTACACGATAGCTAGTTTCAAGTGGTGGTAAAGATCCAATTATTTTGACATTTTTCCCAGATCGCTTTTTAGCTTTTTGTGCGACATCAATTGCAAGAAGTGTTAATTCTTCAAGTTTTTTATTAATATTTGCTCTCGATAAAATAGGTTGTGTTAACGCATAATTATTTATAATTATATAATCTGCCCCAGCACAAATGTAATCATAATGAATATTCTCAACTATATCTGGATTATCTATTAATGCTTGGGCAGACCATATAGATTCGATGTGAGAGGGGACATTATATCCTCTTCGTTTTATTTCTGTACCGGTCCCACCATCTAAGAGTTTTACGTTTCTCATATATTAATCATTACTGTCTTTAATTAGATTATATGTAATAATGTATGGCAAAGGACTTACTAGTTACAAGGTAGATTTAATGATAAAAACTATATTTTTTGATTTTTTTGGTACGTTGGCTAAATTCTATCCGGAAAGAGAAGAAATCCAACTGAAGGCATTAAATCAATTTGATTTAAATCCTTCTGTGCAACAAATTAAATATGGTTACAAATTTGCTGACTCTTATATGGAAAAAGTAAATTCCAGTGTTAAGCCATTATCATTAATGTCCCTCGATGAGCGAAGTGAATTTTTTAGCAAATATGAATCTCTGATTTTAGAACATGCAGGTTTAAAAGTAGATTTGATAACTGCTGGAAATATTTGGGAAGCTGTCCAAAAAATTCCATACGGATTTAAACTATATGATGACGTCATACCTGTTTTCGAGCATTTGTATAGTCGCAATTATAAATTAGGCATCATTACAAATATGGGTAAAAATTTATATGGAATTTGTGATCAATTAGGAATATCCAAATTTTTATCATACATTGTTACATCAGAAGAAGTAGGTATAGGCAAACCAAGCCCAGAAATTTTTCAAGCAGCTATAAAGGTATCAGATTCAGCTATTAATGAAATCATGCATGTAGGTGATTCTTATGAGTCTGATATAGAAGGAGCCTTAGCACAAGATATAAAGGCAGTTCTTATTAATCGAGAAGAAGATCAAAATGCTTATGAATATCAATTCGTGATAAAAGAATTAAAAACCATCTATGATTATATTTAATTACTAGTGTTACTTGCTTATAGCACGTACTCTTTGTATAAATGAAATTAATGAAGTCAAACTAACTATAATCATTGCAATAATAAATTGGTTTGTAATTAATCCAACTATCAGTATTAGTAATCTTTCTGGTCGGGTAACAATTCCGTTGTCTTTGGTTTGTATCCCAAGTCCTTCTCCTCTTGCCCGAGAATAACTTACTAGAAATGACAAACCTAAAGCGACTATTGGTAAAATAGCCCAATCGTAGTTTCCCTTACTAATTAGCATATATGTAGCTCCAATAAATATACCTAATTCTTGTATTCTATCTATGACGGAGTCTAAAAATGCACCAAAAACTGTTTCCTGCCCGAATTTTCTTGCCAATGATCCGTCAAATAAATCAGCTACAGCTCCAACTGCCAAAAATACTGCAGCTAAGATCAAATTATTCAGTCCTATAAATACTGCTGCAATAATTCCAAGAATTAGACCAAAAATTGATAACAAATTGGGAGATATCTTTAGCTTGTGAAAAAAGGATACTATAGGTGTTTCTATCTTATCTAATATATTACTGCGTATATAATTTCTATAATCCATTTTTTGCCTTTTCATAACAATCTAATATTTTATCAACAAGGTTATTCCAGTTGAATTCTTGGACCGTATTTTGTCCATTTTGTGCCATAGAGTTTCTTAAGTCACTATTATTGATTAGAAGTTCAATGCATTTATATATAGATGATACAGAATTAGGTTCAAATAAAAAACCATTTTTACCATTATCAATAACATTTCTGAAACCACTTATATTGGAAGCTGCTACAGGAAGTCGACTTGCCATAGCTTCTACAAGAACTATACCGAAACTTTCATTACCAGTATTTGGTGCACAGAATAAATCTGCTGTTTGATAGTACATACGTTTTTCAAACTGATCAGTGACTGATCCAGTACAAACAATATCTTCAGGATTTATTGATTCAATTAATTCTGCACACTGTTTATCAAGTTTGCCAGGTCCAATGATTATTAAACGAACAGCATACTTTTTTTTAAGTTCTATATAGGCTTGTAAAAGGTATTTCAACCCTTTTCTTTTTTCTAATCGTCCAAGAAATAATATATTAAATTTATTATCTTTATATTCGTTCAAAAGTATTGATTTTTGAGAAAGAAAATCAACATCTACACCGTTTGGTATTATTGTATATTCTCCTGGGAAATATTTTTGAACGTATTCTTTAGCAGATACTGAAACAGCAATTTTACTATCTAATTTATTCATAAATTTAGCTAAATACCATTTAGTTAATTTATATTTATAATTTTCAGAACTATATGCATGAAAAGTACCAATATTTATAGATTTAGAATTTGCAAGTACTGTTAAAGGTATAGAAGGCATTAAAGGTTCGTGTAAATGTATAATATCGAAATTTTCTTTTTGAAGTATTTTCTTAATTTCTCTTGTTTTCCAAAAGTTTAATGAAATCCGAGCTACTGATCCTGCTACAGATATAGGGATACTACTTCCTAAAGATATGATTTTATCTGAAAAACTAACACCATTATTGTTTATTGGTCCCAGATATTTTACTTCGTGGCCGCGTTTTACTAATTGGTTGCCTAATTCAAACATATGGGAAATAACACCCCCAGGATAATTTAAGTCATAAGGGGAAACTTGTGCAATTTTCATACTTGTTCATTCTAATGGTTTAATAAAATCCTCAACCATTTGATGTGCTTCATCATCGGTATATTGTATTGGTGGAGATTTCATGAAATAAGAAGATGGCCCGGTAAGTGATCCACTTACTTGACGGTCTAGAGCTATTTTACAACATCTTACTGCATCAACAACTACGCCTGCAGAGTTTGGGCTATCCCAAACTTCTAATTTTAATTCCAAATTTAATGGAACATTACCAAAGGTAGTACCTTCGATTCTAATATGACACCATTTTCTATCTTCTAACCAAGGCACATAATCGCTTGGGCCTACATGAACATTATCTTTACCCACATCGTATGGAAGCTGTGATGTTACAGCATTAGTTTTAGATTCTTTCTTAGATTCTAATCGTTCTCTTTCTAACATATTCATAAAATCAGTATTGCCACCAAAGTTTAATTGATAGGTTCTGTCAACCCGAACGCCACGGTCTTTAAAAAGATTAGTTAAAACTCTATGAGTAATAGTGGCACCAACTTGAGATTTTATATCGTCACCTACAATAGGCACACCAGCATCTTGAAATCGTCTTTGCCAGTATGGTTCTCTACCAATAAAGACAGGAATACAATTCACCACACCAACTTTTGCGGAAAGTGCTTGTTCCATATACCATTTTGTTGCTTGTTCAGATCCCACAGGAAGATAATTAATTAACACGTCAACTTCCCGTTCTTCAAGGATGCTTGCTATAGATGGCATAGAATCTTCAGGATCAGGTGCTTTTTCTATAACTTCGGATAGATATTTTCCAATACCATCGTGTGTCATTCCTCTTTCTACAGTTACACCAGTTTTTGGAACATCATGGAAAGCAACAGTATTATTCATTCCTGAAAATATTGCATCGGATAAATCTTTGCCAACTTTATCTTTATCTACATCAAATGCAGCGACAACTTCAATATCTCCTATATGATAATCTCCTAATACGGGGTGCATAAGTCCAGGAATAAATTCATTTTCATCTGCTTCTCGGTACTTATGAATTCCTTGTACGAAAGAAGAGGCACAATTACCTACTCCCACAATAGCTACTTTGATTTTGCTCAATTTGGCATCCTCTCTTTAACAATTCTTTAACTATCTATTTAGCATTAATAAAATAATAACAATAATTGAGTTACAATAGCTTGTAATGATACCAGTTAGCTACTTTGTTAGCAAGGTTTTGTGCTATCATGATTTAAGTTTAAATATTACAAATTCAGGTATTTAATATGAGTTTTAAAAATTTGGCATATATGGATATTCAGCAATTATCTTCCTTAATGAAGAATTTAGAAATATCACCGGTAGAAATTGTCCAAACATTTTTAGATAGAATAGAGAAATATGATTCAAAAATTAATTCTTTTATTTCAGTTTTTTCTCAAGAAAGCCTAAAAGAAGCTGAAAGAATTGAAAAGCTTTTTTTGAACAAAGAAATTATAAGCCCTTTGCAAGGTATTCCAATTGGATTAAAAGATATTATATATACAAAAGATCAATTAACAACAAGTGGCTCACAAGTACTAAAAGATTTTATTCCAGATTATGATGCTACTGTAACTACAAAGTTGAAAGAATCTAATGCAATAGTTTTGGGAAAAACTGCTCTTTTAGAGTTTGCTATGGGTGGAACAATGTCTAATGAGTATTTTGGTTCCACTTATAACCCTTGGAATCTAAAACATTTCCCAGGTGGTTCGAGTAGTGGTTCTGGTGCATCTGTTGCTGCTGGTCTCGTAACTTGTGCTTTAGGAACTGATACTGGAGGATCTGTAAGAGGACCTGCACATAATTCGGGAATAGTCGGTTTAAAACCCACATTCGGTCGCGTTAGTCGTCATGGAGTTGTTCCTCTAAGTTGGTCATTGGACCACGTAGGCCCAATGACTCGCACTGTGAAGGACTGTATCTTATTACTGAACGCAATTGAGGGATATGATTTAACTGATCCTTATTCTGTATCTATGGATCCGATTAATATAGATGTAGATGGTAATTTTGATTTACACGGAAAAACTATAGGGATTTTTACTGCATTTACTGAAGATATATTGAGTAAAGATGTTGAAATAAATATACAAAAAATGCTAGATTCTTTTAAATCTCTAGGAGTTAATATTATTGAAATTGGGTTAGATGAATTTAGTAAATTTGAAGCACAACAAGGCCCAATTCTTTACGATATTATTGTAGGTCCAGAGTCTGCGGCTTATCATTATTCAAACATGAAAGAAAACATTGATTTATATGGAACTCATCCACGAAGACGTTTAGAAGCAGGACTGCATGTTCTGGGGCATCAATATGTGAATGCACAAAGACAAAAAAGAATATTCACAGAGAAGATAAAAACCTTTTTTAATAAATGTGATGTAATAATATCTCCAGCAAATTTTATGGCTGCGCCTGAATTAGATGATTCTAGTCCTGCAGAAGATCCCATTCGAAATGCAATACGTCGAAGCTTTACTAGTATCTTTAATATTACGGGATTGCCGTCACTCATTGTTCCAATAGGATTTGATTCACTAGGGTTACCCATGGGGTGTCAGATAGTTGCAAATCACTATGAAGAAAATACAATATTTAAGTTTGCTTTGGAATTTGAGAAGATATCTGCTTGGAATGAGCATTATTCAAAAGTAGACGAGTATTTATCCACCACCTAAAGCTGGTAAAAAATGGACTTCACTGTTCTCATTTACCTTTTCCAACACACCAATACTGCCAATATTACCATCAATAATTACCGAGAGACCTGGCATAATATTGTCTTCGTAAATTAAAACTTCAGAAATACCAGGGTATAGGTGTTCCAGATTAGCAATAACAGTTCTAATATTGCTACCCTCTACTTCAACAGTACCTGTAAATCCTGTTGCTTGTCGCATTTCTTGATTGAACCAAACGCTAGCCATAGTAAATATAATTTATTTATTATTATCTATTGCTTCAAGTACTCTGGCAGGATTCATTGGTAATTGAGTTAGTCTACTGCCTATTGCCTGTTTAATGGCATTAGAAAGAGCTGCTAGAGGGGGGACTATACATACTTCACCTACTCCACGTACTCCATACGGATGGCTTGGATTTGCAACTTCAACAATAACTGTGTCAAGCATTGGTAAATCTAAAGCTGTTGGCATTCTGTAGTCAAGAAAACTTGCGTTCATCATCTTGCCTTCGTCATTGTAGAAGTATTCTTCATTTAACGCCCAACCAATTCCTTGTGCCACTCCACCTTGCATTTGTCCTTCGACATATGTTGGATGAATTGCTTTTCCGGCATCTTGTATAGATGTATATCGTAAAATAGTTACTTTACCAGTGTCTGGATCGACTTCGACATCTACAATATGTGTTGCAAAAGCATTACCTGGTGACCCTGGACTTACTGCTGCACGCCCAATGATTGGTCCACCAGTGGCGTTTAATTTTCCAGCCATTTCTTTAAATGTCATTCTAAGTTGAGAATCAGAACTATGTTTGATTTCCCCATTTTCATACTCTACATCACTTGTTTCTACATCCCATATTTTAGCTGCGCGTTCAACCATTTGTCTTTTTATATCTAATCCAGCTTCATAGCATGCTATTCCTGTTTTAAAAGCAACACCGCTGCCACCAGTAACAGAAGTAAAACCAATGGTATCGGTATCTCCAATCGATGGTTTGATACTAGAGGAATCAATACCTAGCACTTCAGCAAGTTGCATTGAAACAGCTGTTCGAGAGCCTCCGATATCTGGAGAACCTTCAACTAAATTGATAGTTCCGTCAGCTGTGACACTAGCAATTGCACTTGATGGTCCACTTCCATTAAACCAAAATCCTGAAGCAATACCTCTACCTCTATATGGGCCTTCAAGTTTGCTTTTATAATGTTCATGTTCTTTAGCAGCTTGTAATGTTTCTAGAAAACCAATTCTACCAAATACTGGTCCAGAAGCTTGTCTTGTACCTTCTTTAGATCCGTTCATTGCTCGAAATTCTAATGGTTCAATACCAAGTTTTTCTGCAAGTTCATCAACGGCAACCTCCATTGCAAAGGATGCTGTAGGAGAACCAGGTGCCCTATATGCTGTAGATTTAGGTAGATTTGTACAAATATCATAACCTTCTATGTGCGCATTAGGTATGTCGTATGGGGCAGTCATACATCGAGCTCCAGGTAATACTGGAGATCCAGGGAAAGCCCCTGATCCGTAGTATAGTTTTGCCTGTACTGCTGTGATTTTACCATTAGATTTAGCGCCTAATTTTATTTTGACATTAGTAGCGGAAGTAGGGCCGGTACCTTCAAATACTTCAGTACGATTTAAAGTTATTTTGACAGGAGAACCTCCAGATTTTTTTGAAAGCATAGCTGCAATAGGTTCTGAATATACTATTGTTTTTCCTCCAAATCCCCCACCAATTTCCATTTGAATAGATTTAATTTTTGATTGAGGTATACCTAATAACATTGCGGTTAAATCTCGCATAGCAAAATGGCCTTGACTACTTGTCCACATCGTTAGATATCCATCTGATCCCCATTTAACAGTACTTGTTTGTGGCTCTATATATCCTTGATGTACAGCTTCGGTTTTTGTTTCTTTTTCAACAATTACGTCAGCATCTTTAAATCCAGATTCAACATCACCAAGTGCAAATTCAAATTTATTTGCAAGGTTTGTTTGTTTATCTTTTGGTAGTTCGTCTGCACTAACACCACCTGCACGGATAGTAGTAGAATTTATCGTTACAAGTCTTTCATGTAGTATAGGTGCATCTGGTTTTATTGCTTCTTCCGGACGCATAACCGGTTTCAGGACTTCATATTGAACGTCGATTAGTTCTAAAGCTTGTTCTGCAATCAATTTAGAAGTTGCAGAAACACCTGCAACAGCGTGGCCTTTGAATAACACTTTATCTTTTGCTATACAAAAGTTACTCAAAAACATAGGATTCTGCATCGCACCTTCACCCAAGTCAACGGCTAATCCATTGAGGGTAGGGAAGTCATCAGATGTTACTACAGCAACTACTCCAGGTAATTTTAATGCTTTGGTAGTGTCAATTTTTATAATTTTAGCGTGAGCGTGCGGGCTTCTAAGAATTTTCCCATGAATATATCCAGCTGGGTGTACATCTCCTGAATAATTAGCAGCCCCAGTAACTTTATCAGTAGCGTCGTATCTCTTGACTCTTTTACCAACAGTGTCGTACTCAGTTTCAGATAATATTATATTTGATTTGTAATCAGGTTTTAGCACAAAGCCCTCCTCGATATTTTCGAATTAGATCACTTCAATTTGTAGACTAATGAAACAATTGTACATGACTTATTAAATTAATAAAACAGTATATTTGTTTATTTCTCATTTAAATTATTAGAGGATTTAAACAAATATGAAAAACCTGTTGTCCATTTATATTTTATTGAAAGGATTATATAGGGGATAATTAAGGCGAAAGTTATGGTCATAATCACATCTGCCCACGTTATTCCTGTTTGTTCTATTCCAATATCATAATATAACGCTGGAGTACTAATTACAGAATTCTTTGTGGTAATAAAAAGAAATACAAATAGATTATTTGCAAGATGAAATCCAAAAGGTAGTTCTAATCCATTCCCTTTAATGGCAATTAACGCCCAAATAGTACCTGTCGCCATTAATATTGTCATATATTTTGACATTCCATAGGAGGTTTCTGGATTAGCTAAATGAGCAATCATAAACAAACTTCCTACCATAAGTGATAAAATCACTGTGTTTTTTGTAAATAAACCTAATCCTTGTAAAAAATAACCTCTAAAAAGTATTTCTTCAAATCCAACTTGAATAGGTGTAATTAGTAATGCAATAAAGATAAAAGATACATAAGTCATTAACGAAAAATTGGGATTGAATTCTACACTTCGAGCACATTCTACAGAAGACAGAGAAGTAGCATTACATTCGTTGCTTGTAAAGACCCATAATACAAATGGTATAGATGAGAATAAGAGTGAAATAGTCATCGCAAATATTACTCTGTCATATTGGATTGTTTTAAATCCAGTAAGATATGAGATAAGTGTTCGTCTGTGGATATATTTTGCCACAAAAACAAATGCTACCAACCCAAATAAGAAACCTGACATTAAAGTTATAAAATTTAAAATAGTATATGGACTATTCCCTGATTGTAGTAATTCATCTGTGTTAGGGTGAAGTAGAATCGGTATTACACCTAATATTTGCCAACCCAAAAATATCACGATTATCCCGCTTAACCAAGCTAAGATACTGTTATGGTGAGACCTTGCTAGTAAACTGAATTGATTTTGTATTTGCACAAAAAATACCTCTAAAAAAACCGCATTCTTTAATACTTGTATTATGTTAGGATAACACAAATCTTTAGCAAATTTGCAGTATGGAGGATGTAAATATGAAGCTTGGAGAAGGATCTTTTCAATATGAAGTTGTGCCCAATTGGGAAAAATTACCTGAAGAATATCGTTGGGATGAAGTAGGTGGTGTAGGAGTAGATTCTAAAGATAATGTTTACGTATTCAATAGAGGTCCTCATCCTATGATTGTTTTTGATAAAGATGGAAACTTTATAAATTCATGGGGTGAAGATTTTTTTATTCGAGCACATGGTCTAACTGTAGGTCCTGATGATATCTTGTATTGTACTGATGACGCTGATCATACAGTTAGAAAGTGTACCACTGAAGGAGAAGTGTTAATGACCATTGGTATCCCCAAAACTCCTTCCCCATACCAAAGTGCAAAACCATTTAATCGATGTACTCATGTGGCACTAGACCCTGAATCTCAAGATATTTATGTGTCTGATGGATATGGAAATTCAAGTATTCACAAATTTACACCAAAAGGGGAACATTTATTCTCTTGGGGTAGTGCAGGCACTGATCCCGGTCAATTTAATATTCCACATAACATCATTACCGATAAAAATGGATTAGTTTATGTCGCTGATCGAGAAAACATGAGAATTCAAATTTTCGATAAAAACGGAAACTTTGTTGATCAATGGAACAATATGCATAGAGCATGTGCTTTGTGTATAGATAAAGATCAGACTATCTACTTAGGAGAAATTGGTTCTAGTGGTGCAGTTAATCGAGAATTGCCAAATATTGGACCAAGAGTAAGTATTTATGAAACTAATGGAGATATCATTACTAGATTAGGTACTGGGTACGGTCTTGATAATGGTCAATTTATTGCACCTCATGGAATTTGTGTTGATTCAAAAGGGAATATTTATGTAGGAGAGGTAACTAAGACTGAAATGAGTCATCAGTTTAGGCGAGACTCTTGGGAAGGACCTCCTCCAATTAAGGCTCGAAGTTTTCAAAAACTAGCAAGAATATAAGGAGTTATTGATGGGAGAATTTACAAGCAATTATTTTCAATCAAATAATTTAAACCTTCATTATATAAATTACAAAACAGATGCTATAAAACCTTTAATTATGCTCCATGGAATGAGGAGTTATGCACAAGCATGGAATGATGTTGCTGATCAACTAATAAGTGATTTTGATGTTTATGCAATAGACCAGAGAGGACGAGGTGAAAGCGATTGGTCCTCTGATCATAATTATGAAACACAAGCTTACGTTGATGATTTAACAAATTTTATAAATACAAAAGGATTTAATAACCTTTGTTTGATGGGCCATTCTATGGGCGGGGTTAATAGTATTGTTTTTGCTTCAAAATACCCTGAAATGGTTGAGAGTCTTGTTATTGTAGATATAGGCCCAAGCGCCTCTACTTCCACAGGAGGAGCACGGATAAATCAAGAATTGATCGATACTCCTAAAGAATTTAATAGTTTAGAGGATGTAAAGATATTTTGGAGAAAGCAAAGGCCACTAATATCTGAGCATGCATTAAATGAAAGAGTAACTTTTACTATCAAGCAATTAGATTCAGGAAAATATGGATTTAAGTGGGATGTAGAAGGTATAGCAAAAGCGCGAATTCGTGCGGATGGTGAATATATGTGGGATTGTGTGAGAAAAATAAAGTGTCCAACTTTATTGATCAGAGGGGCAGAATCCGATATATTACAACATGAAGTTGCCACACAGATGATTAAAGAAAATCATAATATAACATTAATTGAGATACCTGATGCAACGCATTATGTGTATGATGATCAATTAGCCCTCTTCAATAGAGAAGTAGGTATGTTTTATCAAAGAATTTAATATAATTTATGGAGAAAAATATGGTTGCACCAATATCGGTTAATAAGGATTTATTTGATATCACTCTTACTGATTTAAATCAACAAAAAGTGTCTCTTGATATTTATCGAGGCAAAAAGCTTTGTATTTTTATGTGGGCGTCTTGGTGAGTATGTAGGGCACAATTGCCAGTTTGGCAAAAAACTTATAAAGAATTATTTACAGAAGATGATAGTGTGGAATTTTTATCTATTGCGATGGACGCAATTTATCACGATAAAGTGAAGCATTTTCATCAATCTGCCAAAGCAGAATTCACAACCCTAATTGATAATGATAATAGTTTAAGTAAATTAATGGGTTTTAAAGTTGTACCTAATATATTACTTATTAATTCATATGGTGAATTAGAGTACTGGAAATTTGGGAAAGCTGACATAAGAAATTCATATTACAAAAATCTTCTCAAAACATGGTTAAGTGGCAAAAAGTTAAATATTTTACCTAAAGATGATTTTATTAATGCTAATAATCAAAATCATCAATTATCGTTAGGTAAATTTAATGAATATGTAAATAAGGGTAGATTAGAAGTAAATGAAGTAAGAGAATTAGAGCTTGATAATATGATTGTAAGAAAACAATTGTGGGCTAAAGAAAATCCCGAAAAGTTTTACCAAGGAAATATTGATTCTGATTGGCAAAAAAATAATTTAGAGAAGGGGATATAAAGAATGTTTTTTATAACACAATACAACCATTAGGGATTGTGTTATAATATTCGAGTTTCATTTGGCCCGGTGGTGTAGTTGGTCTAACATACCACACTGTCAATGTGGAGATCGGGGGTTCGAATCCCCTCCGGGTCGCCATTTATAAAATATTTCATCTCCATTTTCTAATAATTAAGGAGATATATATGACATTACCATTACAAGGTATTAAAGTTATCGATATGTCCCAAGTCTATTTTGGTCCTGGTGGAGCTGTATATCTTGCCGATCAAGGTGCAGAAGTCATCAAAATCGAGACCATTCGAGGTGACGCTATGCGCCACCGCTATACATCTCCATATTTAACAAAATGGAATATGAGTAAACCATTTTTGTCATTAAATAGAAATAAAAAAAGTATATCTTTGGATATTCGGACTGAAGAGGGTAAAAAGATCGTATCTGATTTATGTAAAACTACTGATGTTTTTATATTGAATATGCGCCCGGGTACTGAAAAACAATTTGGGCTAGATTTTGAAACTTTGTCCAAAATAAATGATAAACTAATTTATGTTTCTATAAGTGGGTTCGGAAATGAAGGACCTGATTCCAGTCTCCCTGGCTATGATATAGTTCTTCAAGCAAAATCAGGTGTATTATCATTAAGAAAATTTCCAGACGGAACTCCAGTACCATACCCAATAATGTTTTCAGATATGTCTGGATGTATGTCACTTTCATATTCTGTAATGTTAGCACTTTGGGATCGAGAAAAAACCGGGAAAGGCCAAAAGATCGATTGTTCATTATTTAACCAAGCTTTGGCTATGCAAATGCAGCAATTAATCTGGGTAGAAAACGATCAAGGTAATCTTCCGGGGAATTCTCCTTCAGCTATGGCTTCTTGTTACGAATGTTCTGATGGTAAATGGATAGCGATTGTAGTAATGGAATCAAATCAATGGGCAGGCCTTTGTCGAGTAGTAGAACTTGATCATTTAATAGAAGATTCTGATTACAATTCTTATGAAAAGCGCGTAATAAACGCATCTGATTTAGCCGAATTATTTAGAGGTATTTTTCCAAGTAAAGATAGTTCATATTGGATAGATAAATTAAATAAAGAAGGTATACCTTGTTCAATTGTTCAGGAAAGAGATGATTTATTAAAAGATGATCAGGTAATATCAAACAAAATGATTGTGTCAGATACTCACCCAAAAGTAGGTAAAATAAGTTACGTTATGCCCCCATTTAAAATGTCCGATCACGATTATGTAAAATCTGCTCGTTTACCTGCCCCATTACTAGGGGAGCATACTAAGGAAATATTAAAAGATTTGGGCTATAAAGATGAAGAAATACAATCTTTTCTTGATCGTAATATAGTCAATCAAAATATCGAATGATTATGGTGAGATATTACTCCCTATAACCAAGCTAATTGCTATCATGAATCCAATCACGCATATAATTGTTAAAGCTACTTTTGGCCCAACTTTGAGTACATCTTTAATATCTACTCCTAAACCTATTGCAACCATTGATACTACAAATAAGTATTTTGATAATTGCCGAATCTGATCGCCAACATCAGTAGATATAATATCCACAGACCGTAAAATAGAGAAAAAGATAAATCCTATAACAAACCATGGGAAATAATTGAAAAGAGAAAAATTGCCAGTGTTTTGATCTGAAGAGTGTTTTGGATTAGAGGATCCAAAGCTTTTAATTAATTGAACAACTACAACGAGCGGTCCTAATAGTATTATTCTTGTAATTTTTACTACTGTTGCAACAGTAGCAGATGTAGCACTAACTGTTGCAGATGCTGCATATACTTGAGCAACTGCATATACTGCCATACCTGCAACAATTCCGTAATGATATTCTGTAATTCCTAAACTTGAAAATAGTAAAGGTAATAGAATAATTTGTGCTGCTCCTAATACAGCACTTATACCAATTACTGCACTGATATCAGTTGCACTAGCTCCTATTATTGGAGCCATTACTGCAACTGCAGAATTTCCACAAATTGAATTTCCTACACCGATTAAAGTGGCAATTTTTTTATTTAATCCTAGTATCAAGTGCCCAACTATATAGGCAATAATCATACTTCCAATAACGCCGAACAAAATAAGCAAAAAAAGTGGCAATCCAGCATCAAAGATATCTGGCAAAAATATACTAGCACCTAAAATCATTACTGAAAATTCGAGTATATGTTTTCCAGCAAATTTAGCACCAGCATTGTACCAATTAGATTTTGGAGAAACATTTTTATATACGATACCAATAATTAAGGCAAGTAATAGGCTATCGATCAATAAATTTTGTACTTGTCGGCTCATTATGAAAATTATGCTTCCTACAATAAAGCATAATAAAAGTCCTGGACCTAATGTTTTTATTTTTTCTTGACTAATCATATTTAACCTCGGTGTATTCTATTATTAGATTGCATTAGTTTCAACATATTTATAACTTTTTCATTCAATCAATTGCTACTATTGGATTTTGTAATACAATATATTTACTTAAATGATTTTTTAACTTATATGAGGAATAATTGAAAAAAATAATAGTAACTGGTGGTGCTGGGTTTATTGGATCACATATAGTGGACCGTTTGATTGTTGAAGGTTTTGAAGTAGCCATACTTGATAATATCTCATCTGGAAATCGGTTGAATATTAATAATGAAGCGAAATTGTATGAGGTTGATTTATATAATGGAGATATTAGTTCAGTTATAAAAGACTTTCAACCCAATCTTATCTTTCATTTAGCTGCACAAAGTAGTGTTTCGGTATCAGAATCAAACCCTATTGAAGATGCTCGTAATAATATATTGGGTTCTTTAAATTTATATAAGGCTTGTCATAACACATCAGTAGAAAAAATAATATTAAGTTCTACTGGGGGAGCTATATATGGGAATCAAAATGAATTTCCATGTTCTGAAAATTCTTCCCTTAATCCAATTTCTCCTTATGGTGTTAGCAAACTATCCTCTGAAAAATATTTAGAAGTATTTGCTGAATTATATGGGTATCAATATACAATTCTTAGATATGGAAATGTATATGGGCCTAGGCAAAACCCCTCTGGGGAAGCAGGAGTTATTTCAATTTTTGCAGGACTTTTATTAAAAGGAGAATCGGTAAAAATCTTTGGAGATGGTTCACAACAAAGGGATTATATTTATATATCAGATGTAGTAGACGCTAATTTATTGGCGACAAATGCACCCAATAAATCGATTTATAATATTTCTGCAAATAAAGCAACTTCAGTTATAGATATTTTCACTATGATTAAATCTTTAACTAAATCTACAAATACTCCTGTTTTTATGCCTAGAAGGAAATCTGATGTTGATAAGATCGTGTTAAATAATTCAAAAGCTACAAAAGAATTGAAATGGATGCCTAAAGTAAGCCTTGAAGATGGTATAGCCAATACCATTAATTATTTAAAAATGAATTAAAGTAAAGTTTCTAGAATTCTAAAAATAGTATCGCTTAATTTATTGGGATCATGATTATTATTTGAATGACTACTCATGAGATCAGCATTTATGACTTTTATACTATCTATGGGTGAGTATTGTTCAAAAGATAAGTCATGGCTTTCTGAAGTATTTTGTATTTTTGTAGAATTACATATGACGTGAGTAATATCGACATTGGTATGTTTTTTAAATTCTGCTATATGATCATTTATGGTAAAACCCGAAGTTTCATTATCATTGGTAATATTCGATACAAATATAATTGGCTTTTTTATGCCATTTACTGCTTCTGCTACACCCTTAAATAAGAAATTTGTTATAACACTAGTGTAAAGGCTTCCTGGTCCAATAGTTACAGCGTCACACTCATCAATCGCATATTTAGCTAAAGGATTAAAAGTGATATTTGTGGGTTCAATCCAGATGTTAGTAATTTTTTCAATATTTTTTCCAATTTCTGACTCACCATTTAGTATTTGTTTTGATTTAGTTTGAGCTTTTACAATAGCTTCTGGATTATCTGAAATTGGTATTACTTGACCTTGAATGTTTAATAATAAACCTGCTTTAATTATAGCCTCACTAAAGCTATTTTCTTGTTGGTTTAGTGCAGCAATGAGCAGGTTCCCTATATTATGGTCATATAGGTTTGAGTCACTTTTAAATCTGTAATTTAGAGTAGATTTATATGAATTATCAAGGTTAGATAATGCCAGAAGACAATTTCGAATATCTCCAGGTGGTGCCATATTATAATCTTTTCTTATACGACCAGAACTACCCCCGTCATCAGTAACAGTGACTACTGCTGTTATATACTCAGTTTTATGTTTTAAGCCTGAAAGTAAATTTGACAGGCCTGTACCACCACCAATAGCAACAATTTTGGTATCTCTCGACATATATATTCCTATAATTTATCTAAATATTGCATCACAAATTAATATAGAGGTATCATAAGCCTTATGACAAGTCTTAAAACAACAGTGATAGCGATTGATGGACCCGCAGCGTCTGGTAAGACAAGTGTAGGGAAAATTATAGCTGAAAAACTAAACTTCAATTTTTTAGATACAGGTATAATGTATCGTGCAATTACCTATGCAGCATTAGATTCTAATGTTGTTTTTAATAAAAAAACAACAGTCGGAGACTTTATAGATGATGTGGATTTACGAATAATTTTTGATGATTCGCGAGATCTTAAGGTTAAATTGAACAATATTGATATCTCCAAATCTTTACACTCTATAGCTATCGATCAAAATGTCTCATATTATTCATCTTTTAAAGAAATCAGAGATTTTCTTGTCGAACAACAAAGAGAGATAGCTAGTTACGATAATACTGTTATGGTTGGGCGTGACATAGGTTCAGTTGTTGTTCCGGATAGTTTAAAAATATTTTTAACAGCATCAATATCTGAACGCGCAAAACGCCGACATAAAGAATTAATTGATTCAGGTGTATCTGCTGAATTGAATGAAATTGAATCTGAATTAGAGAGACGTGATGAACTAGATTCTAAAAGAAAAGAATCACCATTAGTTATAGCAAATGACGCTACAATAGTAGTTAGTGATGGAATGATGCTTGAAGGAGTAGTTAGTTTTATACTAAATAATATTTTAGCGAGAAAATTATGATATATAATTTTTTAATTTTTGTAGGAAAAGTTTGTTATAAACTTTTTGCTAAAGTTACTGTTGTTGGAAAACATAATATACCGAAAAAGGGTTCAGTTTTAATCGTCTCAAATCATACAGCTAATTTGGATCCTGCAATGTTGGCTGTTATGTTGCCTAGAACTATAAACTTTGTCGGCAAAACTGAACTATTTAAGTCTAAAATATCAGCAATTTTAATGAAGGGACTACATGTTATTCCTATACGAAGGTTTTCATTAGACCGCAAAGGTTTGGTACGTGTTTTTGAAGCAATTGAACAAGGTAAGGCTATTGGTTTTTTTCCAGAAGGCACACGAAGTGGACCTTCTGGTTTAAAAAAAGGGAACCGAGGTGCCGCATATATTGCATCAAAGTCTGGAGTTTCAGTTATTCCTGTTGGAATATCAGGTACAAGTAAAATTAATTCATACTTAAGATTCCCTTTCCCTTTTACTAAAATCGTGGTAAATATTGGAGAAGCTATCCATATTGAGGAAAATTATGACCTTGAAATGGGTACTGATATAATTATGAATAAAATAGCTGAATTGCTACCAGAGTCATTAAGAGGTTTATACAAAGGTTAAATTATGTGTGGAATTGTTGGATATCTAGGTTATAGAAATGCACAAGACGTAATTGTTTCAAGTTTACAAAAACTTGAATATCGTGGTTATGATAGTTGTGGATTAGCTATTTTGAATACCGAAAATAAAATTGAATATATGAAGACAGCTGGAAAAATCAATGATTTAAAAGAAATGTTAATTGAATACAGAATACCAGGAAATTTTGGTATTGGTCATACTCGTTGGGCGACACATGGCAAACCAGATGATAGAAACGCCCATCCCCATAGTGATGGAGACTCATCAGTATGGATTGTCCATAATGGGATAGTTGAAAATTATCAAGAATTAAAAACTGAATTACAATACAAAGGTTATAAATTTAAATCTGAGACTGACAGTGAAATAATAGCGTTTTTGATTTCAGATTTATTAAAACAAGAATATTCCTTTATTGAATCTGTAGAAAAGACTGCACAAATGATAACCGGATCTCATTCAGTTTTAGCCATGGCCGATAAAGATATGCGAAAAGTAATAGGTTTCAGAAAAGGTCATGCAGGCGGGTTGGTTGTGGGATATGGAAATGATGAAATGTTCATTGCAAGTGATATGTCTGCTATAGGTGAATATACTAACAAATTAGTATATCTTGAATCTGATCAATTAGTTATTTTAGATAATAATTCTGCTTCATATAAAGATATTGGTGGTGGGTATTTTGAACCTGATCATAGTTTTATTGAGGTTCCAGATACACATTTTAGCAAAGATGATTTTGATCACTATATGATTAAAGAAATAATTGAACAACCAAGAAGTATATATAACAGTTTAAGTAATAAAATAATTTTCAATGATGACAAAATAGAATTCGAAGATTTTATTTTGCCAAATGATTTTACAAATGATATCAACAGGATAATTTTGACAGGTATGGGTACTAGTCTTTATGCATGTGAAGTTGGGCAATACTTTATCGAAAGTATATCAAACATTCCATGTCAAACAGAGGATGCCTCTGAATTAAGATACAAGGATACCCCTATTGATAAAAATACTTTGCTTATCTCGGTTACTCAATCTGGTGAAACTGCAGATACATTAGGAGCAATGTCTTTATTTCAAACTAAAGGTTGTAAACAAATCCTAATATCTAATTCAGTAGGCTCAGCAGCAAGTAGGATTGCAGATATCGAAATAAATATCAATTCAGGAATTGAAATTGGCGTAGCTAGTACAAAATCATTTACAGGATCAATTTTATCTTTATTATTTCTGGCGATTAAATTTGGAACTGATAAAGGTAGTTTATCGAAACCTGAAGCTGAATCTTTAATAATGGATTCCACAAAATTACCAGACCTGATGAATCAAGTGGTAGAAATGAATCCTCAAATAGTAATGATGGCTAAAAAATACTCTAAATATAATCATTTTCTATATTTAGGGCGAGGACTCAATAAACCTGTTGCATTTGAAGGCGCACTTAAACTAAAAGAAGTAAGCTACATTCATGCTGAAGGATATTCGGCAGGACAAATGAAACATGGCCCAATTGCCTTAGTTGATAATAATATACCGGTTATTGCTATGGCACTAACAGATAATTATTACGAAAAAATGAGAAATACTATTCAGGAAATTAAGGCAAGAAGTGGAATTTTAATTGGGCTTGTAACTAAAGGGAATTACGATTTAGATGGACTAATAGATGATGTTATAGAGATACCTGAATGTCCTAAGTATTTAACACCTTTCTTAACAATAATACCCTTACAACTATTTTCTTATTATATTGCCTTAGAATTAGGTTATGACGTGGATCAACCCCGTAATTTAGCTAAAACTGTTACTGTGGAATAATATAATCATGGATTTTACTTATAGTGAAACACAACAATCGATCATTGAAGCTATCAAATTACTAATGAAAGACTTCGATGATGATTATTGGAGAACATGCGATAAAGAAGGTTTGTTCCCACATCAGTTTTATGATGCGGTTGCTAAAGGTGGTTGGCTAGGTATTGCTATGCCCCAGCAATACGGTGGGTCAAATCTTGGTATAAGCGAAGCAGCAGTTTTGATGCAAACAATAAGTGAATCAGGCGGTGGTATGTCGGCAGCTTCAAGTATTCATATGAATATTTTTGGACCACATCCTATAGTCGTACATGGCACCGAAGAACAAAGATCTCGTTGGTTGCCGCCTTTGATACAAGGGAAAGAAAAATGTTGTTTTGGGGTAACTGAACCAGATGCAGGACTTGATACAGGGAGCATTACTACAAAAGCCGAGAAAACTGAAGGTGGTTATATAATTACTGGACAAAAAATCTGGACATCTACTGCTCAAATTGCCGATAAAATTATGATATTAGTTAGAACTACTCCAAAAGAAGAATGTGAGAAAAATATTGATGGACTCACTTTATTTTATACTGATTTTGATAGATCAAAAATTGAAGTTATTGAAATCGATAAAATGGGAAGAGCCGCAGTAGATAGTAATCAAATATTTATCGATGGTTTGGAAGTCCCTGAAGATGACCGTATAGGTGAGGAAAATAAGGGATTCTATTATTTATTAGATAGCCTGAATCCTGAAAGAATATTAATTGCAGCAGAAGCTTTAGGTATAGGAAGAAGCGCTTTAAATAGAGCAGTGGATTATGCTATGAATCGTATTATTTTTGATCGTCCAATAGGCAAAAATCAAAGTATACAGCACCCTCTTGCTGAAAACTGGGTCGAATTAGAAGCAGCTGAATTGTTGATTTTAAAAGCAGCATACCAATATGATAATGGTCAAAATTCTGGGGGACTTGCTAATGCAGCAAAATACTTCGCTGCAGAAGTAGCATTTAAAGCTGCAAATCAAGCAGTTATGACCTTAGGTGGCATGGGATATGCAAAAGATTTTCATGTTGAAAGATTATTACGTGAATCAATGATTCCTCGGTTAGCACCAGTTAGTGCACAAATGGTATTAAATTATATTTCAGAACGTATACTTGGATTACCTAAATCATATTGATTGGATAATTATTGATGGATAATATTACACACGCATTGCAAGGGATTAAAGTTTTAGATTTAACGCGAGTACTCGGTGGACCTTATGCAACTCAAATTCTTGCTGATCACGGGGCAGAAGTTATTAAAGTAGAACCTGAACTTGGTGATGAAGTAAGAGATTGGGGCCCTCCATTTAATGATAGTATCGCGGCTTATTATATTAACCTTAATCGTAATAAAAAATTAATCTCAATTGATTTACGACAAAAACAAGGACAAGATATCATTCTCAAACTTTTAGAAGACTCAGATGTCCTAATTGAAAATTTCAAAACTGGAACAATGGAAAATTGGGGATTAGGGTTTGAGGATGTTTTAAGTAAGAAGTTTCCAAAGCTTATACATTGTCGTATATCTGGATTCGGATCTGATGGCCCACTTGGGGGATATCCTGGTTACGACGTTATTATCCAAGCTATGGCAGGGATGATGTCAATTAATGGTATGCCAGATAGTGGTACAGTTCGTATTGGTGCACCTATTGTTGATATGGGAACTGGACTATACAGCACAATAGGTATACTAATGGCATTACAAGAACGGAATATTTCAGGGCAGGGGCAATTTATTGATATGACTCTTTATGATAGTGCAATTGCACTTATGCATCCGTACAACGCTAATTATCTTTTATCTGGTGTACCAGGTACTCCGACTGGAAATGATCATCCAAATATTTCTCCATACGGTAAATTCAAAACAGGTACTAATGAAATAGTAATAATGATTGGTAATAACAATGGATTTGCAAAACTATGTAATGAACTAGGTTTAGAGCAATTATTAAGTGATTCTAAATTTATAAATAATTCAGATAGAGTACAAAATCGAGATGAATTAAATCAATTGATTGAAAATGCTCTCAAAGATGTAGATGGTGGGGAATTTTCTGAAAAATTATTATCTGCAGGCATTCCAGCTGGACCTGTTAGAAATATACAACAAGCTTTAGACCATCCCCATACTGAGCACCGAAATATGAAGATAGTTGAAGGAACTTATCAAGGGATATCATCTCCAATAAAGTTTAGTCGTTCAAAAAATGCTGGTGTAAAAATAACTCCCTCTACTATAGGTAATAATACAAGAGAAATTTTATTATCTATAGGATATGATAATTCTACTATAGAAGAGATGCTTACTACTGGTGTTGTAAGTGAGAACAAGGAAGACAACAATAATACTCAACAGTAATTTATTGGTTTTCCTCTTTATAATAGGATAGATATCAATTACAATGTATCTTGTTTAAATAACGTGTACTTTTTGGGAGACGAGGAATGGATCCAAATAAAATAGGAATTTATTTCAGTTCTAATGAAAATAAAGTTGTAAGAATAACTTCGCCATATTGGCTTCCTGAAGAGCCTGAATGGGTTATGGTTACAAATGAACCTAATGCCACTTTGTTGTCTGTTCGAGATTTGATTGTGGAAAAAAGTCTTGCTTCGAATGCATCAGATGTTACTTGGGGTAGTTTGCCTCTAAAAGACGAGTAAATTATTCTTTTATTCCGAAGGTAGTATATGGTGTGCCAGGTATCAGGGAAAAATGGGTATGGATTGCCAACCATTCATTTCTGAATCTTTTGAGTATTACTGTTGCTCTGCCAGGTCTGTCAAATGAATTTCCTTCAGCATCATAACCAACTGAACTCCAAGGTGTTATACCCCATGCTAATTCATCATTTCCATTTGCAATAAGTTTATCAACTAAGAATTCGAAATCTTCAATATATGGCCATATATTTTGCCATTGTTGTTTTTCTAAATCACTTAAATTAGTAACTAGGTCGACTTTTGTTCCAAAGGAGCAAACCTCACTAGAAACGAGTTTCCTGGCAGATTCAAAATCACGTGAATTACAACATTCTCCAAATTTAAGGAACCACTGTTTTACAATTTCGTTATAATTCATGATGATAGTTAAGTAAGAACTTATTCTATACTAGTAGTTTGGCTTCTATTATTGATATAACCTTGAGAAACACGGTCTATAACAATTGCTAATACCACAATTCCTAAACCTGCAATTACAGCATCACCTTGCTCTAATTGTCCCATGGCTCTAAATACATCGGCTCCAAGGCCTCCAGCACCTACCATGGCTGCAATTGTTACCATAGCAAGTGCCATCATGACAGTTTGGTTGATACCTGCCATTATGGTTGGTATAGCCATTGGTATTTGCACCTTGGTTAGTAATTGCATTCTGTTAGACCCAAAAGCTGTTCCAGCTTCTACAACAGCTATGTCTACTTGCCTTATACCTAAATTCGTTAGACGTATACAAGGTGGGATCGCATATAAAACTGTTGCAAGAATAGCTGCAACATTACCTAAGCCAAAAAACATTATACCCGGTACAAGATATACAAAACTTGGCATTGTTTGCATACCATCAAGTATAGGTTTAATAATTGCATCAAATCGATTGCTACTTGCAGCTAGAATACCTAGAGGGATACCAATCACTATAGATATCAAAACAGCAATCAACATGATTGCGATAGTTATCATTGCACTTTCCCACAAGTTAAAGCTTGCGAGTAAAAGTAAAGCTATAGCCGATCCAATACCCACATTTCTTGAAGCTACTTTCCAGCCAGTGTAAAGGATAGTTAAAATTGTAAACGGCCATGGTACCCAAATTAGAAAATCACGAATTTTACCAATTACTATTTTTGCCTGGTCACTTAACCAGTCAAACATCCACGCAAAGTTAACCACTAAAAAATCGACAAAATCGTCAATTGCATTGGTTACAGGAGGGCTGAAATTAACTGGAAAATCAGTTGCTTGTGTGATTTTTAATAAATGTATTGCCCATGATAGCGCCATGACAATTACAAATATAGTTAAACTACTAACATATCTGACCATTGTTGATTTTTCTTTTACTTCAGAATCTAATTTTGCTGTTGTTTTGCTCATAATTGTATTTTCACATTACCGTTAAATAAGTTATTCACTATACTCTTGTCTAGCACTTTGCGCGACAAGTTCGAGTATTTTTTGTTGAGGTACTACTCCAACAAGCTTATCTTTACTGTCTACCACAGGAATTGGGTCGCCAGTTTCTAAAACTAATGGAATCATGTCTTCCACACTACTTTCAGGAGTCACTACATATCGTTTGTCAAACTCTTCAGTTAAAGGTTTAACCATTATGTTACTCACAGATGTCACCCTTGTTTTTGGTATGTCAAAAGTAAATTCTTCAACAAATGAATTTGCAGGACTAGTGACAATTTCTTCTGGGGTACCTATTTGTGTTACCTCTCCATCTCTCATTATTGCTATACGATCTCCAACAGTAATTGCTTCATCGAGGTCGTGGGTTATAAACACAATGGTTTTTTGGATAGTTTGTTGTAATTTTTTTAACTCGATTCTCATTTGCCTTCTAATTAATGGGTCTAGACCACTAAAAGGTTCGTCCATGAGAAGGATATCAGGTTCTACAGCAAGGGCTCGGGCAATACCAACTCTTTGTTGCATTCCTCCACTTAATTCTGAAGGGTATGACGATTCCCATCCAGATAGACCAACTAAATCTAAAACCTCTTGTGCTTTAGCGTTTCGGGTATCACTATCTATATTTTGGATTTCTAGTCCATATCCAGCATTTTCTAATACTGTTCTGTGAGGGAAAAGACCAAAGTGTTGAAATACCATAGCAACAGAGTGTCTTCTGAAATTCTCTAGTTCTTGGTTGTTGTATTGTAGGATATCTTTATCATTGATGAGAATAGAGCCTGAGGTAGGATCAATTAATCTGATTAAGGCTCTTACAAGTGTGGATTTACCACTTCCGGACAACCCCATTACTACAAATGTTTCGCCGGGATTAATTGATAGGTTTACATTTCGGAGAGCGACGACCTGATTGAATTCATCTTGAATTTCAGATCGAGTTTTATTTATGTTGTCAGGTTCAAAAACAATTTCAGGGTCGTTTCCAAACACTTTCCATAAATTTACTATCTCGATATTTGACATACAATACTCGTTTCTTTTTAAACGGTAATTGGGTAGCACTATTGGAAGATTTATTAAAAATAAACAAAAGAGGTAAAAATTGCGGGGTTTTGTTTAATGGGGATTATACTTAAAACTTATCCGTAAAATTCAAAAGCATATCCATTAATATATACAAGTCCAATAACTATGCGGTTTAAATGATCGCTAACCAAAATCTCCATTAAGCACAGTCTCAACCTCCTTAATTGGTGATCACTTAAAGATTAGCGAATATTCAATGCTATGTCAAACAAAATCAGACCTTTTCAAATCTAATATAAATCTTTTTACGTATACAATGCTAATAAAAAAAGAGGGGTTTTGTAACCCCTCTTTTTTATCAATTCTTTATTTAACTGTGACGTAACTTATGCAGCTATTGCATCCATGATTCTATCCTTAGCGTCTGCTGTTACCCAGCTGTGCCAAGCATCATTGTTTGTGAGATACCAAATAGCAGTGTCTCTGTATGCATCTTCCATAGTAGCAGCGGCATCTTTTATTTCACCGTAATGACCTTCAGCAGCTAACTGGTTACCTGCATTCCAATCCCACTTTTCTAAGAAAGCACGAAGTTCTTCGTAACCTTCTCCTTCATAATCACTATGTAGTGCGATCAAAACTTCTGCTGTTGGAAAACCACAGCCAAGAGCTGGATCACTATCTGCACACTCTGAAGGATCTGGCTGCTCTAAGACTCTCATATCAAGTGTATTAGCGAGCTTTGTAGGTCCCCAGTAGTAGAATAAAACTGGTTCTTCTTTCAAATAAGCTCCTTCAATAGCAGCATCTAGTGCCCCCATTGTTCCAGGATCACGAAGATCTACATGGTCGGAAAGACCATAAGCTTCGATTTGTCCTTCATTAACTGCTCGACATGCCCATTGTGCCATACAACCATATAGTACAGCTTTTCCTCCACTGTCTGCTTCAGCAAACAATGCTTGGAATTCTGGTTTTTTCAAGTCTTCATAACTCTTTAGTCCAGGATTAGCATCTTGCAGATACCCAGGAACTATAAATGTGCTTTGCCAGTTATCATCCAAACTTTTACCTGTGGAAAATACCTGTCCTTCAGCAGTTGCTTCAGCCCAAGCGTCTTTTTGATTTGGTAACCAGATTTCCATTGAAATATCAATGTCACCTTTTATCAAACCTTGGAATAATGGAACAGTAGCACCTTCTATCATGTCAGTTTCATAGCCATAGCCATTTTCTACCATGTATCTAGCGACTCCTGTTTGTACCAACGCACTATCCCAGTTAAGACCAGCGAATACTAGGGTTTCCCCTTCGCCTTCAAGTCCACTCCCAGTTACATCATCGATCGCGTCACATGAGGTGAGCGCAACAGTTGAAATAATCATTATGATTGTTAATATAAACTTACTTTTTACTTTCATAATGACCTCCTCTCATAGGTTGCCCATTATTCCACATGAATATCAATGAGTCAACTCAATTTTGCATTTTTTGCGCCTATTTTGGGGTCTATTTTGGGCGAATTATTGCGATTCTAAATAGGGATTTTAAGAAAAGCTCAGGATTCGTAAAAATTTAACAATTTGTTAAAATTTTGAACATTTTCCTAAATAATAAAAAAATATTATAATAATAATTCAAGTATGGTTTATTATGAAAAAAAATAAAATTCTGATAGTCGAAGACGAGACAAATATAGCTGACTCAATTAAATTAAATTTAGAAGCTGAAGGCTATAATGTTGAATATACTACTGATGGCCAAATGGGTTTGCATTATGCAAGAACATTAAAGCCTGATTTGATTATATTAGATATTATGCTTCCCAAACTTGATGGATTTGAAGTAAATAAAATCATTCAAAAAGAACTCTCTATACCAGTTATATTTCTAACAGCTAAGTCTGATGAAATCTCAACTGTTTTAGGACTAGA
Source organism: Dehalococcoidia bacterium (assembly GCA_045562575.1). GTDB lineage: Bacteria > Chloroflexota > Dehalococcoidia > Lucifugimonadales > UBA6952 > UBA6952. The sequence continues at coordinate 109,098 of JBJKVQ010000018.1, forward strand.
ACTTGGTGCTGATGATTATATTTCAAAGCCTTTTTCAATGCGTGAATTGATTTCGAGAGTTAAAGCTGTTTTACGAAGATTCGAAAATACAAAATCTCATTCAATGCCATCACAAATAAATAATAATCCACAAAAAGGAAAATTTATTTATGATGACATCGAAATTGATATTGATGGCCATAGAGTATTAAGAAATGGCAATTTAATTCACTTAAAACCTAAAGAATTTGAAATTTTAGTATATTTATCTTCAAATCAAGGCATGGCAATTTCTAGAGATACATTGCTAGACAAAATCTGGGGAATTGATTACTTTGGGGATAAACGTACTGTTGATGTCCATGTAAGATGGTTGAGAAAAAAAATCGAATTAGATTCACAAAAACCAAAGCATCTTATAACGGTAAGGAATGTTGGTTATCGATTCGATTAACTAGGGTGCTATGAAAACATTTATATTTATAAGATATATTTATACTGTAATGTTCATTACTATAATAAATCTTGTAGTATCCATCATTAGTTTTTTTTACGTATTATTTAATGAAGAACCATTCAGATATTTGGTAATTTTTTCTTTTTGGATTGGTTTATCATTGATTTCACTCATTTCATTATATAAATGGTACAACAATTTCCAATCTAGGGACCTTCTTATGTCACAATTGCCAAATATTGCCGAAGATTTTGGAGAAGGCCATTCTGCAAGAGATATTCAAGAAATATATTTGAGTGCTGAGACGCAGGAATTAGTTGATCTGTTATTACCTGTTCGTTCGTTGGTTAATAATATTATATCCATGATATTTAGCTTCAAATTAGAACAAGACGCCTTAGAAGCTTTATTAGAAGCGATGGCAGATGGAGTATTACTTGTTGATGCAGAAGGCCAAATTCTTAGAATGAATTCTGCTGCTTCTCAATTACTACACATCGATAGCGATCAATTAAAATCTAATCAAAGTTTTATGGGACTTGTTTTTGATCATGAACTTGCAAATTTAGTTCATCTAGCTTTAGAAAATAATAGTATTACTCAAGATGAAATAGAATTACTTCGTCCAAACAAGATCATGGACGCTATAGTAACGCCTATACAAAATTCAACTAATCGAGAAGTTGTTATAACACTACATGATCTAACAGAAATAAGACGAATCAATACAACAAGAAAAGAATTCGTAAACAACGTATCACATGAACTAAAGACTCCTCTTACAGCCGTTAAGGCAATGGTTGAAACAATGGAAAATGGAGTTCTTCCTAAAAGTAGGCAAAAAGAATATTTTACGAAAATTAATGATGAAATTGACCATATGACCACTATAGTAACTGAACTATTAAAATTATCTGGCATTGAAAGAGATAATTACCAAGAAAATTTTGATACAGTCGACATTAATAAATTAGTGTCTCAGGTAAGTGATAATTTTAAAGATATTCTCGAAAAGAGATTAATTTTATTGGAATTAGATTTATTCCCTTCTCCTCTAGTAATAAATTGCAATCAGTACCATATCACAGAAGTGATCACCAACTTAATCGATAATGCGACAAAATTCACTGCTGAAAATGGAGTAATTACTTTGGCAACAAAATCTTCAGATGACTTTGTTATTGTTCAATGTAAAGATACTGGTATTGGAATTTCTGAAGAAGACATGCCTCATGTATTTGAACGTTTTTATAAAGTTGATAAATCTCGTTCTGATACAGGAACTGGATTAGGGTTATCTATAGCTAAACATATTTTGCAAAACCATCAAGGTAATATTGTAGTTAATAGTAACGTTAATGATGGCTCTGAGTTTATAATTACTTTACCTCTTGATAAAACAAATATTACCCCATAATAGCGATCTTTATACGTTCATCGAATGTTAATAAATCGTTAAAATAAATATACCAGTACAAACCCTATAGTTATAAATATTCAAAATAAATAAGTTATAGGGGGATACAATTGATAAATATTTTCAAACATACTGGAAAAACCATAAGACTAACGTCTTTTATGGTAATTTCTTCAATGTTACTTTTCTCAGTTGCATGTAGCAACGAAGTAGAAGAAGTTATTGTCGAAAAAGAAGTTATTGTCGAAAAAGAAGTTGTTAAAGAAGTAGAAGTTGCCAAAAGCATAAAAGGTGTGGTTGAAATTGATGGTTCAAGTACAGTTTATCCAATTACTGAAGCAGTAGCTGAAGAGTATCGTAAGAAAGAAAAGGATGTTCGGGTTAATGTTGCAGTTTCTGGTACTGGAGGAGGATTTAAGAGATTTTGTCCTGGTGAAACTGATATTTCTAATGCTTCTCGACCAATCAAGGACAAAGAAAAAGTACTTTGTGAAGCAAATGGGGTAGAGTATGTTGATGTGACTGTTGCTCTCGACGGTCTTTCGGTACTAGTTAGCCCACAAAATGATTTTGTGGATTGTTTAACAATAGAAGAACTAAACAATATATGGAAACCAGAATCTACAATCAACAACTGGAAAGATGTTAGGGCAGGATTCCCAGACAAGAAATTAGTACTTTATGGTCCAGATACAGATTCAGGAACATTTGATTACTTTACTGACGAGGTAAATGGTGACGAAGGTGTTTCACGATCAGACTATACCGCATCTGCTGACGATAACGTTTTGGTTACAGGTATCTCTGGTTCTGCAGGATCTTTGGGATACTTTGGTTACGCATACTACGCTGAGAATACAGATAAATTAAAAGCACTTGGTATTGACGCTGGTAATGGTTGTGTAGTTCCAAGTAGTGAGACTGTATCAGGCGGTACATATCCATTAGCAAGACCCATTTTCATTTATATCGATCCAGCTAAAATGAATAAAAATATGGCTGTTTCTGATTTTATCGATTTCTATATGGATCATGTAGCTGAACTTTCAGAAGAAGTAGGGTATAGCGCTTTGCCTAGTTATGCTGATCAGATTGCGAAAATCGACGCGGCTAAAATTTAGCCAATTAATTCAAAAATCTAAAAAATCTAAATGATTATTGTGAGTATTGGTTGTAACTTATTGCAACCAATACTCATTTTTAGGATACTAGTAAAAGAGAAACTGAATGGAAAGACTGATATGCTTAACAATCAAGCAGAATTCAAAAACAAGATACACATGGGGCTGTCAAAACGACGAGTAATTACTGGTAAAATTGCAGAAACAGCTTTCTTTTTATGTGCTGTTATTTCAATTATCACTACTGTAGGGATTGTAGTAAGTTTATTATCACAATCTCTATATTTCTTTTTTGAAGTCACTTTATGGGAGTTTTTAACAGGTACGCGATGGGCACCTATACTCAAACCTCAGAGTTATGGAGTTTTGCCATTAGTCACGGGTACGTTATTAGTATCAGCTATAGCGGCTCTTTTTGCTGTTCCAATAGGTTTAGCTACGGCAGTTTTTCTTTCAGAATATGCTCCTGATCGAGTTCGTAAAATCGCAAAACCATTCCTTGAAATACTTGCGGGTATTCCAACAGTTGTATACGGGTATTTTGCTTTAACTTTTGTTACACCTAAATTACAGATTATTTTACCTGACTTAATTATTTTTAATGCTTTAAGTGCAGGTTTAGTTATGGGTTTGATGATTATTCCAATGGTTTCATCACTGAGTGAAGATGCTATGGTTTCAGTATCTCGTTCTTTAAGAGAGGGGGCTTATGCACTAGGTGCAACACGTAGTGAAGTTGCATGGAAAGTCGTTGTTCCTGCCGCTTTATCTGGTATTGTTGCATCTTTCATCTTAGCAATTTCTCGAGCCATAGGTGAAACAATGCTTGTCACTATTGCAGCAGGAGCTACCCCACGTATGTCTTTAGACCCTTTGCAAAGCATTCAAACAATGACTGCTTTTATCGTACAACTTAGTCTTGGAGAAACCCCTCATGGGTCAATTGAGTATAATACTATTTTTGCTGTCGGATTACTCTTATTTGTCATGACATTATCTATGAATCTGATTGGTCACTTGATTGTTAGAAAGTGGCAACAGGTGGATAAATAATGATTAAAAACATTCTTAAAAAAGAAAACTATAACCAAAATCTTAATAGCCGTTATACTAAGGGTAAATTATATTTCACAGTATTTTTTACTGCCTTGATGATAGCTATTATCGGATTGACTATACTCCTTTTTCAAATAATTTCACAGGGAACAGAAATGTTAAGTTGGACTTTCGTTTCCAGTTATCCATCTCGTTTTCCTGAAAAAGCTGGAATTTTGTCAGCACTAGTTGGATCCATATGGCTTATGGGACTTACTGGAATATTTGCTGTTCCATTTGGTATAGGTACTGCTGTTTATCTTGAAGAGTACGCTCCCAAAAATAAATTCACTCAATTCCTAGAAATTAATATTTCAAATCTGGCAGGAGTGCCATCTATAGTATATGGTTTGTTAGGTCTTGCTGTTTTTGTTGGAGCTATGAATATGGGGCGAACTTTGATAGCTGGAGCCTTAACTATGGCTTTATTAGTTATGCCAATTGTTATTCTTGCATCTCGAGAAGCTATTAAACAGGTACCTAATTCACATAGAGAAGCAGCCTATGCTCTTGGTGCTACTCGTTGGGAAGTAGTAAGGTCAGTTGTTCTTCCATCTGCAATTCCTGGAATCATGACTGGAGCAATATTGTCGATGTCCAGAGCAGTTGGAGAAGCTGCCCCGGTTTTAGCTGTTAGTGCGCTAGTATATTTAACTTTTGTCCCAACAGATCCTTTTGATAGATTTACTGTAATGCCTATACAAATATATAATTGGGTGTCTAGACCACAGGATGGGTTTAGAGACCTTGCTGCCTCAGGAATAATATTGCTCTTGGTTTTACTCTTATCAATGAACTCAATAGCAATTTACATTCGTAGCAAATATCAAAATAAATCGGAGGAATGATGATAACCGATGAATATATATTAAGTTCTGATAACCTGAATGTTTATTATGGTAATTTTCAGGCTCTTGCTAATGTCTCAATTAAAATAAAACCAAACATTGTAACAGCATTAATCGGTCCATCTGGTTGTGGTAAAAGTACCTTTCTTCGATGTTTTAATCGTATGAATGATCTTATACCTATATTCTCATTAGATGGTTCTATCAAATATAAATCTCAGGAGTTGTATGATGATACTACTGACGCTACAAATATTAGATCACAGATAGGAATGGTTTTTCAAAAACCTAATCCATTTCCTAAAAGTATATACAACAATGTTGCTTTTGGTTTGAAAATTAATGGGTATACAGGGAATTATGATGAAGCAATTGAAAACTCATTACGAAGAGCAGCGTTGTGGGAAGAAGTTAAAGACAGGCTCAACCAAACTGCAATTGGTTTATCTGGTGGCCAGCAACAAAGACTTTGTATAGCCCGTGCTCTAGCTGTAAATCCGGAAGTTTTACTTATGGATGAACCTGCTTCTGCATTGGATCCCATAGGGACATTAGCAATTGAAGAATTGATACGTGAGTTAGCAGGAACCGTCACAATTGTTATTGTAACTCATAATATGCAACAAGCAGCCCGTGTATCTGATGAAACAGCATTTTTAATGGTAAATGATAATCGTGCTGGATATTTAGTTGAACATGATTCTACAGATAAAATATTCACCAACCCATCCGAAGAACGAACAGAGGCTTATATAACTGGCAGATTTAGTTAAATACAGAGTGCTTGCAAAATAATAAAGATACTGATAAAGTCCCTTGAAATATAATTCCAGCAAGGCAGGAGGTACTTATGGAAAATAGAATACGATCAGATTACACTAAATCCCTGCAGGACTTACAAGATGGATTATTGATTTTAGGAAGTATGGTAGAAAAAGCAATCCATAAATCTATGCAATCTCTTAAAGATAGAGACTTACAATTAGCACAAACAGTAATAGCTGAAGATGATCTGATAGATCAAAAACGTTTTGAATTAGAAAATTCCGCAGTTACCTTACTCGCAACTCAATCGCCAATGGCTGCTGATTTACGACTTATTATTTCAGCATTACATATTGCAGTAGAGTTAGAACGAATGGGGGATTATGCAGAAGGTATAGCACGCATAAGCCAAACGATTGGGGAACAACCTACTCTTAAACCATTAATTGATTTACCCAAAATGACAGAATTAGCTACTACGATGCTACATAAAAGTCTGACTGCATATACTAATAGAGATAAAGAATTAGCAATCGATGTTTGCAAATCAGATGATGCAGTAGATTCACTATATAGTGATGTTTATCATGAACTTGTGGGAATTATGATTGAAGACCCGGATACAGTACAAAGGGCAACTTATTTACTTTGGGTTTCTCACGATGTCGAACGGATTGCAGATCGTGCTACTAATATAGCCGAAAGAGTAATTTATTTAGTTACTGGAGAACTTACAGAAATAGATATTTCTACTTATTGAACAAAATAATTACTTATATACTAATTACCACTGGTACAAATCCAAAAAATGTGTATAATTGCTTTAGATAAATGGGAATATTCTAAATTTTACTAAATATTCTCCATGATAATTGTATAAATATGAATAATATTTAAGGAGGCTTTTATGAACTGGGTAGATTTAGTACTAGCAGTCGTAGGTATTTTTGCTCTCTACCAAGGATACAAAATGGGCTTAATAGGAGCTTTATGTAATTTGGTAGGTTTGTTTGTCGGTATCTGGGTAGCTGCTAATTTCAATGATGTAATTATGGGTGCTATTTTAGATCAAGGTAATATTGGTGTTTCACTTGCTACATTACTTTCATACATTATTATCATTGTAGGTGTTTTTATGGGTGCACAAATTGTCCGCAGAATCATCAAAACAGCAATGAGTATTGTATTGTTAGGATGGGTTGATAGTTTAGGTGCAGTTGTTGTAGGTGTTTTGTTTGGTGTTTTAGCTTGTGAGGCTGTTATACTCGGCTTTGCTAGAATGGCAAGTGATGCTACATATGAAGATCCAAATCCTGCTACTATTATTTCTGAAATGACAGGTTTAAGAGGCGCAGTTGGTGGAGGTTTAACAGAATCCTCACTCACACCTTCCTTCATTGAAATTGTTGAGGCTATACCAGCAAGTGCATTTGGAATGGTACCTGGTGATCTTGGTGCAGCTTTAGATGAAGTTGCTGCTGAGATTGAAGCAGTTAATGCTTAATAGGTAATTATAGATTTAATATCTATGACAGAAAATAAAATTCACATAGGGGGTCTTACACTAAAAGTATTGTCAGATGGCATACTTGAATTTGACCCCTGTGTGTTTTTCCCCTCAACTACTGAGGATGACTGGATTCCTCATAAATCACATTTAAACCATAACTCAAATGTTGTTTTTGAATTATCATGCTATTTAATAGAATCTCAATCTCATACCATTCTAATTGATACTGGCATGGGACCAAATCCAAATGTACAAGATCCAAATTTTCCTGAATTAAGTAATGCTTGGGGTATTTTTGATAAATCTTTAGCAAATAATCATATAGATCCCAAAGACGTAGATCATGTAATATTTACTCATGCTCACCGCGATCATATCGGATGGGCAACTATTGGTTCTGGTGACAGTATTACTCCAATGTTTCCCAATGCTACTTACTGGTTGAATGAAAAGGATTGGGATGCTACGTACGATGAAACGATATCTAATAGATTTCCAAATGCTTCAACAAAATTATGGCCTTTAAAAGATTTTGGTCAACTAAAGTTTTTTGATGAAAACACAGTGATTATACCAGAAATAAAACTGATTCCCTCTCCAGGTCATTCTCCAGGCCATTATTGTATTCTTATACAATCACAAGATATTGGTGTTTTAATTCCTGGTGATTTGCTACACAATATTGCTCAGTTCGAACGTATCGATTGGATTTCAAGAGCGGATATAGAACCTAGTGATACGATAGAATCACGCAAAAGTGTTTTTGAATTAATTGTAAACAAAGAGCTTATAGTCGCTGGTAGTCATTTTGCTACAGGTTTTGGTACGTTGGATCGTTTAGATGGTCAATATCACTGGAGATCAGTCGCATTTTAAGGAAATTGGATAAGTAAGTTATCTAATGTTATTCTGGGGTTACCGTTTTTATTCAAATTTTTAGAAGCTTTATCGATTACTTTTATTGATTCTATAATTTTTTTTAGTTCAAATTTATTTCCTAATTCAATTAATTTCTCTTCATAATCGATATTCACTATCAGTTCTTTAGAATTGGTTTTTATTAACATTACATCTCTCAGATAGCCTAGCCAAGTTTCTAGTGTTGTAAATATGCTGTTTTTATTTTTGTTAAAATTATTACTCAATTGCTGTGATAGTAGAAAACGATCAGCCATGTCCCCATTAACTATGTCATTAAATAAAGAAATATCATGATTACGTGTTTGTAAAAAATTCGTGTCAGTATAAGCTGTGATAGCCCAGCCAAGTCTACCTTTAGAAAGTTTTGAAATTAATTTAGCTTCCTCTTTACCTTCATCATTTGAAATATCAAAGTATCGTATTAAGTAATCATGTATTCGTTCAACAGGTAATGGATAAAGTTCGAGATTTTGACATCTTGAAACTATCGTTGTAGGTAGATATTGTTCATCAGTTGCGCATATTAGAAAAGTTACATTATTTGGTGGTTCTTCTAATATTTTAAGTAAAGCATTACTTGCTTCTATAGTCAGATTCTCACCATTTAGAATGATGAAGGTTTTGGATGTTGAAAAAAATGGACTCAAAGATACTTGTTCCTGTATATCTCTAACTTCGCCAATAGTATTGCCAACTAATACCACATCTGGATGTGTTTTCTCATTAACCCTTAAACATTGCGGACATTTTTGACATGGTTTTGATTTTTCAGAACAATGTATAAATTTAGTTATTTCCAAAGATAGTGTAGATTTACCAATATGTTCGGGTCCAAGTAATAAGTAAGCATGATTTATACGAGTTTTGCTCATGCTGTTTTGGATTAACTTATATATGTGATCTTGGCCTTCAAATTTCCACATGTTGATTGATCATAAAACTTCTAAAGATAATATATCATCAAAAGTTTCACGTTTTCTTATAATTTCTGATTTTCCATCCTTAACAAGTATTACAGCAGGTTTTAAATTCATATTGTAATTACTTGACATCGGTATACAATAGGCGCCACTTGCAGGTATACAAATTAAGTCATCTTTTTCTATAAATGGTAGGTTAATATCCTTTATTAATATATCTCCTGATTCACAATATTTGCCTGCTATAGTAACTATTTCAGTATTTTCTTGATCTATCTTATTTAAAACAACTGCCTCATATTCTGATTCGTATAATGCAGGTCTAATATTATCTCCCATACCACCATCTACACTGACGTATTTCCTTATATTTGGTATATTTTTTATAGAGCCTACACGATATATAGCAACTCCAGATGGACCCGCAATTGCTCTACCTGGCTCAATTATAAGTTTAGGTAATGTAATGTTATAATTAGCACAGGCATCCATTAATGCATTAGTAATAATTTCTGCATATTCTTTTACACTCGGAGGATTCTCTTTTTGGGTATATGCAATTGCAAATCCTCCTCCAATACTAATCTCTGTTAAAATAAAATTATACTTATTTGACATATTTACAGCGAATTTAACTGATATGTCCATTGCGTCATTATATGGCTCTACTTCAAATATTTGTGAGCCTATGTGACAATGTATCCCAACAAGATCAAGTCCCTCAATCTCTAAGCATTTCTTTATTGCCTTTTCTGCATCTCCTGTCTCAATAGCAAACCCAAATTTACTATCTAATATTCCAGTTGAAATATAACTATGAGTATGAGGATCGACACCAGGTGAGATACGTATCAAAGCCTTTATAGTACAATTTTTACTCTTAATAATAGATGCAAGGTTATCAATTTCATCAAAATTATCTATGACTATTCGACCTATATTATTACTTATTACATACTCTAATTCTTCTGGTGATTTATTATTACCATGTAGATGAATTTTGTCTGGGTTCATACCTCCCTTTCTTGCTGCTATAAATTCTCCGAGCGAAACGACATCCATTCCCATGCCTTCTTCAGAAAGGATTGATGTTAATTTTTGATTAATGAAGGCTTTAGAGGCATACGCGACGTGAGTTTTTTCATATCTCGTTCGAAACTCTTTAGTAAAGGTTTCACATCGTTCTCGAATTGTTGATTCGTCGAATACATATAACGGAGTTCCATATGTATTTGCAAGTTCGGTTAAGCTACAGCCACCTATCATAAGGTCTTTATTTGACGATACTGTCGTAGTATTAGGGAATATTTTTTCAATTTCTTTGGTAAACATAATATTGTAATCCTTATTGATTTCCATTCATTATAAATTCATATATATATTGTAACTGATTAGCAATATCATGTTAATATCTGTATTAAAAAAAACTCTTTGAATTGATACAGATTGTATAGGAATGTGTTTTTGTTATAATTGTTTTAATTAAATTTATGTCTATATATAAGAAATATTTTAATAATGAACAGATTAGTAGTAAAAGTGGGTACCAACCTTATTACAGATAAGTTAGGTAAATTGAATATTAAAGTCATGGAATCTATTGTTGCTCAAATTTGCCATTTGCATAATCTTGGGCATCAAATTATTTTAGTAAGTTCAGGAGCAGTTGCTGCTGGAAAAGAAGCATTAGACAACCCTATACAAAGAAAAGACATCCCTTTCAGACAAATCTTGGCATCTATTGGGCAAAGTAGATTAATGAATATTTATCAACAATTATTTAGTGAATATAAAGTTATTGTATCTCAAGCTTTATTAACACATAAAGATATTGATGATCGTGTAGGGTATTTAAACATTAGGGATACCTTACTAGGCCTAATTGATCACAATGTTATACCAATAATAAACGAAAATGATGTGGTTAATACAGAAGAATTAGGAGAAATGGTTTTCGGTGATAATGATACACTTTCAGCCTTAGTATCAAATCTGATAGATGCTGATTCATTAATATTATTATCAGATATTGATGGTTTATATACAGCTGACCCTTTAACTAATAAAGATGCCAAATTAATTCAGTATGTTGATTTTAATGATTTTTCGATAGATGAATATGTGAAAGACGAAACGGTTCATGAAATGAGTAGAGGGGGTATGTTAGCAAAGATAGAAGCTGCTAAATTAGCTACTTCTTGGGGGTCAACAGTGTATATAGATTCTGGTTATAAAGAAACAGTTTTAGAAGATATTGTAAATAATAATCAAGAAGGAACAATGTTTGTGTCTTCGGGAGATAAAATAGAATCTAGAAGGCGATGGTTATTAAGTGGTTTGAGACATAACAGCAAAATAGAAGTAGACTCTGGTGCAGTCATTGCTTTGACTACAAAAAATGGAAGTTTACTTCCTGCGGGAATAATTAAAATTGAGGGCCAATTTGATAAAGGGGATATAGTGTATATTATAGACTCTTCTGCAACCTATATTGCATGTGGTGTGACAAACTACTCATCAAATGATGTTAACCAAATTAAAGGGATGAATTCAAAAGATATAAAAGAACAATTTCAGGAATTTACACACGATGAAATAGTTCATAAAAACAATTTAGTATTACTATAAAAAAGGATAAATAATGGGTATAAATTTTAAAGAAATTTGTATATCTGCAAAAAAGGCGTCAAGAGAATTTTCACTCCTTGAGAAAGGACAAAGGAATCAAATTTTGCTTAGAATCGCTTCAAGGATATTAGAAGGTAAGAATCAAATATTGACCGCAAATAAAATTGATTATGACAATGCGAAAGTAAGCGGATCTGATAACCACATATTAGATAGATTATTTTTAAATGAAGAAAGAATCGATGCAATTGTTGATGGAGTCTATCAAATAGTTGAGTTAGAAGACCCCTTGGGTATTGAATACGATAGTAATGTCAGACCAAATGGGCTAAATGTAAGTAAAATATCAGTGCCTCTTGGGGTAATTGGTGTTATTTATGAAAGCAGACCAAATGTGACCCTCGATATAGTAGCTTTGTGTGTTAAATCTGGGAATGTATGTATATTAAAAGGTGGATCAGATACATTAAATACTAATAATACAATTGTTGCTCTTATCCACAAAGCTTTTGCTGATTTAAAATTAAACCCCAATATAGTTCAATTTATAAATAGTTCTGATAGGAAATATGTAGACTCTATGTTATCTGCAATTGATTATATTGATCTGATTATACCTCGAGGCGGCGCTGAACTTGTAAATATGGTTCGGGAAAAATCAAGAGTTCCTGCAATTACAGGTGGTATAGGTGTTTGTCATATTTATGTTGATGAATCAGCTAATATTAATAAAGCTGTTGAAATAATACACAATGCAAAAGTTCAACGACCTAGTGTTTGCAATGCTTTAGATACAGTTCTATTTAGCCAAAATATAACAGAAGATATAATTATAAATGTTGCAAGAAAGTTACTTGAATCAGAGGTGGAAATTCATGCAGATTCTAAAAGTTTCGATATCATATCTTCCTTAAATGAGGATTACCCAAATAGTATCTGTCTTGCATCAGATGATGACTGGGGACAAGAATTTTTATCACTTACTTTATCAATGAGGATGGCTGATTCAATAGAAGATGCGATCGAGTATATAAATTATTATGGTGGTCATTCTGAGGCAATTATTTCTGAAAATAATGACCATATAGCACAATTTTCGAAAGCTATAGATTCTTCTGCAGTTTTTGTAAATGCTAGTACTAGATTCAATGATGGTGGCGAACTAGGTTTAGGAGCTGAAGTTGCAATTAGTACATCTAAAATCCATGCTAGAGGACCTATGGGAATTAAAGATCTAACCAGTTACAAATGGATTGTGATTGGTGATGGGCAAATACGTGACTAAATTGATTCTATAACCCAGTTGGTGCAGCTGGTGGGAAATATTCTTGTACAGGAATCTCAATGATACTAGGCATTCCGGATTTTATTGCTTCATTTATCGCATCACTTATTTGATCAGCTTTTTCAATATAGAATCCTTTGGCTCCAAATACCTCAGCTAGTTTATCAAATCTTGGATTGGTAAGGTTAACACCTACATAGTGTTCTTCATGAAGACTTTTTTGTTGTGATTTTTCGGCACCCATACAATTATTATTCAATACAATACTAACTAGTGGGATGTTGTGTCTTACAGCCGTATTGATTTCACCACAAGTATATAAAAATCCTCCATCACCATGAATTGATATTGCAGTTTTGTTTGGACGACCTAATTTTGTACCTAGGCCTACACTGTATCCCATTCCAAGAGCACCTTGCCCAACATAATTAAACATAGTTCTAGGATGTTCAAATTTTAGTCTGTCATACGATAACCCTGGCGCAACACCTGCATCAATAGTGACCATAGCGTCTTCAGGGAATATTTTGTTAAATTCTGGAAAAACTTGCTGTGGCATAATTGGATTTTCTGATATGTTTTCTTCCTCTTTAAGCCGCGACAATCTTGATTGTGCTAAGTTTGTAAAAGTTTGTTTCCATTCCGGAAGATTATTACCTTCTGGCGAAATAGAGGTAATGTGTTTGATAAGCTGCTGTCCAACTGCAGCAGCATCCCCTGTAATTCCAACAGCTACAGGATAATTTCTTCCGATTTCCATCGGGTCAATATCAATTTGTATAATTTTTGTAGAAGGATTAATAATACTATAATCCCATGCTGTGGAAGCTTGATTTATTCTTGTACCAAAAGCGAGAATAACATCTGCTTTGTTCATTGCCTCATGAGCTTCGCCAGAACCTCTTGATCCAGGAGGGCCAACATAATTTGGGTGACTATTTGGAACAGCATCATGATGCCCATATGAAGGTACCAGAGCCATATCGAGTAATTCAGCCAATGCAACAGCTTCTTTAGAAGCTTCTGAATCTAATACACCACCTCCTGCAAGTAAGAGAGGGGATTTGGCATTTAATAATATCTGTGATGCGAGCTGAATTAACTCTTCATCTCCTTGTGTACGGCTTATTGATCTGTAAGATGCAGGTTTTAAAAATTCATCAGAAATCATTTCTTTATCTAAAAGATCTCTGGGTATATCTAATAAAACAGGACCTTGTTTGCCAGAAAGAGCTGTTCTAAATGAATCACGCAGTAGTGACGGGACTCGACTAGTTGTATTTGCTTGTACAGCAATTTTAGTTAGAGGTTTTAATATATTCACTAGATCAAATGCTTGAGATCCATCTCTGCCGATATATTCCATGGCTGTATCTCCGGATATTATTACAACAGGAGCTCTACCTTTATACGCTAGTGATATACCTCCGGCTAAATTAATTGTTCCTGCACCAGATGTTGTCATACACACAGACGGTTTTCCTGTTACCTTGGAATAGCCATAAGCCATTAATGCAGCACCTTCTTCATGCCTAGTATCAATGAATTTAATGTCTTCTCTACCGTATGTTTCAGTTACCATGCTATTTGTTGTTAGACCAGTTACACCAAATAAGTATTCAACTTGTTCAGCTCTTAATAATTCAATTACTGCTCGACCAGCCTTCATGTTTTCCATTGTTAACTCTCTATTCTTATATAACTAAACTTTTCTTTGCAAAACTCTCTGTACAGCATTTTCAATACTTGCTGCAGTCAAGTTGTATTTCTCTAAGAGTTCAGAAGATTCTCCGGATTCTCCGTAGCTTGTTAATGCAACACTCTCTATGGGTATTGGGTGGTTTGAAGTTATTAGTTGTGATACAAGGCTATTAAGTCCTCCACGAATATAATGTTCTTCTGCTGTAACAAAAGCACCCGTTTTATTGGCTTGATTTAATATAGTTTCAGTATCTAGTGGGGATAAATTTGATAGATTAATCACTGAACAGTCTATACCAGATTTCAGTAAATTATCTTTTGCTTCTAGTGCTGCAGAAACCATTATGCCACAAGCGAGTATTGTTGCATCATTACCATTATGTAAAACTTCTGCTTTTCCTAATTCGAATTTGTAGTTTTTATCATGAATTATTGGTGATGACGCTCTTGATGTCCGAATATAAAATGGACCAGGAGTTTCTATAGCAGTTTTTATTGCTTGCTCAGCTTCAGGGCCATCAGAAGGAATTATCACATTAAATCCAGGGAGTGTACACATTAAACCTATATCTTCGATAGATTGAGCTGAACTTCCATCTTCTCCAACGGTTAGACCTGCATGGCTGCATACAATTTTTACATTTGCGTGTGGCTGGGCAATTTGCATTCTAATTTGATCAAACGGTCTACCAGTTCCAAAAACTGCAAAAGTGGTAGCAACAGCTATTTTCCCACAGGAAGCAAGTCCTGCCGCAACACTCATAATGTTTTGTTCTGCGGGACCAAAGTCAAAAAAACGGTCAGGAAATTCATGGCCAAATAGATGGGCAAATGTTGAAACATTCAAGTCGCCTCCCACGACAACTATATCCTCATTTTCGTGTCCTAGTTGTAGTAAGGCTTTTCCAAATGCCTCTCTTGTTGCAATTGATTCCATAGTATTTCCTTAATAATTTTCTGATATTTTTGATAGTAATGATTCAGAAATATTCATTTGTTTGCCAGCTTCTATAACTGATTTTTTAGAAAATTTCAGTTCATGTAGCGCATCTATTAACTGTTCTAGAGAAGGAGCTTTTCCATGGAAACTAGGATTGTTTTCCATAAAACTAACACCTTTACCTTTGATGGTATCAGCTATTATGACAGTTGGTTTAGTTGTATCTGCAATAGCTTTTCTAAAACTAGATTCTAGAGATTTAGGATTATGTCCATTACACTTAATAACACTCCATCCAAATGAACTCCATTTACTCCCAAGGGGCTCTAAAGATGAAACTTCATCAGTGAATCTATCATTTTGTATTTTATTTCTATCTACAATTGCAGTAAGTTTTGAGAGGTTGTAATGTGATGCTGACATTGCAGCTTCCCAAATTTGACCTTCTTCACATTCGCCGTCACCTAATAATACAAATGTGTTGTATTTTAGCTTGTCAATTTTTTCAGCTAATGCCATTCCAACACCAAATGATAATCCTTGACCAAGAGATCCTGCAGACATTTCAACTCCCGGTGTTCCTATATGTGTATGACCTTGTAAATGACTTCCTAATTTTCTAAAACCACCTAAATCACTTCTAGGGAAAAAACCTCTATGGGATAGAACTGCATACATGCCAGGACTAGCATGTCCTTTACTTAATACAAAACGATCTCTCTTTTTATCACTGGGATTTTGGGGATCAATGTTCAATATTGAATTATACAGAGTAATTAGGATTTCTAATTCTGAAAGAGAACCTCCAGCGTGACCGCTATTAACATTAGTGATCATCATTAAAATATCGCGTCGTAATTCAGAAGATACCTTTTTTAAATCAACATTTTGGTTATTGTTATTTCTCATGGAATGTTGCTCCTTACATCAGCCAAGACATTATAACAATCATTTTTTTAATGTTCTACTAATTATGTTGTAAATTTAATGATTTATAGTTTACTATTAGCGCCAAAGTTTATACTGATTGAGATGAATGTGATTTGAATTTTCATAAAAATATCTTTTATGGTTGGTACGTTGCATTTGCAGCTTTTCTACTCGGAGGTCTTTCATACGGTTTTGGAGTTGTAAGTTTTGGCGTGTTTTTAGGCGCGATGACGACAAGTTTGGGATGGAGCTCTGGATTACTTTCTGGTATATATGTTGCTGGAAGATTGTTAGGATTAATTGTCAATCCTATTGTTGGATTTATTCTAGACAACCAAGGTCCAAAAAAAATAATATTTTTAGGTGTTGCTTTAGTTTTTTCAGGTTCAATATTTATTTATTACACTACTAACTTCTGGTTTTTTTTCATTATTTATTCATTATTTATTAGTGTGGGCTTTATTTGCTTGGGGCATACCGTTTCTGATAGTACTGTTTCTAAATGGTTCATAACAAAACGTAACAGAGCTATGGCTATTTCTACTATGGGTTTATCGTTTGGTGGAATCATAATACCTATACCTGTTTCACTTGTTATAGAACAATATGGTTGGCAATCTGGATGGTTAGTCGTTGGTGTTTGTGTTCTAATCTTAGGTTCTTTTGCAGGATTCATTATGTATAAGGACCCTGAATCTATTGGGCTTTTACCTGACGGTAAAAATGTTAATTCTTTAAGAGATACACAAGATAACACAGGCATCTCTCAAGAAATCAACTTTTCATTAACTGATTCAGCTAAACACCGTTCCTTTTGGTATATTTCAATTGGTACTACTTTAGCTGGAACTGCTATTAATGGAGTAAATATCCATTTAATCTCTTATTTATATCATTTTGGTTTAACATTAAGTCAGTCTGCGATATTACTTAGTTCATTATATTTTATATCAACTATAGCTAAGCCAATGTGGGCTGTAATTAATGAAAAACTACCTACTAGATATTGTTTATCATTATGTTATTTAGGCGGAGGTATTGGCCTTTTATTATTATTAATAGCTAATACAGTTGCAGGTATAATTTTATTTGCTTTTGTTTATGGCTTAACTAGAGGTGCGCAATCATTTATGTCTGCTCTAATTTGGCCAGATTATTTTGGAAGAGAACATATAGGTTCAATTAGAGGGACTGTTACAAGTATGGGAATAATAGCCTCGGCTGGAGGGCCTTTGTTGGCAGGAGTGTTATTCGATGTTTTTGGATCTTATAATATTCCATTTCTAGTATTTGTTATATTTTTTTTCATTTCAAGTTTCTTTATATTTATAGCAAAAAAACCAACTAGTTAGGAAAACTAATGAATCCTTCAATTATTGTAGATAGCCATACGCATATCCTTCCAAAATTTATCGACAACAATCGGGAAAAATATTTTGCCATAGATGCAACTTTTAAGGAATTATTCAGTAATGGTGAGAAAATTGTATCTGTTGAAGATCTAATTGAGAGCATGGATCAAAATTATATTGATACTTCTGTGGTATTGGGTTTTGGCTGGAATGATATAGAATTAGCTCGTCGTTCAAATGAATATATTATGGAATCTTTTACCAAATATCCTTCTAGAATTATACCTTTTTGTTCAGTTAATCCCAATTGGGGTGATTATGCCATAGATCAAATATCCGAATATTTACAAGATGGTATGGCAGGAGTTGGCGAATTACACCCTTCCTTGCAACAGTTTAGGTTAGAAGATGCTCAAATAACTCCTTTTTGGAATAAATTAATTGATGCACAGTTGCCATTAATTTTGCATACCTCTGAGCCTATAGGCCATAGTTATCCTGGTAAAGGTGATATTAGTCTCTCTCAATTGACTGATTTCATAACTGATCATCCACAACTAGAAATAATATGTGCTCACTGGGGTGGAGGATTAATCTTTTATAATTTGATGCCTGAAGTTAATTCCATTTTGGGAAATATTTATTTCGATACAGCAGCTTCTAATTATCTTTATGATGATTCTGTTTTTTCTATAGGATCACAACTAGTAAATCCAGATAAGATATTATTTGGATCAGATTATCCTATTATCTCTCAAAAAAAAGTTTTGAATACTTTGATTAGAAAAATTGCTAATAAAAATTTGCAAGAAAACATATTAGGAAAAAATATAATAAAACTACTCAGCAAAAATAAATAAGTTATTTAGATATAAAAAAAATCTATAAATGGTAGTCAAATTTTTAATGTATGTTAATAATGTTCTACTAAAACCATATAAAAACTTGACTTTTTGTAGAATATAGATTACTATTTAAGTAATGTAGAAATTTGTTTACAGGTTGATGGTAGAGGAGGAAATATAATGCCTAATGGAGAAGCGCAACCATTCCCTGAGTGTCCACAATGTGATGGGGTTTTAGTCCCATTATCCGATTTCGGTAGCCAAGGTGCATCAATTCTATACAAGGCGTGGGTTTGTACATCTGTCCCTAATTGTAATATGAATATCAAAATCAGAAATGGTGATGTTATTATTAATGAACCAATTATGGATGGGTCTGGATATGCCCCGCGAAGTAGATAATGTAATGATATAAATTTATACTGTATACTTACAGTATGAATTTTATTTTTAGTATTATCGGTAGTTATAAATTTAGAAGTATTGCTATGTATACTTTGATGTTTGTTGGCCTTTTATTGATATTAATAACATCTGTTTTTTTAATCTATCGTAATCAAGCAACCTCTGGTTTGTCTGAATTAAACTACGATAAAACAATTGTAATTAACAATGTAGAATATGATACTTATACTGATCGAGTAGATAATGATATTGATATAGTCTCAGATAATTTAACAGAAAACCAACAAACTAATAATATTTCTAGCACTAATTCGCCTTCGAAATTTTCCATGTTTCCATCTATAAATGAACAAACCTGGAGTTTATCACTAGATAAAGAAGAACTAGTCGTTCCCAACGATAACATAGATTTACAATACTACGATAAATGGACATCATTTTATTTAGACAAAAAATTCCTTGTTGACGGTATATCTAAGTTGAATAAAATTTATATCCCTTCAATATCAGTTGATTCAAATCTTTCCGGCCTTGAAGTTCAAGATATAGGTGACTCTAATGAATATGAAACTCCTAATAAAGTTGTCGGTTACATACCTTCCACAATAGAACCTAATAAAAAGAATATTTGGTTTTTTGGTCATTTAGAAAGTCCACTCTATGGCGAAGGATCAATATTTAAAAAGCTTCCTGAAATTCCTGACCTATTGAGAACTGGAAAAGATGTCTTTGTATACTTTGACGATGAGTATTTTATGTATAAATACAAAGTGATTTCTTCCAAGGTAGTACATGAGGATGAATTAACTTTATATGATACGGATTCATATTCTTTAACATTAGTAACCTGTGTTCCTAAATGGGTGTATGATCATCGATTAGTTATCACTGCTGAATTACATTCCTATGCTGTAAAATAATAATTTTCGTACTCAACTTGACACTATATATATCTAAATCTATACTTTTCATAAAATTGAATAGGTAAATGCAATGAAGAGGATTAGTATAACTTAGGCTAGGGACAGAGAGCTGGATTGGCTGAGAACCAGCACCAAAAGTAAAGTTAGAATGGACCTTAGAGCAGTACTTCGGAACAATGTAGTATGAAGTATCGGCTAAGCACCGTTATAAGCTTGGTTAATTTATTTAATCATTGAGTGGCTATATAAGCAATTAGGGTGGCAACGCGGTATCCCGTCCCTTGTTAAGGGGATGGGATTTTTTTTTGAAAGAGAGAATATGAAAAAAAGAATATTAACAGGTATACGACCAACAGGAAAATTACATTTAGGGCATTATGTAGGAGCTTTAGAAAATTGGATTCGTCTTCAAGAAGAATATGATTGTTATTTTCTAATCGCGGATTATCAGGCGCTAGGTGATCACATTGATGAAATGGAAAATATAAAAATTGCGGTACGTGATGTTGTTCTAGATTGGTTAAGTGTTGGACTAGATCCCGATAGGTCTACATTTGTTGTCCAAAGCTATGTTCCAGAACATGCGGAACTTGCCATGCTTCTTTCAATGTTAACTCCGTTAGGTATGTTAGAACGAAATCCAACTCTTAAATCAGAAAGAGAAAGAATATCAAATACAAGTTTATCTGTTGGTTTTTATACGTACCCAGTAAGCCAAGTTGCAGATATTTTACTCCCTAAAGCTGATTTGGTTCCTGTAGGAGAAGATCAGTTACCCCATATTGAAATGACAAGAGAGATTGCTAGAAGATTTAATAATAGATATGGAAATGTTTTTCCTGAACCAGATAGTTTAGTCGGTCGGGTAGCTCGTTTGCTAGGTACTGATGGTCAATCAAAAATGAGTAAAAGTATAGGTAATGTTATTTATTTGTCAGATGATTCTGATATGGTCAATAAAAAAATAATGTCAATGTATACAGACCCTACAAGATTAAGAGCAACTGATCCGGGTCACGTTGAAGGAAACCCTGTATTTCAATATCATGATGCCTTTAATACCAATACGGAAGAAGTAAATGACCTTAAAGAACGTTACACACAAGGTAAAGTTGGAGATGTTGAAGTTAAACAAAAATTGATAATAGCTATTAATAATTTTCTTGATCCAATAAGAGAAAATAGGAATAGATATCAAAATGATCCTAATTTTGTAGATGAATGCATAAATGAGGGGTCTGCGAAGGGCAAGTTAACTGCTGAAAAAACTATGTATGAAGTACGTGAAACAATGGGATTAAATTATGTATCAACCAACTATTGAGAATGTAATAAATATAGCTAATCAAGGGTATAATCTGATTCCTATATATCGTGAAATTAATGCGGATCTTGAAACTCCTGTTTCAGTGTATTTAAAAATTGCGAGAGATAAATACTCTTTCTTATTAGAAAGCGTTGAAGGTGGAGAACGGCAAGCACGTTTTAGTTTTATAGGTTGTGATCCATACAAAGTCATTGAAACAGGCAAGGGTACGATTCATGGGGAAGTAGACCCCTTAAATTTGATTGAATCTGAATTATGTCAATATAAGGCATATCCTTCAGAAGATTTACCACGTTTTGTGGGTGGTGCAGTCGGATATTTGTCGTATGATACTATTCGTTATTTTGAACCGAGAATTAATTTGCCAGAATATGATCCAATAGGTATACCTGAGTCAATTTTATTATTAACTGATACCGTTATAGTGTTTGATCATATTAGACATGTTATTAAAATTGTTTCTCATGTCAGAACAAATGGTAATATTCAAGAAAATTATAATGAGGCTGTATATAAAATTGAAAATATTTTGGAGGACTTATCCAAATCATTAACTTTAGATAATAGTAAGGATAAGAAACTCCTGAATTTTGTACCAGAAACAAAAGTTAATTTCGAATTACCAGAATATTCTAATATTATTGAAAAATGTAGGGATTACATTATTGCTGGAGATGTGATTCAAGTAGTTGTCTCAAAAAGAACTACTAAGACTACTCAAGCCCATCCATTTAATATTTATCGTTCATTGAGAAAATTAAACCCTTCTCCCTATATGTATTATCTTAATTTTGGCGACTTCAATATTATCGGGGCTTCACCAGAAGCATTAGTCAGAGTAGAAGATGGGTTTATTTATAGTTATCCATTAGCAGGCACAAGCCCTCGTGGCTCAACTAATGAACAAGACCAAGAATTTGAGAATAAATTGCTGGCAGATGAAAAAGAACGAGCAGAACATATCATGCTAGTAGACCTAGCTCGCAATGATGTTGGCCGTGTTGCTCAAACGGGTTCTGTTGAAGTAGTAGATTTGATGAGAATTGTCAAATATTCTCATGTCATGCATATTGAATCTGAAGTTAGAGGAATATTAAGAGAAGATTGTACCATTTATGATGCTCTTCGTTCTTGTCTCCCTGCAGGAACATTATCTGGTGCCCCAAAAGTTAGGGCTATGGAAATCATTTATGAAATGGAAAAAGCTAAACGTGGTCCATATGGAGGGGCAATAGGATATTTTAGTTTTAATGGAAATATGGATACAGCAATACCAATTCGTACAATAGTATATAAAGATAATACTGCCTACATCCAAGCTGGTGGAGGAATAGTATTTGATAGTGAATCTGAGTCTGAATATCAAGAAACTATTAATAAAGCGTCAGCTCCGCTAAGAGCCATTGAGAATGCTGATGAATTTGATGAATATAGAGTTTGATTATATTTAAATGAGGATATAAATCATGATAGCGTTAATTGATAATTATGATAGCTTTACATACAATTTATACCAATACATTTTGGAAATAAGATCTGATGTTCAGGTTTTTCGAAATGATAAAGTATCTCTGGAGGATATAATCGAATTAGACCCATCTCATCTTGTTATATCTCCAGGTCCTTGTACCCCAATTGAAGCAGGAATTTCCATAGATGTTATACGTGAATTATCAAAAACTATTCCTACCCTTGGTGTATGCTTGGGGCATCAATGCATTGGGCACGTTTTTGGTGCAAAAGTATCTTATGCGGGTGAGATAAAACATGGTAAAACTTCTGCTATACACCACGATGGGGAAAGTCTTTTTAATGATATTCCTTCTCCATTTGAAGGTATAAGATATCATTCATTGGCAGTAGAAAAGGATACGATACCTGAAGAATTAATCATTACTGCATGGACAGAAAATGAACTAGTTATGGGATTACGTCACAAAGAATATCCCATTGAAGGAGTACAATTCCACCCAGAATCTATAATGACTGATTACGGGAAAAAGATCATAAGTAATTTTTTCGAAAAATATAAATGATTTAGGTAATGGAGAATAATTATGTTCAACAATAGTATAGAAAAGTTAATTCAAGGTAATGATTTAAGCCTTGAAGAATCTAAAGAGAGTATGGATTTTATAATGAATGGAGAAGCTACTTCTGCACAGATTTCAGCTTTTCTTGTCGCACTTCGTATAAAAGGAGAAACTGTAGAAGAAATAACTGGGATGGCCACATCTATGAGAAATAATTCTTTAACCGTTTCTAATACTTCTTATTTAGTTGATACTTGTGGCACAGGTGGAGATGGGTTTGGCACAATTAATGCTTCAACTATTTCCGCAATAATAGCCGCATCAGGTGGAGTTAAAGTAGCTAAGCATGGAAATCGAGCAGCCTCTAGTAAAAGTGGCAGCGCAGATGTCTTAGAAGGTCTTGGCGTAGTCATTGATCTATCGCCAGATTTAGTTGCTCAATCAATAGAAAAAACAAATTTTGGATTTATGTTTGCTCAAACTTTTCATCCTGCAATGAGACATGTTGGGCCAACTAGAAGAGAACTTGGATTAAGAACAGTATTTAATTTTTTGGGACCATTAACTAATCCTGCAAATGCAAATGCGCAAGTTCTAGGCGTTTCTGATGCTACGATAGGAATAAAAATGGCAAATGTTCTTAAATCATTTAATATCGAACACGCTTTAATTGTTCATGGATTAGAAGGATTAGATGAAATTTCTGTATGTGGTCCAAGTCAAATTTGGGAAGTTACTCATGAAGGTATAAAAGAATATCAAGTTGCCCCTGAAGATTTCGGTATGAAGCGATATGATATGAACGATCTTCGAGGTGGGGAGATTTCTGATAATGTAAATATGTTTCAGGAAATAATTCAGGGCAAAGGCTCGGCAGTAGACTTTGTTGTCTTAAACGCTGCTGCAGTTTTGTTTGTTGGAAATAAAGTAGGATCTATTCATGAAGGTGTTATCCTAGCAAGAGAGTTGATTGCAGATGGATCAGTAGTTTCGAAATTGGAAGAAATAATACAAATAACTCAAAGCTTAAAATCTGTATGAGGATTGATAATGCAAAAACCTTCTATATTAGAGAATATTTTATTAACTAAGCAAAAATATATAGCATTACAAAAAGAAAATATTCCTATTGAATTATTAATAAAAGATATTGAAAAGAATACTATCCCCAAAAATTTTTCAGGATCACTTATGGGTGATAGGGTTATGCTTATCGCAGAAATGAAGAAAGCATCTCCTTCGAAAGGAATAATATCAGAAGATTATGATCCAAAACAATTAGCCATAGAATATTCCGAATCTAATGTTGCTGCTATATCGATTTTGACAGACAAAGATTTTTTTCAAGGTGATATTTCACATCTTTCTGAGGTAAGTTCTCTTTTGACATCAACAAGTGTACCGATATTTCGAAAAGATTTTATTATTGACGAATATCAGATTTATGAATCCAGGAAACATGGTGCAGATTCTTTATTACTAATGGTATCTGCCTTAGAACCATCTCGGTTGAAAGAATTAATTGAATTATGTAATACCTTATGGATTCAACCCTTAGTTGAAACCCATAATAAGGAAGAACTACAAATAGCTATAGATTCAGGTGCTGATATCATTGGTATAAATCATAGAAACCTACATGACTTTTCAATGGATATGAATTTAGTTGAAAAATTAATGCCATTAATCCCAAATGGTAAAATTGTAGTGGCGGAAAGTGGTATCGATTCTTATGAAGATGTACGTAGGATGAAAAATCTAGGTGTCAACGCGGTTTTGGTTGGAGAATCTATTATGCGTTCAGAAAATATAGGTCTGAAAATAAGAGAATTGATGGGAATTCATGAAAGTTAAAATTTGTGGAGTAAGAGATATAGAATCTGCATTAGTCTGTGAAAGCTCTTCAGCTGATTTCATTGGTTTGAATTTCGTTCCAAATGTCGATAGAAAAGTGGACATTTTATCTGCAGTTAATATTTCAAATTCAGTTTCAAATATTAAAAAAGTTGGAATATTTGCAGATCAATCCATAGAGGATGTTTTAGAAATAATTAATAAATGTCAGCTAGATTATGTTCAACTTAGTGGTAATGAAAATTTAGATTATTGTAACCAAATAGGGTTGCCAGTTATAAAATCACTTAAAATTGAACAAGATTCAGATATTACCTTAATCAGAAAAACATTATTCCCGATAATAAATAATATAACCAATAATAATATAATCCCACTTATAGAATCTTCTATACCAGGATTTTATGGAGGCACTGGTACTCAAGTATCTTTAGATATTGCCAAAGAAATTGCCGCAAATTTTGATATCATTCTAGCTGGTGGATTAACTCCATTAAATGTCAAAAGTATGATAGATTATATTAAACCATGGGGCGTCGATGTGGCGAGCGGAGTTGAATCTGAAAAATTACAAAGTTCAGATAAAATCATAGAATTTATATCAAACGCAAAGAGTGGTACTAATGAATAAGGAATCTAAAGTATTATGGCCAAATGATAAAGGTAGATTTGGGGATTTTGGTGGTAGATATGTCCCTGAAACACTTATTCCTGCATTGGATGAATTATTAGAGTCATACGAAAATATAAAAAACGATCCGGATTTTATTAATGAATTCTCTAGTTTATTAGAATATTTTGTTGGGCGACCTACCCCATTATACTATGCCGAAAATCTTACTAAACATTTTAATGGTCCCAAAATATATCTTAAAAGAGAAGATTTATCCCATACTGGTGCACATAAAATTAATAATGCAATAGGTCAAGCTCTCTTAGCTAAAAAAATGGGTAAAACACGTATAATTGCTGAGACTGGAGCTGGCCAGCATGGAGTTGCAACTGCTACTGTTTGTGCTAAATTAGGCTTGGAATGCCATGTTTACATGGGTGAAATAGATATTGAAAGACAAAATCCAAATGTCCGCAGAATGGAATTACTAGGTTCAAATATAATTCCTGTTAATAGCGGCACTAAAACACTTAAGGATGCTATAAATGAAGCAATAAGAGATTGGGTTAGCAACGTTGATACTACTCATTATCTTATTGGTAGTGCCATTGGACCTCATCCATATCCTGTAATCGTTCGTGATTTTCAGTCAGTCATTGGAGCCGAAGTGAGAGAGCAAAGTCTTAATCAATTAGGAACATTACCAAATGCAGTAATAGCATGTGTTGGAGGGGGCAGTAATGCAATTGGCATATTTTACCCCTTTATTAACGATTTAGATGTTAAATTGATTGGTGTTGAGGCAGGTGGCAAAGGTGAAAATACTAATGCCACAGCTGCAACTTTGGTAAAAGGTAAACCTGGTGTTCTTCATGGCACTTATACATATTTATTGCAAGATAATTATGGTCAAATTCAAGAAACTCATAGTGTTTCTGCTGGGTTAGATTATCCGGGAGTAGGGCCTGAACATGCATACTTGAAAGATACAGAAAGAGCGACATACGTTTCAGCGGATGATGAAATGGCTATTAAGGGTTTTAAACTACTTTGTTCAACTGAAGGTATTATTCCAGCCTTAGAGCCTGCACATGTTATTGGATATTTACCTCAACTAATAAAGAACTTTTCTTCAGAAGATAATATTGTTATAGGGTTAAGCGGTAGAGGAGATAAAGATTTAGATACTGTTTTATCTTTATAAACACATACTCTAATTATATTTTATATTGTTTTTTAAACATTAAAATGATTTCTATATTTTAAATATTTCTCGATTTTCTTTTAAGCTCAGGAATGAGTCTTATTCTCAATTATAATTGACATTTATAATGAAGATTGGTAATTAATGGACAATGCTTATCAAAATTCTTAAGGAGGGTATATGTCTAGTAATGTAACAGTGGGTCAAGTAGAAGTTACTCGATACATTCAGTCTACAGTTAAATTTAACACAGGAAATACTACAATTTGGGTAGATCCATTTGGTTTAAATGATGATCTTATAGGTAGTGATAAAGCCGACATTATTCTCTTAACACATGAACATGGTGATCATTTTAATTTAGATGCCATTAATGCTGTTTCTAAAGAAGGTACTATACTGGTATGCAACAATAGCGGAATTGAACAAAAAATTAAAGGTAATGTTAGTAGCGAAATAGTTGTTATGAAAGAAGGAGATAAAAATACTGTCTCAGGAATAACCCTTGAAGGTGTTGCTGGGTACAATGATTTTCATCCACGAAATAACGGTCACGATAGTTTCAACATAGGATTTATATTTGAATTTGGTGGAGCTAGAATTTTAAATTCTGGTGATACAGATTTAATTGAAGAATTTTCTGCAATGTCACCTCTAGATTTAGCATTATTACCGATTGGTAATGCTGGTTATACTATGGATGAAATAGATGCAGCTAAAGCAGTTAATGAAATGCTTAAACCAGGTACAGTTATTCCTGTTCATTATGGTTTTGCTACTGGGGGCGATCCTGAAAAATTCAAGTCACTAATTAATTCTGGAATAAATGTAGAAATACTCGATCCATTAAATCCAATGAAGGCAGGATAATTAAAATAAAAAGAGCCATAAATCTATGGCTCTTTTTATTAATCTTTTATTGGAAGTTCAACAGTGGCTGTGCCAGGTGTAGTTCTATCACCTTTACTATTTTCTAGCCATATATCACAATCTAAAAGATGATGATCTCCATCCTGATATTTTTTTGTAACAATACCTTTACAAATCAAATCTTCATTTGGTACATCCATGGCTCTGTATTGGCAACTAAGTTTCCTTAACATACCTGTTTCTCCAATCCAATCAGTCATTAATTGACCTAACCAGGCATTTTTTAAAGCACCGTGTATGATAATTCCAGGAAGATTGTTATTTTTTGCAAACTCTACATCATAATGAATTTGATAAAAATCACCAGATGCACCTGCATACTTTACTAACAATTGACTACTAGCATTTTTAGGTAGAGGTGTTACTTCTGAAGCTTCTTCAACATCGTCCCAATATAACGTTTCTTTGGACATAATAAATCTCCTTGTTCTATTAGTAGCTAATACCGTTTGTTTTTTGAGTGGCTACAATTTGGCCTAATTGATTTTCGTATCTTGTTTCTCTTGTAATAATTATCATTTTCCCTAATCGACCTTCTCTTTCAACTACATCTGCTAACTTAATCGTAACAGTTATTCTATCTCCAGGACGTATAGGTTCAAAAAATTCCCAATCACTACCTGCATCTAAATTTCGAGTAAAAGGACTCTCCGCACTTTCAGGTAATGATCCTGGGCGTAAGGCACGATAAAATGTAGGAGGTGCAATAATACCACCATATCTTGAATTTCTTGCTTTTATTTCATCACTGAACAAGGGGTTTTCATCGCCAATTGCTTCAGCAAATCTTGCTATATGTCCTTTTTCTATTTCATAAGTTATTGGATCAGATTCTACACCAATAGCCTCAAGTAATGATTCGGGGATTATAGTATTTTCTTCTGGCATAATTCTTTCCTTAGAATTCTTTTAAGTAAAATTAGTACCAGTCTATAACGAGTCTTGGTCGAAATCAACGACTTCACTGCCGTGTTTTTCAATTGTTTCCATTATAGTTGCCCTATTATTTGCCCAGTTATTTTTTTCTAATTCCATATACATAAAGTCATATCCATATTTTCTTACCGTCTCTATTGTAGTAAATCCACACCTCTGAAAAGATTTTTGAGCTCTGGTATTCCACACCAGAGTATGGAGGTATATTTTGTACATACCTCTGTATGTAAACATATGGTCTAATAATCCGACCATACTATCAAATCCATACCCATTATTCCAATAATCTCTGTCACCGATCATTATTCCTATTTCACATTCACCCATAAGAGTATTAATGTCATAGCACATCATATTGCCAATATGTTTACCTTCGATTGTATCAATTGCGAACCGTATAGAATAAGGGTTTGAATAGTTTAATTCATATTTATAACCTCTCATATATTCTTCAAACGTTTGTTTTATTGGCCTTGAAGCATCTAATTGAGATAATTCTTCATCACACCTCCAAGTGTAATCATCATGTGCATCTTCAATAGATTTGGGGCGTAAAAGTATTTTCCCAGAATTGATTATTCCAGATTCCATTATATTTTACTTTCGTTATCTAAAATTTTATTTATGATATCTGATTCGCTTTGGAAGGTTAAAATGGTTTTTGCTTTTTCTATTCCTATCCATCTTACTTCATCAAATTCTTGATCATGATTTTCCAAATTACCTCCAATAACCTCCATTAAATAAAAGGTAACTTCCTTTGGAAAATATTTTGCTTTATGAGGTACTAAATATTCTATTGTATCTAAAGATTTTACAATCTTACATTCTAATCCTGTTTCTTCCAGTACTTCTCTTAAAGCAGTATTTTCTAAACTTTCATCACTTTCACTTTTTCCTTTTGGAAGTGCGAAAAGGTTTGTTTTGGATCTGTGACATACAATAATTTCTTTTTTATTAATGTTACGATATATTACACCGCCTGAAGCTATTATCTTTTTGTTTTGTATGATTTCCATAATAATATATTAAAAATAAAGCATTTATGTTTCAAGGTTTTCTAATGCTAATTCTAAAGATTCCTTAATTTCTGGCATATCACTCGGTAAACTCAAAAGCATTTTTTTCGCAATTGGGCCTCCGATAACACCTAATGATTGGATAGCACAATTTTGTACTTCAATATCTTCATCATTTAATAATTCTTTTATATTAGGTAATACTGATTCATTTCCTAATTTTCCCAATGCCACAGCTGCCTCATATCGAATTTCAGGCAAATCATTATAGGTTTCTGTAATAACGATATTTAACCATTCGATATTATCAGTTTCACCCATTGCAAATATTGCACTTGATATGAGCAATCGATCTTTTGAATGATAGGCATTATTTATATGTTGATTTATTGATTCAGTATCAAAGCTTGCTGTGGATTCTAAGGTTCTTCTCCATAATTCAGAATCCATGCTAGTATTTGAAAGAATTAAATTTAAAGAATGAATTATTTTTTCTGAAATACGCCCAGATATTTTGCCATCTTTTATAAGATAACAAAATTTTCTTAGTAATTTACATGCTTCAATCTTCACAGATTCTTCACTATCTTCTAGTAAAATTTCTGAAGCAACATCTCCGATACGGTAGTCCTCACATTCCCATAAACCATTCAGAGATTCTATACGTATATCAGGGTTTGTATCTCTCAAGGTGAAATATAATATTTCAGTAAACTCTAATTCAAAATTTTCTTCGGCAATTTGATTAATTTTTTGAATTAAGTTTAATTTTCGCAACTCATTCAAAGAAGCCCACCACCCTGCAAATTTATCAATTTCCGATGGACTAATTCCTGAAAGTTCAGATAAATCATTTTCATCAAATTCTTCCAAAGTGTCTTTTATAGTATTAAGTTTTGATATCGTTTCTTCAAGTGACATTATTTTTTTATCAAATTATTGGGTGGTTAATTTTCAAGTTTATTTTACCGACAATATATATACTAAACAGTTAAAAAGCATTGTTGCAAGTTTATATACAGCAATTCTATTAATTGAACAACATATTATTTTAATTTAGAGAAGATTGTCTATTAGGGTAACAAGTTGTACAAACTACACACTTGTTACCTTTACATCCACGAGCAGTGCAGTATTCACGTCCATAGTAAATAATTTGTAAATGTAATTTATTCCAAGAATCTTTTGGAAAAAGTCGTTTAAGGTCTCTTTCGGTTTGTACAACATTTTTACCATCTGTTAACCCCCATCTTTGGGCAAGTCTGTGTATATGGGTGTCAACTGGAAATGCTGGATGGCCAAAACCCTGAGACATAACTACGCTTGCTGTTTTATGTCCAACTCCTGGGAGTGATTCTAGGTCTTCAAAACTTTCTGGAACGTTACTATTATATTTTTCAACTAAGATGTGAGAAAGATCCCATATGGCTTTAGATTTTTTGGGTGCTAATCCACAAGGTCGTATAATATTATAAATATCATCGATACTTATATTTATCATTGTATCCGGTTTGTTCGCTTTCGAAAAAAGTATTGGAGTTACTTTATTTACTCTGGCATCTGTACATTGAGCACTTAATAACACTGCAATAAGGAGTTCATATTTATTTGAATGATATAATGGTACAGTCGTGTTTGGATATAATTCTTCAAGATACTTAGAAATGAAAATCACTCTGTCTTTTTTATTCATAATATTTTCTTACAATTAATTAGGACTTTAAACTAATTATAATATCCCATTCTTCTTTTGTTACTGGTTGTACTGATAATCTTTGATTTTTGAAAAGCACCATGTTTTCTAATTCAGGAATTTGTTTAAGTTCATCAACATGTATAGGGTTATCAAACTTTTCTTTAATTTGAACATCAACCATAAACCAACGAGGATTATCTGGGGTGCTTTTTTCATCAAAATGTATATCACTTTGATCCCATGCTGTATGGTCAGGGTATGCCTCTTTCGTGACTGTTACTATCGCTACTATTATTCTTGGTTTTGAATTGGAATAATAGAATAATAGATCGTCACCTATTTGCATTTTTTGCATATTATTTCGCGCTTGATAATTTCTTACCCCGTCCCAGTGTGTAGTTTGATTAACCTCATTCTCCAAATCTTCTAATGAATATGTGTTTGGTTCTGATTTTATTAACCAGTAATTTTTCAATACTAACTCCCTTATCAATTCTACTATGTGTTAAACTATTTTTATTATAACACCTTCATTGTGTTAAATTATCTGCTAAGGTATAATCTTTTTTTATTTGAATTCGAGTTAAGTGAAATGAAAATCGGAATATTAAATATCACAGGATATGGTGGGGTTGAATTAGCAAGATTACTTGCTAATCATCCTGAAGCTGAAATAGTTTCTATTACAGGTAGATCTCTGGCTGGTTCACATATATCAGATGTCTTTCCTCAGTTGGATTATCTGGATATGACACTAGAAGATGAATTGTCTGGCACTGTAGATATAGTATTTTCTGCGTTGCCACAAGTGGCAAGTGCAGAAGCTTGTATGCCATTAATTAATCAAGGGATTAAAGTAATAGATTTCAGTGCAGATTTTCGATTAAAAAATTCAGAAACATACAAAGAATGGTATGGTGAAAATCATCCATCTCCCGAATCATTAAGTAATTCAGTTTATGGTTTAACAGAGATTAACAATTCTGATATAAGAACTGCAGATCTTATAGCTAATCCAGGGTGTTATCCCACAAGTGCATTACTAGGACTCGCTCCTTTAGTTTTTGGCGACCTAGTAGACACAGATATAATTATCGATAGTAAATCGGGAGTTTCCGGAGCAGGTAGAACTTTAAGTTTAGGTACACATTTCTCGGAAGTTAATGAAAGTGTAAATGCTTATGGTTTAGATGGTCACCGTCATTTACCTGAAATAGTACAAGAAGTAAATGGATTTTATCAAAGAAATAATCTTAATCAATCTTCAAGGATAACCTTTGTGCCCCACTTAATTCCTATGACAAGAGGTATCCTGAGTACTGCTTATCTAAATCCAAAATCAGGGCTTTTAGAATCTCTTGAGAATGATCCAAATATGATCTCTGAAATTTATCAAGAATTTTATCAAAATTCTAAATTTGTTAAAGTTGCTAAAAGATCACCCCAAACCAAGCAAACACTTGGAAATAATGATTGTATAATTTATCCGACTTTTGATAAATATACAGGTAGGGTAGTGGTAGTAAGCGTTATAGATAATTTAGTTAAAGGTGCTGCGGGTCAAGCTATTCAAAATATGAATCTTATGTTTGATTTACCTGAAGATACTGGTCTTCAAAATATAGCAATATTTCCCTAAAATTTGCACACCTTTTTTTAAGGCTGTAAGATATACGTCATGCCCCTATCGTCTAGAGGCCCAGGACACAGCCCTTTCAAGGCTGAGATCGCGGGTTCGAATCCCGCTGGGGGCATTTATACTTTTTTGTACTGATTTATATATTTGAGATAAACTATTTCTGCAGCCACTACATTCTTTCTTATATCTAGTATTGCCAAAGTTCCAAGATCATACTTTTTGTGTCGAATACCAGGATGAGCTGTACTACCTGGGTTTACAAATAATTTACCCTGGTACCACCCAATATATTCTTCGTGAGTATCGCTAAAGCAGATGACATCTACGGTCTCGCCAAATTTTTTTTCAAGTAGCAAGTCTATAGAAGAAACTTTATTGAATTCAAGTGTGTCTGAAAAAACTACGGATGGTCCTGGCCAATTAATATCATGTATCATACCTATTCGTATATCATCTATTTTTATTACCCTAGTTTGTTCAGCTAATCTATCTCCAGATTCATGTGGGTCCCCGTAACCTCTAACAGCTTTTACAGGAGCAATAGTTTCCAAGTGGTCCAAAATTCCTAATGTTTCTAAATCTCCACAATGGAGAATTAGGTCAACAGTCGATAATATTTGAAGTACCTCAATCGGTTGACCTTTCCCATCGCCTAATTCATGTGTGCATCCAACTACACCAATACGCATAATTCACATCCAAATTTTTTGTATAATGCACAACTATAACAAATATGTACTTCTGCTACAATTTCAGAAGAGAACAAACCTGTTTAACTTGACAGTGAACCTAGTCAATGTTATTATTTTCATTCACTGCAATGACTGGAAGTAGTAGGGAGATTAAGGCTATACAGAGAGCTGACGGTAGCTGAAAGTCAGTAGCAATTAACCCCGAACTCGTCCTTGAGCAGCCAACTTGAAACAAATTGGGATTAGAGTTGGAGGTGAGCTCTTGAAATTTGCTCACAAAGAGTCTATTTCGTTGGAATAGGAAATAGGGTGGTAACGCGGGAATATTTGTCTCGTCCCTTACTGGGGACGGGATTTTTTATTTTAAAGATATTTTTGGAGGTATTATGAAGCTTACGGGCGCTCAGATGGTATGTGAGAGTCTAATTCGAGAGGGTGTTGACACTATGTTCGGCATACCTGGAGGTGCTATTTTACCCTTATATCAGACTTTTCATGAATATCCTCAATTAAAACATATCCTTGTACGACATGAACAAGGGGCAGCAATGGCTGCAGATGGATATTACAGAGTGACAGGTAAGGTTGGAGTAGCAATGGCTACTTCTGGGCCTGGAGCAACTAATTTAGTTACAGGATTAGCTACAGCTCATATGGATTCTACTGCTGTAGTAGCAATTACTGGACAGGTTGCTAGAGGAGCCTTGGGTAAAGATGCTTTCCAAGAATGCGATATTACAGGTGTAACTTTACCCGTTACTAAACATAATTATTTAGTTATGGATATAAATGATATACCACGTGTTATAAAAGAAGCTTTCTATCTCGCTAAGTCTGGTCGTCCTGGACCAGTTTTAGTCGATATACCAAAAGACTTATTTACGGAAGAGGCAGAGTTTATATATCCTGAAACGGTAGATATTCCAGGATATAGTCCCACTTTAGAAGGCAATCTAGCTCAGGTAAAAAAAGCAGTATCTTTAATCAATTCTGCCAAAAAACCAGTTATCTTATCAGGACATGGTGCTGTACTATCGCGTGCTTTTGATGAAGTCAAAGATTTAGCCGAAAGAGCTCAAATACCTGTTATCACTACTTTGCTTGGTATAAGTTCGTTTCCAGAAACACATGTACTTAGCCTAGGTATGCCTGGAATGCATGGTGTTGCTTACGCTAGTATGGCTTTAGATCAAGCTGACTTAATTATCAGTTTGGGTGCTAGATTTGATGACCGTGTTACAGGTAAACTTAGTTCTTTTGCGCCAAATGCCAAGATTATACATATAGACATTGATCCTTCGGTAATTGGACAAAATGTAAGGACACAAGTCCCATTAGTTGGGGATGTTAAAAGTGTATTACAGACGCTTAATCCTCAAGTAAAACAAAACAATCACGAAGACTGGGTGCAACATATTGAAGAAATGAGAATTAATCATCCTTCCCTGAGGTTGCGTGAAAAAGATAAATTAACACAACAATATATAATTAAGAAAATATCAGATATAACTCAGGGTGGAGCAGTAGTTGTCACTGGGGTTGGACAACACCAGATGTGGACAGCTCAATATTATACTTTTTCTGAACCAAATTCATGGGTAACTTCAGGTGGACTCGGGACAATGGGATTTGAAGTTCCCGCTGCTATGGGCGCACAGGTAGGTAGACCAGATTCAACTGTATGGTCTATTTGTGGAGATGGTGGTTTTCAAATGACACTAAGTGATCTTGCAACTATTGTAGAAAATAAATTACCTATCAAATTTGCGATTATGAACAATCATTTTCTAGGTATGGTTAGACAGTGGCAGCACCTTTTTTACGAAGATACCTTTACAGCCACACAATATTCAGGCAATCCTGATTTTGTTAAATTGGCAGAGGCATATGGTATACATTCTTTTAGAGTGACTGAAAAGTCTGAAGTAGATAATGCAATAACAGATGCTATGGAACATGATGGACCTGTATTAATAGACTTTATGGTTGATCATGAAGAAAATGTATATCCTATGATTCCACCAGGAGAGAGCGTTAAAGAAATCGTAGAAGAACCTACGGAGGAACCAACGTGGCGATAGGTGAGCATACTTTAGTTGCATTAGTTTTGCATCAACCCGGTGTTCTAAACCGAATATCTGGTATGTTTAGACGTAGAGGGTTCAATATTTCTAGCTTGTCTGTAGGCCAAAGTGAATCTGAAGAATTAGCTCGTATGACATTTGTTGTCCAAGGAGATGATGCGACAGTTGAACAAGTTACTAAACAATTATATAAACTTGTTGATGTCGTCAGGGTTACAGATTTAGATGAAGATAATTCTATTGTTCGAGAAATGGCTCTCGTAAAAGTTTCAGCCTCAAATCAGAATAGGTCTGAGATCATACAACTAAGTGATATATTCAGGTCGAAAATTGTAGATGTTGGAGTAGAAACAGTTGTAATTGAAATTACTGGGGATCAATCAAAAATAGATAGATTTATTATTTTATTACAACCATTTGGAATCAGAGAAGTTGTGCGTACCGGGGCTGTGGCAATGTCTAGGGGTAATGTTATAACTGCTCAGAGTGGTACCAATGTTACTGGGGCAGCAAGACTCAATAATCGTCCAAAAGATTATGATCAAAATTTATAAAAACAGAATTAGAGGTGTATTAAATGGCGGCGACTGTATATTACGACAAAGATGCGGATAGTTCTTATATTGCAGATAAAACTGTTGCAATAATTGGTTATGGGAGTCAAGGGCACGCACATGCTTTAAATATGAAAGATAATGGTATCAAAGTTATTATTGGTTTATATGAAGGAAGTTCAAGTTGGGCTAAGGCTGAATCTGATGGGTTTAAAGTTATGACTTCTTCAGATGCTGCTCAAAATGCTGATATTATAATGATGCTGCTTCCAGATACTAGTCAGGCTGAGGTTTTTAAAAATGAAATTGAACCAAATTTGACTTCAGGTAAAAGCATTGCATTCGCCCATGGTTTCACGATTCATTACCAAACCATAGTGCCGAATTCAAACATAGATGTTTGGATGATAGCTCCAAAAGCTCCTGGACATCGTGTGAGAGCGGTTTTTCAACAAGGAAATGGTGTTCCTTCTCTCATTGCTGTACATCAAGATTATACTGGAAATGCTAAAAATATAGCACTTGCTTATGCTCAGGCTATTGGATCTATGAGAGCGGGTGTTTTAGAAACAACATTTAAAGAAGAAACAGAAACTGATTTATTTGGAGAACAGGCTGTTTTATGTGGAGGAGTAACATCTCTGGTCCAATCAGCATACGAAACTATGGTTGAAGCTGGATACCAACCAGAGTCAGCATACTTTGAGGTTATGCACGAGTTGAAATTAATTGTCGACCTTCTTTATGAAGGCGGAATGGAATATATGTGGTATTCAGTTAGTGATACCGCTGAATATGGTGGTCTTACAAGGGGGCCTCGGGTTGTTGATGAATCTGTTAAAGAAAATATGAAAAAAATTATGGAAGAAATACAGAATGGAACCTTTGCTAGAGAATGGATTACTGAAAATGATGAAGGTAGACCAACTTTTCATCGAACAAGAAAAGAAAATGCAAGCCATCCTATTGAATCCATCGGTAAAGATCTAAGAGGCATGATGCCTTGGTTAAAAGATACTGTTTAAGTTAATTAAGCAAGCTAGGATAGGGGAGACATTATGACAGATAAAGTGTTAATACTAGATACAACTCTTCGTGATGGTGAGCAAGCAGCTGGTGCTGCTATGACAATTGATGAAAAATATGAAGTTGCTCAGCAACTCGATCGACTAGGTGTTGATATTATTGAAGCAGGTTTTCCTATGAGTTCTCCAGGTGATTTTGCTGCAGTGAAAAAGATTGCAGATGAAATAAGACGCCCCATTATAGCTGCTTTATCTCATGCAAATAATAAAGCTGTTGATAGGACTTGGGAAGCAATTAAAGGTGCATCACACCCAAGGATTCATATTTTCTTATCAAGCTCTGATATTCATATTGCTCATCAATTAAAAAAGAATCGCGAAGAAGTTTTAGCAATGGCAGTAGATAATGTAACTCGAGCTAAGAGTTACTGTGAAGATGTGGAATTTTCTCCTATGGATGCTACTAGAACTGACCCCGAGTACTTATTCGCTATGCTTGAAGCTTGTATTAATGCGGGCGCAACAACTTTGAATATTCCTGATACTGTTGGATATGCTGATCCTAGAGAATTTGCTAAGTTACTTGTTGATATTCAAGAAAAAGTTCCCAATATCGAAAAAGCTAATATCAGTGTCCATTGCCATAACGATCTAGGTATGGCAGTAGCAAATAGTTTAGCTGCTGTTAAAGTAGGAGCTCGCCAAATTGAAGGGTGTATTAATGGTATTGGTGAAAGAGCAGGGAATGCTGCTCTTGAAGAAGTTATTATGGCTCTTCATACTCGTAAGGATTATTATCAAGTTGATCTTAATATTGATCCAACTCAAATATATAGATCCAGTAGGTTAGTTAGTGATATAACCGGATTTGCAATTCAGCCCAATAAAGCCGTAACTGGGGGTAATGCTTTTCGTCATGCATCAGGAATTCACCAAGATGGATTATTGAAAGATAGAACTACCTATGAAATTATGGATCCTCAAATGGTTGGGTGGCCAAGTAGTGAACTGGTGCTAGGAAAACTCAGTGGTAGGCATGGTTTAAAATCCAGGTTGAATGAGTTAGGTTATGAACCATCCGATGCTGAACTAAATAGACTATTTGAAGAATTCAAAGTTTTAGCTGATAAAAAACGAGAGGTAACTGATAGAGATTTAGAAGCCCTGATGAAAGATCAAAGAAGAAGTTTTGATGAAACTTTTACTTTAGATCAAATTCAAGTTACATGTGGAGATCAAGGTATTCCTACGGCAACAATTACTGTTACTGGCCCTGATGGAACTACTAAGACTGATGCTGCAACTGGCACTGGTCCTGTTGATGCTGTTTACCAAGCGATAAATAGAGTTATTAATGTAGATAATGAGTTGACTGAGTTTAGTGTTAAGTCTGTTACAGAAGGAATTGATGCTGTAGGAGAAGTAGTTATTAGAATCGTTAGTCAAGAAGCTGAATACGTGGGTAGGGGCGCTGATACAGATATTATTGTTGCATCAGCAAAAGCTTATATGAATGCTCTTAATCGACTATTAAGTATTGGTTCACTTAACTAAAAAAGAATTCTTTGTATTATCAAAAGTTCAAGAGAGGAAATCATGGGGAAAACTTTATTTGATAAAATTTGGAGTGAGCATGTTGTCGTTCAAGATATTGATAAACCATCATTGATATATATAGATTTACACTTAATTCATGAAGTAACATCACCGCAAGCATTTGATGGACTTAGAAATAGTAATAGGAAAGTTCGAAAACCAGACCTTACAATTGCAACTGTTGACCATAATGTACCTACTAAAGATAGACATTTACCTATTGCTGATCAAATATCAAGAACACAAATTGAGTATCTTGATAGAAATGTTAAAGAATTTGGTATTACTTATTATGGAATGAATAGCGCAGGCCAGGGTATCGTTCACGTAATTGGTCCTGAGCAAGGTTACACACAACCAGGTAAAACAATCGTCTGTGGAGATAGCCATACATCAACGCATGGGGCTTTTGGAGCACTAGCATTTGGTATAGGTACTTCTGAAGTCGAACATGTGCTTGCTACACAATGTCTACGTCAGAGTAAACCTAAGACAATGGAAGTTAGAGTAGATGGCAAATTACCTTTTGGTGTTACTGCTAAGGATATTATCCTAGGAGTAATTGGGCAGATAGGTGTTGATGGTGCAGTCGGACATGTTATTGAGTATACAGGTGAAGCTATCCGGTCATTGTCCATGGAAGGCAGAATGACTGTTTGCAATATGTCGATTGAGGCTGGTGGAAGAGCTGGAATGATTGCCCCAGATGAGATTACCTATGAATATTTAAAAGGACGACCTCATTGTCCCAAAGGAAGAAATTTCGATAAAGCTGTTGAAAAATGGGATCAATATAAAACTGATCCTGATGCGGAATATGACAAAGTAGTAATAATTAATGCTGAAGATTTAGCTCCTTTTGTTACTTGGGGCACTAACCCCGGTATGGTTGCAAAGATTACTGATTCTGTACCTAATCCTGATTCTTTTGAATTAGAAAGCCAACAATTAGCAAGTCGTAAAGCCTTAGATTATATGCAATTAGATGCGGGAACACCAATAAAGGATATATCATTGGATCGAGTATTTATTGGCTCCTGTACTAATTCTCGAATTGAAGATTTACGTGCTGCAGCTGAAGTTGTCAAGGGATATAAAGTAAGTGAAACAATTAATGCTATTGTTGTTCCGGGTTCATTTAAAGTTAAAGAAAAAGCTGAAAAAGAAGGATTGGACAGAGTTTTTAAAGAATCAGGATTTGAATGGAGAGATGCTGGATGCTCCATGTGTTTGGGTATGAACCCTGATATTCTATCACCTGGAGAAAGATGCGCTTCTACTTCTAATAGAAATTTTGAAGGTAGACAAGGTCCAGGTGGGCTTACACATTTAGTTAGCCCTCAGATGGCAGCTGCTGCTGCAATACAAGGTACTTTTGTCGATATTAGAGACTGGTCATTTAGATAAAAATATTAAGGAATTTATTTATGGAAAAATATATTAAAACGAATGGTAAGGTTCTTCCTTTAAATCGAGCTAATGTAGATACTGATCAAATTATACCTGCTAAGTATTTAAAAAGAGTTGAAAGAACAGGTTTTGGTCAATATTTATTTGATGCATGGAGAAAATTACCTGATGGTAATCCTGATCCAGAATTTATATTAAATGATACA
This sequence comes from Dehalococcoidia bacterium, assembly GCA_045562575.1. Taxonomy (GTDB): domain Bacteria; phylum Chloroflexota; class Dehalococcoidia; order Lucifugimonadales; family UBA6952; genus UBA6952. The sequence goes on from JBJKVQ010000018.1 coordinate 149,958, forward strand.
CGTTACAATGAAGCTACTATTTTAGTTGCTGGTGCTAATTTCGGCAGTGGATCATCACGAGAACATGCACCTTGGGCTTTAAATGATTATGGATTTAGAACTATTTTAGCACCAAGTTTTGCTGATATCTTTAGAAATAACTGTTTTCAAAATGGTATGTTACCTATAGTTTTAGATGAAAAGATTATAGATAAGATTATTAAGAAATCATCCAAAAACCCAGAATACTCTTTAACTGTTGACTTGGAATCAGGGGTCATAACAGATTCTGAAGAATTGACCATAGAATTTTCTATAGATTCATTCAAAAAACAATGTTTGCTTGAAGGTTTAGATGATATAGCTTTGACTTTGGCTGAGGAATCAATGATCAAAAACTTCGAATCGAGACATGTAATAACCTAGATTGATACTATGTCATTTTCATTTAATATTCATAACAATAATGAAGGTGCCAGAGCTGGGATATTATCTGTAGACGGAAATGAAATTTCAACCCCAGTATTTATGCCTGTAGCTACTAAATCAGCTGTACGTACTTTGTCTTCCCAAGACCTTATTGATCTTAATTTTGATATTATTTTAAGTAATACTTATCATTTATATTTAACTCCTGGTACTGAAGTTCTTTCAGAATATAAAGGGTTACATAATTTTATGAATTGGCCTAAATCTATCCTTACTGATAGTGGAGGATATCAAGTATTTAGTCTTAATCATAATACGAAGATTAGTGAGGATGGTGTCGTATTTAAATCTCATATCGATGGTTCATCTCATTTTTTTTCGCCTGAGTCAGTAATTGATATACAAAAAATAATAGGTTCGAATATTGTGATGCCATTAGATCATTGTATCTACTCTGCAGATGATGAATTAGCAGTTAGAAATTCAATGCAAAGAACTCATGATTGGTTAATACGATCTGTAAATTCTCATGATAGTTCTAGCAGTACCTTATTCGGTATTGTTCAGGGTGGTGTTTATTCTAATTTAAGAAAAGAATCTTGTTTTTTTGAATCAGAATTAGATTTGCCAGGCTATTCCATCGGAGGATTAGCTGTAGGAGAAGATAAAGCAACAATGTATAGGATAGTTAGTGAATGTACTCAAAATCTTCCTTTTGATAAACCAAGATACTTAATGGGAGTTGGTTCACCTGAAGATTTAGTAACATGTGTCAGTTTAGGTATTGATATGTTTGATTGTGTACTGCCTACAAGACTTGCTAGAAACGGTGCAATTTTTACAAATCTAGGTCGAAAGAATATAAAAAAATCTATAAATAAAGTACTAGATAGACCTTTAGAAGATGATTGTCTTTGTGAGTGTTGTCAAAATTATTCGACTGGATATATCCATCAATTGTTTAAAGTATCAGAAATACTTGGTTATCGTCTAGCAACTATACATAATTTATTTTTTTTAAAAAATCTTATGGTTAATATACGTAAATCCATTTTAAATAATACATTTAATACATTTAAAAATGAATTTCTTGCTAATTATCAGCCAACAAATGAAGAAGCACGAATGGCACAAAAAAAACATTGGCTAGAGAGTAGAAATATTACTTAATTTCTGGATGCACGTTGTGAAAAGGATTTTCTTGTTCGTACGACCATGCAGCTTGATAAATTGTAGACTCATCAAAATAAGGTCCAGCAATTTGAAAACCCAGAGGTAATCCATTTGTTGATAATCCTGTTGGTATTGAACATGCAGGATGCCCACTGATATTAAATACTGTCCTAGCTTGCCTTGGGTAAGTTCTTGCTACTGTTTCTGGTTCATCGATTCGGCAAGCTTCTTCCATACTTGAAGCGGTCATAATTAAATCAAAATTAGCAAATTGGTTATTTATTTCTTGAGCGAGTTTTGTACGGGTTCTCAAAGCATTTACATAATCTTCACCATTGATGAAAAATCCCGGCATTAACCTTGTTCTAGTTGCTCTGCTATAGTCATTTGGTCGTTCTTTAAACCACTTATCATGAATTGATAGTGCTTCACTGTACATTATTATTGAATTACACGAGGAAAAATGACTTAAGGGAGATACATTAATTTCTTCAACTGTTGCACCCAGTTTTCTAAATGTCTCAGCAGCATTATCAATAGCTGTGCACATTTCATCTTCAGCTTTTAAGTCTGTAGTATAAAAATGACGAATTAGACCAATTCTTAATCCACTAACACCCTTGTGAAGAAATTCTGTAAAATCAGGAAGTTTTTGGTTTTGTTCTGTACTTGGGTCATTCTTATCATATCCGGCGATTGCATTTAACAGTAGTGCATTATCTTCAACTGTTCTTGTCATTGGACCAACATGGTCAAGCGAGTAACTTAATGGCATAACTCCTGACTTACTAACCCTACCATAGGTTGCTTTCATCCCTACAATTCCACATGAGGTTGCTGGATTTCTAACTGAACCCCCTGTATCGGTACCTAGTGCAGCTGGTAACATTCCACTTGCTACTGCTGATCCAGATCCACTCGATGATCCTCCTGGATGATGATTAATATTCCATGGGTTTCTAGCAGGTGGAAACGGAAGGTCGAATGCTGGGCCACCTATGGCAAATTCATGCAAGGCTAATTTCCCCATTAAAATACCACCAGAAGATATTAACTTATCAGTAACATATGCATTTTTTTCGGATATATTTGATAATAAAATTTTTGAATGTGCTGTATTCTCAAAGCCTTCAACATCAATAATATCTTTAAGGCCATAAGGTATTCCAGTCATAGGTGTAATTGATTTGTTTCTTTGGATTATATCCTCTGCTTTGTGGGCGTCAGATAGAGCCCTTTCTGGTGTAAATTTTATATACGCATTCAATTTAGGATCAAGTTGTTCTGTCCTGGAAATTAATGCTTTTGTGTATTCTACAGGAGATAATGTACCAGATTGAATAGCAATCGAAGCTTGTTTAAGTGTTAACCAGTGTAAATCATTCATTGTTATTTGTACTTATTTTATATGGTGAAAAGACATTTGAAGGTTCGTCATACATGTGGTGTGAATCTGGCATAGTTTTTCTTAAAGATTCAGCTAATAATTTTGCAGTAATAATTTCTTCGGAAAAATTCTCAACAAGTATTTCAAAACCTGATTCTCTTAGTTGTTTCAATAACATTTCTGATTCTGAATCCATAATATATTCCTTCTTATTTTCCACCAGCAACGGCAGGGACAATACTTACTTCATCCCCAGATTCTGTAGGAGTATTCAATCCATCAATAAATCGAATATCTTCTCCATTAAGATAGATGTTTACAAAGTATCTTAATTCTCCATCCTCATCACATAGTCTATCTTTCATTCCATTGTATTCTTGTTCAAGCAAGTCAATTAACTCTCCAATGTTGGTAGCAGTTATTTCCACTTGATCTAATTCATTTGTAAGCTTCCTTAATGGGCCAGGGATTCTGACTTTTATACCCATTACTTTCCCCTCCAATTTTGTTTATTTATCCTTCTACTAGTGAATCATTATTGGTATCATCATTTAAGTCATCTACTGTGACTCCTGAAGTTTTTGTCCATTCTAAACATTTATTTATTTCTTCTTCTGGGCCTTCTAAATCAAGAATAACCCATCCCATTTCTGGACGGACATCAGCTCTTCTAATGTTTGTAATTACTTCAAAGTTTTTACTGATGCTATATATAATAGGTTCTGTAACCAAATTAGTAGGGAATGTAAATTTAACACGTTTTACCGACATTTATAATATCCTCCCATTAAAACTATGTATATAGACACGAAGATGTATCAAATAATGACTAATAATTGTTTAGGGATTATAACAAAAACCTTAACAATTTGATAGTGAAAGGAAGGGATCAGATCATTTATGATCTGAAGTATAATTCTTTTTTTAACCTGCGTTTATCTTTTAATCTAGTTCCAGGTTATAAACCAAATACTGAAAATCAGTAAGATAAACGTCGACTTAAGGAATCCATTTAAGGAATCTCCCTAGAAAGGAGGTGATCCAGCCGCACCTTCCGGTACAGCTACCTTGTTACGACTTCGTCCCAGTCACCAACCCCACCCTCGGCAGCTGCCCCCCAAAGGGTTAGCTCACTGACTTCAAGTGTTGTCGACTTCCATGACGTGACGGGCGGTGTGTACAAGCCCCGGGAACGTATTCACCGCAGTATTCTGACCTGCGGTTACTAGCAGCTCCACGTTCATGCAGGCGGGTTGCAGCCTGCAATCCCCACTGAGACCGGCTTTTAGGGATTAGCTCCAGCTTGCGCTTTCGCGACCCGTTGTCCCGGCCATTGTAGCGTGTGTGTAGCCCAGGGTGTAAGAGCCATGCTGACTTGACGTCATCCCCACCTTCCTCCGCTTTTTGTGCGGCAGTCTGGCTAGAGAAAACAACTAACCACAGGGGTTGCGCTCGTTGCGGGACTTAACCCAACACCTCACGGCACGAGCTGACGACAGCCATGCAGCACCTGTACTAGCTCCCCGAGGGGTCCTTCACCTTTCGGATCAGTACTACTAGTATGTCAAACCCTGGTAAGGTTCTTCGCTTAGCATCGAATTAAACCACACGCTCCGCTGCTTGTGCGGGGCCCCGTCAATTCCTTTGAGTTTTAGTCTTGCGACCGTAGTTCCCAGGCGGGATACTTAACGCGTTAGCTTCAGCACAGAAGGGGTCGATACCCCCCATACTCAGTATCCATCGTTTATGGCATGGACTACCCGGGTATCTAATCCGGTTTGCTACCCATGCTTTCGCGCCTCAGTGTCAGGTGCAGCCCAGAAAGCCGCTTTCGCCACTGGTGTTCCTCATGATATCTACGCATTTCACCACTACACCATGAATTCCACTTTCCTCTACTGCCCTCTAGCTTAGAAGTATTCTTGCACCCCTCCCAGTTAAGCCGGGAGATTTCAACAAAAACTTTCTATGCCACCTGCACGCCCTTTACGCCCAATAAATCCGGACAACGCTTGCCTCCTACGTATTACCGCGGCTGCTGGCACGTAGTTAGCCGAGGCTTATTCCTGAGGTACCGTCCTTACTCTTCCCTCAGAAAAGAAGTTTACAACCCTAGAGCCTTCTTCCTTCACGCGGCGTCGCTGCGTCAGACTTTCGTCCATTGCGCAAGATTCCCTGCTGCTGCCTCCCGTAGGAGTGGGGGCCGTGTCGCAGTCCCCCTCTGACTGATCGTCCTCTCAGACCAGTTACCCGTCGTAGGCTTGGTAGGCCATTACCCCACCAACAACCTGATAAGCCGCAAGCCCGTCCTCGGGCGACCGAAGCCTTTACATTGAAATCATTTGATTTCAAAGACTATGCGGTATTAGCATTGGTTTCCCAATGTTATTCCCCACCCAAGGGTTGGTTACTTACGTGTTACTCAGCCGTCTGCCACTGATCCACCGACCGAAGTCGGCTTCACCGTTCGACTTGCATGCATTAAGCGCGCCGCCAGCGTTCGTCCTGAGCCAGGATCAAACTCTCAGCTCAAAAACCTTCCATTCACTATCAAATTGTTAAGGTAAATAGTCTTAAGTCCGTTTAAAGAGAACCTGGCGGATTCTATTATTAAAAAAACAAAAGACGGCTATCTAAAGAATTGCTCTTTAGGTAAAAAGCTATAGTAGTGAATTTATACATATATGTCAAGGAAAATTGGTATATTTCTACAAATCTAATGTACATTACCAATAATAATAATTATTTTGCGTGTTAATTTAATTTTTGCCTCAATGCACTAGCTTGATTAGACAAGGTGATTATTGTACGAATGTGTTTTGGATAATGTAATAGATAACCAAGAGAGTTAATGTTGTTAATGTAAATTATTAATATCCAAAATTACAATTTAAGATTTTCGAGTTTATTTTCAAGGGCTTTTTGACGTAAAGACATAGTGAGGTCACCACGAGTTCTCTCTAAAACACCACGTAGTTGATCAACAGTTCTGCGTAAGCCTCCTGTTACTGCATCAGGGTAGTCAATTCCTGCTAACATACTGTACGTTTCATCCATGCATTCCATCCAAGTCTCACATGAATCTAATTGATCAGAGCGCAAGGCATCTAATATGGTTCTTCGAAGCTCGCTTGCGGCTTCTGCTATACCATTTAAATATGGGGATATTTGAACACTCAAATCTTTTGGACTAGGAATTTCTTTATTGGTTAGAAAAGCCAAAGCAACATTGGCTTCTGTGAATTCTTTTTGAGCATCAAGTACATACCCAGATGACATTATAGGGGTATTTTCTATACTTTCATTATTTATTGTATCTATAAGTAACTTCGCTTGGTTAACGAGTTTTGAACTTTCTTCATATTCTTTTCGATGAGCATTTTTGATAGCAGCAGAACACAAGTGAATAATTTGACGAGTAAGTGGGTAGACTGTTTCTCGTTTAGTGTGAATACTTTCGAGGTCTTTTTTTGAGGATTCTATATTGATTTCGATTGATTTAATTATATTATTCATATCTCTTTCTCTTAATTTTTATATGTTAGTTATTATACTTTTGTATTTTATCTACGAGAAGTTTTGTCGATTTTTCTGGATTGTCTGAAAGACTTACTGCACTAATTACACAAATACCGTCAGCACCAGCATCTAATACCATATCGATGTTATTTATATTTATTCCTCCAATTGCAACAACAGGAGGCAAGCAGGAAAGTTTTTTAATTTCTGTTAAGTAGTTTAGAGAAGATGGTCTTGTATTAGATTTAGAGTCTGTACTAAACATAGCACCTATTGCAATGTAATCAGCCCCATCACGAATCGAAAGTTTACTTTCTTCTATATTATTGTTTGATGTACCTATAAATTGATCGGGGCTTAGTATCTTTTTTGAATATGAATAAGGTAAATCATTTTGCCCTATATGAAGTCCATGTGACTCTGTTGCAACTGCTAAGTCAGCATGGTCATTAATGATTAATGCTGCATCGTATTCATCACAAAGCTTTTTTAACTCAATTGCAATGTTTAATTGTATTCCTTTATCATTTTGTTTATCTCTTAATTGAATAGCTGTTGTACCTCCAGATAGAGTAGCTTTAGCTAATTCTACAATTGAAATATCTTTCATGATTTCAGGATCTAAAATAACATAAAGCCCTTTGACTTTATGGACAGTATTTTTGTATTCATTCAATTCTTTCATATATCTAATCCTTCAGGCATAGTACCCTCTCTTGCAGCATTTATAGATTCTCTGATAGAAGAGGGCATTTCCATATTCCAGTCGGAGAAGTTTTTTTCTACATTTCTTCCAATGTTTCTTGGATCGTCATAAAAATCTCCAGAGCTAAAATTATTAGTTTCATGAATTTGTTGATTAGTTTTGGCAACAGAAAATTTACTTATAATTCTAGTTAAATTGCTTGATGTGCATTTTTTACATGCGGCAGAGATTGGACTATTTATTGAACGCGTTAAAACACTTGTTATAGTAGTACAGTCCAAACATTTATATTCATAGATAGGCATATTGTTCTCTTAATTTATGATTATTCAGAACTTTGTGTGTTTATTGTTTTTCCATATTGTTCTAATTCTTTTCCAAAATTGTCACCCATATCTTTTCTCATTCCCTTGACCCATTGATTAATACTATCAGGATTATTATCATCACGATCGCTTAGCGTTTCAAATGACGGGAGGTTTAAACCTGCATCCCAAGATGATTTATGGGTAAATGAGGACATTATCCTTTCAAGATTTTTACTTTTACATACGGGAATTGTACATACAAGATTTGGTGTTTTACCATCTCGTATTAGGATACTGGATACATTATTGCAGTCGGAACATCTATATTCGTAAATAGGCATAGTTAATCACATAATTATATATGAAATATATTATATCACTAATTAAAATCTTTGATAGGTGCAAAAGTTTTTCGATGAATTTGAGTTATCCCGAATTGTAATAATTCATTTGCATGTGCTTTAGTATAGTAACCTTTGTGATTAGTAAAAGAATAATTGGTGAAATATTTATCATATTTTTTCATCATTTTATCTCTTGCAACTTTTGCGATTATCGAAGCTGCAGCGATAGATATAGATATATTATCTCCCCTAATTAAGGAAGTCTGATTTATATTAATTTCAGGTATTTCCACACTATCAATTAATAGATACTGAGGCTTAACATTTAGATGATTTATTGCTCTTATCATAGAAAGTTTTGTTGCTGGGACTATTCCTAACAAATCAATTTCCTTAGCCGAAGATATGCCTATTCCATAACATTTAGAAAATCTTTTTATTAATGTAGTTAATGAATTTCTTTTTTTAGGCGTTAATTTCTTACTATCATTAATTTCTTTATAAAATTCGTAGTGGTTGTTTAAATCTAATACCACAGCTCCAGAAACTACTGGCCCTGCAATAGTGCCTCTACCAACTTCATCTAAACCAGCTATAATTGTATAGTTTTTACGATATGCCTCTAATTCGAAATCTAAGGACGGCACTTATATTAACTTTGTTGGTGAGCTTCAGAAAACTCTTCATTGGTAGATTTGATCGATTTTGTAATTATACCTCCACCAATAAGTTCTTCACCGGTATAGATGGCACATATTTGCCCTGGAGAAATTGCTCCCTGTAAATCATCAAAAATTATGGTTGCCCCTGATTCGTTAGGTGTAATTGTTGCTTCTACTTGTGGCGCTTTATAGCGAACTTTAACTGTTACTTTTGTTGATTTAACTATTGGATTTCGTATGAAATTGACATTAGCGATTTCTAAACCTTGGTTCAATAAGTTACCTTTTGGGCCTACTGTAACTATTCCATTGTCAGAATCAATATTATTAACATAAAGAGGATTTGTTGATGGAGAGGAGGAAGAAATCCCCAAACCTTTTCTTTGGCCAACGGTGAAATTATGTATTCCTTGGTGCGACCCAATCGAATTACCTTCATTATCTCTAATTATCCCAGGCTTTGTGGTAATTTTATCAGCAATAAAGTCGCGATAGTTTCCTGAAGGTATAAAACAGATTTCTTGGCTGTCTGGTTTATTTGCTACTGGCAATTTGTAATCTGTAGCAATTTTCCTAATTTCTGGCTTTAAGTATCCTCCAATAGGTAGGAGTAAATTTTTTAATTGATGTTGTTTCAAGGTGTGCAAAACATATGATTGATCTTTACTTTCATCAAGACCTTGTAACAGTGCAAATTCATTATCTATTGTGCTAATCTGGGCATAATGTCCAGTCGCAATATAGTCTGCTTCATAAGCTATGGCTTTTTGCATAAGGAAATTAAATTTCACTTTATCATTACAAGCTACGCATGGATGTGGTGTTTTACCTTTTTCATATTCTTTAACAAAATAGCCAATTACAAATTGTTGAAACTCTTTTTCAAAGTTTAGAAGATAATGAGGTATTTCTAGTATAGAGCATACTTCACGGGCATCTTCGACATCTTCTAATGTACAACAACCATGATTTTGTTTTGTGACGGAATCATCTCCAGTTGTAGGAAATAATCGCATGGTTATTCCTATAACATCATATCCTTGTTCTTTGAGTATTACGGCTGCCACACAGGAATCAACCCCTCCACTCATTGCAACTATTACTCTTTGTTTTTTATTAGAATTAATCATCGATTCAGATTACCATAGTCAGAACACACTATCAATATTATATATATTCTAGTATACATATAGGTGTATACTGTCAAGGTATATAAACGAAATGTGTGAAAATTGTGATTAATCAATCAGAAGAAAATATTTTGAAAATAGCTAAAAAAGCTGTAGATGTTGCTTCAGATAAGCAGGCTACTGACATATTGCTTATTGACCTTAATCCCGTTGGTACATTTGCTGCTTTTTTTGTTTTGATAACCGTAGATAATTCACGTTTAATGAATGCCTTAATCGATGATTTAAAAGTATCAATAAAACAAGAAGGTGCTGAACTTTTTCATATTGAAGGCGAAATCGACTCAGGATGGGTTTTACTAGATTTTGGCAGTACTATAGTTCACTTATTTTCACCTGATACTAGAAGGTACTATGATTTAGATTCTTTGTGGTTAAGACCACCAGCAAAACAGGTTATTAAGATTCAATAATCCAAGATGAGATATCTTTGTATTCTTCAAGTAATTCTGAGTTCTCAAAAAATATTCCAAGCTCTGTTTGGGCAGATTCTACTGAATCGGATCCATGAATAAGATTTCTGCCTATATCAATTCCAAAATCACCACGAATTGTTCCTGGATTTGCTTCAACCGGGTTTGTTGACCCCATAGTATTTCTCACTACAGCAACAGAGTTCTTTCCTTGTAAGGCAATTGCGACTATCGGCCCAGAAGTTATAAACTCGACCAATGGACCAAAAAATGGTTTATCAACATGTGCAGAATAATGTTTCGAAGCTAATGCGTTATCCATTTGTAAAAGCTTTAGTCCAATAATTGTTAGTCCTCTTTGTTCTAAACGGGAGATTATAGGCCCAACTAGATTCCTTTGCAAAGTGTCTGGTTTTAATAATACTAATGTTCTTTCCATAATTATTCTCCTTTATTTGGGTTTTGTTATAGTAGGGGGTTTCATATAAAATGGCTCTATAACTGCTGGATCAGCTATCTCGTTATTTTTTAATTTATCTAATCCTATTGTTGCTAGATTAGTTATTCTGTCCCGTGACATGCTATTGACTACTTTGTATTTAGTATTGGTTTCTAATTGTATAAAATCATTTATTGAGTCCCCACATATAATAACATCTTTATCAGTATAATCTGATTGACTAATTACTGATAAAATATTTTCTGTAAATGAATCTATTTGGTCTATGTTTGTTTGATGTATTTCGGTCATAATATTTTTATGAGAGTTATATATCGACCATGCAATTTGCAATTTATTCAATTGCATTACAGGGCATATTATGTTGCCACTTAATCGATGGGTATAAGCTTCCAGTTCAAGACTTGTAGAAGTCATTAAAGGCAGGTTATGCGACCATGAAATGGTTTTGGCAGTCGTTAATCCAACTCTTAGTCCACTAAATTGACCAGGTCCAATATTAATAGATAAACCTCTTAAATCTTTAAAACCTAATTGATATTTTGTGAGGATTTTATGGATACTAGGGAGTAAATCAGGAGTATGATTATATGCGGTATTCCATTCCATTAATTCAATAATTGTTTTTTCTTTATCGATTAAAGCTACGCCTGAATTTTTATTTGATGTATCTATTGCTAATAACATTAATTTATTGTGTTCGTTTTTAATCTAGATTTTATATTTCTTAAGAACTTTTCATGTTTGGCACCTTTAGATATAAGCTTAAACTCTCTAGAGGTATCATCTAAAATTTCTATATTTATAATAATATATGCTTGTGGCAACATGTCTATAAACAAATCAGGCCATTCTATAATACATATTGTGTCTTCTCTTATTAGTTCTAATATACCAATATCATAGAAGTCTATTTCGTTTTCAATACGATAAAGATCAACATGATATATCAGAACTTCAGATCTGTATTCATGAGCTATTACAAAAGTTGGGCTTTTAACTTTAAGAGCTGAGTCAATCTCTTTCACTATTGACTGTGTAAGAGTTGTTTTGCCAGTCCCTAAATCTCCTTTTAATAATAGTAATGTGTCCTTGGAGATGAATTGGGATATAGCTTGGCCTAATATTTGGGTTTGTTTTTCGGAAGTAGAAAGATAGGTAAAAATACTCATTGTTTAAAGTGATCCCAGCCATTAAATTGATCTAATTTATACGTTTTATTATCTTTAATCAATTCTATTACTCCTGCTTTACCAGAACAAGCTTTTCCAATGATGTGAGCTTCAGGTAATAACGTTTTTACTGATTCCAACTTATCAGGTGAAATACTAAACAATAGTTCATAATCTTCACCTCCATTAGTTACTATATCAAAATCTAATTCTGGAAAGACATTAGAAATTTCAGGATGTATAGGTATAGAAGAATAATTAATCTGAGCACTAAGTTGACTAGAAATAAGCATCTTATTGAGATCGCTAAATAAGCCATCACTAATGTCCATAGCGCATTTAGACCCTAATTGAAGTAATATTTTACCTTCATCTATTTTAGGCTTTGGCCTAAAATGGGCATTATAAAACAGCATGGAATTTTGTTTTGTGATATTGCCTAATCCATTTTGTGACTTGGATAATTCATACCCGGATTTTGACAAACCAGTTAATCCAGTTATTCCAATTAGATCTTCATTCTCAAGTTGAGAACGTTGCAGTACGCGGTTTTGACTGACTCCATAAATTGCAACTGTTATGAAAAGAATGGGTGATTTTACAATATCCCCACCAACAATTTTTGTATTGTATGTAGAAGCGCATTCGACTATTCCTTGGTATAGTTTTTTTAAGTCATTTATTTCGATTTCACCTGGCAGTCCTAAGGTAATTAATGCTGTTGTAGGAGTGCCTCCCATCGATGCGATATCACTTAGATTTGTAGCTATAGATTTCCATCCAATATCAATTAAATTAGATTTGCTATATTCGAAATGAATATTTTCAACCATGGTGTCAGTTGTGGCTAGTTGTAAACCTGATTGGGTATACCATGCAGCTGTATCATCACCCACATCGATTTCTATATCTAAAGTTTTATTAAGGGTAGTTTGTATTTCATCATTACTAAGAGTACTTGATATATATTCAATAATATTAAATTCACCAAAATCTTTTATTTGCATAGTTTTTTATGATTTATCATCGATTAAATGTAGTATTACAGTTCTTTTTGTAGGTTTTTACTATATATTCCCATAATAGCATGATAAGAATTAAAATTTATAGTAGGAAAAATGTTGACAGCTTCTATTTGCAATGTTAAATTCCGTGCAGGGTTCCGAGGCCCGCTAGCTCAATTTGGCAGAGCAACTGACTCTTAATCAGTAGGTTCTCGGTTCGAGCCCGAGGCGGGTCATTTTTGTGAAAAAACCTTTTTTGATGATCCATTTTATATGGGGGGAAGTGTCGGAATTGGTAGACGAGCATGACTTAGGATCATGTGCCGTGAGGCGTAGGAGTTCGAGTCTCCTCTTCCCCACGATCATGACAAAAAATAAAAAATATTAGTATATATTTGGAGGATTAAAGTGGCAGCACTTCTAGAAGTAAAAAATCTTAGAACACATTTTTATACTATTGAAGGTGAGGTTAAGGCTGTAGATGGAGTTTCTTATGATCTGCAAGCTGGAGAAATTCTTGGATTAGTTGGCGAAAGCGGTTGTGGTAAAAGCGTAAGCGCTATGTCAGTAATGCGATTAATACCTTGGCCTCCAGGAAAAATCCTCGATGGAGAGGTTATATTTGATGGCATTGATCTCTTACAACTAGAAGAAGAAGAAATGCGCAAGATTCGGGGTAAGGAAATTGGCATGGTTTTTCAGGAACCTATGACTTCTTTAAATCCAGTTTTAACTATAGGAAAACAGTTGACAGAAACTATGGAACTTCACCTCGGTTTAACCCCACAGGAAGCTACTGATAGGGCAATAGAACTTTTGGAAATGGTAGGAATACCTGATGCAGGTAGCAGATTACCTCAATATCCCCACCAGTTTAGTGGTGGTATGAGACAGAGAGTTATGATTGCCATGGCAATGAGTTGTAATCCTCGATTAATTATAGCTGATGAACCTACAACAGCATTAGATGTAACAATCCAAGCTCAAATACTAGATCTTATGCAAGATCTTTGCCGACAAAACGGAGTTGCATTAATTGTGATTACTCACAATTTAGGAGTTGTAGCTAGATATGCTGATAGGGTAAACGTCATGTATGCTGGCAATGTGGTAGAGCGAGGGAGTGCTCAAGAGATCTATCATAATCCTCAACATCCATATACTATTGGTCTCCTTAATTCTGTCCCTCGTTTAGATGACACAGTTAAAAAGAAATTAGATCCAATTCAAGGATTACCACCAAGTTTGAGTAAGCCTTGCTTATGTCAGTTTTGTGGAGAGCCTCAACCTACCTTAGTTGAAGTCGGGAAAGATCATCTTGCAGCAAAATGTAATGCTGATCCAAATTGTCCGGGATGGTTCCCACGAGATTTAGGATAAATATTTACTATTTAGTTTAAAGTATTACTCTTTGATACTAGGAGAAAAAAATGGTAGCAGAAAACGCAGATTTAGTAGAAGTAAAAAATTTAAAAATGTATTTCCCTGTTAAAAAGGGAGTTGTTTTTCAAAAGCACGTTGCAGACATTAAGGCTGTTGACGATGTTTCTTTTACAATAAAAAAAGGTGAAACTCTTGGACTTGTAGGAGAAAGTGGTTGTGGAAAGACTACAACAGGTCGATGTATATTGCAGTTAAATACCCCAACAGCTGGTACGGTGAATTTTGATGGTCATGAATTGACTACAATGAAACCTGCAGACCTTAGAGCTTTTCGTAGTAGGATGCAGATGATTTTCCAAGATCCTTATAGTTCTCTTGATCCACGACAGAGTTGTGGTGGAATTGTTAGTGAACCCTTAATCGTTCATAACATGGCTAAAAGTAAGAATGAAATAAAAAATCAAATAGAAGAATTACTTAGTGTTGTAGGGTTAAACCCATCTATGGCCGGTAGATTTCCACATGAATTTAGTGGAGGCCAGCGACAAAGGATCGGTGTAGCAAGAGCATTAGCAGTTCGACCTGACTTGATTGTATGTGACGAACCTGTATCAGCATTGGATGTTTCGATTCAGGCTCAGGTAATTAATCTGTTAGAAGATCTACAAGAACAATTTGATTTAACTTATTTGTTTATTGCTCATGACTTGTCTGTTGTTAGGCATATCAGTGATAGAATTGGTGTTATGTACTTAGGCCATATGGTTGAATTAGCAGATAGACTCGAGTTATATGATAATCCTCAACATCCTTATACAAAGGCATTGCTTTCAGCTGTACCTATTCCTGATCCTGTTGCTGAAGCAACTAGAGAGAGAATTGTTTTAGAAGGAGATGTTCCAAGTCCACTTAATCCTCCAGAAGGTTGTGTTTTCAAGACTCGTTGTTCAGGTGTTGGTTGTAGTGGCGGTGATGTCGAAATGGACTTAATTGAGACTTCCCCTGGACATTTTGTGGATAACTGTGTTCACTCCAGGTAATATTTAATTGTGTTATTATATATGTCATCTAGACATATATAATAAGATAACTCGATATGGAACAATCCCAAATCCGAAATTTTTGTATAATTGCTCATGTTGATCATGGGAAATCAACACTTGCTGATCGTTTTTTGGAAATAACCAACTCTGTTCCCTCAAGATCTATGATGAATCAATATTTAGATCAAATGGATCTTGAACGAGAACGAGGAATTACCATTAAAGCTCAAGCCGTTCGACTCAATTATGAGTCGGTTGATAAAAAACCATACCAATTGAACATTATAGATACTCCTGGGCATGTTGATTTTAGCAATGAAGTTTTTCGTAGTTTACGAGCTTGTGATGGCGCTTTACTTTTAGTTGATGCAAGTCAAGGTATACAAGCTCAGACTTTAGCAAATTTCTATTCTGCTTTAGAGGCTGATCTCACCATAATTCCCGTAATAAACAAGATAGATTTACCTTCAGCTAGGACAGATGAAGTGTCTGAAGAAATCCAGCAGACTTTTGGATTTAAAAGTAATGAAATTCAATTAGTCTCAGCTAAAACAGGTGAGGGAGTAAAAGAACTTTTAGATGCAGTAGTAGAATTAATTCCTCCTCCATCAGGTGATAAAGAAAAACCCCTAAGAGCACTAGTTTTCGACAGTACTTTTGATTCATATAAAGGAGCAATAATATATGTACGTATTGTTGATGGTGAATTACAAAAGTCAGATTCTACAAGATTTCTTAGTACTAATAAGCAAGCTGACACTTTGGATATTGGTTTTTTTCAACCTACTATGACACAAACAAAGGGACTATCGACAGGGGAAGTAGGATATGTAGCCACTGGATTGAAAAGCATTAGAGATGTCACAGTAGGGGACACATTGTCTTTTGTAGATAGCGAAGTTGATCCTATACCAGGATACCAAGAATTAAAATCGATGGTATATGCTGGATTATATCCATCTGATGGTGAAAGCTATCAACAATTAAGAGATGCTTTAGAAAAGTTGCAATTAAATGATGCAGCTTTTAGTTTTCAACCTGAATCCAGTGTTGCTTTAGGATTCGGTTTCCGTTGTGGTTTTCTTGGATTATTGCATATGGATGTTGTTCAAGAACGATTAGAACGTGAATACGACTTAGATCTCATTATCACATCTCCTAGTGTATTGTATAAGGTTTTAAAAAATGATGGTGTTGAATTAGAAATCCAAAATCCTAGTCAATTACCCTCCCAAGGTGAAATTATGGAGTTAATGGAACCATGGTTAGAAGTTACGGTGGTAACACCTACTCAATATATTGGTCCAATAATGGAATTAATTACATCAAGAAGGGGCGAATTAAGAAATATAGAATATATACAAAGTGTTTCTACTACTACTGATGATGATAAAAGTCGCGCGTTATTATCTTTTTATGTTCCGTTATCTGAGGTCATTCTTGACCTTCATGATCAAATTAAATCTAAATCACAAGGATATGCATCCTTAGATTATAATCAGACTCAATATAGAACAGCTAATCTAAGTAAATTAGAAATATTAGTAAATTATGAACCTGTCGACGCACTTTCTTCCATCGTACACAAAGATAGAGCAACCTACCAAGGTAGAAATGTAGTAAAGCAACTAACTGAATTGATTCCTCGTCAATTATTTCCGATACCAATACAAGCATCAGTAAATGGTAGAGTTATAGCAAGAGAGACTGTAAGGGCTCTACGCAAAAATGTATTGGCTAAATGCTATGGTGGGGACATCACGAGAAAGCGCAAATTGTTACAGAAACAAGCAGAGGGTAAGAAAAGAATGAAAATGATAGGGCACGTAGAAGTTCCTCAAGAAGCATTTATTGCAATACTAAAAAATGACAATTAATTATATTAATTTTGATAAGTTGTAGGTTGCTTCAGATAATCCTTTTGGTGTTCCACAATCATATCTAGTAGAAGATATTTTATATCCATAAGTTGTAACATTATTGTTAATCATGTCATTAAGTGAATCAGTGAATTGTATTTCTCCTAATGCTCCAGGCTTAGTGTTTTTTATGGCATCAAATATTTCTGGATTAACAATGTATCTTCCAATTACTCCATAATCAGAAGGTGCATCTTGAATTTGAGGTTTTTCAATAATTTTATTTATTTTGACAGTTTTATGAATAGCGTTTATATCATCATCTGTAGATATAATGCCATAGTGTGGAATCTCTGATTGTTTCAGTTGTTTTACTGTAAAATAGTTTGCATTGACTAGATTGTAGTTTTTTATCATTCCTAAAAGTTCTGATTCTCCGCTTGAAATCAATAAATCATCGGGTAAAATAACTACAAAAGGATTGTTAGAGACAAAATCTTCAGCGCATAAAATAGCATGTCCGAGACCTAGAGGTTTATCTTGATTTGTGAAATAGAACTTAAGGTTTGACTTAAATTCCTCTATTTCTTCAATTGTTTCTTTTGAACAGTATTTATATAAATTCTCAATAAAATGTTTGTCAAATGAAAAATATTGTTTGAGCAGTTCTTTTCGTTTTGAAACTACTATAACAATATTTTTTATCCCTGCGTCATATGCTTCTTTAACAACATAGTGTATACAAGGCTTATTTGCGACTGGTAATAGTTCTTTAGGAATGAATTCTGTGATTGGGTAAAATCGAGATCCCAAACCAGCTGCTGGTATTACTACAGTATCTATCAACTTTAGTTCCTAGTTATTATCAAACATATGATATTTCAATATCAACTTTATCAGATTCTTTCTAAGTGGTAAACTTATGGGGTCGTGCTAGATGGGGAGTTAGCGGTGCCCTGTACCCGCAATCCGCTACAGCGGGATTGATTACTTCCTGAGGCATTAATGAATATATCCAATGGTAGTTGTTCAATGTTGATGTTCTGACTCTAAGCGGCAAGTTTATATGAATTCCGTCAGGTCTGGAAGGAAGCAGCGGTAAATATAAAATTGGGTGCCTTAGACAAATCGGAGTAGAGTTGAATAATTAATATGTTATATAAATGATTGTCGAAGGAAGGTGCACGACTTTATATTGAGGTGTTGCAGTTTTTTAATGAATAATTCAATTAAAACAAAAAAAAGTTTAGGACAACATTTCTTAAATGCAAATTGGGTTTTATCACATATTCTCAATTCAGCAGAAATTGATCCAAAAGATGTAGTTGTAGAAATTGGGCCAGGTAGAGGCAAATTAACTAAGCAATTAAGTAAATTTGCTGGCTCTGTTAAGTGTGTTGAGTTAGATCAAGAATTACTTACGTATTTAAATACTACTTTTTCAGAAAATTCAAATGTTGAAATTATTCATGGAGATGCCCGTACAGTAGATATTACTTCTCTAGTTCATTCGAATGAATATAAATTAGTGGCAAATTTGCCTTATTATGCTGCTATGCCAATAATTATGAGGTTTGTAGAATCACAGAATTCCCCAAAATCGATAGTTGTTATGGTGCAAGACGAAGTCGCACGCAACCTAACAGCCTTACCTGGGAAGCTATCTATACCTGCAGTTATACTACAAAACTTCGGTGTAGTTACCTATATAAAAAGAATACCACCAAGTGCCTTTAAGCCTTCTCCTAAGATTTTTTCTGCAATTATCAAGATCGTGCTATTTGATAGTCCTAAAATAGACAATGAAAATCAGCAAATGTTTTTTAATTTAATAAAAAAAGGGTTTTCTTCCAAAAGGAAGAAATTATATAACAATATTTCTAAATCTTTTGATATAGAAAAAACTGTATTTCAAGATATGCTTATAAAATACAATATAGATAAAGATAGTAGGCCAGAGTCTTTAACTTTTGATAATTGGAGAAATTTGTATTTATCAATGAAAACCAATGGATATCAAAGTAATGTTTAATTTGTTTTCTCCTGCCAAATTGAATTTAAGCCTTGAGGTGAATAATTTACTTGATAATGGACTCCATAATTTGACTTCTATTATGCATACCCTAGATTTACATGATGAAATATCTATAAGCTATTCACAAAAAAACAAAACTACATTCAAACCAGCGATTGTGGAATCTAGTAATAATTCAATACTTGATGCTATATATCTTTTTCAACAAGAATTTGGTAGTAATGATCAATTTGAAATAATAACTACAAAAAATATTCCAATATCTTCCGGCCTAGGTGGAGGAAGCTCAAATTCGACTACTATATTGAAAGGGTTAATCGAAGTAAATAAATTAGAAGCCGATGTAGCAAAGCTAAGAGAATTGTCGCTTAGTTTAAGTTCGGATTCACCTTTTTTTGTTTCAGGAGGTTGCTCATTGGTTGAAGGCCAAGGGCAACAGATAAGTACAGGTCTTGGCCTGAAAAATCTTTGGGCAGTAATTTTCATACCTTTAAATAGGGGGGTAATAAATAAAACAAAATTTATGTATTCTTTACTATCCAAAAATCATTATACTGATGGTTCAATTACAACTCAAATTTTTAATTCAATAAATAAATCAAATACAAATAATATTCAATTACTTAGTAATGCATTGAATACTTTTGAATTAGTAATCGATCAAGTTTTTCTTGAGTACAAAAATTTAAAAGATAAGTTATTATCATTAGGAGTATCTTTTGTGAGACTTTCAGGTAGTGGGCCTAGTTTTTATACAATTGTGGATAACTTGGATTATGCAAGAAATATTGCGAAGAAAATGAAAAGTAATAACTTGAGAATAATTACATCTGAACTACAGTAGGGGAGTAGTAATTTATGAATATAAATGATTGTCATAATGTTGATGACTTCAAAAAATTAGCAAGGAAAAGATTGCCATCACCTATATTTCATTATATTGATGGTGCCGCTGATGATGAGTCAACATATAAACGCAATACAGAATCATTTGAAGATTGTGATTTGGTGCCAAATGTTTTGGCTGGAGTAGACAATATAGACATTTCAACAACAGTAATGGGCCAAAAGTTATCTATGCCATTATTTTTAAGCCCGGTTGCGTTACAAAGATTATTTCATTACCAAGGAGAAAGAGCTGTAGGTAGAGCTGCAGAAAAATTTGGTACTATGTTTGGTATTAGTAGTCTTGGAACCGTTAGTATTGAAGAAATTGGAGCTACAATAAAAACCCCAAAAATCTTTCAATTATATTTTCATAAAGATAGGGGATTGACCAATAGTTTGATTGAAAGATGCGAGGAAAACAATTTTGATTGCCTTGCATTAACAGTTGATACTATAGTGGCAGGGAATAGAGAAAGAGATCTTGTAACTGGCTTTACCTCTCCCTTTAATCTCACATTAAAAAGCTTAGTCAGTTTTATAACTCATCCACAGTGGGCATTTAGGCATTTTACCAGTGATAAGTTTGAATTATCTCAAGTAAAAGATTATGTGAGTCACGGTACGAACATTGCCACAAGTGTTTCAAATTATATTAATGAAATGTTGGATCAGACAATGAATTGGGATGATGCTATTGCTATAAGGAAAAAGTGGAAAAAAGGGTTTTGTTTAAAAGGTATTATGAGTGTTGAAGATGCAAAAAAAGCTGTGGACATAGGTGCTGATGCAATAATGCTTAGCAATCATGGAGGGCGCCAACTAGATGGATCCCGCTCACCCTTTGATCAATTACAAGAAATTGTCGATGCAGTTGGAGATAAAATTGATGTTATTTGTGATGGTGGAATTAGAAGAGGTACTCATATCCTCAAGGCATTGAGTTTGGGTGCAAAAGCATGTAGTGGAGGAAGATTATATTTATATGCATTGGCAGCTGGTGGACAACGTGGGGTAGAAAAGACATTAACTAATCTGAAAAACGAAATTGAACGAGATATGAAGTTGATGGGCTGTAATACTCTTAATGACCTTGCTAGGGATAATATAAGATTTAGAAACTAGTATTAAAAATGTATAGTCTATTCTGTATTTATTTATTGCTTATAATTCTCAGTAATAGTAGAATTGCTTGGTGTGTTTTTTTACATATACCTAAAACATTTCAAAACTAATAAAGGCACTTAATGAACATAGATATGCACGTCCACACCTCGTATGGTAGTAGCGATAGTAACTTGTCTCTAGATGAATTACATAATAGGTCTAAAATTATCAATATTGACGCAGTCTGTTTGACTGAGCATGGTGGACCATGGAGTGAACAATCCATAAATCAGGCTCAACAAAGAATGGATAATTTAAAGTTATTGAATGCAATGGAGATTGAGACTGAGGTAGGTCATATAACTGCGTTTGGATTTACACAATATATTTCGGGGATGAGAAATCCTGAAAGTCTTAGACAAATTGCTGATAAAGAAGATGCTTTCATTGTTTTAGCTCACCCTTTTCGAAATTTTACTCAAAAGCCACCATATAATAATAATAATCTTTTATTTAAAGACTATAAAATCAAACCTGAAACTATTGAAGATATAGCAAAACATCCAATTTTTGAACTAGTTGATGCTATTGAAGTTCTCAATGGAGGAACTGTATTACGAGAGAATTTATGGGCATGGGATATCGCAGAATATTTAGGTAAGCCAATGATTGGGGGTAGCGATGCCCATTCATTCAATGGTGTAGGTAGATATATGACTGTATTTGAAGATGAGATTGATAGTGTTGAATCTTTATTGTATAGTCTACGAAATGATAGTTATTACCCTGCTCAATTGGATGATAATAATAAGGTTATACCATTTCGTAGATAATTTATTCTGGAGGTTGTAATGGCTAACTATTCTCCCATAGTTCTTATATGTATCGATGGATTTGATCCTACGTATTTTGACGCAATAGAAACTCCTAACATGGATCGAATGATTGAAAACGGCTTTTACACTGTTGGTAAATCAATGTGGCCTTCAGTGACTAATGTTAATAATGTTTCAGTAATAACAGGTGAATATCCTTCAGTTCATGGTATTTGTTCTAATTATAGATATATCCAAGAAACCAAAGAAGAAGTTTATATGGAATCGGGGGAATACATATTGGCCCCTACTATTTTTTCCATGTGTAAAAGTAAAAACATAACAACAGTACTTTCCACATCCAAAGATAAACTGAGAAGGCTTCTTGGAGACGATGCAACAGTTGTTAGTTCTGCTGAAAAGCCTGATAAATGGGTGGTCGATATTTTAGGGGATCCACCTTCTATTTATTCTTTAGAATGTAATGGGTGGACTATTAATGCAGCTGAGTTAGCTATGGAAAAATACAAACCTGAATTTGTATATATTACAACAACTGATTGGGCGCATCACAAATTCCCACCAGAATCAATCGAAGCTAAAACACATATTAATATCATAGATACTGCGGTGGGTAATATTATGAATAAATTCCCAGAAGCAACTATTATGCTTAGTGCAGATCATGGCATGTCAAGAAAGACAAATTTGATTGATTTAGGAAAAATTCTCAAACAAAATGGAATTGATAATCTTGCCGTTCCGATAATAAAAGATGAACATGTTGTCCATCATTCTAATCTAGGAGGGGCTTATTTTATCTATCTAGATGCCTCTTTAGTATCAAAATCTATAGATTTACTGAATACATTAGAAGGGGTTGATTTAGCAATGACATCTGATGAGGCAATAACAAAATACAACCTACGATCAGAACGAATTGGTCAAGTCATAGTTACTGCAGATAAGGATACAGTATTTGGTGATACCGATCTGGTTGAAATGCCAGACGATTTACGATCTCATGGCTCAGAACACGAACAAAGTGTACCAATTATTGGCTATAATCTAAAAAACCCTAACTATATATTTACTGAGAATCGACATATGGGAACATATGTTATTGAACAATTAAATTTATTAAGTAAATAAACTTTATAAATTCTTAACTAATTGTTCATTTATTGATATACGTTTAGTTAAATTACCTTATATAGGAATATCTTTGCGTTATCGATAGTTTCTTTCTTATTCATAGAAATATTCTATACTTAAGCAAAATATGCTTGATGTCTTTAATCGTTACATATTATTCTGGCACAAAGATAATCAGAAATAAGGACTTATATATGGCAGATTACGATATAACAGTTATTGGAGCTGGACCAGGTGGGTATGTAGCGGCGATACGAGCAGCCCAATTAGGTTATAAAACTGCTTTGATAGAAAAATCTGAAATTGGCGGAACCTGTTTGAATTGGGGATGTATACCTAGTAAGGCATTGTTAAAAAATGCCGAAATACTTGATCTCATTAAAGACTCAGATAACTATGGAATTAATATAAGTTCATTTGTAGCTGATTATGAAGTTGGATTTAACCGAAGCCGCGAAGTTGTTAATAAACTTGTAACTGGTATAAATCATCTTTTGAAAAAAAATAAAGTTGATGTAATCAGCGGTTCTGCAAGATTTATTTCTAAATCCTCATTATTAGTTGATATAACTGACCCCGCTGATAACGTAGGTGAGAGAGTACAGTCAGCTGATGAATTTCCTATTGAATCAAAGAATATAATTATTGCCACTGGTGGTGTTCCAAGAGAATTACCACAAGCCCCATTTGATGGAGATAAGATACTTAATAGTAAACAGATATTAGAGATGAAAAAGCTTCCTAAATCATTGGGGATTATTGGTGCTGGTCCTATTGGAGTGGAATTTGCATCACTCTTCAATTCATATGGTGTCGATGTAACTCTCATAGAAATGCTGCCAGACGTTGTTCCAAATGAAGATAAAGAAGTAAGCTCTGCTCTTAACACGTCCTTTTCAAAACGAGGAATAAAGATTCTCACTGAAACTACCTTGAATTCAGTTAAAACAACTCCCAAAACTATATCTGTCCAGCTAACTGGAAAAGGTGATGAGGAAATCAATCTTAAGTTCGATAAAATTTTAGTAGCAATTGGCATTACGCCAGCTACTGATTCCTTAGGTATAGATTCATTAGGAGTTGAATT
Source organism: Dehalococcoidia bacterium (assembly GCA_045562575.1). Taxonomy (GTDB): domain Bacteria; phylum Chloroflexota; class Dehalococcoidia; order Lucifugimonadales; family UBA6952; genus UBA6952. The sequence continues at coordinate 174,073 of JBJKVQ010000018.1, forward strand.
AAGCAATGGCTGGATTAATGTAGACTCCTCAATGAATACTAATATTCAGAACGTTTTTGCAATTGGTGATGTTACTGGTGTTTTGCCCTTGGCTCATGTTGCACAGGCTCAAGCAGTTTTAGCAGTAGAAAGAATTCATGGCGACACTGCCCCTGATATTAATTATACCAATATGCCTAAGGCTACTTATTGCAACCCTCAAGTGGCTAGTTTTGGGTTAAGTGAAGCCCAAGCAAAAACGAATGGCTATGAAGTTAAAATTGGCAAATTCCCATTTTTAGCAAGTGGAAAAGCTATAGCGTCTTCACATTCAGAAGGCTTTTGCAAAATCGTTGTTGACTCTGAATATGGCGAAATACTTGGGGTTCATCTTATTGGGCCAGAAGTTACCGAATTGCTTGCTGAATTATCGATGGTTCAGGCCCTCGAGGGAACAGTGGATGAATTAGCATTATTAACGCATGCACACCCCACCTTATCAGAAACGCTAAAGGAAGCTGCTTTAGCAGCATTAGGGAACCCTATACATATTTAATTTAATGGGTAGAGGAGGACATTATGGCATTAAAAAATAAAGCTGTAAGTAATAAAACTTCTAATTCTGAGTATTTTGAATTACTCGAAAAAATGATATTAATTCGTTTGTTTGAAGATAGATGTTCCGAGCATTATTCACGAGGTAACATTAAAGGGTTTCTCCACTTATATACTGGAGAAGAGGCTATTGCTGTAGGTTCTATATCTTGTTTGGAAGAACAAGACTATGTTATCACTCACTATCGAGATCATGGTCATGCATTGGCTAGAGGTGTTGAACCTCAGTATGCTATGGCTGAACTTTTTGGAAAATCTACAGGTACCACCGGTGGAATAGGTGGATCAATGCATATATTTGACTCAACCAAGAATTTTGCCGGCGGTCACGCGATTGTTGGCGGTCAATTACCTATTGGAGTTGGTTTGGCTTATGCTGCTAAATATAGAAACACTGGAGCAGTTACACTTTGTTTTCTTGGTGACGGAGCATTGAATGAGGGTGAGTTTCACGAGTCTATGAACTTAGCTGCTTTATGGGACTTACCTATTGTATTTATTTGTGAAAATAACCTATATGGAATGGGTGTTCCTGTTGAAGAGGCGGTAGCAAAAAAAGATATTTTTGAAATTGGTCATGCCTATGATATGCCTTGTTCTCGCGTTGATGGTATGAATGTTTTAGAAGTTAAGAAAATAACAGAAAAAATTATAAAAGATGTTCGAAATGGAAAAGGTCCATATTTTTTAGAAGCTCAAACGTATAGATTCCGAGGTCACTCTATGGCTGACCCCTCAATGTATAGAGGATCTAGTGAGGAAGAATTATGGAAATTGCGAGATCCAATTAATTTATATTGGTCATGGTTAAAAGAAAATGGCTATGCAAAGAATGAATTGGACGGGATATACGAAAAAATGAATACTGTGATGGACCAAGCAGTCGAATTTGCTACAGAAAGTGAATTTCCTGCGATAGATGATTTATATAACAATATCTATTTCGAAAATGCTGGATAGGAGGTCTTTATGCCTAATGTTATAACCTATAGAGAAGCATTAACTAAAGGTATACGAGAAGCTCTCATTGATAATGATGACTGTTTTTTAATGGGAGAGGATGTCGGGGCTTATGGTGGAGCCTATGCTGTAAGTAAAGGCCTACTAGAAGAATTTGGCCCAAAACGTATTGTTGATAGTCCATTATCTGAATCTGCAATTGTTGGATTAGGAACTGGTTCTTCTATGGTAGGTTTAAAACCAATCATTGAAATCATGACTATAAATTTTTTATTAGTTGCTTTAGATCAATTAGTAAACCATGCTGCAAAAATTAGATACATGTCTGCTAATCAATACTCAGCTCCATTTATGATAAGAACAGTTACAGGAGGGGGAGCTCAACTAGGTGCAACACATTCTCAATGTTTTGAACCATGGTTAGCTAGTGTACCTGGACTAAAAGTTGTTGCGCCTTCATCTCCATATGATGCATTAGGATTATTTCGATCTGCAATTAAGGAAAATGATCCTATAGTTTTTGTTGAACATATTTTATTGTATGGATCTAAAGGAATTGTCGATGAAGATTATTATGAAATACCTATTGGCAAGGCAAATGTTGTTCGTTCTGGTGATAATTTGACCCTAGTGGCGTATTCAAAAATGGTACCACTTTGTTTAGAAGTGGCAAATAGTCTTGAGGATCAAGGAATAGATGTAGAAGTTATAGATTTAAGGTCGCTTCGCCCATGGGATAAAGAAACAATTATTAATTCTGTTAATAAAACAAATAGATTAGTTATAGTTGAAGAAGCATGGAGATCTGGGGGATTTGGAGCAGAGATAGCAAGTACAATTCAAGAAGAGGCATTTGATTCTTTAGATGGTCCTATAGGACGTGTTGGTGGACTTGAAGTCCCGATGCCTTATACAAGTGTGCTAGAATCTCAAGTAATTCCCAGCAAGGATCGTATAATTACATATATACATCAAAATCTAAATACATAATAGTAATTGGAGTAGAATAATGTCCGATAGTATTGTTATGCCGCAAATGGGTTATGATATGAAGGAAGGAACCCTTGTACGATGGCTCGTAAAAGAAGGTTCATCTTTAAAACGAGGAGATCCCATAGCTGAAATAGAAACTGATAAAGCAGTAGTTGAAATTGAAAGTTATTTTACTGGATTCATTGGTAAAATATTAATAAACGAAGGTGAATCAGCGGAAGTTGGAAGCTCAATTGCTGTTGTTGTTAAAGATATGAATGAAGCTATAGGAGATTCTTCAAATACAACAAATACGACAACTAAAGAGCCAATCCCTAAAGTTGAGGATAAAAATACCTCAAAAACTACTCCAGTTGAACAATCCGCTGCTGATGTCTCGGTTGTTGATCAAACACAATCAGAAAAAATTAAAATTAGCCCTGTAGCAGAAAAACTTGCGATAGAACAAGGTATTGATATAAATAAAATTAATGGGACAGGTCCTGGTGGCCGTATTACCAAATCAGATGTTGAATCAATGGTTACTGTTAATCAACCAATTGAACAGCCTTTAGCTAAAACCCCACCACAAACTGTTTTACCAGGAGAGAATATACCCCTTTCCACAACACGTTCTGCTATTGCTCGAATAACTTCGCAGTCCAAAAATGGTATACCTCATTTTTATGTTAGTATGGCAATTGACATGACTGATGCCTTGGTTATGAGACAGCAATATGGAAAACTTTATCCAAATTCTGGAATAACCGTAAATTCTCTAGTATTAATGGCTGTAAAGCTAGCACTTATTGATTATCCAATATTTAATTCCTCATTTAGGGATGACCATATTGAAGTTAAGCCTGACATTAATTTGGGTATAGCGATTTCAGTCGATGATGGGTTAATAGTTCCTGCTATTACTCAATCACAAGACTTATCAATTATTGAAATATCTTCAGCTGCAAGAGACCTTGCTAAAAGAGCTAAAGAAGGTAAATTACGTCAAGAAGAATATTCGGGAACTTTTAGTGTAAGTAATTTAGGAATGTTTGCTGTTGACGATTTTAATGCGATTATTCTACCCCCTCAAGTTGGTGTTTTAGCTGTAAGTTCAGTAATTAAGAGACCAGTAGTAATCGATGAAAATATTGTTATTAGAGAAATTATGAATGTCCAATTATCATCAGACCATAGAGTTATAGATGGTGTTGACGCAGCTAAGTTTGCTAAACAAATAAAAGATTATCTCGAAATGCCTATTTCTTTATTCGTTTCTTAGCATGAAAAATCAAATCATAAAACGACGGTTAGGTAGGACTAATCTGTATGTTACGGAACTTGGTTTTGGTGCTATGGACACACCTCAAGTTCCGGAAGGAAAGGACACCTTACTGTCTGCTATACGTTTAGGGATGAATTTTGTTGATACATCTCGAATCTATGATGGTAGTGAATTTCTAATTGGACAAATAGTTCCTTCTTTTAACCGTGATGATTTAATTATTGCATCTAAAACGATTAATAGAACTCGTGATGGGGCACAATACGATGTAGATAGAAGTTTAAGTCTGATGAATTTAGACTATATAGACCTATATCAATTAGATGATGTTGGTATCGAAGATTGGGAATGTATATTACAAGAAGATGGAGCTTTGGAAGGTTTGAAAATAGCTCAATATCGCGGTCTTATAAATTATATTGGAATTTCTTCACATGATTTATCCCTAATTGATATTGCGATAGAATCAAATCTTTTTGATACAGTGATGATAGAATATTCGGCATTTTACTCTGATACGTATAATTTAACCAAGAAGGCAAAACAAAACGACATTGGTGTGATAGGGATGCGCCCACTAGGGGGGTCTGGAAGAATGACTACTCTTCGTACACTTAAAGATAGGAATCCTTTATTTGATACTATTACACCGTCGTATTTATTAGAATTTGTTTTATCTAACACAAATATTGCAGTTTCTATAGTAGGATCCCGGTATCCTGATAGGGTACAATCTAATGTAATAACAGCGTTGGATTATAAAGTGTTAAATGAAAATGAAAGAGAAAAATGTATTCAATCTGCGGGTGAATTATTTGAACTTTTGTAATAAAAGGAGAATGCATGCAGGTTAGATTAGTAAGTTATTCCCAACCTACTGAAGACTTTACTAAAGAAGGTGTAGACAATGCACAAGAATTAATTGCTTATTGTGCAAAAGTTTCAAATCCTTCCAATCAGATTAATAAAGAAACAAGCGAAAGGCTAATTCGATTTCTCATAAATCATGCTCATTGGTCACCTTTGGAAATGGTCAATGCTTGTTTAGAAATAGAAACTACTCGCGATATTGCCAGGCAAATTTTACGACACAGGAGTTTTAGTTTTCAAGAATTTAGTCAAAGATATGCTAATCCTACTAAGGACTTGGATTTTGTATTACGTGAAGCTCGTCTTCAAGACCCCAAAAATCGACAAAACTCTATTGAGGTTAATGATGAAAACTTACAATTGAAATGGGATGAACTACAAAACGATGTTATTGATAAAGCTAAATTAGCTTATAAATGGGCAGTTGATAACGGTATAGCAAAAGAACAAGCCCGTGTAGTATTACCAGAAGGTAATACTATAAGTCGTATGTATGTGAATGGTACATTAAGAAGTTGGATTCACTACATTGAGTTACGAAGTGCTCATGGAACTCAAAAGGAACATACTGAGATTGCTAAGGCATGTGCAGAGGTAATTACAGAGATTTTTCCTATGGCACAAAGTATATAAATTATATTTAATAATCAGAACAGTCTCTGGTATAACCACAATTTTGACATTTTATTTTACAGTGTATTGCTAGCATTGAAGACTTACATATGTCGCAGATATAGTATCTAATATTTGGAGTGACAGATACAATGTTATCTCTTTTTTGCGGTGTGTTATTTATCCCCATTTTTTACCTACTTCAGAAGGTTGCTTGAGTTCATGCGTTATAACTCGATCAATTAATCGGCCATCTTCATCTACTGAAACTGCTTCTGTCACAATATAAGTCTTGCCACGTTTTTTATATTTATCAGCTATCCATGATTTTACAATAATGTTTTTACCTGGAATTGGTGGATTATAACAAAAAAATGAGCATCTAGCGTTAACCGAACCGTTGTCTTTATATTTCTTATTATATTGTTTTGTATCCACTTTTTGAGCAACAGTTGGGAATGCTGCGTCAGTATCCATCACACCTTTTCTAAATTGAGTTAGCATATTTTCAGTATATATATACTCCCAAGTATCAAAAGTTTCTCCTATTTCGAGCTTGTCCCAGTCGAGTAGAATTTTGCTTTTGTCTTCAGAAACCTTATTTAGTGCCATATTAATTCCTCCTAAATATACTCTTAAAGATTATAATCTTGATGATATACCGTTTGAATTTGTAGAACTATTAATGGTATCTTTATCTTGGTATAATAATACATATTGTAAAATGATGGTGTAATTTGGATATAGTATTTAAAGCGATAATAGATGAATCAAAGCGAAATAATGAATTTGCTGTAGCTACTGTTGTTAAAACTAAAGGGTCTACTCCTCAGAAAACTGGCTCTAAACTTCTTATTAAAAATGATGGTTCTTCAGTTGGTACGTTGGGTGGGGGTTGTGTAGAAGGTGATATTTGGTTTGCTGCTACAGAAATTTTAAAGTCTAAAGGGAATTCTGAATATAAAGAATATTTTTTGAATGAGGATATAGCTGCTAGAGACGGATTAGTTTGTGGTGGAACAATGTATTTCCTAATAGAACCTTTCTACCAAGATGGTTTATTTAATTCATTTGCTAGCAATGTGGTAGATGCGTACAATGGAAAACATTCGGTAGGTTTAGCTACGCTTATTGATAAACAAAATTCAATTCCAGAGCAAAAGATATATTTCGATTCATCTGGAAACCCATCTGGTTCATTTAACAACAAGAAAATAGATGAACAAGTTCATAATACAATTTTAGATCTAATACCATATGGAAAATCTAAAATGATTGATATCGATGAAAATATATCGGTATATATTGAAACCTATGCTAGCCATCCAACATTAATATTGATAGGTGGCGGGCATATTTCTAAATCTTTAGCTCCTTTAGCTCATTCTGTTGGTTTTAAGAGCATTGTCATTGATGACCGTGAAGACTTTGCTAATTCTGAAAGATTTCCTCAAACTGAATTTACAATTGTTTCTGATTATAAAAATGCTTTTAATTCAAATAAATTTGAAGTAAATAAAAATTCAATGATTGTTATTGCCACGAGAGGTCATAATTTTGATGATATTGCTTTAGAGTCTGCAATTAACACAAATGCTGGTTATATTGGATTAGTAGGTTCTGAGAGAAAAGCAATTATGATTTTTGAGCAATTACTTTCTAGAGGAATTGATATTAAGAAATTAAAAACTATTAATACTCCAATTGGATTGGATATTAAAGCTGCTACTCCAGAAGAAATAGCTGTAAGTGTAATAGCTGAATTGATTCAATATAGACTTGGTGGTAAAGGCGGAAGTCTAAAAATTAAAGATCAAAAGATTGATAGTATTTATAACAAACTACAAAAGAAAAATAAGACTCCAAAAATCATTGATGATGATCAAAACGTTCTTCATCCAATTAGAGGATCAAATAGATAATAACTTATAAGGCAATTTATGGTTTACCAAAATGTAGGAGCTGTTCTTACTTGTGCTGGTTTATCTACGAGAATGCATCAAAATAAAGCATTTGTGAACTGGAACGGGCTTCCTTTAATCGAACAACAAATAAGTCTTTTAATAAATTCTGGCATTTATCATTTAGTAGTTGTCATAGGATTTGAATCCGAAAGATATAATTTTATCAAGGATAAATATCCTTCGGTTACTTTAATTGAAAATAAAAATTATGAATCTGGTCGTTCATCTTCAATAAAATCAGGCCTATCTGTATTAAATACCTCAGTTGATAACTTATTGATTCTTGGTGTAGATCAACCTAGAACTCAGAAGATTGTACAAGCTGTTATAAAAGAACATATTTCTTCTGAATCTCTCATTTCATATCCTGTATATCATAATAGGGGAGGACACCCCATTATATTTAATAAAGCAACCTTTAAGGATATAAATGATATAGATGAAGAATCAAATGGATTAAGATATGTAACTCAGAAATATAATGAATTTATTAATAAGATTGATCTAGATGAAGAGATAGTTCTTTTAGATCTTAATACTGAGTCAAATTATTTAGAAGCATTAGATTATTTTAATAACCATTGAGAGTTATAAATTAGCACGTTCTTCTTCTGTAGCTATTTTAAATATTGTCCAATGACGTAATTGTGCAATATCTGCTCCACTAGTATCTTGTAAAAGAACATCAAAATTTACAAAATGATGAGCTTTTCTTTCATAAACTTCTAATATATGTGCCCCCCCAATGACCGTGGTATTTATCCCTACAGATTGTTTATGTTGTACTCTGCTTTTAGTATGCATTGAAGTTGGAATATCAAAATTGTGCCTCATAAGTTGTTCAGCCCACCCGGCAATCCAGGAAGGATGCGCCACCTTAGTTTCCCCTGTAAATATTGGGTTTGTTGTAATTTGTTTAATTGTTGTGAATTCAGATGCTAGTTCATTAGTGAATGTAACTTGCATAGCATTCCAGTCTTTGTCTTTAGGAGTATCTTCTAAAGAAAGGCTGGGTTTTGTTTTTTCTTCTGGTTTGGGATCCATTGATAAAGGTTTTACAAATTCTGTTACCCAAGGAGCATCCCCAATACCAACTTCTCCTGTTACGCAAACTATATTGGATTCATTTAGCATTTCTATCGACCAGTCATTAGAATCATTATGTTGAGTTCCTTGTATTCTTAGTTTATCTCCAGGGAATGTTGGTTGGCGAAATGAGTATTCCGCCCATCCATTATGCAGCCATTTCTCTCCCAATGCTTGCACTATAGTATCTGTAGCCCATCCCCACACGGTTACTCCACCAACAAGTGGACCTTTAAATCCGTAGGCTTGTGCTATTTCTGTAGAATGAATAGGGTTAGATATATCCGGGCTATCTTCATGTCCTAAATAAGCAATTATCGAATTTTCTATACTTGGTTTATTCATAACGTTACTTAATGGTTAGGATACGCTGTCTTCAAGAGTAGACCAAGAAAGTAGTGAGCATTTTATACGTACAGGGAAGTTTCTAACGCCTTCAAGAATTTCTAGATCTTGTAATAATTCTAGGTTAGTATTCTCACCTTGCATCATTTTTCTGAATTCTTCACGGATTTCTAATGCTTCGGTGATTGATTTGCCTTTAATAGTTTCAGTCATTAATGATGCTGTAGCTTGGCTTATAGCACAACCATGACCTTGAAAACCAACTTCTTGGATTACTTGATTATTATCGACATTTATTTGTAAGTTTACCTCGTCACCACAAAAAGGGTTATATCCTCGAGCTTTGTATATTGGCTCAATGATTTCTGATGAATTACGAGGATTTTTATAATGGTCTAAAATAACCTCTTTGTATAAATCATTTAATTCGCTTGGTAACATGTACTTATTTAAATTTAAATTTTAGTTAAAGAAATTAATAACATCATTCATTCCTTCGATCAACTTATCTATGTCATTATAATCATTATAGATATAAAAGCTAGCTCGTGATGTTGCAGATAACCCAAGCTTTTTATGATATGGCATACCACAATGATGGCCTGTTCTAATTGCTATTCCTCTTTGGTCTAATATTGTACCTATATCATGGGGATGTATATCATTCATAGTAAAAGTAGCAACTCCCCCACGAATTTCAGGGTTTGTAGGACCAATAATTTCTAATCCTGGTATTTCTATTAATTTATCTAATGCATACGTTATTAAATCTTTTTCGTGTTGTCTTACGTTCTCCATGCCAATATTAGATAAATAATCGATTGCTACACCAAGACCGACTGGGTCAATAAAATTTGGTGTTCCAGCTTCAAATTTGGTAGGAATATCATTCCATGTAGCATCACTATAAGTAACTTCTTTGACCATCTCTCCCCCTCTGAGAAATGGTTCTAAATTTTCTAGTACAGAAGTTTTTGCATGTAATATACCAATTCCAGGTGGGGCTAGCATTTTATGCCCTGAAAATGCTAGGAACTCACAATCAAGTTGTTGAACATCTACAGGCATGTGTGGGACA
>JBJKVQ010000019.1:0-78367 GCA_045562575.1 Dehalococcoidia bacterium
CACGATCATTTAAACCAAGTCTCTGAGATGGAACTCCAGTCATTTTATGGATTGCACTTTCCAGTGTTAATAAACCTTCTTCTCTCACTAATTGACCTAAGATATAAGGAAAAGTTCCATAAGTACGTGGATTAGGATTTTCCCCAACCATAATTCCATCACTTCCAACCATCTGATGAGGATGTTGAATTATAGACCTGATATTATCTGAATTCCCAGTTCTGGCAACAAAAGAAACATTTAGATTTTCTTCTACAAGTAATTCACTCATCACATCAACAACACTCATATTCTTGTGCCTGACTAAATCCATAAATGATCTACCAACCCATTCCTGGTTTACCTGTGATCCAATATGGCTAAAGTAATAATCTTCTAAACTTCCACCCCATTGAGGATAGACATCTTCTTTAATTGATTCTCTCACTTCGCCTGATTGTAAATTTTCTAACAATTTTCTAGGGCCACCTTCATGAACCCATGGAGGGACAAGTGATGCTAGTAATGTACTTGCTGCAGGGTAGGGGTACTGATCAAATGTCAGATCAACACCTTGTTCTAACCCCTGATCGATGAGAGTTACCATTTGATCACCCATGCCTGTTATAGGACTGTGGTAATGTGATATCTGTACAGGAACTCCACTTTCCACACCGATAGTAATTGCTTCTTTAAAAGGATCGAGTAATCTGTCACCCAGCGCGTAACGACAATGTGTCACATACATACCACCATATGGTTTTACTGCCTTAGCTAATTCAATTAGTTCATTAGTATCACTATATACATTCGGTACATATGTTAAACCAGTTGAAAAACCAAAGGCTCCATCTTTCATTCCTGATTCTATTAAATGTTGCATCGACTTTATTGCAGATTCATTAGGAAGCTTATTTGTCCATCCCATAACTTCGGTTCTCACAGCTGAATGAGGAACGAGATAGGCAACATTGCACCCAATATTTCCATCTAATGAATTCAGATACTCTCCGACTGAATTCCAGGTAATTTCACCTGGTATATCTCCATTCACTGATTGTAAATATATGATTAATTCAGATATAACTTTTGTTGATGCTGGTGCATAAGAAAGACCATCCTGCCCAATCACTTCGGTTGTAACCCCTTGTCTGATTTTTGGTTCATTATAGGGATCATGAAATAGATATAAGTCACAATGTGAATGCATATCAATAAATCCTGGAGATATGACTAATCCTGTTGCATCAATAGTATTTTTTGCTTCTGGCTCTGAGTCCTGTGGGATTATTTCGATAGAATCGTCTTTAATCCCAACTGATGCTGAGTAACCTTTATCACCGGATCCATCAATTATTGTTCCGTTTTTAATAATATAATCGAACATAAACTATTCCAAAGCTAATTAAATTGATTTATTATTAGACATTATAGACAACGAATACTAAATAGGGGATACATGGAAATATCAAACAGGATAAAAGAAATTAAACCATACCTTTTTATGGAAATTTCCAGAAAAATTGCTGCAAAAAAAGCAGAAGGTGCTGATGTTATATCATTTGGTATTGGAGATCCGGATATTCCGACTCCAGATCATATACTGGATTCGATCATAGAAGCTTCAAAAGTTCCCGCAAATCACAGATACCCAGAATCAGACGGCTTGCCAGAATTTAGAAAAGTTATTTCAGAATGGTATAACAAAAGATTTTCTGTTTCTTTAAATCCTGATACCGAAATTGTACCTTTAATTGGGGCCAAAGAAGGAATAGGGCACTTTCCACTTTGTGTTATGAATCCTGGTGATATTGGTATAGTTCCAGATCCGGGATATCCAGTCTATTCTATCGGAAATCTATTTGCTGGAGGCGAAACTTTTTATGCACCATTACGAGAAGAGAATGAATGGTTATTAGATTTTGAAGCTATACCAAAAGATATCGCAAAAAAAGCTAAATTAATCTGGCTTTGTTATCCAAATAATCCAACTGGTGCAATTGCGCCAGCTTCGTATTTTGAAGAAGCTGTTAAATTTTGCAAAGAAAATGATATTATCCTTTGCCATGATGCATGTTATTCAGAAATAGCATATGACGGGTACAAACCTGTAAGTCTCATGGAAATTGATGGGGCAAAAGATATCTCTATAGAATTCCATTCACTGTCAAAAAGTTACAATATGACAGGTTGGAGAGTAGGGATGGCAGTTGGTAACGAGGAATTAGTCAAGGTTTTAACTATTGTTAAATCAAATATAGATTCAGGTATTCCTCAAGCAGTCCAGTATGGCGCAATGGAAGCATTAACTGCTTCACAAGACTGTATTCAGGATAATATAGATACTTATACAAGGAGAAGAGACCGAGTTATTGGTGCTCTTCAAAATATAGGTTTAGAAATTGTTCCTCCTAAAGCAGGACTTTATATATGGGTAAGAATACCTAAAGGATTTACCTCATCAGAATTTGCTACAGCATTATTAGATGAAAAAGATCTTGTGGTAACCCCGGGTTCTGGGTATGGAGAATTTGGAGAAGGGTATGTTCGTTTTTCACTTACGTTAAATGATAATGATTTAGATCGTGGAATAGACAGATTAGAAACATGGAAAATACCTACCAAATAGGGAAATAATTATAAGCACTCAATTAAAAAATACATATAAAACCAAAGAAAAAGCAATCCTCGTAGGGGTTGAAATTAGAAGTGCCAAAAATAACGGGGATATTGAAAATTCCATCGATGAATTAGAGCAACTGGCAAATGCTGCAGGAGCATCAGTTGTAGAAAGTATAATTCAAAAATTAGCAAAACCATCACATTATTACCTTGGTAAAGGGAAATTAGAAGAATTAAAAAATATACAGGATAGATATGACACTGTTATTTTTGATGATGAGTTAACTCCTTCACAACAAAGAAGTATAGAACAATATCTTGGTGAAGAAACTAAAGTTATTGATAGGACTGCACTCATTCTTGACCTTTTTGCATCAAGAGCTAATACACGTGAAGGTAAATTACAGGTTGAATTAGCACAACATCAATATCTTCTTCCAAGACTAGCAGGACAATGGTCTCACTTGGAACGTCTTGGTGGTGGTATTGGTACAAGAGGACCTGGTGAAACACAGCTAGAAACTGACCGTCGTTTAATAACAAAAAGAATCCAAAGATTAAAATCTGATTTAGATAAAGTTAGAAGACACCGATCACAATACCGTTCAAGAAGACAAAATAATAAAATTCCTGTTATTAGCTTAATCGGATATACAAACGCAGGTAAAAGTACCTTATTTAACAGCATGACCAAATCAAAGGTTTATGAATCAGACCAGGTCTTTGCAACTCTTGATCCTGTAACTCGTCGTACTGTCTTAGAGAATGGGGATCCAATACTCATTACAGATACAGTAGGATTTATAAATAAGCTACCTACAAATCTAATAGCAGCATTCAGAGCTACTTTAGAAGAGCTAGAAGAAGCAGATATATTATTACACGTTATAGATGCAAGTGACGGAAATTTTAATCAGCATATAGAAGTAGTAAATGATATTTTAAAAGATTTAAATGTCAGTGATAAGAAAAAGATTGTTGTATTTAATAAAAGTGATAATTTACCAAAAGAAGTTATCGAAGACTTTCAGCAATATATAAAATTTATTCAAACAAAAGAAAATTATTCAGCAGTACTATTATCAGGCTTAACTGGTATTGGTATTGATAACCTTATGAAAGAAATAGAAACTCAACTTATAACATAGTTGTCTGGAGAGTCTATGAACATATTGATAAAAAATGCCACGATTGTGAGTATGGGATCATCGGGTGTTATTACTAATGGACAGATTCTTATAGAAGGAACACGAATTGTTTCAATTGCTCCGCAAACCGATACCTCTTCTGATGTTGAAACAACAGTAGATCAGGTAATTGATGCAACAGGAAAAATCGTTATGCCTGGTCTGATAGATTCTCACTTTCACACCTGTCAGCATTTGATGCGAGGAATGGGTGCTGCAATTGCGCGAAGTGGCACACGGTATCCTTTTTGGAAAAACTATCTCATTCCGTTTGAATCACAGTTATCTCAGGAAGACGTATATTTGAGTGGTGTTGCAGCATATACCAATTTAATACGTGTTGGCACAACTTGTTTTGCAGAACATGGCGGACGTCATCCCGAACAGTTAGTAAAAGCAGCTGAAGATGTTGGTATACGTGGGCTTATGGCAATTTCTACTATGGATATGGATACAGGATTACCTAGTTTACCAGACAACATGCTATTTTCGACAGAAGAGGCTATTGAGAAAAATCTAGAAATAGTACAACGCTGGCCATTCAAAAACAATGATGATAACAGCCTTCTTCGTGGTGTTTTCTCATTACGACAAATCACCGTTTGTACACCACAACTAATACAAAAAACAGCTCAACTGGCTAAAGAATATAACACTATGGTGCAAACCCATGCTAATGAAGGTCATTATGAAATTTATCATGCACTAGACCATCATGGAATGAGACCCGCAAATTATTTGGCAAGCTTGGATTTCTTAAATTCAAATGTAATTGCTGCCCATTCTGTTTTGCTTAGCGATGAAGAAGTAGATCTATATGCCAAACATCAAGTAGGGGTGGCACATTGTCCATCTCCTAATTTTTCATCCTTAGGTATGGCAAAACTTGTTCAAATGAAGAAGTTGGGAATCAAAATAGGAATAGGTACAGATGGAGCTAATCGTGGTTCATTGGATTTATTTGAAGCCATGAAATTATCAGGAATTGCTCAATCACTTCATTACGGTACACCGTATTTAGATAGTAATGTAATAACTCCGTTTGAACTAGTAACAATGGCTACCTTAGGTGGAGCACGTGTTTGTGGTCTTGATGAGGAAATTGGCTCATTAGAAACAGGAAAACGAGCTGACATGTTGATTCTCAATCCAGGACTAAACGCTTTACCAATAGACGATCCTTACTTTGCAATTGTGAATTCTTTACGAGGTAGCGATGTAAATGACGTGATTATCAATGGCCAAATAGTTATGCGTAATAGTAAAATTTTAAATATTGATGAGAGTGAAATTGTCCGACAAGTATCTGTTCGAGCGCCACAATTACGACAAATTGTTCTGAATAATATAAATCAATGAGGAGAAACCAGTAATTATGACAAAAAAACAGATAATAGCATTTGGTGGATTAAGACCTGTCGGTAGAAAAATTCATCCATTAATTAACTACATTATAGAATTACCAAATAAAGAGAATCCTAAAATTGCATATATTCCTACAGCAACAGGAGATGCTGAAACATCTATTGTTGGTTTTTATAACAGATTTCCTGGTGATAGATGTGAAAGAAGTCATATGACATTATTTAACAGAACAATATCAGACCTTGAAGAGTATCTCTTAAGTCAGGATGTTATTTTAGTTAGCGGAGGTAATACTGCTAATATGTTAGCTGTCTGGAGAATTCATGGTGTTGATAAGATTTTAAAAAAGGCATGGGATAAAGGAATAATTCTTTGTGGAGGAAGTGCCGGATCATTATGCTGGTTTGATTGCGGAACAACTGATTCTTTTAGTATGTATGAATTAGCACCTTTATATGATGGTTTAGGATTTATTCCAGGATCTCACTGTCCACATTACGATGGAGAGGCTCAAAGACGTCCTTTATATCATAAACTCGTTTCAGAAGGTTTTCCGGCTGGCTATGCAATAGACGAAGACGCAGCAGTGCATTTTATCGATCAAAAGGTACATAATGTCGTAAGCTCTCGTAAAAACGCGATGGCGTACTATGTTGAAATGCAAAATTCCTCAATTGTAGAGAAAAAGCTCGAAACACAAATTATTCAGTAGTAGAGAAGGGTGGATTATATATCCACATATATATAACTTCGCACTATATATGTTATGTAAAGTTGGCTATATGTGATATTAAGTTCTTCTTTTAAGAATAAAGGATTGCTCATTACCTAAGATTTGATCAAGGTGCATCCTGTCATGTCTATAAATGGCACGTAAAAATTGAATAACATTCATATCGCCAAAAATTCTATGCTTCCCTGATGAAAGAATTTTTTCCTGGGAATCTAAGTTCATTCTTTCGATTAGTTTAATATTTTCTAAACGATTTTGTTTTAGCTTATCAACCCAAAACTCTAATGGATGATCATTAGCTATATCCAAATCATTTAGAAAAATCTGGGAATCACCATTTTCAACAGGTTCTTGGCCAACAATAACACCAGGATTTGATAAAATATTATCTGCCCATTCTATCCATGTAGGTTCAGCATGAATCAGATGAGCTATCTGTTGTTTTACAGACCACCCATCTCCTTCTTCTCCAGTACCTTTTTCTTTAGGCTGTATAGTTGCCTCTTCATCAGATATACCCGAAAGAACTTCTAACAAGCTTATTCTTTGGGAATCAATCTTATCGAATAATTCTCGAATTTCATCAATCATGTTCTAACTCTATTAACGTGAGTCAATATCTTTATAATCAAGATCCATAGGGCCAACATACTCAAGACGAGGCCTTAATAGTATATTATTATCATACTGCTCTGCCACATTTAGGGTCCATCCGGGAACTCTACCTAAAGCAAATATTGAAATAAATAAATCTTCAGGAATACCCATTAATGAATATACTGAACCTGCAAAAAAGTCCACGTTAACATGAATGCCTCGTGCACCATAAGGTTCCATAACTTTTTGCAAACTAGTTAATATTTCAAACCATTGTGGCTGGCCTTTTTCAATACCATAGTCTCTTGATCGTTCTTTCATATGTATTGCACGTGGATCTTCAGCTTTATATACTCGATGCCCAAAACCCATTACACGACCACCTGATCCCAATAAATCTTTTGCATATTTTTCTGCATTGTCTGGGCTTCCAATATCTTGAGCCATTTTCATAACTTCTTCTGCTGCACCACCATGAGCAGGACCTTTGAGAGTCCCGATACCGGCAACTACAGCTGAATGTAAATCACTTTGTGTTGAAGCTGCAACCCTTGCCGCAAAAGCAGATGCATTCGAACCATGTTCGGCATGAAGAATAAAATCCACATCCATAATGCTTTGTTCTTCAGCACTAGGCTCCTTGTCAAATAACATATATAAAAAATTACCTGCATGATTTAATGTAGTACTTGGGGCTACTGGATCTAAACCATTTCTGATTCGATGGTGAGCACATACAATTGTAGGTGCTTTAGCTGTTAATCTTAACCCTTTACGTATAATTGCCTCTTGAGAATTATCTGAAACTTCAGGATCCCAATTAGATAATGCTGAAACACAAGTTCGTAAAACATCCATAGGGTGAGAATCTTTAATCATTTTAATTATTTCAAAGATTTCTTCTGGAATAGTTCTATCTTTGATCATATTTTGAGAAAAATCTCCTAATTGATCATAGTTGGGTAATTCTCCAAAAAGTAATAAATACATTACTTCTTCAAAGGTGGATTTTTCAGCTAAATCATGAATATTATATCCACGGTAGAGTAATTTTCCTATTTCACCGTCTACTAAACATGATTCTGTGCGATCAAAATAGACATTCATCAGACCCCTTCTTATTTCAATACCGCTGTCCGAAGTCATAGATTCTCCTTTCCAAACTATCTTTAAAAGATAATCAATAAATAGGCACTTTATTTGTAAATTGAAATCGCTTAAAATGCGTAAAATTCTACAAAATTAGTGAATAACAAGTTTGTTGACATTAGTACCATTTATAAATAGCACTATGTAAGTTAGTATGTTACCAATTGATACCTAGAAGTGTCAATAAAATCGTATATAATTTTATATGGATATAAATAGAAAAGGAAGGTATACAATGACTACACTCGATTTAAAAACAGCACAAAAAATTCTTGAAGGTGCACAAGCTAAATCTAGTGAATTAGCGGCTAATTTTTGTATTTGTGTTGTTGATCCACGCGGAGATCTAATTTCATTTATTCGAGAAGATGGTTCTCCCTGGAGAAGTGTGTTTATAAGCCAAGGTAAGGCTGCAGCATCTGCAGCATTTATGCAACCCAGTGGAAAACTTGCAGAAGGTGGACCATCGCCTATTCATCAAGGATTAATGGGTATGCTAGGTGGAAGAATGATTCCTGGGCAAGGTGCCTTGCCAGTTTATGAGGGAAAAACCATAATAGGAGCTGTCGGAGTCAGCGGTGGTCCTTCACAAGAGGATGAACAAGTTGCTTTGGCTGGCATTACTCATGCTGGATTTAATACTGCTCCGTAGTTAACATTTACCAAGGCTTTAGGCTAATGTTATGAAAAAGAATAAAAGTTCATCTAATGTAATATCAACTAACCGTAGAGCCAGCTTTAGTTATGAATTAATACAAAGATTTGAAGCTGGCATTGTTCTTACTGGTTCTGAAATAAAATCAGTAAGATTAGGGAAAATTGATATACGACAATCCTATGCGAGGCCCATAGGTAATGAAATTTACTTAGTGAGTGCTCATATTGCTCAATACGAGCACTCAAATTCACAAAACCATGAACCTGAACGTTCTCGAAAGTTATTGCTTCATAAAACTGAGGTTACTAACCTTATAAAAGGGGTAAACGAGCAAGGGTATACTATAGTACCCACACGAGTGTACATAAAAAACAAGGTCGCAAAAGTGGAAATTGCTCTAGCTAAAGGTAAACGCCAATATGACAAACGTCAGACAATTATAAGGCGTGAAACAGATCGAGAAATGCAACGATCAATCAAAAACAAACTAAAAAATTAATTTTTTTTAAGTCCACTTCCATCCTTTCTTTGTTCTTTTTTGTATATATTTTTTACCCTTTTTTTGATTACATTTTCTGTTTAATTTTGATAATTATATAATCATTTTTGTATTTAAAATTACAATACTTCGAAAAATTAGTTATCAGACATATAGTATGTTATAATGCCCCTTCAATGGGGACGAGTGGATTCGACAGGGAACCACTTCGTTAGATTGCAAGCCGAGGATGTCGTTAGTCTCGTAAAAACAATGACAAAAAAATAGTTGACAAAAAACAACTTGCAATAGCTGCCTAAAACCAGCTACGTCTGATCTTTGACTCTCTGGATAGAAGTACCAGGCGCCGTTAATCTAGAGTGCTCTTAATGAAGCCGCTAACCTTCCTTAAGTCAAGAAATTGTTAGCTAGTTTTTTCATAATCTGCCATTGTGATAGTGGAGAAATGAAATTAGAAACAATGGATAAGCTTGTAGTAGATCTCAACTGAGGATTTTCTGGACGGGGAGTTCGACTCTCCCCCGTCTCCACCAGGATTAAAGGGTTTACGAGTTAAACATATCTATATACTTTAATAATATAAAAAAAAATTCCTTGAACAAAATTCAAGGAATAGAGAAATTAAACAATTCAATCGTCTAGTTAATAACATAGTAAGGCTAGTTAGTCATAAGTTTTTTCACCTGTTTGTCACGGTAACTAAACATTGATTTTAGTAACAACTTGTAAAATATTTTACCAACAGATGGAAATAGTTTAGGCTGGTATTCGACTTCGTCAATAATCCAAGTGCCGCCGTCGCCTTCGGTAAAACTATGTTTGTGTATCCACTTTGAATAAGGGCCACTGGTCTGCTGGTCAGAAAAGTAGTTTGAGGGATTCCAGTCAGTAATCTCACTTTGCCATTTAAGAATGAATGGTTTATATCCAATTTTAATTTCAAATGAAGTATTTTTGTTAACCCTTTCTTGAAGATATGAATTATCAATATTCATATTCATTAAAGGCGGGGTCAATAGAACTAAATTATTTAAATCGCTAAAAAATTCAAAAGATTCTTCTTTAGTTTTATCAACCCATACCTTTGTGGTAAAAAATTCAGATTTAGACATACTGTATATTCCTAATTATCACTGTATAACTTTACTCTTGCTGCAATTGGGTTTTCAGTCAAGGATGACAAATACTGGTATGACATTGTAATTGCCCCACCGAAACCAAAGACTACTGAAGCGGTTAATAACTCTATTCCTAACATGATATCCTCCTAATATAAAATCATTTCTGTTTGATTAACTAAATCTGTTGATGCTGGAGCTGTAGATTTATTTTCTTGAAGCTCAGCGTTTGCTTTTACCAATGTATGGACAAAATCTAGCTCCATAATATTTCCGCAGTGTAGACATTGATAAAAAGATCCATAAGTATCTTGTTTCAAAATTACATCTCCGTTACATCGTAAGCAAAGTTTGAAATGCATCATAATTGTCCTCCTACTCTCATGGTTTTATTTACTCAACATGGTTATAGTATATTATATTCTACAACATGTCAACACTTTTACCTATTTTTGTAGGATATTAACAACATTAGCTATATAAACAGAGGGGATTGATGTTTTTATTCGACAAGAAATTTATATGGATTATGGAGGGTTAATCCATTACTGTTCCACCATTAATATTAATATGCTGGCCAGTAATAAGTGCAGCTTCTGGACTACAAAGCCACCGTATAACACCAGCAATATCTTCGTCGGTAGCTGCTTTGCCCATAGGAATTCTTGAAAGAGTAGACTCCCATCCCTTATCACCAAGTACATCCATTCTGGCAGTTGTCACAGGTCCTGGACAAACAGCATTAACAGTTATTTGATTAGGTGCTAATTCATGGGCTAAAGCTTGTGTAAATCCATGTAACGCAAAATTAGCTGTGTTATATGCCGAAGTACGAGCAGAACCTTGCCTTCCAGCAGTAGAAGACAGGTTTATAATCTGCCCTCCTTGATTTTGTGCTATTAATATTTTTGCAACTGCCTTAGCAAAAAGATACCCACCTATTACTTTGATATCAATTACCTTTTTAAATATTTCATCATCCATATCTACGACTGGAACTCTGTCTTCTGCTCTGGCAAAAGCAGCATTATTAACTAAAATATCCACCCTGCCAAATTTATCCATCGCCTGCTTGACTACAGAATTTACATCACCAGATTCGGCAACATTACATATTAAAGGTAAACATTGTCTACCAATATCTCTTACCTGTTCTGCTGTACTCTCAATATCTTTCCAACCTACTTGTTTTTCATCTTCTGGAAAAGAATCTGGAGAACGCCCAGTACCTGTTATAACTATGTCAGCACCATCTTGAGCCAAAGACACAGCTGCTGCCCGCCCTATTCCGCGCAATCTTCCAGCACCTGTAATAATTGCAACTTTTCCTGTTAAATCTGCCATGAGCCCTACTCCTTATGTATTAATTCTGTGATTGACGCATTTCTTTAATTGTTTCATCAGTTGGAGGATAGTATTTCCCCGGAGGACAATTTTCATCTAATATTTTTTTCTTTACGTATTCTTCAGCTTCTTCATGTTCTTCAACCCACTCAAGTACCTCAAGTGCAAGATTTTTTGGTACGACAACGACACCTTCGTCATCTCCTACTATAATATCCCCAGGTCTAACTAAAACACCTGAACATTGGATATCTACATTTGCCTCTACTGAAAGGCAATCTGTAGCAGTAGGTGTTTGATTTTGTCCAAAAACTGCAAATCCATACGTTCTTACTACTTCTAAATCTCTTATTGCCCCATCGGTAACAATACCATCAGCTTTTTGCATATATAAATGTAATAATTTTACATCCCCCAAATGAGTTGCAAATGGAATATTCATTGCATCAACTACTAAAACATCACCAGGTCCACAAGAGCCCATCGCAATATATTCAGGAGCATTTTCTCCAGTTACAATATTTTCACGTAAATCAGGTCTAATTGGTAAAGAACGCAACGTTCTCGCACGTGAAGCTATTTTCATTCCTCTGGTTAAAGGTTTTACTGTTTCCATATGGCACTTGATTCCTCTTAAGGAGTAAACAGCTGTCCAAACAGTTGCAGAACCTACATTTTTATATCTGTCTAAAATATCTTGTGAAATATCGTTATTACTCATAACCCCTCCATTTTTATATCTACCTACCAAGCCATTTCTAAGATTTCCATCATTCTATCTAAATCTTTTACCCTTCCTGCTCCTTGGCCAAATGCAGGTTCACTTATATCAAGTTTAGCTATTTCTTCAAAGTCTTTTTTATCGACACTCATATCTCTTAGGCGAGTTGGGAACCCTATACCAGAAATAAAATCACTAAGATAATTAATTGTATCTCCTGCAAATTCGTAATCTGTAGATGCACCTTGATTTAATCCCATAATTTTACCGACGTTAGCAATTACCGAACTA
The DNA here is from genome assembly GCA_045562575.1 of Dehalococcoidia bacterium. Taxonomy (GTDB): domain Bacteria; phylum Chloroflexota; class Dehalococcoidia; order Lucifugimonadales; family UBA6952; genus UBA6952. The sequence goes on from JBJKVQ010000019.1 coordinate 12,264, forward strand.
TTTATTTTTTGATTAATTCTTAGCTCAGTTTGTACATTTGTTATACTTGCTAAACCTTGTCCTATATGTGGATATTTATATCGTAATTGTCTACCTAGACCTGTATTTTCTCCTTGGACATTTGAGTTATATGAAGCTTGTGCTGCTCTATTAGCTAATAACGCTGCAGCGGCTAATTGCAATCTAGCATCACCATCATCAGGGTCATGATAAAGTTTTGGAAGATACTCCATACATAATTCTAGTGATTGGCGGTAATCTGTTAGTGAAAATGGACTAAGCTCTGAATTTAATAATGCATTAATTGTACCTGCAACAGTAGTAGTTGAAGTGTCTCTATATAGTTCAAATGGAGCGGTTAATAAGGCATCACGGTCGAGAAATATCGTAGATGGTCTGGTTTTAGGGTCAAATATTTCTTTTCTATGGGGAGGATTATCATCATAAATAGCAGCGCCACCTCTATCTGCACCATTTGTAGGAGTTGTCAGAACCAAGAAATTTGGAATTTTGGGCTTGGTTAATCTTGCAACCTCTGGAGGACCTTCTGGAAAATGTTTGGTATAAATATCATCTAAACTCACACCTTCACCTACTAATATAGTAATAGCTCTACAAGTTACGACAGCGCTACCACCTCCAATTACAACTATTAAATCTGGATTAAGATCTTTAGTAAACTCTACCCCTTCTTCAACAAGTTTTCTAGGGGATTCTTTGCGAGCATTTGTATAGCTCCCAGCATAATTATCACCTAGTAATTCTTCCACCTGAGGTACCAAATTACTTGTTTGTGCAACGGAATGACTTGATAGGATCATAACTCTTTTAGCTCCTAGTCTTCTAACTTCTGAAGCTAAGTTATTAGTTAAAGATCTGCCTGCAAATATTCTTGAAGATGGACTTAAATACCTATAATTAGTGGAATGCGCCATATTTTCCTCCGTATACACAAAATATGTTTAAAAGTTGAAACAACATTATAAATAAAGTCATCATAATTGTATCCAATAAAATTAGCTTTTATTGCCTATCTTTTAGTCATGAAATATTGTAATTTAGCAAAAACAATCAAATCTTTAGACTTAGCTTGTATAATAAAGATATTTTCAAAAAACTTATTGGATCATGAATTTACTATGAATAATGCAGAAAATGAAATACCCTCGTTAAAAATACTACATACTTCAGACTTGCATTTTCTCGGTGATGATGATGAAAACAATACTGTTGAAAACAAATTCCCGATTATTGTCGAAGCTGCAGAGAAATTAGATGTAGATGCATTAATCCTTGCTGGAGATATATTCGACACTCACCGCGCTCCTGTCGAACAAGTTCTTGAACTTATTGATCAAATTAATGCAATGAATAAGCCCTGTATTATTTTGCCAGGGAATCATGATGGAAGAATCTTTGATCAAGTACCAGAAGAAAGGATCGGAGATAATTTATTTATGATCCGAAAGGAATCTGGAGAAACCTTTAATATACCTTCTTTAGACTTATCTATATGGGGGAAACCTACATATAAACATACCCCTGAATTTAAACCCTTAGAAGGGATTCCTAAACGACCTGAATCAAAATGGTTTATAGTTGTCGCTCATGGATTAGTTTTAGACTCTCCTCATTTTGCTGACAGATCATCACTAATCCATTATGAAGAACTACAAAATGCCGATTGTGATTATATTGCACTTGGTCATGTAGATGTATTTAAAGAAGTAACTCAAGGAAAATCTATAGCATATTATTGTGGTGCTCCATGGGGACCTGTAACACCCCCTACTATTGCTATTGTTTCCCTTTATGATAAGGAAAATATCAAAGTTGAACCAATAGCTGTTCCATTTAACCCTTAACGGAGAATCGTATGAATTTACCTTTATCTGATATAAGAGTTTTAGACCTGACATGGGTTGTCTCCGGGCCACAAGCCAGTAGATTACTTGCTGATTTTGGAGCAGAAATTTTAAAAATTGAGCGCCCTACTGTGGGAGATCCTGTGAGAGCCAATCACGGAATGTTCGTGTATTTCAATAGGAACAAAAAAGCAATTCAAATTGATCTCAATGATCCAGAGGGATTGAATACATTTAAAGAATTATTGCTAATTAGTGATGTTGTGATGGAAAATTTTAGTTCAGGAATTATGGCCCGTTGGGGGTTGGATTATCAAGGAATGTCCCAAATAAACCCTAGTGTTGTTTATCTTAGCATGCCGGGATTTGGTCACGATGGCCCTTATAAAGACTATCAATCTAATGGCCCTACAATACAAGCTATTTCTGGACAAACATATATCTGTGGTGACCCTGATCTAGGACCAGCAGGTTGGGGATATTCATATATGGATCATACTGCTGGATATCTAGGTGCATCAGCAGTATTACAAGCTTTATATCATAGAAATAATACAGGTGAGGGTCAATTTATTGACTTGGCTCAATACGAAGCTGCTACATCGCTTATGGGGACGTATCTATTAGATTATGCAGTAAATGGGGAAAATAATGCTACTACTTTAAAAAGAACAGCAAATAAAGGCATAAATCCTGCTGCAGCTCCGCAAGGTGTTTATGAAGGTAAAACTACAGACTCATGGATTGCTCTTTCTATAACCACAGATCAACAATGGGAGTCACTTACCCGCATTTTAAGAGCTGAAAATTTAAAGAATGATAAACGGTTCATCACATTTGATACTCGGTTGGATAACTGGGAGCAACTAGATATTGAAATTAGTTCAATAACTAAAGAATTAGATGTAATTCAACTAGCAAAACAACTCCAACAAGAAAACATACCAGCTTCACATGTACAAGATACTGTAACTAGAGCAGAAAAAGATATTCATTTAAAAAAACGAAACCATATAACTGAAGTTGAAGACGAAGATGGCCGATTAGTTCGTGTTGATTCTCTCCCTTTCAAAATGCAAAATATACCAGAGCCAGATTATACATATGCACCACAACACGGTGAACATAACGCCTATGTATTCAACGAAATATTAGGAAAGTATTTATGACAAAAATTTTCGAAAATATTACTGTCTTGGAATTAGCAGAAGAAGCTGGTGAATATACTGGCAAGCTTTTTGCTGGTATGGGAGCACATGTAATAAAAGTTGAACCACCTAACGGTTCTAAATCTAGAAACGTAGGCCCTTTTGTCAAGAATAAACCTAGTATTAATTCAAGTCTTAAATTTTTTCAAAATAATACGAATAAAGATAGTATAACTTTAGACATTACTAAACAGACAGGATTAGATATTTTCTGTCAGTTATTACAATCCATTGATATCGTTATAGAAGACGGACAAAAAATAGGTCAAGAAAACTTACCTATTTCATTTAAAGATATTCAGAATATAAACGAAAATACCATTTTATTATCTCTGTCCCCTCTAGGAAAAACATTAGAAAGTGAAAATTTTTCTACGAATGACTTTATTAATTTAGCATATGGCGGACCATTATGGAGTTGTGGATATGATGACCATACTGTACCCCCTATGAAACCCTACCAAGATGCTTCGTATCATATTTCAGGTCATTATGCGTTTATGGGAGCTATGCTAGCTTTAATGGAGAGAACAAAAACAAATACTGGTCAACATATAGACTTATCTATTCATGAAGCATGCCATAACACTACTGAAGCGGCCATGCCTGCCTATTATTATAATAATCGAAGAGTCAGTCGTCTTACTGGAAGACATGCAGCTCCTGCAAAAACAATACCTGTCGTGTTTAAAACTAAAGATGAAAAATGGTGTTTTATAAGAATACCGACTAACACTAATACATGGAATAAACTAATAGAATGGTTAAAAGAAACTAAAATGGAAAAAGACTTAGGGGAATCCGAATATCAAGAGTTAACTTTCAGACAAGAAAATACCCAGCATATAACAGATATTTTAGAAGAATTTTGTGCGAACAATGATGCAAATTATCTATTTCACAAAGCTCAACAAATCGATATGGTTTGGGCTCCAGTAGTTGCCCCATATGAATCACTTACTAATGAACACTTAGATAAAAGAAACTTTTTTACAGAAATCTATCATCCAGAATTAGATGAAACAATTAAATATCCTGGAAGACCTTATTTATTTTCAAAAACACCTTTCGAGATCACCTCTCCTGCTCCGTCTTTAGGAAAAGATAATTACCACATATACGGTAATCTTTTGGGCTTAACTAAGGAAAATCTAACGATTCTTAAACAAGCACACGTTGTATGAATTTTAATCATTTTATAATCTTAGCTATAAAAGGTGTGGCAATGGGTGCTGCTGACTTAATACCAGGAATATCTGGCGGCACAGTTGCATTGATTACTGGCATTTACGAAAATCTAATAAAATCCTTAAACAAAATAATTTCTTCTAAAAGAAAAATAACTAATTTGCCACATATACTAAAAAGTTCAGAATTTACATTTTTATTAAATTTATTCTTAGGAATTATTTGTGGTGTTTTAGCATTTTCAAGATTAATTGAATTTTTATTTAACACCTATGAAATACTAACATGGTCATTCATTTCTGGTCTTATAATTTCAGCGATTATCTTACTCATATGGCGAATCAAATCATGGAATATCAATAACGTTTTATTTATCTTTTTAGGTATAATCCTTGGACAGATTGTTGTATCTGTACCAAACTTAGATACGACACATAATATCTATATAATTTTCTTATCAGGATTTTTTGCTATATCGGCAATGTTATTACCTGGCATTTCAGGAAGTTATATATTGGTACTACTAGGACAATATGCATATATTATTACTTCACTCAATAACTTTAATCTAAGCGTAATTTCAACATTTATATTAGGAGCAGTTTTAGGATTAATTGTTTTCACAAAAATAGTATCTGCTGTTATGAAGCGCTGGAATAAAAACACCATTATATTGATGACTGGGTTAATTATTGGAAGTTTAACAAAACTTTGGCCTTGGAAAAATAATAATAATGAAAATATTTCACCCATGACCTGGGAAAATAGTACTAATAATGATCCACAACTGTATGCAGCAATTATCTTTTTTATATCTGCAGTTTTATTGGGATTATTAATATCATATTTATCATTAAAACTATCTCCGAAAGTATTTAGATAAATATGCAGCGATTATATGAATTTTTAAACTGGAAACCAAATACATCATATTATTATGGATGGGTTGTTGTTGGTCTAACACTTCCTGCCACATTTTGTGCAACAGGATTAGCACAAATAGCTATAGCAGGTGCACAAGATTACATATATGAAGATATGGGATGGTCAAGAAGCAGTATTGCTTTTGCAGCGTCTGCAGGTACTTGGATTGCAGGGCTATTAGCACCATTTATCGGTAGAATTACTGATAAATATGGAGCTCGTTACCTTATGGTTTTTGGTCTGTTAGTCGCAGCATGTTCATTTTTTATTATATCTTTTTCGCATAATATCGTAATGTTCTATTCGGCTTATATAACCGGTCGTGCTATAAGTGGTCCAATATTGATTAATCTAACTCCTCGAACAATTGTAGTTAACTTTTTCCGGAAAAAACGTAATATAATTCTTTCTACAACATCAACTTTTAGACCGATAAGTGGTTCAATTATAATTCTCATGTTTGCTGCTTTTGCTAGTATTAATGTTGATTGGCGAGAAACCTATATGGTTTTGGGAATTCTAACACTTATTATTTTTCCTTTTATATTGATTTTCCTTAGAAATAAACCTGAAGACATTGGATTGTTGCCTGATGGTATTTTGTTGGAACCCAAAGAAGAATCTTCCCACTCCAATCTACTTGTAGAAGATGAAAAAAGTTTTACTCTGAAACAGGCTACATCAACGAAAACACTGTGGATAGTTACTGCGGCAATGTCTCTGGGTTTAACAGGTCAATCGAGTATTATGTTTAGCTTAGTACCATTTTTTGTTGAATCCGGTATATCACAAACAAATGCTGCAGTAATTTTGAGTATTGGATCATTTTTAGCCTTAGGAAATATAGGTTGGGGATATATATCAACTTATATAGGTTCTAAAAACAGTTTTATCATATCTTTGATTATTGGAACTTGCATTACCTACTATTTACTTTCAGTAAATACTTTACCAGAAGCTTATATTTTTATTTTTATATGGGGACTAACTGCAAACTCTGCTGTCAATATGGGACAAATGATAATAGCTGAATATTTTGGAAGAAAATGGTATGGCTCTATTTTAGGAGTAGTAGCGCCTATATCTACTGTTTGTCTGGGTATGGGCCCGTTTTTAGGGGCATCTATACGTGATTTGAGTAGTAGTTACAACCCATTAATTTATACAGTAATCGGAATAAATATTACAGCACTTGTGTTGTTGTTTACAGTAAGAAAACCTGAATACGAAGAATCAACCGAATAGACTAGGTATTTACTTCCAAAAATGAATCAAAAACCAGTTCTGCTGGTCCTTCCATAAATACTGATTGTCCAGTACCTTCCCAATTCATTATTAATTTTCCACCAGGCATATAAAGATCAATATTATCATTAGTATATCCTTGGTCCCTAGATACTGCCTGTATTGCACAAGCACCGGTACCACATGCAAGAGTTAATCCTGCGCCCCGTTCCCACGACCTTGCTTTTATATTTGACTCATCTACTATATTTACTATATGAAAATTCACACGTTCTGGAAAAAGATCTAAGTTTTCAACTATCGGACCTATTGTATCTAAAGGGAAATTATCAACATCATCCTCAATAAATGCGACAGCATGCGGGTTGCCCATAGATACGCAAGAAATTTTTATTTCCTGATTATTTATAGAAATTTTATGATCAATAATTTTAGGAACACTTAATAATGCAGATGAAACAGGTAGTTTGTCTGGTGAAAAAACTGGTTCCCCCATTGATACTTTGACGGTGTCGATCAATCCATCGGATTTCTTATGCGGATATACTGTTAATACGCCCGCAAGAGTTTCAATCAATAATTGTTCGTGTTTAAATTGAATTATTTCATTTTCAATTACATATTTTGTAAAACAACGAATACCATTACCACACATTTGTGCTTCAGAGCCATCTGGATTATACATACTCATTTTAACTGGTGCTATTTCAGATGTTTTTACAACTAATAACCCATCAGCACCAACACTAAATTTTCTTTCGCAGTATTTCAAAGCTATTTTTGACCAATTCAAGTCTAAATTACGACCATCAACAACAATATAATCATTGCCACAACCGTGCATTTTACTGAAAGATAAGTTCATTTTTATTTATCCTTTTTTAAACCATCTGGGAAATGATCATTTATGGCGCAATGAATACATCTGTTTGAAATAACGTCAATATTATTAGCAAGGAGTTTTGAAGCAGATTCTTCATGTTCTACCCCTTCTTGCATCCATACTGCTGAAGCTTTTTTCCTTATAGCAGCTTCTGTAATTTCAGGTACTGCATCAGATCTTCGAAATACACTCACAATGTCAATTTTTTGGGTAATACTATCAAGATCAGGTACGCACGGTATCCCATGAACACTTTCTTCCATTGGATTGACAGGGATAATAGTATAACCACAATTTATCAAAAAATTCGGAGCTATATTACCTGGGCGTTTCTCTTTGGAAGTTGCACCTACTACTGCTATAATTTGACTTTGCTCTAAAATCTCTTTTTCACTCCGCATAATACCCCCCTCAAAACAATAATTTACACTAAATTTAACTGTTTTGGAGGCATTATACCATCAAAAGAAAAATAAATAAAAATCATCATATAATTGTATTTATTTTGCAACTATTTTTCTGTTTAATTATGTAATTTAAAAGCTTCTAATAAACTCTTAATTTGTTTTTGGTAACTATACATGGATTCAGTTATATCAAACCAATGAATTCTAGTATCAGAAATACGAAACCAGTTATATTGGCTTCTGATAAATCGGTGAGTATTAATTTTGATTTTGTCAGTTGCATCTTCAATAGAAACTTCGTCATTAAGGTAATTGTATATTTCATCGTAACCTAGACTACTCATAGAAGGATAAGTTAAATCAATATTACTATTTTTTAAAAACCTGACTTCTTCAATCCAGCCCTGATTTAACATTTGATCTATTCTGGTATCTACATCTTTATACAAAATTGTACGATCTTTTGTTAAACCAATAATAAAAGGATCATATAGAGCGGGATCTTTACTACGCAATTCTGACCATTTTTTATTGCCGGTAATCCCTACTTCTAAAGCTCGTATTACTCGCCTAATATTTCTCGAATCAATAATTTTAGTTGCTTCAACGTCTATAGATTTAAGTTCCTCGAAAAGATGTTCTGCTCCATATTCATTCGCAATTTGTTCAAATTTTTTTCGAAGTTCTGGATTAGGAGGTACAGACGGTATGGTCCAGTTTTCAATTAAACTCCAAAAATATTGACCGGTTCCTCCCACAAGTAAAGGTGTTTTCCCTCTTGAAATAATATCTGCAATAGATGTTTTTGCTGATTGAAGAAAATCTGTGATACTAAAATCATCATTGGGATCAATAATGTTTATAAGGTGATGTGGTACAGTTTTTAATAGATTTAGATTTGGTTTTGCAGTACCTATATCCATTTTTCGGTAAATCTGCCTACTATCAATACTAACTATTTCGCTATCTATATAACGTACAATCTGTTCACTTAGATCGGTTTTCCCAACTCCAGTTGGTCCAACAATAGCAATTAACTTAGGTAATATTCCACCATTCGATTCCATATACAACCTAAAAGCTACAAAGTATCAATTGTTTGAATAATAGAAAGAAATTGTTCCGAATTTAAACTTGCTGACCCAATTAGCGCTCCATCAATACAATCCTGCTCTAGAAAATCTTTAATATTTTCTTCACTTACGCTACCACCATAAAGAATTGGAGTGGTGATATCTTCGCTAGATTTGCCAAAGTAATCCATTAATAATTTTTTAATTTTATTACAAACATCATTTGCCTGATCTGGAGAAGCCGAGATTCCAGTGCCAATAGCCCACAAAGGTTCATATGCTATAACGAAATTATCGTATTTATTTATACCCATCAGTGATGATTCCAGCATTTCCTTCAATATTAAATCTAATTTCCCTTCATTTCGTTGATCAATATTTTCACCAATACATATAATTGGAATTAATTTACTGTCTAAAGCTTTTAAAATTTTCATATTAACAATGCTACTTGTCTCTCCATACATCATTCTTCTTTCTGAGTGCCCAAGAATAACATACTCGCAATGAGGTGCTATCATTTCTGCAGAAATTTCACCAGTATAAGCACCAGGAAGCTCGTGAGACAAATTTTGAGAACCAAGACTAATAGGAGAATTCTGTAATACTTCTGCAGCTGAAACTATAGAAGTAAATGGTGGACAAATAACAACCTTAACATTTGAAGGTTGTTGAATACCATTATTAATCTCAGTGATTAATTCGAGAGATTCCTGATTAGTTTTATTCATTTTCCAATTAGCAACAATTAAATAAGACAAACCAGAACCTCCTTCTGGTATTTAATTCTTTTTCTTTGCCTGATTAGCGACAGCATTAGTCCTATTTGCGATGTCTTCAGGATCACCAAGATAGTAATGATTAATTGGTCTTAAATCATTATCAAATTCATAAATCAGTGGTATTCCAGTTGGTATATTAAACTCATTAATTTCATCATCTGACATATTATCTAGAAATTTAACCAAAGCTCTACAACTATTCCCATGAGCTACCAACAAAACATTTTTTCCTGTTTCTAAATCTTTCTTTATTGATTCTTGCCAGACAGGAATAACTCTTTCTAAGGTATCTTTCAATGACTCCGTACGTGGTATATTTAATCCTTTATACCGCCTATCAGATTCGAAACTTCGTGGATCATCAGGCAATAATTCATCAGGTCTAACGGTATAACTTCTACGCCACATCTGAACTTGTTCTATGCCGTATTTCTCAGCTGTTTCAACTTTATTTAAACCAATTAAATTCCCATAATGACGTTCGTTTAATCTCCAGGATCTGTTAACGGGTATCCACATTAAGTCCATATCATCCATAATAACCCACAATGTCCTTATAGCTCTTTTTAATACTGAAGTATAAGCAACATCAAACTGTATACCACTTGCCAATAATTCAGTTGCAGCTAACTTAGCTTCAGATACACCTTCATCACTTAGATCAATATCAATCCAACCTGTGAACCGATTTTCAAGATTCCATTTACTTTGACCATGTCTCACAATTGCTAAAGGCAAAATTATCTCCTAACACGAATAATCTATAAATCTAATATATCTATTTCTGGTATCTTAGATACTCCAATGAGATCTTTACCTTCTAGAAATTCCAGGGAAGCACCACCACCCGTAGAAATATGGGTCACTGCATTTACCAACCCCAATTTATTAATTGCTTCTGCAGTAGAACCTCCACCAACTATACTTGTAACATTTTTTATATTTGCAATAGCTTCTGCGAGGCCTCTTGTACCATTGGAAAATTGTTCAAATTCAAAAACACCCATAGGTCCATTCCAAACTATTGTTTTACAATCATTTAACTTAGAAACAAATAGCTTTAAGGTTTCAGGCCCAATATCCATTACAAAACCTTTATCTTTTAATTCGGTTAAGGGCATTATTCTATAATTACTCTCAACACTAAAAGTATCTGCAACAACTACATCATTAGGCAATACTACTTCAGTATTACTTTCTTTTGCTAATTGCAAAATAGACTTAGCAACATTTACGCTGTCCTCATCTATTGCACCCTCTCCGACAGAATATCCTAAAGCCGAAAAGAATATCATTGACATACCGCCACCTACTACAAGTAAGTCTAATTTCTCAAACATATTTTGTAATAAATTTATTTTATCAACAATTTTTGCTCCGCCCATAATTGCAGCCATAGGTCTCGCAGGATCATCTAAAGCTGCACTTAAGTTTCGTAATTCTTTTTCCATTTGAAATCCTGCATAACTAGGAAGAAAGTCAGCTATTCCACTTATTGAGGCATGATCTCGGTGTGAAGTACTAAATGCATCATTAACATAAATATCAGCTAATGATGCAAGAGCTCTACAAAAAGCTATTTCATTTGCTTCTTCCGCTCCATGGAATCGGACATTTTCTAAAACCATGACATCTCTGGGAGACATCTCATTAGCAGCCTCACGAACCATGTCTCCAATTGTTTCGCGAACATATATTGTTTCTTGTCCTAATAATGCATTTAATCGTTTTGCTACTGGGGACATACGCATATCTTTAACAATTTTTCCTTTTGGTCTATCAAAATGTGAACAAAGGATTATTTTGCAATTGTTTTGTTGTAAATAACGAATTGTAGGAAGTGAGGCAAAAATACGTGTATCGTCTGATATCTGACCAGTAAAGGGGTCTAGTGGAACATTAAAGTCAACTCTCACTAAGACAGTTTTTTCATAACAATCGGCATCTCTAATAGTACGTTTCATTAGCTATTCCTCGTAACAACTTTCTATTGCTGATCAAGACATATATATTTTATAAAAGCTAGTAAATCACTTTCAACACTTAAACTTAAATCAAGTTGCGAAAATTCATCAATAATTAGATCGAAATATTCATTAATGTATTTTTGAGATTTGTTTTGAATATCTAATGAGGATAATAAATCAGTAATTTTTTGTGCTTCTTCTTCAGTAACAACGCGTTGATAAAATAGATTTGCTAATTCGCGCTTTTGACTTACGCTTGATTCAGAAAATGCCAATACAATAGGAAAAGTTTTTTTCTTATTTAATAAATCCAAGCTATTTTGATCTACTGTATTAGACGTAGGCCATATTGAATTGATATCAGATTGGATCTGACTAGCATATGCAATATTTTGAGCTAATGAATTAATTAAAGAACTATTTTTTTCTAAAATACCTGTACCGGTTAATGCTAATTGAAACGCACATTCAAACAAAGAAGCAATTTTCTTTCCCACCATATTGAAATAATCATTTACGAAAAAATCTATTCGTTCCAGTGAGGCTAAGTCTTCGTGAATACCTTCGCACAAAAGCAAGCTGGAATTTTCTAAAAATTTCAATCGTTCATAAAGACTTTCTTTAGAAGATGACTTTGTAGAATTCACAAGTGCAAGCCTTGCCATGGCATGTAAACCATCTCCAACATTGATAGCTTGTGCGGGACCATGTAATGCCCACAAAGTAGATCGGTTATTTCGAAACTGGACACCTTCGGCTATATCTATATGAACTTCTGTAAACTGTTTTAACAACTCTAATGAAACCGAGTTAGAAATATCATATTCTTCAGAATTATTAACTGCTTCTGAAATCAATAAAGATAAAATACCTAATTTCCATATGTGATTATTTTGTGTATCAAGTGTAATTTCTCCTAGTTCGTCTCTTAATCCTACCTGATACTCCATTATTCGATATATAGATGCTTCTCTTTCAGAAAAAATATTCTGCATAGATTTTGTAATTGATAGATTATGTCTGTATATATTATCAGTAATCATATTTTCTCTTCACTAGTCTAATAAGATTTATTATATACTTTTTCAATAGTTGCAAATGGTATTGCACCCTGTCGTAGTAAATTTAATTTGTTGTTGGTGAATTCCACTATTGTGGAAGGTTTACCTTGAGTGATATTTTCTGCCGAAGGAAATATAAAATCTACCAGTCCATCAAAATTCTTATGTGCTTCATTATAGTTACTAACAGGTTCCTTTCCAGAAAAATTAGCACTTGTACCCGTGATAGGTCTGCCAAGTCGAGCAGCTATACGGCGAGGTACATCATGATTAGGAATTCTTAGTGCTACTCCAGAATGACCGCCAGAAACAAATTCAGATATTAAATCATTCTTTGGCATTATTATTGTTAAAGCTCCCGGCCAAAAGTGCTCGCACAAATTTATAATGTCATCTGGCGGTGTATCTGTAACTAATTCTAACTGATCAACATCAGCTAATAAAAGTGGTATTCCTGCATTTTCTGAACGAGATTTTAAATTTATTAATTTTTGTAATGCTAAGTCGTTAGTGTAATCTACAGATAAGCCAAATTGTGTGTCAGTGGGTAAGCAAACAATACCACCAGATTCAATTACATTAACTGCATGTTCAATCTTATCGTCCATCTAAATATCCTGTTTTCACATTAAGAATTAATATAAATTTAGTGCTTGACTGAGTATAGCATAAATGCTAATCTCGAAAACAATTACAGTATTTGTAACCACTTTGGAAACTATTAGCTGACATGAACCTTAAATCTGAAATCCACAATGAAGAATCTATCATAATTGTTGATTTTGGATCTCAATTTAGCCATCTAATCGCCAGAAGACTCCGTGAAATTAACGTCTATAGTATTTTAATATCTCATTCTTCAGATTTTGATTCTGTGAGAGATTTGAATCCAAAAGGAATAATACTTTCAGGTGGTCCTTATAGTGTCTATGATACTAATGCCCCTCTCGCGCCAGAATGGGTTTTTGAATCCAATTTACCAATATTAGGTATTTGTTATGGAATGCAGTTAATTACACATCAGTTGAATGGAAAGGTTTCAGCTTCTGTGAAACGTGAATACGGCCACGCAAAATTAACACAAAATTCCTTGACTAGCTCTTTATTAGATTCCATTGACGATAATAATGACGTATGGATGAGTCATGGAGATAAAATTGACAGTTTACCAACCGGTTTTGAATGCATAGCAAGTACAGTAAATACTCCTTATGCTGTAATCGGCAAAGATAATATATTCGGTCTACAATTCCATCCTGAAGTTTCCCATACAAATAATGGAATACAAATCCTAAAAAATTTTGTTTATAAGATTTGTGGATGTGTAGGTGATTGGACTTCAGAAAATTTTATTACTAAATCTGTAAACGAGATTAAGAATATAGTTGGAACAGATACAGTTATTTGTGCCCTTTCTGGTGGTGTCGATTCTTCGGTGACTGCAAGATTGATCCATGAAGCTATAGGAGATCAATTGCAGTGTATATTTGTTAATAATGGACTACTACGAAAAGAAGAATCAAAAAATGTTATTGAATCCTTTGAAAAATTCACAGATTTTAATCTCACTTATATCAATGCAGAAAGACAATTTCTAAAGTCTTTAAAAGATATTATCGATCCTGAAGCTAAAAGAAAAATTATTGGAACAGAATTTATAAATATTTTTGAAGAATATTCGAAAAATAATTTTTCAAACGCAAAGTTTTTAGCACAAGGAACATTATATCCAGATGTTATTGAAAGTGAAACAACAGAAAACTCAAATTCAGCCAAAATTAAAACACATCACAATGTTGGTGGTTTACCCGAAAAGATGTCTTTAAAGCTACTTGAACCTTTACGGTATTTATTTAAAGACGAAGTGAAAAGTATAGGAAAATCACTAGGTCTCTCAGAGGAATTACTCTACCGACAACCATTTCCTGGACCAGGGTTAAGTATAAGAATCTTGGGCGAAGTAACTAAAGAAAAACTAGATATACTACGGGACGTTGACTGGATAGTTATTGATGAAATAAAAGCTGCAAATCTCTACCATTCTCTTTGGCAAAGCTTTGCTGTTTTAACTAATGCTAAAACAGTTGGAGTGATGGGTGACCACCGTACATATAGTTATGTTGTTGCAATTAGGGCAGTACAAAGTGATGACGCTATGACGGCTGATTGGGCTAAAATTCCTTATGATGTCCTCGCTACTATTTCAAATAGAATTGTAAACGAAGTACCGTCAGTTAATCGTGTAGTCTATGACATAACCAGTAAGCCACCCGGCACTATAGAGTGGGAATAAATGAAAGTTCTTATAATTGGATCTGGTGGTAGAGAACATGCAATTGCATGGGCTATACGTAAAACAAATAGTGAAAATCTTAAAATATATGTAGCGCCTGGTAATGCAGGAACATTACCTTTTGCAACGAATGTAAATATCCAAATTACTGAAATAGTAGAACTTGCTACTTTTGCTAAAGAAAACAATATTGATTTAACTATAGTAGGATCGGAAATTCCATTGGCCTTAGGAATTGTTGATATCTTTACGATGAATAATCTAAAAATCTTCGGCCCTTCTAAAAATGCTTCACAGATTGAATCAAGTAAAGAGTTCGCAAAAACTATTATGAAAAATGCTAGTGTCCCTACAGCTGATAGTATAGCCTTTGATTCTTATGAAGAATCAATCAAGTTTTTAACTGGTAAAACACCTCCCTTCGTTATTAAAGCAAATGGGCTTGCTGCTGGAAAAGGTGTAATTATTGCCGCTTCACATGAAGAAGCTTATGAAGCTTTAGATAACTGTCTTAATAAAGAGATTTTTGGAGAATCAGGAAAAACTGTTTTAATCGAAGAATTTTTAGAAGGTAAAGAATTAAGCATATTTGCTTTTACAGATGGTAATTATGTTTCCCCACTTATAGGTGCATGCGACTATAAGAGGATTTATGATAATGACTTAGGACCAAATACTGGTGGAATGGGAGGATACAGTCCTCCATACACCTTTACTAGTAGTTTAAATCAAGAAATAAACTCAACAATAATCACCCCTACAATTCACGAAATGGCAAAGAATAATACACCTTTTACAGGAATTTTATATGGAGGATTAATTTTAACTAATGAAGGTCCTAAAGTTATTGAATATAATTGTAGGTTTGGTGATCCTGAAGCAGAAATACTACTCCCATTATTAGATAGTAATTTGTTTGAGATTTGCCAAGCTGGTGCGGAGAATTCTCTAAATCATTCAGAAATACGATGGTCAACAAACGCTAGCGTCGGTATAGTCTTAACATCTGAAGGATATCCAAATGAATATGAAACAGATAAAATTATTTCAATAGGAAATATACAAAATAATTGTACAATATTTCATAATGGAACAAAAATAGATAATGAAAATAATTTGATATCTTCTGGTGGTCGTGTATTAACGATTGTTTCAACAAATACAACTGTAGAAAATGCACGAATAGATGCTTATGATGCTATAAAATCTGTAAAATTTTCAAATTCTCATTACAGGAATGATATCGCCAAAAAGAGTGACAGATAAACAACATGATACCTAATAGACAATTCAAAATATACATAGAAAAATTTAAAGAACTTCAATCGTCATCAAATTATGAGTTAATGTTTTCTAAAAAGTGGAAGAATTTCCCGAGAATTTCTGAATTATTACAAGAAGAAAATATAGAGACACTAACTAATAAAGACTTAGAAGAAATTTATTCCACTTTACCTATCGGACAAAAAAATAAATCTAAATTTTTATCTAATTCTGTAACTGATATACAAGAATGTTTGTGGTTTTTATTATGGGAAGAATTATCATATGAAATGAGAGTTTGGGAATTTTTAGACGATATGGGTGGATATAAACTGCTTGGAACCGATATAAATTTTACCAGTGGTCTTTTAAGTGCTCAAAATCCTGATTTATACGGGATTATAAATACAAATACAACTAAAGGTTTTAAAATTTTAGACCTAGAACCTGATTTTTACAAAAATGAAAGTAAAGCAGGCATATTTCAGAAAAATCAGGAAGCATTATGGGAATTAAGTTACATTTCAGAATTTAACAATTTGTTTCTTACTCATGATTTCCTAGAATGTTTAGCGAAAAAACTGATCACTTAGATTATTGAATGATTGCACCAAAATCAATATACTTAATGGTGCAACACTTTAAGTATGTACACGATTTACTTTTTTAACTTTTTCATCAAACAAAAAAGGACAAAATAATGATTAAAGTCGGCATTTTAATTGGTAGTAAAACAGATCTTCCTTATACAGAACCAACCCTGCAAATACTTACTGATATGGGTATAGAACATGAATTAAATATTTTATCAGCTCACAGAAAACCACAAGCAGTAGCAGAATATTCTCAGCAGGCTAAATCAAAAGGCATCGAAGTAATAATTGCAATGGCTGGTGGCGCTGCGGCTCTTCCCGGAACAGTTGCAGCATGGACAGAAATACCTGTTATTGGTGTTCCGCTTCCAACTAGTGAAGTAAAAGGAATAGATGCATTATATGCAATAGTTCAAATGCCTCCAGGAATTCCTGTTGGATGTGTGGGGATTGGTGAATGGGGCGCAAGAAATGCAGCTTATTTAGCAGCTTCAATTGTAGGACTTCAAGACGAAGGGGTCAGAGATTTATATGAATCATATAGAAAAAACCTTCGAGAAAATTAATACATGGCTAAGAAAAATATTACTGTATTAATTGATTTTGACGATACTATCACCACTACTAATGTAGCACATATAGTATTATCAGAATTTGCAGAGCCCAACTGGCCTGAAATTAGACAACAATTTATTAGAGGAGAAATACCTCCAGAAGGTTATTTTGAAACACCTTTTGAAAATATATCAGCAGAAAAATCCATACAAAAAAATCATATACAACAGCATGCTGAAGTAAGGCCAGGATTTATTGAATTTAATAATTTTTGCATAAAAAACAATATAGATATTGTTATTGTTAGCAGAGGATTAGATTACTATATTGAATCTGTACTTAGTAAATATGGAATAACTAATATACCAGTATTTAGTGTCCCTACAGAATTCACTGGTGAAAAGATGAAAATTATACCGAAGTATACAGATGCTAATTGTAATCAATGGGGAATATGCAAATGCAGTGTATTAGAAAAATACCGTAAATCTAGTGACGTAATTATTTATATAGGAGATGGACAAAATGACTTATGTCCTGCGAGAAAAAGTAATATTATTTTTGCGAGAGATGCATTACTAAGGCATTGCAAACAGGAAGATATCGATTTTTTTCGATTCAGTGATTTTACAAGCATTCAAACAGAAGTTATGAAATTAATAGAGGAAAATAATGATTGATAGATATGCAAGAGAAATAATGAAATCAATTTGGTCTGAAAAAACTAAATATGATAATTGGCTAAAAGTAGAATTAGCAGTTTGTAAGGCTTGGAGTGAAATTGGGGTCATACCGTTAGAGGATATGGAAAAATTAAAAAATGCTACATATAACATTGATCGTATTAATGAAATATTCGATCAAACAAAACACGATATGACAGCTTTTACACGTTCAATTACTGAACAAATAGGTGAAGAAGGTAGATGGATACACTTAGGTATAACTTCAAATGATGTAATAGATACAGCGCAAAATATGCAATTAGTACAATCTGCAAATCAATTACTAAGCGAACTAGATAGTGCCATAATAGCGGTTCGAACAAAATCAATCGAACATAAAGATACTCTAATAATGGGCAGAACTCATGGGATACATGCTGAACCTACTACTTTCGGACTAAAACTAGCTCTATGGTGGGATGAACTAAATCGTTGTCGAACAAGATTGATTCAGGCTCGTGATGGGATACAAGTATGTAAAATTTCAGGTGCTGTAGGAACCCATGCTACTATACCTCCAATAATTGAAAAAAAGGTTAGTGAAAAATTAGGCTTAAGTGTTGCTCCAATATCCAATCAGATTATACAAAGAGACCGGCATGCTCATTTTGTTACAACTATTGCGCTAATTGGTGCTTCATTAGAAAAATTTGGAACAGAAATACGATCTCTTCAACGAACTGAAGTTCGTGAAGTTGAAGAACCTTTTTCTGAAGGACAAACTGGCTCTTCAGCTATGCCACACAAACGAAACCCCGAGCTATCAGAAAGAATATGCGGAATTGCCAGGCTTCTCAGGGGATTTTCAATTACAGCTATGGAAAATGTTGCTTTATGGCATGAGCGAGATATAAGCCACTCATCAGCTGAAAGAATAATTTTACCAGATGCATGTATGGGACTCGACTACATTCTTTCAATCTTTACATATGTCATGTCTGGACTTCGAGTTTATCCTGAAACAATGATGGAAACAATTGAATCAACACGAGGTGTTATTTTTTCTCAAAGAGTATTACTTTCTTTAATTGATAAAGGATTAAGTAGAGAAAATGCCTATGGTATTGTTCAAAAAAACGCGATGAAATCTTGGGATGATAAACTAGACTTTAGAGAGTTAATTCGAAACGAAGAAATGGTCAAAACAGTATTAAATTCTGATGAACTTAATGAATTATTTGATTATAATTATTACACACAATATGTTAATGAAACTTTTGATGAGTGCGGAATATTAAATAAGTAGAAAGGTATAAAAATGTCATTACTAACAACCACAGATCTACCAAATCCAATTCATAAAGGGAAAGTTCGTGATACCTACGACCTAGGTGGCGGTTTCTTATTAATGGTTGCCACTGATCGTATATCTGCGTTTGACGTAGTATTACCCACAGGAATTCCAGAAAAAGGAATTGTACTTACAGAGATTTCTGCATTTTGGTTTAACAAAACAAAACATATTATTGAAAACCATATGGTTGCATTATCAGAGGATCTTGCTGCTACATCCTCTCAATTCCAAAATATCCCAGAAGAAGTATCTAAAAGAGGTATGGTTGTTAATCGAGCAAATAGATTAGATGTAGAATGTATAGTGAGAGGATATCTTGCAGGATCTGCTTGGGCCGAGTATAAATCCAAAGGGACCATATTTGGATCCAAAGCTCCAGAGGGAATGAAAGAAGGTCAAAAACTAGAGACACCTATCTTTACTCCTACAACAAAGGCAGAAGTAGGTCATGACGAAAATATAACTATTGAACAAATGAAGGGTATATTTGGGGAAGATTTAACAAATCAATTGGAAAAAATAAGTATTGAGTTATACAATTATGGAAATGATTATTCTGTGTCAAAAGGAATTATACTAGCAGATACTAAATTTGAATTTGGTATGATTAATGATAAATTAACAATAATTGATGAGGTTTTAACACCTGACTCAAGTAGATTCTGGGATTTAAATTCTTTTGAAGAAGGTAGCCAACCACCAAATTTTGATAAACAGTTTGTTAGAGATTGGCTAGATTCTAGTGGATGGGATCACGAACCTCCTGCTCCAGAATTACCAGAAGACATAGTAAATAAAACTATTGAAAGATATAAACTAGCATTTGAAATGTTAACAAAAGCGTAGGTAAAAAAATAATGCCAGATAATATACAAAGTAAAAAAACACTCCAAAGAAAAGATCGAAGAGAACGTCATAAAACCAAAGGAAAGACAAGAAATTACTTTTTTCTGTCTATTTCATTAATCATCGCAATATTGATAACTCTTTCTCTATTTTTACCTTCAATTACTAGTACCTCAAATCAACCCAACCAAGGTGGAACGAATAGAGCTAGTTATAAATCTGGAGTTGGTATATCTCAAACAATAATGGAATCAGCTAAGCATAAAGATGGTATTGAAATAGATTATAATACCCTACCCGCCTCTTCTGGTGACCATTGGTCTGTATGGGTTGAATGTGGTTTTTATAACGAAGAGCAAAAGGAAGAGAATACTGTCCATAACTTAGAGCATGGCAACATAGTTTTATATCACAATCTCTCTCAAGCATCAAAAATACAAGAACTTCGAGAATTTACTACTGATTTAAATAACTCAAAGGATTGGTTAATTGTAAGTCCTTTGGAAACATTACCCACTGAAAAAATTTCTATGGTCGCATGGGGTGTTATCCAAACATTTGACACAATAGATAAATCTGGAATCGAAAAGTTCTTTGAGACTTACAAAGGCAATATATTCAGTGAAGAGACTCGCGGTGTAGGACGTGGATTACCATGTACCGGAACCCCAACATCAATGTCAAAATAAAATGTTGATTGCAAAGATACATATAACTCTTAAAGATGAAGTAAGTGATCCACAAGGTATGACGGTTAAAGGATCTCTTTCTCGGATTGGTATTAACAATATAAATTCTGTAAGAATAGGAAAATATATTGAAGTATCTCTTGATACTGAATCACGCATAGACGCTGAAAATAATGTAAAAATTATGTGCGAAGAATTATTGGCAAATCCAGTTATAGAACAATATACATTTGAAATAATGGATATTTAATAAACTATAATGATCCCTTCGTGCTTGGTATAACATCACTAATGGCAGGATCAATTTTTACAGCAGTTCTTAGAGATCTAGCCAAACCTTTAAATAATGCTTCTGCTTTGTGATGAGGATCTGTACCTTCCAAGATCTGTGCATTTAAATTCATTCCAGATTCTATTGCAAATCTTGCAAGAAAATGTTCTACCAATTCTCCATTAAATGTTCCAATCATTACTCTTTCTAGTTCTGTTCTCACAACAGCATATCCTCTTCCACTTAGATCGACTGAAACACGTGCTAATACTTCATCAAGAGGAATTAAGGCAAAGCCCATACGATATATTCCCTTACTATCACCTAAAGCAGTTTTCAATAATCTACCAAGCATAATTGACACATCTTCAATTAAATGGTGTTCATCTGTAATACTGTCTCCTTCTGCTATAAGGTTGATATCAATTAATGAATGTCGACTTAGTTGTTCAACTAGATGATCAAACATAGGATCACCTGTTTTTATTTCATAGTCCCCTATCCCATCCAAATTGATTGTTGCAGTAATTTTAGTTTCCCGAGTTTCTCGAGTTTCAGTAGCTATACGTTTTTTTTCTAATTCACTCATAAAGTTCTCCTATTTTGGATAACAATTTATTTTTGTTTTATATAATCTAAAAGTTTTAGGTTTTGATCGCGTGATCCAATACTAATACGAAGGTAATTTTTCAATAGGTCATTTTCATAATATCGGACAAGAATACCATTAGATAATAATCTATTATACAATTCCTTTGAATCTATATTTACAATTTTCGTAAGTATAAAATTAGAATCAGATGGTATAGGTTCCACAAATGATATTTCTGACAATTGAATAAACATCCAATCTCGTTCTTTTTTTATAATTTCTACTCTCTCAAGTAGTAAATCTAAGTCATCTAAGGAAGCTTTGACTGCAATTTCTGCTGCTACAGAAATATTATATGGTGGCTTTATAACTAGTAAATGTGCTACCAAACTAGGATGCATAACACCATACCCTATTCTCATACCTGCTAAACCAGCCCATTTACTAAATGTACGCAATATTACCAAATTTGAATATTCATCAATTAAATCTATACATGTTTTGCCAGAAAATTCATAATATGCTTCATCAACTACTACTAATACATCTTTTTGCAAAATTTTTTCGACAAGGTTTTTATTGATTAAACGCCCTGTAGGATTATTTGGAGAAGTTAAAAACACAATTTTAACCCCATTTTCAATTGCCGATAATATCGTATCTTCTGATATCTCAAAATTTTCATCCATAGAAATAGAAATAGTTTCGCCGCCAACCAACTCTGTAAATGTTGAATACATAGCAAAAGTCGGAACGGGTTGGCAAATTTTATCACCCGGTTGAATAAAAAGTCTTATCAATAAATCAATGATCTCATCACTACCTGCGCCAGCAATTATTTTATCTGAAGATGTACCTGCATAATTAGCTATAGATTCTCTCAGTTTTTCTTGCAATGGATCAGGATAAATATTGTAGTCTTCAAATTCAGATAATGCTTTTGCAACGTTCGGAGATGGTCCAAACATATTTTCATTTCCATCAAGTTTAACAATATCATTTTCTGAAAGCCCATACTTTTCGGCAATAATATCTGGGGGATAGATAGGACTGTATGGTTGCATATTCTGCAACCGAGGTATTATCAACTTATCAATTTTATTGTAATTCTCCATAAAGCATAATTTCTAATAATATCTTATAGACGAATTCGAGCAGATTCCCTATGTCCTGTCAAGCCTTCATGTTCAGAAATAATTATTGCCGTTGGTATTAATTCTTTTACAGTTTTATTATCTAGTCCAATTATTGGCATATATTTAACAAATTGTTGTGCACCCAGGTAAGATGAATATCTGGATGTTCCAAATGTAGGTAAAGTGTGACTCGGACCTGCTATATAATCACCCATAACTTCTGCAGAATAGTCTCCAACAAAAATAGCGCCTGCATTAATTATATGAGCTATCCAATCATTTGCATTTTGGATATTTAAACAAACATGTTCTGGTGCAATTAGATTAGAAAGTTCTATACACATTTCAATACTGTCTACAAGTATTAGAGCACAATTATTATCTATAGATTGTTTAGCAATTTTATTTCTATCTAACTTCTTCAATTGTTTATTTAGTTCTTTTTCGACATTAGCAAGAACATTTTTTGAAGTTGTTATTAAAACAGGGAAAGCTAATTCGTCATGTTCAGCTTGTGCTAACATATCAGCTGCACAAAATTCTGGTCTAGCATTATCATCAGCTATAACAACTGTCTCAGTTGGCCCAAATAATCCATCTATACCGACTTCTCCAAATACTTTTTTCTTGGCTAAGGTAACATAAATATTTCCTGGCCCGCATATTTTATCTACTTTTGGTATAGTTTCTGTACCATAAGCCATAGCTGCTATTGCTTGAGCGCCTCCAATACAATATACCTTATCAATACCGGCAATATGTGCAGCTGCTAATATACTATCATCGGGAATACCATTATTTTTTGGAGGTGTACAAAGAATAATTTCAGGGACCCCTACTGCTTTAGCAATCATAGCTGACATTAGAACAGTGGAAGGATATATAGCTGTACCTCCTGGTACATACAATCCAACTTTTTGCATAGGAACTACTGATTCTCCTAACCCTGAATCTTGATCAAACCAACTAGATGGCATCGTTTCTTTAGCAAATTGGTATATCCTTTGGGAAGAAATTTTTAATGCATCGAAAAGATCTTTGGATACATTTTTGGCACCATTATTAATTTCCTCATGATTCAACTGTATTTTATTTAGATCGACCCCGTCGAATTCCTTTGTATATTGAATTAATGATTGATCGCCATTCAATCGTACATTATTGAGTATTTTATCCACTGACTCATTATACGTTGAGGCAATTGAATCTTGTGATAATTCTCCTGCATTAGCTCTGTTCCTGTCAGATATAAATAAACGAGCAGCCTCAATGCTATCAATAATTTTCATAATAAATACTCCTTTATCAACAATTGCCAGCTGCTTATAATATTAGCTCTATATGTTGTTATTTGAGATTTTGGTACCGTAATGTACAAATCATCTAAACTGCCAGGTAGTTCATTTATAAAGTTATTAGCCAAAGATTCTGCGATTTTGCTATCTTCATCTGGGTATTGTCTTCTTATCATAAACATCAATCTACCCCAATCAAATGTATTGCTAAAAACTTGCTTAATCCTATCGGTAAATTCTATAAATGATTCACTAGTAATAAAATCAATATTAATATCATCAAAATTTATAGACAACTCATTAACATAATCATTAAAGTTTTCATATTTAATATGGGTTTCTCTATCCATATCTAATTGCATAGCCCTGTCCATTATGTTACCTATAATTTTATTTGGGAAAATTTGACGATTCCCAAAAAGTGGTCGGTACATAGTAATAATCCATGTCTCATCTGCTACTAAGTGAAGTATATATCCTGCTAAAAACGATTTTGTGACAGCATTCAATGAATTTTTGTCCAAAAGTTTTGGGTTTTCTTTAAATAAGTTGTGTGTACCTGTTCCAATTACTTTATTTGATATTGGTACAAAATGGGTTCTGTCTCTACTCAGTTTTGTAACAATCCTTACGTCTGGAGAACAACATCCTAATAAAAAAGAACCTAGATTGTTGGATATTATTGAATCTTCTTCTAAACCAATACAGTCTAATCCAAAGCCTATGTGCGCTACTAAATTAGGCATTATTTTTTACCTGAGATTTTATTTATCAACTGTGTAAATAAATTAGATTCTCCATCAAAAACATAATCTGGTTTATTTACAATAATATTAGAAGCATCAATACCTGTTAAAGTGTCAGTAACAACTTGCAAATCTTTACGTTTTAATACTATAGAAAGGTTGTAAGCACTATTACCATTGGTATTATAGATTCGAGAAATTCGTGGCCCTTGTAAGCCCTCTATATCAACAGAACTAAAAAAAGTATTAGCGGCATCCTCTTCATTATCAGCATTCAGATTAAATGTAACGTTAAAATAATCTTTACCTTCTAAGTAGCCTTCAATTCTGGTAATAAATTTTCGGGCAGAATCCAGTTTTTCTGGATGATTAGATAAAGAACTTAAACTAGCAACTAAACAAGCTTGAGATTCAATAATAGTACCATCAGCAATTGATTTTAATTGATTTTCTCTTAATGTAGTACCTGTAGATGTAATATCAACAATTATATCGGAGAAGCCCATTAATGGAGAGACTTCCAATGTACCAGAAGAATAAATAGTCTTAAAATAATTAATCCCATTCTGGTAGAAAAATTTACTAGTTAATCTTGGATATTTAGTCGCGACTCTTAATTCTCTGCCAGTGTGTTTAAATTCTAATGCTAAATCTGATAAATCCGACATAGCAGTGACATCAATCCATCCCTGAGGTACAGCAATAACTAATTTACAGTTACTATAATCAAGGTCTTTAGCCACAACAAATGCATTGCCATCATCTATTCTAAATTCTTCAAACCTATCTAATCCAACTATACCTAAATCTGCACTACCATCTTCAATTTTACTCGATATATCAGCAACTCTTTGAAAAAGAACTGTTACATTTTCAAGACCTTGTAATGATCCTAAATATTGCCTTGAACTACCTCTTTTTACAGACATACCTGAATTTTTTAAGAAATCCAATGTTGCCTGATACATCTCTCCATCACTTGGTAAAGCTATTTTTAAAACTTCACTCTTATCATTCAATGTTTTACCTTCCTACTTCACTAATCATTTGCAATGCATCTAAATTCCATGCAAACCCCAATGCAGGAGTTGAAATCTGATTATTACCTAAAACACCTACAAGATCGTCATATCTTCCACCCTGGCTAACAATTATGTCTTCTCCCTCATACTCTGAAGTAATTTGAAAAACCAGTCCAGTATAATATGGAATTTCTCTTCCTAAAGTCAAATCAATTTCTATGTTATTTAATTCTGAAGATTGATTAATTAATTCAATTACTTCAGCCAAATCTTTAATTATTTCTATTACTTTTTGTGAACAATTAGTAGAAAGATGACTAAGTATTTCATTATATTCACCTTTAATAGAAATAATTTCATACATACTTTTCAAAGTACTTACAAAACTCTCTACCGATTGTGCGTAAATTCCTTTGTTTAAAAATCTTGTCTGTATTTCATCAATAGTTCTAACACCTAAATTATACATACCCATATTTTTTAAATATGATTGCAATAATTCTCCTCGATCTTCATTGGTAGATAATTCGCCATTGGGCATATCACTAATCAGACCTAATTTCAAAGCCATTTCTTTAAGTTTATTAATGCCAGAATCACCCTCTTTTATCATATTAAGATGTTCGGAAATGAAAAATTTCAACCTGTCTGATAGATTTAATTCATTTAAAATCTGATTAATAATCCCCATATGTCCTATACGTATAGAACAATCTTTTAAAAAACGATTGGTTCCTTTTATCGCTGTCATGAGAACTTCGGTGTCAGAAGCCTGAGATGAAGCCCCAATAACTTCACATCCTACTTGGGTATATTCTCTAAGATTACTTACATTTTCTGTACTGTATCTGAAGATTTGTCCATAATAAAATACCTTCGTTGTAATTTTTGAATCAATTTCTTCATTCAAATAAGCACGAACGACTGAGGAAGTAAATTCTGGTCTAAGACTTATATTTCTTCCTCCAGGATCTACAAAAGAATACATTTTACTAGCAAGAGTACCTCCAGATTTTTTCAACAATAAATCGGTTCCTTCTAATACAGGAAGATCTATTTGTTCAAATTTACTGCTTTCTAGAAATTCAACGAGATTATTTAACATAATACGCTTACTTCGAGCTCGTGAATCAAAAACATCTTTCATACCTTGTAATGGTTTCAAGGAATCCATATTTACCTTACCAATTTGGTGTTAATTATATTTAAAACTAATACATTCTAAAGCAAAGCTTCCAAAGAAATCAAACTCGATATACAATTTATAAAATAACTCATTTTTTTATGTAGTCATAAAATGAAAAACCAATCACCAAATATAGCTGAACAATTAACAAAAACTCCTGCAAATCCAGGTGTTTATCTCATGCAAGATAATAATAATCAAGTACTATATGTAGGTAAGGCAAAACATCTAAAAAACAGGATACGGTCTTATTTTAATTCTTCATCAAGTTTATCTCCAAAAATTCAACAATTAGTCCATAAGATTGAACGATTTGAATATATAATCACTGAAACTGAAACCGAAGCACTAATCCTTGAAAACAACTTAATTAAACAACTAAAACCTTACTATAACGATCGATTAAAAGATGACAAAACATACCCTTTCATAAAAGTTACATTACAGGAGAAATTTCCGAAAGTTTTATTTACAAGAAACATTAAAAATGATGGATCAAAATATTTTGGACCATTTACCAGTGCACGATCAGTAAGAACAACTATGAATTTATTAAAAAAACTATTCCCGTATCGTTCTTGCACAAAAGTTATTACCGGCAAAGATGAAAGGCCATGTTTGGATTTCCATATAAATAGATGTGTGGGTCCATGCATTGGGGCGAGCAAAAGGCAAGACTACAATGAAATAATTGACCAAGTAGTTTTATTCCTAGAAGGAGATAAAAAAGAAGTTATTCGCCAACTAAAAACTGCAATGGAAACATCTTCTACAAATCTTGAATATGAAAAAGCTGCAAACTATCGGGATCAAATACATTCTATTGAACAAATTAATGAAAAACAAAGAATATTTAATGCAGATAAATCAAACCAAGATATAATTGGTATTCACCTTTCCACAAATGAAGCTGCGATACAAATTCTCCATATAAGAAATGGAAATATGATAGGTAGAAACCATTTTATAATGGAATCAATTATGGACAATAAAGAAAATGTCATAGCCCGAGAATTTATTGAACAATACTATAATTTTTACCATGAAATACCATCTGAAATTATAGTACAAACAGAATTAGATACCGATAAGGAAATTACAAAAGAATGGTTAAAAACAAAAAAAAATAAACCAGTAAAAATAACTGTACCACATAGAGGTGATAAGAAAAAATTATTACAACTTGCAATACAAAACGCAAAAGAACAATACCACAATAAATTTATTGGAGAAAAAATCCAACTCGAACAAGCAAAAGATTCTCTTCTAGAAATAGAAGAATCACTAGGATTAAATAAAATACCTAAGCGTATAGAGTGCTATGATATCTCAAATATTCAGGGTACAAACCCTGTTGGATCTATGATTGTATTCATTGATGGCAAACCTGTTAAATCACATTACAGAAAATTTAAAATTGCTAATGTTAAGGGTATTAATGACTATGAAATGATGAAAGAAGTATTATCGAGACGATTAAGAAACTTGAACGATATAAACAAGACCGATTGGAACGACAAACCAGATCTTATTATTATTGATGGAGGAAAAGGACATTTAAATGCATCGTTACAAACTTTATTAGAACTGGGGCAATATCCTGACATAAATATTTGTAGCCTTGCAAAAAAGAAAGAAGAAATATTTATACCAGAGCAATCAGAATCAATTATTTTGCCAAGAAATTCAAAAGCCTTACATTTGTTTCAATACATGAGAGACGAAGCACATAGATTTGCAATTACTTTCCATCGTTCTTTAAGAAGTAAAAATTCAAACTTATCTATTTTAGATTCCATACCTGGAATAGGTCCTAAGAAAAAGTATGCTCTTCTAGAAAAGTATCAAACAATCAAACAAATAGAAAATGCTAGTATTACAAACATTGCAAAACTTTATGGGTTTAATGATGAATTAGCAAAAAACGTGAAAAAAGCCATTGAGGAATGGAGAAAATCTCAACAAGAGATTGTTGGTAAATTAAAGCAAAGATAATACCCCTTATTAAGAAAATACTCGTTGCATAAACTCAATATCTAATTCAGGGTAGACAGGAAAGTTATTTAATAAATTAGTGACAATATCACTTGCTTCACTAATGACAGATTTAGAAATAGTATAATTAGCTTTACTAAGGGCTCCTGCGCTTTTACCAGTTTTAATAGTATCTGGATTAGTATTTAATAATACCTTTCCAAAAACATTTGCTATTTCTTTCATTTCAGATGTTCCCATACCAAGCGTAGTAATTGCAGGAGTACCTATTCGTAATCCACTTGTATACCAGGCGCCATTAGTATCAAAAGGTAATGAATTACGATTAATTGTTATTCCAACATCACGTATCGATTTTTCTGCTTGTCTACCTGTAAGTCCTAATTTAGAAACGTCAATTAATAATAAATGATTATCTGTACCACCAGTTAATACTTCTAATCCATTATCAATACAAGCTTGTGCAAAGACCTTGGCATTATCAACAATTGACTGTGTATATTTTTGAAAATCTTGAGTATTCGCCTCTGCAAAGGCTACAGCTTTTGCAGCCATTACGTGAGGTAATGGCCCACCAATAACTAAGGGGCATCCTTTGTTTACAAAATCTTTATATTCATTTTTACAAAGAATCATGCCCCCACGAGGCCCCCTCAGTGTTTTATGTGTCGTGGAAGTAACTATGTCTGCATATTCGACAGGATTGTATTGATCAACTAAGGTTTTGCCAGCAACCAATCCTGAAAAATGCGCCATATCAACCATTAAAACTGCCCCAACTTCATCTGCAATTTCTTTCATGATTTTAAAATCTACTAAACGTGAATATGCACTATATCCTGCCAGTAATATCAAGGGTTTAAATTCTTTGGCTTGTTTACGTATGACATCGTAATCTAATAATTTTGTATGTTGATCAACGTCATAATTTTGTACTTGAAACATTCTAGAAGAAACGTTATGACGATAACCGTGACTCAAATGACCCCCAGAATAGTAATTCATCGCTAGTAATTTCTGATTGCCAAATAATTGTCGTAATTCATTCCATTCAGAAGTAGTAAGTGAAGTAATATCTTTTTTATCTAGTTTCCGTAGATAAGGTTCTTGTACCTTTGTGCTGAGTATAGCCCAATAGGCAATCAAATTAGCATCTGCACCTGAATGTGGTTGTACATAGGCATGTTCGGCATTAAATAAGTCTGT
Organism: Dehalococcoidia bacterium; assembly: GCA_045562575.1. Lineage (GTDB taxonomy): Bacteria > Chloroflexota > Dehalococcoidia > Lucifugimonadales > UBA6952 > UBA6952. Next base: position 42,574 of record JBJKVQ010000019.1, read on the forward strand.
AGCAAGATCAGCAGCTCTAGATTCAATAGTGTCTACATTGTCACAACCTGCATAGAAACGGTGAAAAGGGAAACCTTCAGCATATTTATCTGTAAATAAGTTAGCTTGAGCCATTTGAACTGAAATAGAAGAAAAGTTTTCACTAGCAATCATTTTTAGATTAGATCTTTGATCGATTAGTTCTTGAATAATTGCTTTAGATATAGTGGGGTCAATGGTGTGAACCAATTGCAAAGAGGCGAGATATGCAACATAGCTAAGGTTTGATATATCATTAATTTTTGCAAATTCATCTTTTAACATTGCATTAATATTAACAACCATATAATTTCTCCTATCGTATCATTATTATACGATATATATAGGAAATATGATTGAATATATTTGTAGTAATATGATTAATTCAAGTTACTTTGGTCTGGATGAAAACTAAAATCATCATTAGGCATAGTCAATTTGATTGCTTTTAATAGATTAATAGCAATATCGATATATTCTAATGATAATGGAGCAGTTAGTTTGGCATCTCCAGCTCGTAAAATTAAGGCATCAGCGTCGCCTAACTGAGGTAGATCAGCTGAATCAATAATAGATGCAGGTATATTTATATTAGGGGTGGTGATGGATATGTCGGTTTCAGTGAAATTGACAGTATGATTAGATAGGGCTCTAGATGCATCATTAAGATGTTTTTGGATTAATGTAAATCGTTTAATTATCTCAGGTTTGTCGGCACGGGTAATCTCTTCAAGTGCTACTAGTAATGTTTTGTCATCTGGGGCTTCACCTTCAAAACGGTCATATAATGCAAATAACAAATCAACTCTTTTAAATGATTGAGATGTAGCTTGTAATCGTTCTGGTTCATTTGAAGGATTTATAATTCGTTGTGCTAAGTCAGAGACTCTTAATTCTCCCCTACCTTCCACAAGTCCGAAATCACGTAAAGCCGCTATTTTAGCAAATAATGTACCACTATTTTCTGCCATACCTAGTTCCCAGGCTAAACCTTTAACACGGATAGATCCTTTAAATTTATTAAGAATACGAGCAGATATTTCTATTGCGTCACTAAATCGTATATCTGGATAAGAATATGTACCAAGCTTTGCCATAACTAACCTCCCTTTGCCTCCGATTAATTGCTAAATATTCTGTTGAATTATCTAATTTAAAATAAAAATTATAGATAAATTTAAAGAAATTTCAGAATCTTTAAATTACCAGTGAATTTCCTATTTAATCTACTATAACTCCTAAACTATGTCAACTTTTTGCTATTTCCTACTACTTTCTTACTGTATTCCTACTAAATTTCTCTAAATTATTCTACATATTTACTGTATACCTGCTACATACTCCTGAATATTCTCTCTAATATCTTACAAATTGCTGGAAGTTTACTGCTATATTTGAAATTAGATGTTTTTTGTATATAATCTTAGTGATTATAGAATTAAGGGGGATATATGCGTATCTTGTACACCTTAACTACATGCCCTACTTGCATGCAGCTTAAGATAGACTTGAAAAAGAATGGTAAAGAATATGAAGAACGACAAGTAGACAAAAGCCAGGAATGGCTTAATGAGGCACTAACCTATGCAGATACAGTACCAATAATGATTGAATCAGAAACTGTTACTGTAGGTTTTAATGGTAGTATGGGTTGAGAAATTGAATGATAGTCGAGTTCGACTATACAAGACACCCTACCACACACACTTTTTTTAATACCAGAGAGGATATAGCTCCCAATGACTAATATAAATGCAGTAGTAACAATTGATAGATATAATTCAGGGTCTAACTACAATGAATATCTATCCAGTATTAATGTTAATAAAGAAAAATTTGAAGAATTTTATCAAAACTTTGAATTGCCAGATGAAGTTAAATCTATTTTTGTAAATGCACAAAAAACTAATGGCCCTTTAAAAATTTTAGTCATTGGAGAAGATTGGTGCCCAGATGTATATCGAGGCATGCCTGTAATGGCAAAAATTGCATCAGAATGCAATATTGAAATGAAGATTTTTGCTCGTGATGAAAATTTAGATCTCTCAGATCTTTTTTTGAAAGATGGCCAATATAGATCTATACCTGTTTGCGTATTTTTTTCTAATGAGCTTGAATATATCGGCCATTGGATAGAACGTTCAACTAAAGCTAATGATGAACGAAAAATAATTGAAGAACAAATAAAAAAAGAAATGCCAGATTCTGATGAACAAGTTATTAGAAGTGAACTTAGACAAAGAACCAGAAACAAATACCCTGAATGGCAAATAGAAACTGCAAAAGAATTAGCGAATCTTTTATAGTATATATTTTAAAATCTTTAACCTAAATTGTTAATACTCTGATATGATTATTGTATGAGAATTGTTCAAACTTCAATTTTAGCTTTGTTATTTATATGCTCATTAATTATAACTTCTTGTAATTCAAATGAACCTATTCCAGAAAATATTCCAGATATAGAAGCTACAATTCAAGTACGGCTAGATGAAGCTGTACGACTTGCAATACTATCTACTCCAACTCCAACTCCAACTCCAACACCTTCCCCAGTTCCTACCTCTACGCCTACTCCAACTCCAACTCCAACCCCTATCCCTACTCCAACTCCAACTCCTACCCCAACTCCAACCCCTACTCCAGTACCACCCCCTACTCCAACCCCAACTCCTACACCTTTACCTCTACCGACGCCAACACCAATGGTAGTTATTGTTAGAGCAGATCAAGAAAATATACCTGAATTTAATCCCTTATCCTCATCAGAAATGAAAAACATGTTATCAATTATTTATAAAGAAAATCCGGCTGCTTATTCCAGTTCAAGTTCATTTTCGTTAGATATTAATACTGGTAAAATGGAAGCAAAAACCATCGTTTCTGACTATACAGATCAAATAACTGCTATTTTCAATACAGGATATTGGTTAGTAACTGGTGAATCACCATTATCTTATATTCCATCCGTATTACCAAAAAATAATTGGCCTTCTGATGTAGATGATATTGCTTCAGGATATTGTTGTGAGCAAAAAAACACACAAGTACAATTTATAGCCGATAGAAATGACTCAGTTACAGAAGTTATTGATACCCTAGCACATGAAGTTGGTCACGCAAGGCAAACACAACTTAGACCAGGTCAGATATATTCAGATAGGTTAGACTTTACTGAAGCATTAGCATTTTTGATGCAAGCATCTATCGTAAGAGCAATAGGGGAATATACGGAACTAAATACTACAGGTATATCTCCAAATGTTTCAATTAATACTAGTCAAAAACAATATGCGATAGCTGATTATTTATACTACTGGGGTACTGAACTAAATAATGTTACTACAGAAGGGAAAGGTAGCCATGAACGTGCTAAAAACCTTTTGTGGTTAATTGTTCTATTTGATCCAGAATTTACAGAATATAAAAACAAACTACTACAAAAAAATGTAACTTATCTAAATTCAAGCGAACTTTATAATATATATAATTACCTACTAGAAAAAGATACTGTTGAAATTACTCCATATACAAATGGATTATTAAATCGTGCATCAGAAGTTGAAAACCTTGTAACTGGAACGTTAGTTAAAAGAGTTAATACAGAAATAAAATACGAAGGTTTTATAACTGGCACAGGATGGGAAACTGCAGTATTAATTCCTTAAGATTACCATTGTACAAACATTGGCATAATCACATGAATGTAAGACTCATCTCCGACTTGCTTAAACACTCCTGGGCTAGAAGGGCTAGTTGTTTCTAAAACTACTTTATCAGATCCAAGTATATTTAAGACATCACTTAAATATTTTGAACTGAAAGCAATTTTGGACTCATCCCCCTCTGTTTGCGCTGTAATTTCTCCACTATTATCACCAAGTTCTTCAGCTCTAGCAGAAACAATTAATTTATCATCTCCACCAGAACCAGGTGTGACTTGCAATCTTACGATACCACTACCATCTCGAGCAAAAATCGATGCAGAACGAGTAGCTCTAGAAAATTCGTTAGCATCAACTATAGCCCTTGTACTATAGTTCTGTGGTATTAGTTGATTGTAATTTGGGAATGACCCAGCTAGCAATTGAGATGTCAATTCTATGTCGCCAGATTTAAAAAGAACCTGATTTTTTGTAGGAGTTATACTCATTTGTACATCACTTTGAACATCAGCAATAATACGTTCTAACTCACGAAGCGTTCTCGATGGAACTATGAAATCAATCGATTCAGTAACACCAGATTCTATGGAAGTTTTATGTACTGCTAATCTAAAACCATCAGCAGCAGCAAAGGTAAGTAGGTCAGATGAAATCTCAATCTGAACACCAGTTAAAACAGGGCGAGAGTCTTCCGTAGCAGCAGCAAAAGCCACCTGATTTATTGATTTACGTAAAGTTGCTGCTGGAATCGACACCAAAACGTCACCATCAACAGTAGGTATAGGTGGAAATTCCTCAGCCGAAACACCCAGAATTCGACATTCAAACTTACCTGAGTGCAATTCAACCCCTAATGGAGAATCTGTAAGTGTGATAGTTACCTCACCGGAAGGTAAAGAATTAACAAAGTCAGAAAAAAGTCTTGCTGGGATAGTAATTGCGCCTTCATTTTCTATTGAAGCTCCTATCCAAGTAGTAATGGCAATTTCTAAATTAGTAGCAGTAAGCTTTAGCCTTCCTGAATCAGTAGATATAAGAATATTTTGGGTTACTGGTAAAGTTGTACGAGTAGCGACTCCTCTACCTACTAATGCTAATGCACGACTTAAGTTCTCCTGTAAGCATGTTAATTGCATAGATTCCCATCCTTTATTCCTATACCTATATGCATATATACCTATTATGTAATATTAAGCTACGTTTATTGTTCCAACCATACCTAAAGATTCGTGAGGAACACAATATAATTTAAAACTTCCTGCAACACTAGGAGTAACATCCTGAGTAACAGTTTCTCCTGCATTAACATACACTTCTATGCCTAATTCATCAACATTAAATGTATGAAATTCATTAACGTCAGTAAATTCTAGAGTATAAGTTTTATTTAAGGTCCAATCAATAGTTTCAGGTTCAAATATATAAGGGTTTTCCTTCTGAATTACTTTAACTAGCTCACCTGCACCTGAAGAGGTAGTGGCTGTAGTAGTAGAACTATCAGTTGAAGCAGTAGTTGCCTCTGAGTTATATGAAGAGTTAGTTTCAGGGAAATTCATATTCTCATTAGGGTCTTCCTCTTCGGGGTTACAAGCAATGAATGTGATAGTAAGAGTAAGAAGTAAGAATAATTTAACAAAATTGTGGGTTAAAAAAGCTACCATAAAATATTTACCAACCTAACTAAATTTATAAAAAGTTATATAAAAATTATACCAATAATTAAAAACTACTGTCTAGACAAATGATATAAATCATTTTGTGACTTTCAAATACCTTCTGATTATTAACAAAGATAATATGTTCATAATAAATATTATCTTCTGTTTAATTTAGACATTATTTTTTATAATATTTACCTATGAAATTTATCACAATTTAATACGAATTGATTTATTATTATTCTGTTTAATTTAGATAATATTTTAAATATAAACAACATAGATTTTTATAATTATGAAGGAATACATGCAATAACCATTATTTCTACTAAAAGTTCTTCTCTGTTAAGCATAACTTCTACTGTAGCTCTTGCAGGTTTGTTACTCGTAAAATATTCCCCATAAACTTCATTATATTCTGCTAAATCTTCTCGTTTAGTAAGATAAGTAGTTGCAGAAAGTACATTATCAAGAGATGTTCCTGCCTTTTCAAGGATAACTTTAATTCTTTCAATTGTATAAGCAGTCTGTTCCCTTATATCACTTCCTAATTTACCAGTCTCAGGATGTGTACCAGTTTGACCAGAAACAAATACTAAGTCACCAAACTTAGTAGCTGCAGATAAATTTGGATTAGATCTTTCCATATCAAGTTCTATTATTTCTTTTTGCGGCATTATGCCCCTCCCTCTAATTTAATTACCTTATTGTACCGCTAACTTTAAAAAATTATTCTTCTCTCAAGTTGTTTTTTCTTACATTCATAGGTAAAATGGCTAATATTCAACTAAGCCCCAGTAGCTCAGTGGATCAGAGCATCGGACTTCTAATCCGTGTGTCGTGGGTTCGAGTCCCACCTGGGGTACCATTAATAATACTCCCTACCCTAACTTACATTTCGAAAGGATCAATAATGGTTAATAAAAAATTTGATGATGACAGAGCGTTTAACTTTTTCCCAGTAAATGACAGAGGAGCTAAACCAAGAACAAGCGGTATAACAGAAATACGAGGACCAAATAGTCTTTGGCCTGTTGGCCCTAATTATATGGAAGATATATTCAAACTCTATGGATATTATGTTGATTCATTCAAATTTGTTGGTGGAACTTATAGATTGATTCCTAGTGATGTTGTAAAAGAAATGATTGATTTATGTCATAAATATGATGTTATGGTATCTACCGGAGGGTTCACTGAAAGAGTCCTTAAAGGGCCTGATGAACATTTAGATTTATATTTAAAAGAATGTGTTGATCTTGGATTTGATATTGTAGAAATATCAGAAAATAAAATATCCATTGATTATGAAGATATTATACGGGTAATTAAAAAAGTTAAAGAATATGGATTAAAACCAAAACCAGAAGTTGGAGTCATGAGATCTAGTGGATATGGTGGTGATGCAGATTGGGCTGTAGCTAAAGCGGCAAAATATCTAGAAGCTGGCGCATATCTTATTATGATGGAATCAGAGGGTATTACAGAAAACAGTTATATTGGAACAAAAGGCGGTAGTGCTGAAGGATCTATTGATAAAGAATTATGGAATACAGGTATTGTAACAAAGTTTATCAATGCACTCGGTTTAAGAAATATTATGTTCGAAGCTGCTGAAAAAGCAGTATTTACGCATTACATTGAGAATTACGGGCCAGGTGTAAATCTATTTATAGATAACAGTCAAATAGGTGCTTTGGAAGGCGTTCGATCTAATGTCTTCTTTGGGCCTGTAACAGAAAACACTACCACATACAAAGGATAGGCTATGGATATTCAGTCTTTAATGAATAAGATAGATGAGCAGCGAGAAGATTTAATTTCTTTGCATCAAGAATTGGTAAAAATACCTTCTGTTAATACAGGTTTTATGCCAACAGGAAATGAAACTGCAGTATGTAATTTCGTAAAAGATTGGTTAAAAAAACAAGGGATTGAATCAGAAATCCTTGCTAGAGACCCAGATAGAGGCAATATTATTGCAAGTATCGAAGGCAAATCCAAAACAAATGGACTCCTTTTCATGTCACACACCGATGTAGTTCCTGTTGAAGATATCGATAAATGGGAATATGAACCATTTAGTGCAAAACGAGCAAATGGACGGATTTATGGTAGAGGATCCTCTGACTGTAAGGGACTTTTGGCATGCCAACTATTTGCTATGAAAATTATCAAAGAATCTGGTATTCAATTGAATGACAATTTAGTACTCGCCTCAGGTGCCGATGAAGAACATGGCGGAAGATATGGATTTGGCTGGCTTGTTGAAAATCACTTAGAGAAAATTAGTTCCCCCTATGCTGTTAATGAAGGTGGAGGAGAAGCTATACAAACCAAAAGTAACACCACTTATGCTGTCGGTGTTGGTGAAAAAGGCAGGCTTCAAATAGAAATAGATGTCAAAGGAAGCAGTGCTCATGCATCTACTCCTTGGCAAGGAGAAAATGCGTCATATTTATTGAGACAAGTTCTTGAACGTATTGAAAATTATGAACCCGAAAGAGATACTTCAACAAACTTTTTTGAATATCTATCATTACTTGCAATTGAGCATAAACCTATGGCGAGCAATATTGATAGTATTATTTCAGAGGTAGAACAAGATAGTCCTAGACTCGCTTCTCGTATGAAAGCATTATCAAGAATGACTGTAACTCCTACAATGCTTTCAGGTGGAATAAAATCAAACAGTGTGCCTGAATCAATTCGACTAACCTGTGATGTTCGTACACTACCTACCCAAAATGAAACTTATTTAAGAAATGAACTCGATAAAATGTTTGAAGGAATACCAAATGTTAACTATGAAATTGACAATATGGCCCTTTCAAACGAATCAAAGTTTGAAACGCCCTTAATGGAAAGTTTAAAACGAGCTACATCATTAGCTGTTGGTGATGACAATATTCAGTATGTTCCAGCTATAAGTACAGGTTTTACAGATTCCAGATTTCTTAGACCTACTGGAACAATTACCTATGGCTTTTCTGGGTCACATCCTGATGATGATCCTATGCTTAGTTTTATTCATGGCACTAATGAGTCAGTAGGAATTAAAAGTCTTATAAATGGGGCTAAGATCATGACAGGACTTGTCGTTGATATGTTAACCTAATCACTCTATTTACTAGTATACTATTCCGATGGAAAACCAACAGATACGATACCATGGATTAGATGCATTGCGTGGTATTGCAATGCTCTTGGGAATTGTATTACACGCAGCATTGCCTTTTATGGTAGGAATGCCTATATCTATCTGGCCGACTGATAAACATTCTTCTGAAGCAATAAATGTTATTTTTGAATTTATTCATATCTGGAGAATGCCCTTGTTTTTTATTCTTGCTGGTTTTTTTGCAAAACTAGTGATCGAGAGATATTCCTGGAACTACTGGTGGAAAAATCGACTAAAACGCATTGGATTACCCTTACTAATATTCACACCAATAATGGGTGCTAGTATTCCGTGGATATGGATGTATGGTTGGGGGAAAAATTCATCCTATTTTTTTACCCTAGAGGGCGGACCTTGGCATCTTTGGTTTTTATTTCACCTCATACTTTTTGTTTTCTTCTCTTTTATATGTATATCTGCAAACTCAGTATTAAAAAGAATTAGGTTAGCTTTTATAGGATATTTTTTAAGTTATCTTAATATTTTTTCGTGGGTAGCTAAATTTAAAATTTTTCAATCTCAATATCCAATACCACTGATAATACTATTAACATTAATTGGTATCTGGACAGGATTTGATTTAATAGAAAATCCAATTTTAAGTGCTTTATTTTTTGCCTTCGGCTACGGTTTGTATAAAAACACAAAATTACTTGATTTCATGAAAAAATATTGGCTTCAATACTTAATAGCAAGTATTATCTTCTTTGGAATATATTTATCAATTTACAAAAACTTAGATTGGATAGATCCTTCAACATGGGAGACCTGGGCCATCCCTTATACATTTTTAAAAGCAATTAATGCTATATTATTCTCATATTCATTTATAGGACTTGCAGAATCAAAATTTGGTAACTACTCACCAACTCTAAGATATATATCAGATTCATCTTATTGGATTTATCTGATTCATTTGCCTTTGGTTGCCTTCATAACATTTTACTTATTCAAATTCTCGATATTCGTAGAATTAAAATTTATAATTGCAATATTATGGACTATTGTTATCGGACTAATAACTTATAAATTCCTAGTCAGATCAAGCATTATTGGTATTTTATTAAACGGGAAAAAGGTTACCTAACAATCAATTATTTTATACATGTTCTGGTCTTTTTTGACCTTTCCTTCATCTTCAAGTTTAATAAGATGACTCGTTATTTGATTTTTTGCTAAATGAGACAACCATTCCGATAGATTTTCATAGATTTGTTCAAACAAATCATCAACAGATGATTCTTTCTGTTTAAGTAAGTTAATAATCTCTTGTTCTCTATCTGTTCTATGCGCAATCAAACTCGTTAATTTCTCATGAGTTTCAGTAATCGGGTCACCCTGCCCTGGAAATATCACATTAGGTTCAATTGTTATAAAATTTTCAATTGTTTCAAGATAATCAGCTATTTTACCGTCTTCAGGATTAATAACAGATGTGCCTTTTTCCATAATAGTATCTCCTGGGAAAAGGTATTTATTTTCTTTTTCAAACACAGCTAAAGTACCCGATGTGTGTCCAGGTGTTTTCATTACTGATATTTGAAAGTTACCAAGCTCAATATCAAAATTATCATCTATTTCGATATCAACTTTATAATTTTCAAAATAATTATTAATATATGGGGCTTCTATAACTGTAGAAATTATAACTGCATCAGTTTTCCTTTTTACAAATTCAGAATTTCCCCAATGAGGTGGATGTCGATGAGTTACGATTATATATTTTAATGCAGCACAATTTATCTTATTAATATAACTTATTATTCGATCTGACTGTTCATCACTTTTCCACCCAGTATCAATTAAAACAGATCCTGTAGTACCAGTTACCAAATAAGCGTTGGTGATTCCCTGCCCTGTTTTATTTTCAGATACAATATTATGTATGTTTGGATAGATTTCCATATGTTTAATTGTTATATATTAGTTATAGAGTATTTTAAATTAATAATATTAATAGTTTTAAAAGGATAAAATATGTATAAGAATAAAACTAAAGAAAAACTTAAGAATAATCAAGCTGTATTTGGATATATTTGTAATATTCCTGCTGCTTCTATTTCAGAAATTGCTGGTCAAGCAAATTTAGATTTCATAGTTATAGACTGTGAACATGGACCAATGAACGAAGAAATTGCAGAAAATATGATCAGAGCTGCTGAAGTTGTCGGGATAACCCCTCTTGTTCGAGTACCTTCAAACGAACCCCATATAATACTTCGTTATATGGATCGTGGTGCTGCAGGGGTAATCGTTCCACATATAAATACCAAAGAAGAAGCAATTAGAGTTGTAAATTCTGTCAAATACGCACCTTTAGGTAAACGTGGATTTGCTCCAGGTAGGTGGACGTTAAATATCGAAGGAAATCCTTTTGAATTTGCAAATAACGAAACTCTTGTAATTTGCATGGTAGAAGATTTAGTTGGTATTGATAATCTTGATGAAATATTGTCTGTGGAAGGTTTGGATATCATTCATATTGGAGCTGGTGACATAGCCCAAGAAATGGGATTTATCGGAGATACTAAAAATCCTAAAGTAGTCAATACAATTCATGAAATGATTCAAAAAATTTATATGAGTGGAAAAACAGCTGGGACTGGTGGTATACAAGTTAATGATTATGAAAATGTAAATAAAACCATAGAACTTGGAGCGAGATTTTTAACTTTGTCTACCTCTGGATTACTATTACAAGGGACAAAAACTTTTCTATCCAATATAAAGTAATAGTATCCAAAGATAATAAAATAAAGTTCTATTGATTTTGTTGAGCTATTTTCAAAACTCTATCAGCTAACTCTTTACTCGGTTCAACAATTCCTGCATCAACATCTTTCATAACTTCAACTATTGCATTGTGGTAAGGGGTCAGAATATTAGTTTCAATTCCTTTTTCCACTATCAAACCATTCATCTGCTCAACTTCTGATTTTCTTTTTTTATAAACATCTTGTGCCATTGATGCGAGCCAATTGACACGACTAGTGGCACTGCTAGCAATATGTTCATCTAATTCTTCATATGTCTCGGGATTATCTGCATCAGCCCAAATATCTGCTGACTTACTATTAACATTAAGTATATTTAACCCTTGCGCTAAACCAACTTTAGTACCTTCTTTTGCCAAATGTATTCTTATATGTCGAATAGTTGGATCGGCAGCCATATCTTGAGATCCCATTTGAGTCATTGCTGAAATAGCATTTCCCATACCATTCATGCACAACTTCGTCCAACGCTCACCCCATAGATTATCTGTAGCGTACCCTAAATCAATAACATCAAGTTTTTGAGCAATGTATTCAGCACGTTCTGTAATAGAACCATCATGTTCACCAACTCTAAATACCGTATGACCTCTATCGCGCCCAGGTATACCTCCCCGATTTACATGCCCTGGTTCCCATAAAGCTACTTCAATATTCGATGCAATACAGCCAAGAGCATTTTCTGAACCAACAACACTACCTATAACAGGATCGTTCCAGCAATTTTGTATCCCTATAAAATAACCGTTATCTTTTACAAATCGTTTTATAAAGTGAGTTGCCCATTCTGTGTCATAAGACTTTACACAAATAAATGCATAATCAAATTTTTCACGAAGTGATTGAGCTTCTGTTAAACCGATCGCATTTACTGGCACAGTAAAATCTCCCTGGCTACCACTTGCTCTTAATCCTTTATCTTTCATAGTTTGAACGTGTTCTGGCCACATATCAATCAATGTTATATTTTCACCACTTTGTGTAAGATAGGCACCTACATAACTACCTACTGCACCACAGCCTATTAAACCAATGTTATCGCTCATAATTTAACTCCTTAATTACACTCTAATTGATCTGCAAGTGATTCTAAATCTGATGCCCAGATATCTATATCCTTTTCGACACCTTCTACTTCCATATAATACTTTCCAAACTCGTAGGGTCTATTTATATATGCAGTAACTAAACCATTACTTTTTGCTGCTAATAAATCTGATTTATGTGCAGCTACCATCATTACTTGATGAGGTTTTAAGTCTAATATATTTGCCGCTCCTCTATATACCTCATCATCTGGTTTATAGTGTTTAAATATTTCCGCAGAAAGTATACAAGTCCATGGCAGTTTAGCAAATTTAGCCATATTAGTTAATAAACTAACATTACCATTTGAAAGAGATGCCGTTATAAACTTTGAATTTAATCTAGTAATACCTTTAACAGAATCGTCCCAAGGATGTAATCTATGCCAGCATTTATTTAAATGAATGATTTCATCTGAATTTAATGAAATCGAGTAACTTTTGAGCAAACCTAATAATATATCCATATGAAGCTCATCGAGAACACGCCATTCTCCCACATCGTGACGAATTGTATCCAGTGCAGGCCTGTATCCTGCTCGCCAATCATCAACAAACTTAGCCCAATCTATATCAATATGTTTTTGTTGCCCTAATATTAGACATTCATCGATTATACTTGTTCTCCAATCGACAACTGTACCAAAAACATCAAAGACCAAAGCTTTTACTTCATTCTGAGACACATCATGCTCCTCTTTTTGATATAATCTACCAATTATTTAGAATTACCATAAGGCGAATTATGAAAAAACCTATTAAAATATTAGGAATATCGGGCAGTATTAGGAAAGAATCATACAACACATTACTTATCAAGGAAACTCAAAAAATCAGTGAAGATTTGCTTGAAAATCAAATGCATATTTCAATTTATCCTTTAAATGATATCCCTCTTTACAATAACGACCTTGAAAATGAATTTCAGTTCCCCCAAGAAGTGGAAAAGTTTAGAGATTTAATCAGAGATTCTGATGCACTTCTAATCTCATCTCCTGAATATAATGGGTTTGTCTCAGGGGTGTTAAAAAATGCATTAGATTGGGCATCAAGAAAAGATAATCATACGACGAGGCCATTAGAAGGCAAAGCTGTTGCAATCATTGGTGCAGGTGGAGGATCTGGGACAAAAAACTCCCAAAAGAACCTACAAAGTATATTAAACCATACAAAAAGTATAATTATTGATAATACTTATGTAGGTATTGAACATACTTGGAAATATATAAACAACAATCAAATAAATGATATTGTTATTCTGGACAAATTAACTGCAGTTGCTAAGGATATATATAAATATTGCTTAAATGAAAAATAATTTTTCAAATCTCAATAAAGAAATAATCAATTGCTCACTATGTGAACGATTAGTCGATCATAGAAACTTGGTTTCACAAAAAAAAAGAAAAGCTTTTTTATCTGATAGTTATTGGGGGAAACCAGTCCCGTCATTTGGCGAAATTGATTCCTCAATTTTTATATTAGGCCTAGCCCCAGGTGCTCATGGATCGAACAGAACTGGAAGAATGTTTACTGGAGATAGTAGTGGTAATTTACTCTATCAAACTCTTTTTCATAACGGACTCTCAAGTCAACCTGTATCTTTAAATATTGAAGATGGTTTGCAACTTATAGATTGTTATATCTCAGCAGTGGTAAGATGCGTTCCACCACAAAACAAACCTACAACGCATGAAATCAAAACATGTCAAAGATATTTATTACAAGAGATAAAAATATTAAAGAATCTCAAAGCTGTTGTGGCTTTAGGCAAAATTGCCTTCGATCAATATATAAAATGCATCAAACTACTTGGAATTACAATTTATCCAAAACCATCTTTTGGACATAACAAAGTATATATTCTAAGTAATGGTGTCACTCTTATTGCTTCTTATCATCCTAGTCAACAAAACACATTGACTGGTAGATTAACGCCAACAATGTTTAATGATGTATTTAAATTGGCGAAATCAATTTCACAGCAAAATTAACACTAAATTTTACTATTAATACCAAATACTCAGTTGTATAATTCTATAACTTGAACAATATAATAATCAGACAAGGAGAGTAGATTATGTATACAACTGATATGTATGAAGGAATGATTGCAGAAACTATAACAATGACCGGACATGGTGGTGCTGAAATAAACGCCTATCTTGCTAAACCTATCGGTGATGGACCTTTTCCTGGTGTAGTGTTAATTCACCATTTACCTGGTTGGGATGAATTATATCGAGAATTCGCACGAAGATTTGCACATCATGGATATCAGGCAATTTGCCCAAATTTGTATTTTAGAGATGGTCACGGCACACCAGAAGATGTTGCTGCTAAAGTAAGATCAGTTGGTGGCGTAGCAGATGATCAAGTAATGGGTGACCTAGAGAGTGCAGCAAATTATTTGAAACAACTTTCTGACAATAATGGTAAAACAGCTGTATTTGGCACATGTTCAGGAGGACGTCATGGGTTTTTAGCTGGATGCAGACTTGATGTGTTTGACGCAGTCGTTGAATGCTGGGGCGGAAATGTTGTTATGGATTCAGATAGTTTAACTGAAAAACAACCTGTTTCTCCTTCAGATTACACAGCAGATTTAGCTGCACCTTTATTAGGAATTTTTGGAAATGATGACCAAAGCCCTACTCCTGATAAAGTAAATATTCATGAAGATCAATTAAAAACCGCTGGCAAAGAATATGAATTTCATAGATATGATGGTGCTGGTCATGGATTTTTCTATCATGACAGACCAATGTATCGACAAGAACAAGCAGTCGATGGATGGAATAAAATTTGGGACTTCTTGGGAAGAAAAATTAATTAATTCGAGAACTGGGGTTTTTTATGTGTAGTATGATACTTGAGAAAGCGACTGTAGAAGGTTGCGGTAAAGGTAATCAAGGATGGTTTAGTTTGAAAGAAGTTAATGTTTACTTTGATCATCCAGACCATGCAGATTTAGAACACGCAATAAATATAGATTTCGTAAACGAAGAACTAGGTATAGACAAGCGAGTAGCTGTCGAATTAAGTCCTGAATCAGCAATAAAACTCATTAAAGCCATAGAAAATGCTATGGCTAAAGGTGTTTAATACGTGTCTGATCTAGAGAGAAACAACTTACAAATATTCCATTCTTTTGCAGGCAACAATTTAGATAGAAGCGAAGTTGAGAGAAGAGACCCAAACTGGATTTCTTCTCTCATTGCTAATCCAAAAACCAAATTTCTCTTATCAAAAGATTTATTATTTCCTGTAGAAACAACATCCAAAAATTTAATTTGGCTCGATCAGAAATCATTACAACAAGTTTCAAATTCTGTATCTGAAGATTTATTTTACCTCCTTGGTACAGAAGATGACGTCGGATACTTTGCTCTGGATATAACGAACTTATCTATCGATCTCAATGGTACTTGGGAATTTCTTGAACCTAGAGAAATAGCTCTTTATGCATCCGAAAATGAAGTTGCAATTATGGCACAGGCAAAAAGTCAAATTTATTGGCATAGTAGCCACAAGTATTGTTCAAAGTGCGGTTCTCCATCGATGCCACAAAAAGGTGGCCTCGTCCGAGTATGTCAAAATTGTGCAATGCAACATTTCCCAAGAACCGATCCTGTTGTGATAATGTTGGTTTACAAAGAACAACACTGTTTACTTGGCCAAAATAGAAGGCGCGCAAACGGCTTTTATTCGGCTTTAGCTGGATTTATGGATCATGCAGAATCAATTGAAGAAGCTGTGAGAAGAGAAGTGAAAGAAGAGTCAGGAGTTGATGTAACCAATGTGATTTATCATTCTTCGCAACCATGGCCCTACCCCCATTCATTAATGATTGGGTGTCTTGCAGAAGCTGAGGATACTCAAATTTCTATAGATGAAGAAGAATTATCAGACGTAAGATGGTTTACTAGAGAAGAAATCATCAAAGCTTTTGAAGCTCAAAAAAAAGGAGAATCTCACGATTTTTACCTTCCAGGTTCAATAGCGATCGCTCATCATTTAATTAAATATTGGGCTTTTGAAACTACTTTTTGATTACTAATACAACCCAACCCCTTGCAGACCAAATGACACGACCAGCATAACTAAAATAGTTAAGGATATTTTTCTATATGTTGGAGCCTTAGTATTATCTTTGATCCATTGCCAAAAAAAAGATCCGATAATTATAGACACTACCCAATTGATTATAAAAAGCATAGTCAACCTTTATTATTTTATGTTCTTAACTTGGATCTTAAATATTGATCTGGCCATGTAACATCATCACCTAAAGCCATAGCAGCGCTTAAAGGCCAATATGGATTTCTTAGTAATTCTCTACCAATGAAAATTGCATCAGCTTTATTTTCTACTAAAATACTTTCAGCATGTTCAGGATCAGTAATCAAACCCACAGCACCAGTTAGCATCTCTGCTTCATTTTTGATTGTTTCAGCAAACTCAACTTGGTATCCAGGTACCAAGTCAACTGAAGAAAGCGTTTGATTAGGAGAGAGACCTCCAGAAGAACAATCGATTAAATCTACCCCATTTTCTTTTAGCCAAATACTAAATTGAAGAGATTCCTGAATGTTCCATGAACTTTCTGGTAACCAATCACTAGCAGAAATTCTTACAAAAAGTGGAAGGTCGTTTGGAATTGTTTGCCTTACAGCTCGAACAATTTCCAATCCAAATCTTGCTCGATTTTCTAGGGGTCCTCCAAAATCATCTTCGCGTAAATTAGAAATCGGTGATAAAAACGAATGAACTAAGTATCCATGTGCAAAATGTAATTCAATAACCTGAAAACCAGCTTCTAAAGCATTTTCTGCAGCTTTAACCCAATTGAAAATTAAACTGTCAATTTCATCTACGGATAAACTTGCAGGTTGTATATATCCTTCATTAAATGCAAGGGAAGAAGGAGCTGAAACCTTCCAATCATCTATATCTAATCTAACCCCATTTCTCCATGGCACATCCCTTGAAGCCTTACGACCTGCATGGGCCAATTGTATTGAAGGGATGGAATCATATTCCTTGATAAATTCAGTAACAGGTTTCCAGTTTTCCACTTGTTCTTTGTTCCAGATACCTGCATCATGTGGTGTTATTCTACCTTCTGGAACAACAGCACTGGCTTCTGCCATTACTAACGAAGCCCCACCTACTGCTCTCGTCCCTAAATGAACAGTATGCCAATTATTAGGAACACCATCATTTGCAGAATATTGACACATTGGCGAAACAAAAATTCTATTTTTAAATTCCAATGAACGGATAGTCAAAGGTGTGAAAAGTTTGGATGATTCTTTATTCATGATTTGTTAATATTAAGTTTATAATTAAATATATACTTGCAGAAGTATATAGATATTAAATTAATCACACAAGAGGAAATCATGGGACTTTTACAAAAACTTTTATCAGAATACCTAGGTACATTTTTCTTAGTTCTAGTTGGGCCAGGAGCAATTATTATCAATGAGATGACTTCAGGAGCAATTGGCCACTTAGGTATAGCAATTTCTTTTGGTGGTATAGTCGCTCTAATGGTATATACTTTTGGACGCTTCTCTGGTGCACATATCAACCCTGCTGTAACAATAGGGTTAACTATCGACAATAAGATTTCTATAAAAGATGCTATCGGGTATATTCTCGCACAATTATCTGGAGCGATAACCGCTGGTATCATTTTATCCATATTATTTAAAGGTAGTAAAACATTGGGATCAACTACACCCAATGGGACTATCGAGTCATTAATTTTAGAAGGCATAATGACATTTATACTCGTACTAGTTATTATAAAAACCGTTAATTCAAAAGAAAATTTACTAGCCCCACTTGCTATAGGAGGAACTATTCTTGTTTGTGCAACATTTGGTGGACCAATATCTGGAGCATCTTTGAATCCAGCAAGAAGTTTTGGACCAGCTCTTATAGCCAATGTATGGGATGCTCATTGGATATATTGGATAGGCCCTATAGTGGGCGCTACTTTGGCAGCTCTAATGTATAAGTTTATATTCAGCGAATTAAATGAAGAATAGAATATTTTTTGTATGTGTACATAATGCTGGAAGAAGCCAGATGGCTAAAGCCTTTTTTAATAAATTAGTCCCCGAAGACTCAAATTGGTACGCCGAATCAGCTGGAACAGAACCATCCGAAAATATTAACCCTATAGTTGTAGAAGCGCTAAATGAATTATTGATAGACATAACTAGAGAAAAGCCACATAAGCTTGATTTTAGCAAAATAACTAATAAAGACAGATTAATTAGTATGGGTTGTAACATACATGAAAGTTGCCCAATAACGTTTAGAGATGCAATTGAAGATTGGGATCTTGAAGATCCACACAACCAAGGTATTGAAAAAATACGCGAAATACGAGATATAATTAAGTTGAAAGTTGTAGCTCTTATTCAGGAGTTATCAAAAAGTAATTAACGCCTAGGTTCCCAAGAAAAATATCTTAGTGCGACAATCAAACCTATTACAAACCAAATCCCCATAGTTGCAAGATCTAAAGTCTCAAAAACTACTCGCGTATCAAATGGATTGAATGAAGATTGAAGGGTAACTACAAAAGGCTTTACAGGGAAAATATCTGCTAAAGTCTTAATCCATTGAGGAGCTAGAGTTTGGGGAATGAAAATATCCGATATAAAAAATAGCGGCAAAATTGAAGCATTGACAATAGCAGGAGCAGCATCTGCATTTCGTATGACTGTAGTTATTGCTATACCTAAACAACTAAATGTTATAGTCCCAATTAAAAGTGCTGTGATAAAAACTAACAATGAATCATTAGGTAAAGTTACATTGTAAAAAAGTACCCCAAAAATTAGTACGATTGCTACAAGTAATAATGAAATAAATGTTGTAAATAATATTTTACCCACCATAAATGCCCAGGGGGTTAGAGGGGTTCCACGAATTTTTTTCAGAATTCCACTATCTCTAGAATCAGTAAGTGTCATAGCAAGATTTGTATAAGATGCACTGATAACTGATAAAGCTATAATGGATGGTATATAAAAATTAGAACCAGGTACAACCCCACTTTCTATAGGTATTTCATCGTCTCCAAAAATTGCATTAAATAAAACCAAAAATATTAATGGAAATATAAAGGTAAAAAATGCTGCAGGAGGATTTCTCCAAAATGCTGTGTTTTCATATTTAATTTGACGGAGTGCTAATTGTAGTTGTTTCATCTTGCACTATCCTCTGAACCTACAACTTTTAAGAAAAGATCCTCTAAAGAAGATCTTCGTACTGCCAAGTCATCTAATTCAAGTGAGTTTTCTATTGCCCAATGTGTTAATTCTCCTAATATTCCAGTAGGGGAATTAGTAATAATAGATACTAAATTCCCATTAATTTCAGCTATTTTCGTTATTGCCTCAGGCAACAATTTGTTAGTATCAGAAAGCGAAAATTCTATGGTTGTATTCGATTCGGAATTAATTAATTCCCTAGTAGTGCCCATTCTTTCAATTTTTCCATGAACCATAAGTGCAATTCGATCGGATAAATATTCAGCTTCATCCATATAGTGAGTGGTGAGAATAACAGTTTTACCCAATGATTTAAGGTTACTTATCATAGACCATGCATCTCTCCTAGCAGAAGGATCGAATCCAGTTGTCGGCTCATCAAGAAAAATTAGATCCGGATCTCCTATCAAACCTAACGCAACGTCAACTCTTCTTCGTTGTCCTCCAGATAATTTTCTTACAGGAGTCTTTATTTGTTCCTTCAGTCCTGTAGCTTCAATGACCTCTGTTATATTTCTAGGATTATTATAAAAGCCACTAAATTGTTTCAATACTTCTTCTACTTTAAGATAAGGTTCGATCCCTGTTTCTTGTAATACTATTCCTACACGCATAGACATGTTTTGATCTTTTTTTTCAGGATCATAACCAAGAACTGTAACATCTCCAGAGGTTCGATTTCTATGACCTTCAAGAATTTCAAGAGTGGTAGTTTTACCAGCACCGTTAGCACCAAGTAAAGCAAAAATTTCACCAGAAAGTACTTCAAATGAAATTTCATTAACCGCAATAAAGTCTCCATAAGACTTTTTAAGGTCCTTAACTACAATCGCTGATTCTGTCATCTAATTACTTTCAGATTCCTCAGATCCTAAATCTTTTAAAAATTGTTCGATTGAGGGAGAAAGTTCTGTATAATCACTTTCTTCAGGTTCAACGATGATATTTTCCAATCTAGCGTCGTATTCACTTTCCAATTTTTCTACTAATGCTTTTACACCAGGATTTTGATCCATTTCATTTGTTACACGTTGATACTGTCTACGTCCACGTCTACTTACAGAAAGTTCTTCTGGAAGGTTATACAAAGAAGAAAGTACCTTAATTAAATGCGAACATCCTGTAAAATCTTCTTCAAGTTGCAAATATTGAGGCAATCTTACCATCAACATCATATTTTCAATATCTTGCGCAGATAACTTGTCCCCAACTAAATTCATAATTGATGTTGGACCTTGATATGGTCTTCTCCTTGCACTTTTCATAATGCCAGGAACACCAGTCATAGGCTCTCCATCATGAGTTCCCATCACCAATAATGGCCTTGTATGAGGTACTGCATCATACATCCCACCAACTCTTGTAAATCGTTTTACACCAAGTTGTTTTAGAACCTCTGCAATGGTATCTATATATTCTTCTGCCATCGAATGAGGTTCAAGCATGTGCAAAAATACGTAATCAAAATCTCCTTCTGATTTAGCATAACGAAGATACGTATTAGGTATAGTAGTTTCTCGATTCCCATCAATATAAAAAACTACAGGTCTATATCTAGTAAAGTCAAAATATCTTCCTGGATTTTCAAACTTACCTAAATCCTGTGCGTCAAAATGACGTTCTAATTTATCTAAAACAAGAGAACCAACACTTCCTGCGTCTACCCACGGCCTCAAAGAAGCAATTACATGGGGATTTCTAAGTTCTGGGAGTGGTTCTTCTAAAATATAGTCATTGATTTTCATAATTACACCTAGATTCTAACAATCTAATCTATCCTTCGATTATAACACAACTTACAAAAAGTTAATTAGACTTCAAAGGCATTTAATACAGATGCGATCATAGAATAATACCCAATTGTTGTAGTTAGATCTACCAATTCTTTTGTACTAAAACGTTTTGACGCATTTGCATAAGTATCAGATGAGACTCTCTTGTCAGTTAATAACTCTCGAGCATATGTATAGATTAATTGTTGATCTTGACTGAGAACTTCAATATTAGTATTTGTGTGTATGGCGTTGATTATCTCTTCAGCAATTCCTGCATTTCTTGCCAAATCTGAATGTGCTTGCCATTCAAAATTACAATTAAGCGTACTTGCTGTAGTTAGTACTGCAATTTCACCTAATTCATTAGGAATTGTAGAGTTGAAACGTATATATGCTCCTGTATCCCCTACCAAGCATGCTAATTGAGGGCTATGTAACAAAACCCCAAAAGGTCCAACGATACGTCCACGAGTACCAATAATATTCTCATATGCTTTAAGTGATTCACCCTCTAATCCGTCTTTTTCAAATATACCATCTATTCTCATAGTGTTTCCTCCGTTTAAATATTATTAAAAAAATTAAATACTAATTCATTAAATTCTTCTGGTTTTTCTTGAGGTATAAAATGTCCTACTCCAGTAACTACAGAATGTTCAAAAGAACTAGCTGAATTTTTTATACTTTGCAAAGGTATTGAATTCTCAGGAAATCTCTGTTGATTTTCAGAAGTAATAAGTAAAGTCGGACACTTAATATTGCTCAGTTCTTCAAACATATATGTAGGAGTGTTTTCTTCATAGAATACAGCTTCAGTTTCAGGAGAACATTTTAAAGTATACATACCATTTGGTTTCTGAAAGGTTCCACCAATAATATAAGACCATAAAATTTCAGGATCCCAATTTTTAAAGGTTTCAGCTTTACTGTAACTACTAAAAATAGATTCTAAATCTTCAAATTCTGTTCGCCTTTTTCTGGTTATATCCGCGAGTGTCAATGTGTTAGGCTGTTTTTTGGGAATAATTCTTCCTAAACTAAGAGTAGGCTCAATTAGTACAAGGCCAGTTAACTTTTGAGAAATCAAAGATCCTCCGAGAGATGCAACACCCCCTCCTCTAGAATGGCCTACAAGATATATTTCTTCCAAGTCTAAGGCTTTTATAAACTCTGGAAAATCAGAAACTATTTCTGGCCATGTATAATGGCCAGGAGTTTTTTCAGAATCACCATGGCCACGCAAATCTAAAGCAATCACACGGTAGTTAGAAGAAAGATATTTAGCTGTCCTATCCCAAACAGATGCACAAAGTCCAGATCCATGTACTAAGACTACCGTTTTAGTTGCTGATCCCCATTCTAAATAATGGATTTTTGTACTTCCTGATTCGATGTAATGGCTTGAAGGTTCTATCATTAATATTGCCTATTAACATCTACAACATTTATTAATGGCTCACCGTTAATTAGCAAATCAAGATTTTTTTCAAAAAGTTCTGTTGCTCTCGATTGTTGGCTAGTAGAACGTCCAGCTCTATGCGATGTGGCAATAAGATTGGGTTGAACCCATAATTCACTTTCTTCCTCAAGTGGTTCATTCAAAAAAACATCAAGTCCAGCCCCAGCAATCCATTTTTCCTTTAACGCTTTAACTAATGCCTGTTCATCTACAACTTCCCCACGAGCAACATTAATTAAATACGACTCAGGTTTCATTTTTTTAAATTTTTCCTCATTCATAATACCTCTTGTTTCGTCAGATAATGGACAACTTAGAACAAGATAATCGCTACGGGAAATCAAATCGTCAAATTCAGTTGTTTGTATAAGTTCATCTACATTTTCTAAATTTCTATCAGATTCATTAATTGTACGTTTCGTTGCGATCACGTTCATATTAAATGATTTTGCCATTCTAGCAACATGTTTACCAATAGCACCTAACCCAAATATTCCAACGGTTTTCCCATTAATTTCGTCTGTAGCCGGTGCCGGTCTCCAAATACGATTTCTAGCATTTTCAGAAAACGTGTTGTATTTTTTCGCAAGCATTAATATAAACATCATTACGTGTTCTGCTACTGGAATTGCATTTAACCCTGCTAGTGTAGTTATGGGTATCCCAGCATCTAAGACACCAGATATTTTCATATGATCAACCCCAGCACTCCAGGCTTGTACCCATTTGAGATTGGGCGACCATTCAATAGATCTGTATGGTAACCCTACGCAAACAATTACATCTGCTTCCTCAAAAAAAGGAGCAAATTCTTGAGGGCCTATTTCAGATACCTTTTCACCTAAGTGGTAAAATTCTGCGAATTTTGACCAAAGTTCTCTAGGTAATTGTTTGGCTTGATTGATTTTTGGATCTGCGTTTAGTTTTTCAACATATGCAGAACTCATGGGACTAGTAATTAAAATATTAGGTTTTAACACCTTGACCTCCTAGAATTTGGAATTGACATCTCGTAACAATTTAACATTGAGAAAATAAGAAATCAAACAATAATTCATGTGGATTAGAGCACTTTTTATTATATAACTAATATACTATTAATGTTAGAATTTATATTCAAATAATGAAAATAATTATATCTGGAGGTTATAAATGGCCAATGACAAAGTTCGTATTGGAATGGTAGGTGCTGGAGGAAATTTTGTTTCTAGACATATTCCTGGTTTTAATCAAGTTAAAGGAGCAGAATTAGTAGGAGTAAGTAATCGTTCCAGGCAATCAAGTGAAAAAATAGCTAAAGAATTTGGAATTCCAAATGTTTATGATTCATGGATAGATTTGGTTCAAGATGAAGACATTGACGCGATAGCTATTGGTACTTGGCCCTACATGCATTGTCCAATAACTCTTCTAGCTTTAGAAAATGGGAAACATGTACTAACAGAAGCTAGAATGGCTTCCAACTCTACAGAAGCACGAACCATGCTCGAAGCATCAAGGGAAAATCCAGATTTAGTATGTCAAATAGTACCAGCCCCTTTTACTATATCTATCGATAAAAAAATAAATGAACTCTTGCTCAATGGATATGTTGGGGACATTGTATCAGTAGAATTAACTTCAAACCCTGGTGCTTTTGTAAATAGAGATCAAACATTTCAATGGAGACATGATATTAAATATAGTGGCAATAATATTATGATGATGGGTATATGGTATGAAACATTAATGAGATGGATTGGTCCGGCAAAATCTGTTAGTGCAATGGGGCAAATCACTGTTCCAAATAAAAAAAATGATAACGGATTATACCAGTCAGTAGAAATTCCAGATCATATTGATATCACTTGCAAAATGACGTGTGGAGCTCAGGCAACTATTAAATTAAGTTCTGTAATTGGATTAAATCCTAAAAACGAAGTATGGATTTATGGTACCGAAGGCACAATTGTTATAAATGGTACAACTCTAGAAATTTATGGTGGTAAAAAAGGGGATAAATCGATTTCAAAAATAGAGATTGAAAAAGAATATATTGTTGATGGATTAAAAGGACTCCCAGCTGGATGGAGAGTCGAAGAAGATTTCATTAATAGTATTATAAAAGGTGCTCCTGTAACCCATTCTCCATTTGATGTTGGAGTTCAATATATGGAATTTACCGACGCTGTATCCATGAGTATTCAAGAGGGGAAAGTTATTCATCTCCCATTTAGGAATTAAGTTCATTATTCACTGGTTTAGCGATTAATATTAATATCATTGATATTAATGCTAGACCAGAAAATGTAATAAAAGCCCCTGAATAGCTTTGTGTACTATCATATATTGCTGCTGCAAATATAGGTCCTGCGACTGAAAAGATACTATGCAAAGGGGACATAGCTCCTTGGATAGATCCAAAGTTTTTTCGTCCAAACAAATCTGCTCGAAGTGATTGTGGTAAAGACGATAATCCACCCCATACTACTGCATAAGGAATCCAACAAAATACTAAAAAGGTAAAACTGTCAGCTCGAGACATGAAAAATAATGATATTGTCATAACCAGTAAAGAACTAGCCATAATGTATCGTTTATTGATATTATCACCTGCCCAACTTAAAAAAAGTCTCCCAGGCGCACTCAAAACCCCTTGCAGTAAAAACAACATACTGGCTTGAGTTGCAGTTCCTCCTAAGCTTACTACCAAAGGAAAGGAATTTATTGCCACTGCTGTTGTAATACCTATTCTGATACTCACGGAAAATGCAAAAGCCCAAAAAGTTTTTAATCTTATTGCTTGCATCATAGTGAACGACACTTCATCCTTAATAGAAGAATTATCCTCTTTACTTAAGGTATGACTGGAAGTATCTCCGTCTGGTAGCATTCCGTATTGTTCAGGTCTATGCCTCATCACACAAGCTATAGGAATACCTACTATTAAAACTAAAAATCCCATCAGTCTAAAGGCATTTCGCCAGCCAAAAGATTCAATAAACATATTTACTAACGGAACAATCATAGATGCAAGACTAGTTCCCAACCATAAAATACCGAAAGCTCTTCCACGTTTTTTCACCCACCAATTTGCTACTGACGTTGATATGGGATTACCTAAGCCTAAACTACTCCCTAAAACCACACCTAGTAAAAAGCATATTATAAATATGGTGATATTAGGAGCAAAACTAATAAGGAAAAAACCTAAACTCATTATAGGAATTCCTATAAACATCATAGTTCTAGGACCAAATCGATCAACAAGATAACCTTCTAATGGCCCTATCAAAGCCGTTTCTATTCTTGCTACTGACAAAACTGTGGCAACAACAGCAATACTAACGTTAAAGGTGTCCGAAATTGGAATAATAAAAGCATTTAATGCATGGAAGTTAAATCCTACACCTAGTGTCATACCAACCAAACCGGCTAATATGATCCACCAACCATAAAAGATATTTTTTGGAAATTTTTTCTTCCCTGAGGATGTGTTTTCTATCATACAGTACACGCTAGCATATAAAAAACTAATCTGATCTGGAAAGCTTATGCTATTGTTTCTAAAAATAAAAGTCGTAAATAAAGGTTATTATTTTACTTGAGTAACATACATATTAAATCTTGTCTAGAATCGATTGATATTATATTTGGTCTACAGTATATTAGTCTTTAATCTTAATGTGATAGAGCAAATTGGTTATTTCCAATTACGGAGGTAAGAGAATGAATTTTGAGCTTCAATATACAAAAGAGCAAGAAGAATTTAGGAAAGAAGTAAAAACATTTCTAGATACTACTATTTCAAAAGATTTAAAACATCCCGTAGACCCAAAAGATCTAACATATGATCAATATATGATTAGACGTGCTGTTGGTAAAGCTTTAGGAGAAAAAGGTTGGCTTTGGCCTATGGCTCCGACAGAGTATGGCGGTGGTGGATTAACTATAGATCATGCCATAATTATCGAAGAAGAAGTGGGTAAATATGGACTCCCTATACCTCCCTATTATGATTCAGGAGGTAGACTTGGAGGTCCATCTATTTTGGTATGGGGAACTGATGAACAAAAACAAGAATTTCTGCCCCCTATATTTAAAGGAGAAGTCAGAACATGGCAACTTCTCTCGGAACCTAATGCAGGTTCAGATTTAGCTGGAGTTCAAACCACAGCAATACTAGATGGTGACGACTATGTTATCAATGGCCAAAAGATATGGGTTGGAAGTAATCATGGAGCAGAACAATCATGGATGATATGTCTTACTGACCCTGAAGGTAAACGACATGATAATCTATCCTGGTTTATCGTTCCAATGGATTTACCTGGAATTACTATTGTACCCATGGATCTACTTACTACCGGTGGTGAAGGTGGAGCTGGAACTGGTGAGAAAAATACTATATTTTTCGATAATGTAAGAATACCAGCAACAAACCTTATAGGTGGCCTAAATAATGGATGGAAAGTTGCGACTACTCACTTAGAGCTCGAACATGGTGGTGGTGGGCAAATCAGAAAAAATGACCTTGTTGATAGAATTATAAATTACTGTAAAACTTCAGAAAGTCTTGGAGAACCATTAATAAAAAATCAAGATATACAAGATAATATTGTAGATATCTATATAGAATCTGAGATCACACGATTATTTAATTTGAGAAACTATTGGCTTGCTCATGCTAATAAACAACGAACCTATGAAGGTCCTCAAAGTTCCTTCTACAGAAAAACATCTGCATTAAGAATTGCAGAAAAGATATTAGATATCCTAGGTCCATATGCAATAACAAACGACGAAAAATGGGGTTTGTATGATGGAGCGATAGAATTGCAACATCGTGGTGCAATCGTTGGATTACATCCAGGCGGTACTACAGATATACAAAAAGTAATAATGTCTAGGAGAATTGGTATAGGTCGTGAAATAAAAGAGCAAGCAGGAACATTATCCTAGGAGGATTCAAATGGATTTATCACTATCTCCCGATCAAGAATTAATAAAAAACACTGCAAGAGAATTTGTAAGTAAGGAATTTCCAAAAGAAACGATACTAGATTTAGATCTTACTGAATCTGGATTTAACAAAGATTTATGGGACAACGTAAGTGAAATTGGATGGTTAGGAATTTTGGTTCCAGAAAAATTTGGAGGATCAGAAAACACTTTAACTGATGCAGCTGTTCTTTATGAAGAACTTGGAAGAGGACCTGTTCCTGGACCTTTTTTTTCATCCGGAATACTATCAGTAAATATTGTTCTTCAAACTGCAAATGAAAAACAAAAAGCCGAAATTTTGCCCAAAATTGCATCTGGTGAATATATAGTCACAGCAGCAATTACTGAACCAAGTTATGGATGGGATAAAAAATATATAAACCTTTCTATAGAAAATAATTCTTTGACTGGCACAAAGCTTTTTGTACAAGACGGATTAAGTGCTACTCATATTCTATGTGCT
The DNA here is from genome assembly GCA_045562575.1 of Dehalococcoidia bacterium. Taxonomy (GTDB): domain Bacteria; phylum Chloroflexota; class Dehalococcoidia; order Lucifugimonadales; family UBA6952; genus UBA6952. The sequence goes on from JBJKVQ010000019.1 coordinate 70,930, forward strand.
GTTAGATCTGAAAAAAATAAGGATTCTGTATCAATTGTTTTTATTGATGCGAATTCAGAAGGTATTGCAAGAAAACAATTAGAAGGGTTTCTTAGCTCATCGACAGAAATATCTTTTGAATCAGTCAAAATATCAGAAGATATGATTTTGGGAGATATTAATACTGACCAATGGGATAACTTATATTCAGGCATCTTAAATTCTTTACCAATATTATGTTCATACCAAGTTGGTGGTTCTCAAGCAGTATTCGATCTTTCAGTCGAATATAGCAGAACTAGAAAACAATTTGGGCAATCTATTGGACGGTTTCAAAGAGTACAAGACCATATCATAGAAATGGTAAATCATCTGGATGCTGCTAGATGGACAACATATGAAGCACTATGGAAACTTGAATCAAATATGGATTCAAATACAAGTGTTCATCTTGCAAGCGCAGTTTCCAGTGAAGCCTACTTAAAAGCTTGTGACGGTGGGCATACAGTACACGCTGGAATAGGATCATTACGTGAATATGGGCTTACCTTACATACACAAATGTCCAGAACTCTCTACCATTTCCTAGGAGATCCCAAATTCCACAAACGCAAAATTGCAAAAAGCTTAAAATTCTAATTCCCTCTTTGAGTATAGTTACTGAGGAACGTTATTGTCCTTTTAAGTGACTCTTCTCTGTCATCGCCTGTTGTAAGTATAGAAAATAAAAGTTCAGACACCCCTGTGTCCAACATTGCATCAATTTTAGCGGAGGCTTCTTCTTCAGTCCCTGATACAACTAAATCATCTGCCATTCTATCACTCCATACCTTAGTATGCTCTACTTCTTCATATCCACAATCCATTAACATTCTATTATAAAAAGGCAATGTTGGATAAACTCCCATTTGCGTTCTGAGAGCATCTCTAACTAATTCTTTTTCTTCAGATATACAAATTGGGGCATGAACTATTAAAGGAGGAACTTTATCACGGTTAGATTGCAAGGCTCCTTTTTCGATTGATGGTATAGCTACATTAGTTATATGCTGCATGGGACAAACCCAAGTAATAATTCCATCCGAGACCCTTCCACATAACTCAAAAGCCTTTTCTCGTAATGCCGAAGACATTATTGGTATATCAGAATGTAAACCGTCTTGAGAATGTGCTTGGTAATATTTTCCATCAAAATCAACACCTTGGCCTTGGATAATATTCTTCAAAATTATTAAATATTCTTCTAAATGCCCTAATGGATCTCGAAAATTAACACCGAACATACCTTCCATATTAGGTTTATGACTAGGTCCTACACCTAATCGAAATCTTGAAGGGGCTAATTCAGATATAACTTTTACTTGTTGAAAAACTGAAATAGGATGTCTAGGCCATGTAGGTATTATTGATGTTCCCATTAATATATTTTCTGTTTGAACTGCTGCAGCTGAAAAAACTGTCAATGCGTCAGCTCTAGAGCCGCCAGTCGTTAACCATGCGGCGTCTATTCCAAACGACTCTAGTTGATTAATCCTATGTAAAACACCTTGTGCTGTAGATTCATTCACAGCAACACCAATACGATTATTAGAATTCATGAAGTATTTCCCTTCGCTAATATATGGTTGTTTTTAATTGACTAGTATATATGCTTAAAGTATATTGAACCCACTAAAGTAACGCAATAAATTTAATTAATTCAGGAGATATATAATGAAATGGTGTAGACTCGAAATTAATAATGAACCTTCCTTTGGTATAATCGATAACGATCAAATCACACCAGTAATAGGAACTCCTTTTACAAGTTATGAAACAACTAATCTGAGTATCCCTCTTACCGAAGCAAAATTACTTGTACCCGTTATTCCTTCAACTTTTTATGCAGCGGGAATAAATTATATGGGTCATGTGATTAAAATGGCTGAGATTACCGGTAGAGAAGGAAATCCACCTCCTGCTGCAGATATAGGATACAGAGCGAATAACGCTTTAATTGCGCACAATGAAACGATAGTTATACCGAAAGATGCAACTGACAAAGTACAGTACGAAGGTGAGCTCGTAGTTGTTATAGGCAAAACTGCCAAAAACCTTACTCCAACTAATCTCTGGGACTATATATTGGGTTATACGATCGGAAACGATGTAAGTGAACGAACATGGCAAGGAAATGATAGAACGCTTTGGAGAGCAAAAAATACTGATACTTTCAAACCTATGGGGCCTTGGATTGAAACTGATGCAAACCCTGAAGATATGACAACAACTGTGAAGGTGAATAACAAAATTCAGGATCAATTTAAAACAAATAATATGATTTTTGGAATCACAGAATACCTTTGTAATATGACGAAATATTTAACCTTACATCCAGGGGATGTCGTTTGGATGGGTACAGATGATGTACCAATAGATATAAAAGATGGGGATGTCGTTGATGTAGAAATTACTGGCATCGGCACTTTGAGTAATCCCGTACAAAGATCTACAGAGTAAGGATTCAAATGGAACTAGGAATAAAAAATAAAACAGCTCTAATTACAGGCTCTTCAAAAGGATTAGGTTTTTATATTGCTTCAGCACTCGCTAAAGAGGGGTGTAACATAGGTATCTGTGCGCGAAATAAAAATGAAATAAAATCTGCAGAAAAAGAATTAACTAAATTTGGAGTTAAGGTAATTGGAATAGAAGCAGATGTAACAACTAATGAAGGGACCAAAGCTGTATATTCTGAAACTGTTAAAGCTATCGGGCCTGTAGATATTCTTGTAAACAATGTTGGTGGATCTACAGGAAGAACTTTTGATACAACTACAGATGAAGATTGGAAAAACACCTTTGACCTTAATCTTATTTCAGGTATCCAACTTATTAGACTTTGTTTACCTGATATGAAAAATAACTCTTGGGGAAGAATAATAAATATTTCTTCAATTTATGGCCGTGAATATGGGGGTGGATTAACCTATATGGCCACGAAATCAGCGTTGATATCTATGTCAAAGCATCTTGCTTTAGATTTAGCTGGTACAGGAATCACTGTAAATACTATTGCACCTGGTTCAATTTATTTTGAAGGTGGACGATGGGAAAGATTTCAAAAAGAAAACACGAAAGAATTTGTTGATGATTTTATTAAAAATAATCTTCCTATGGGGAAATTTGGTTGGCCAGAACCTGTAGCCGATTTAGCAACCTTTTTATCTTCAAATAATGCTGATCTAATTACTGGAACTTCTATAAATGTAGATGGAGGGCAATCGAAAAGTTTATTTTAACTACTAGAATAAACTAACCTTCTAAGTTCATTCCTTATATCATAGGTATATGACGGAACAAACTGTGTCATAAATATACAAATCAAATCTATTTCAGGATCTATCCAAAAATATGTACTCGCTGCACCACCCCATCCATACTGACCTTTTGAACCTTCTATACTATCGGCAGTCTGTACTGAAAAACCTAATCCAAACCCCACGTTTTCAAAACTAGACTCTGCCCAACGTATACCTTCCATTGCAAAATGAGTTAAATCATTGTTTTCAGGTATATGATTCTCTGTCATTAACTCTACAGTCTCAGGATTTAAAATAAATGTATCTCCTAATGTACCTTTATTTAATAACATTCTAGAAAAATTCATATAATCATCAAGAGTAGAAACTAATCCTCCTCCTCCAGATAAATAACTAGGTTTTGCAGAATACACACTAGTTAACGGATCATCAATTAATCGTAAACCTTCAGATTCTGAAAAGTTTTGCTCAGAAGTGTAATTTGAAGGACCTGAAACATAATTAGCTGCAAACCTATTAATTTTTTCTTGTGGTACATAAAAGCCTGTATCAGTCATACCTAATGGTTCAAAAATATATTTATTCAAATATTCATCGAAATCCATATCGGAAATGACAGAAATCAAATAGCCAAGAACATCTGTAGAAATAGAATAATTCCAAGCATTACCAGGAGAAAATACTAACGGTAAATTTGATAATGCATCAATGAGATCGTCTAAGGTACTAGAAGTAGGATCAGCTAAATTAATTAGGGTTCGATAAGCTTGATCAACCTTTGTATCACTCATAATCCCATAGGTAAGTCCAGATTGATGGGTAAGTAAATGCTTAATTGTCATTGGTTGAGAAGGAGGTATACCAATAAAATTATTTAAATTTCCTGATTGGTATACGATCAAATCTTTCCACGATGGAATAAATTTATGAACAGGGTCATCCAAAGAAACTAAACCTAGGTCAAATAATCGCATAAACGCAACAGATGTTATAGGTTTAGTCATTGAATATATCCGGAAAATTGTATCTCGTGAAACAGGTTTATTTCTCTCTATATCCATTAAACCCTGCATAGAACCATCTATTATCTCGCCATTATGATAATAAAGGGTAGCTCCACAAGAAAAACGACCAGATTTAATATAATTTTCCTGAATGTGATTTTCAATATCAGTTAATTTTTTTTCAGTCAATTCAACATTCATATCAGGGTATCATAACACAAAATCAATTTAAAATTGTTTTGTCTCTAAGAAATTTTTTATCCAATCTAATTTGATTCTTTTTAGTTTCTCTTAGCAATATACTTATAAAAGTATCAATTTGCTCTTTTAATGTAAGATTTTCAAGTATTTTTTGCTTTTCGGTATTTGGAATTTCCAGAACAGACATACCATAAGTAAATAAAGGATTCAAATCCAAAGGAGCTTTTCTGTCTGATATCCATTCTCCTCTTAAGCCTGCAATACTATTAATATAATCAGTTAAATATTTCATAACTTGTCTTTTTTCATTTAAACTGAAGTCAACTTCTGGTTTAAGGTTATTCATCATAATTACTTTACCTTTTAGATATAAATCATCATAAACTAAAGTAATTATATTAAATGTATTTATACCTTCAACTTTTATATCGTATCTACCATCAGGTAATTCATAAATTTCTGAAAATTCAACATAGGTACCAATTTCAAAAGGAGTACTATCTGAATCCCCTACTTCTTCCCCATTTTTAATCAAACAAATTCCAAAACCTGTATTGTTTTGAACACAATACTTCATCATTTCTCTATATCTAGGTTCAAATATATGCAAATTTATTTTACTACCTGGAAACACCACTAGATTAAGAGGGAAAATAGGTATTTCAATTTCTTCTTCCATTTTTTTCACTCTATTTTATATTATAAATACATGAAATGAATTTCGGTAAAGTGTATAATAGATATATTGAACCTATTATCTACTTACTGTCAAATAATTTAGAAACAGCAAAATGAGCAACGCAGAGTATGACTTCGGTCAAGTATCAAAATTGAGTGTTGAATCCATAGGCGAACCAGGCCAGCGGACATTCCATGTGATAATAGAATCTACCAATCAAAGTTCAGCAATTATATGGTTAGAAAAAGAACAATTGTTTAATATGGCAGTGGCTTTAAAACGTACTGTTTCCACTATAGAAGTTGAATCTCCAAGTACTTCTATAAAACATTTTGAAGACCAGCCGCCATCAAATATTGCTCCAAATCTACAAGTTGAATTTAAAGCTAGCGAACTTGAAGTAGGTTATGATAAAGATTCAGACCTCTATTTCGTATCTTTTTTTGATATAAACGAATTTGACATTGATACTCCTAAAGTAAATTTTTACACAGATGGAGACATAATTGATCGACTAGCTGAAGATAGCTTTTCTGTATGTGCAGCAGGAAGACCTTTGTGTCCACTATGTTTAATTCCAACTAAAGATAGTTCTTGTATATGGGAAGAATGTTTTAGAAAAAATTAACGTAAAGAAACGTCAATATTGTAATGAAAAATCCTGAATTACCATTTGATGTAGTTTTAAGATTATTGTCCTTTGGGGAAATAACACAATGTACTTCTACAGAAACTGGTTCGAATTATACATTTTTTTTGAATTTATCAGATAAAAATGGAAATAGTTGCGAAGCTGTATACAAACCAATGCTAGGAGAAGTACCTTTATGGGATTTTGAACCAGACACTTTGTATCTTAGAGAATATGCAAGTTATCTTGTCAGTGAAAAACTACAGTGGAATTTAATCCCTCCCACAACAATACGAGTAGGCCCTTTTGGAATCGGGTCTGTACAGTATCGAGTAAATTATCTGGAAGATGAGAATTTTTTCACTTTACGAGACGACTATCCAGATATTATGAAAAAGATTTGTTTATTCGATATCATTACAAATAATGCCGATAGAAAAGGAAACCATTGTATTCAAGATACCAATAATACAATTTGGTCTATAGACCACGGAATTTGTTTTAATGAGGAATATAAGCTAAGAACAGTGATTTGGGACTACATGCTTGAAATGATCCCTACAGCGCTTTTGGATGACTTGGAGCAGCTAATCCACTCATTTAATCAGAAAAAAGGGTTAAGGAGCATGCTAGATACATATTTATCCAATAATGAAGTAGATGCGTTTGAACTAAGGGTTAAAAAGATATTAGAAGAAAAAGTATATATTGAACCACAAGATGATAGAAGGCCTTACCCTTGGCCATTACTATAATTACGTTAATCCTAATTTCCAACGTGTGCGACGTATAAACATATCGAGAAATGAACGTCTTTTGATATTATTGGATACGTATTCGATTAAAGTTGTTGGTCCAGCAATTAATGAAAGATTCCAATTGTATAAAGTTGAATAATTATCAAAATCAGAATTGAGAAACACGGTTGAAGAAGTAATCCATTTATTTGGAGTAACTTCAACCATAATCTCGCCTCCAGCCTCTTTAACGATCGTTATTCCAGCTGCGATATCCCATATTTTAGGATGATTAAAAACCGCTAATTGTAAAGAAGATGTGGCAATTAAACTTATTTCATATGCCGTACTTCCTATACTTCTAAAATCACCCGTATTTCGAGCGAGTTCGCTCTTAGCTTTATAACGTGATCTTGCAAATCGTATATTAGCCAAACCTGTTTGTAGTGGCTGCGTATTAGACACAACATTAACTTTTTGATTATCTAGGTAAGTGCCGTTGCCTTTTCTTGCTCGGATAATAGAAGAAGGTTGCCATGGTAAATTTCTTAGGAGAATAACTCCTACAATAGGTTCGCCTTTATAAAGAATTCCTATTGAAATAGAATGAAATGGAAATTTGTTTAAAAAATTATTAGTTCCATCTAATGGATCAATAACCCAACAATAATCAGCATTAGGAATAATATGAGCTTCATTTTCTTCCGAAATAATAGAATGATCTGGAAATTTTTCTTTAATTAAATTACGAATTAATAGATCTGCTTCAATATCAGCTGTTGTCACAGGGTCTGAAGAACCCTCAGACTTATAATTGATATCAAATGTAGAATGAAAGTATTTTTCAACAATTTCTCCTGCTGCTTTAGCAGCAAATACAGCATGGCTTTCAATATCCTCTAATA
>JBJKVQ010000020.1:0-76391 GCA_045562575.1 Dehalococcoidia bacterium
GTTTATGTGATCAAGGAAAAGTTGTAATATGCACAGTTCATAGTAATGCATTCGATGAAAATGCTTTAACACGTGTGCGGTCTATTTGTGATGCATACCTGATGTTAAAAGTAACTCGCTCGGGATCTGCTCTTGTTAAAACTTTGGAAGTTGCAAAAATTAAAGGTGCCGAAAGTACTACAGGTAATATTAGTGGTTTCCAAGTGGAACCTGGTTTAGGTGTAAGGCTAATTCCAATATCTCGAGCCAAAGCATAAAGATAGAGAAGTGCTGATATGGTTAAAGAAAGAGAAATATTAAAACTACCTGGAAAAGTTTTTGATACCATTCGATATGGTATCAGTTGGGGACTTTTATCTGGGAAAAAATCAACTAATGCTAAACCAGATATAAACCCTATTGATGAAATTGAAAAACTTGAAATTGAAACAAAAGACTCAAATTCAAAATCAAATAACAAAATATCAATAAAGATAACAAACCAATCAATAGAAGATAATCCAAGACTATTTGCTAAACTTCCACCAGCCCTACAGACTGAGGCCAAATCCCATAAACATTTGTGGGCATACTTATGCACAGTAGATTTAGATACAATTGGTGTACCTGCATATTACGAAGAACTTACACGTGAAGTTAGAAATCTCCCTTACAAGAATCTTATATATCCTGTAGCTAATGCAGTATTTATACACTTAAAGCCTGACAAAGAGGATAGTAGAGACACCTATATCGCTATCGAACCTAGTATGGATCCTGATATCGAAGTTCTAATGGAAGAAGTTGATGACTATTTAATTGATTATGTCGAAGATTTAAAAAACGAAAATGAATTACCCCATCAAGAGGTTTTGCTTAATTGTCTAGAACAAATATGTACAACCGAGGGTGTTAATTCTAAAAACAAAATTTTTGTTACAGAAGAACAATATAAAGCATTACAATATCTCATGTTACGAGATAAAGACGGGTTAGGTACAATTCAACCAGTAATATCAGACCCAAATATTGAAGATATTAGTTGTAGTGGTGTCGGCACTTTATTTCTTGAACACAAAGTATTTGGTGGCCTTAAAGCTGGCATACAATTTGATACAGAATTAGAATTAGATCAATTTGTAATCAAGCTTTCTGAAAAGATAAACCGCCCTGTTACTGTCAGAGATCCAATAGTGGATGCAGTACTACCAGATGGTTCTCGTGTAAATATAGTTTTTGGAACTGACGTTTCAAAAAGAGGTAGCAATTTTACTATACGTAAGTTTAATGATATTCCAATTAGTGTTTTGGATCTGATAGACTTTGGTTCTATAAATTATGAAATGTTAGCATATTTATCTATAATGCTTGGTGAAGGTATGAATACCTTTGTTTCTGGAGAAACTGCTTCTGGTAAAACTACATTACTCAATGCAATAAGTACTTTTATCCCAGCAACTTCAAAAATTGTGAGCATCGAGGACACACCTGAGCTACAGGTTCCACACGACAATTGGACAAGAGAAGTAGTAAGAGGATCAGCTGGTTCTTCTGGTACTGGTGCCGCAGTTACCATGTTTGACTTATTACGAGCTGCCCTCCGTCAAAGACCGAATGAAATTATCATTGGAGAAATACGTGGTGCAGAAGGAGCAATTGCTTTCCAAGCTATGCAAACTGGACATGCATGTATGGCGACATTCCACGCTGCAACAGTCGAAAAACTAATTCAAAGAATGACTGGAGATCCAATTAACGTACCTAAAGCATATATAGATAACTTAAATTTAGTAGTTATCCAAAGTGCGGTAAAATTACCAAATGGTTCTATAGGTCGACGATGCATGAGTATAAATGAAATAGTTGAATACGATCCTGAAACAAATTCTTTTGGTTTTATTGAAGTATTTAGATGGAATCCGTCAGATGACACATTTGAATTTCCTGGATATATGAATACTGCATTACTCGAAGGAACTGTTGCTCAACGAAGAGGTATCCCAGATAAAGATAGTAGATTAATTTATGATGAAATTGAAAAAAGAGCAGAAATTTTAAAGAGACTTCATGAACGTGGTATTAAAAACTTTTATGAATTAAATGATACTCTTGCGAAAGCAGCAAGAGAAGGATTATTTCAATAAAATGGATTTAATCAAATCAATATTAAATAATATTTCTCAACTTTTCGAACGTAAACATGTTTCAACTGCCGTCGATAAAGTTTCCTCTGACTCAACCGTTATAGGATATGATTTACTTTCCTCTCTAGCATATATGTCAGTTTTAGCTATAGGTGGATTACCTAGGTCACAAATTCTTGAAGGTGCTGCCACACAACCATACAAAGTTTCCGTTTTTTTTGAATATGTATTTCTTTTAGCAAAAAGAATTGGGTTTGAATACACGCTAGCATTTGAAATGGTAGCTAATCGAGCAAAAGCTAGCAATGTAAGAAGTCTGTTATTAAGGTTTTCGGCAGCTATATCATCAGGAGAATCTGAAAGGGATTTTATAATCCAAGAATCTACTTTAGAAAATGATCGATATAAAAATGATTATGAAAGAGCTGTAGAGAATCTACGAAAATGGACAGATGCTTATGGCGCAATTTTAGTATCAGTAACATTAATTATGGTTGTTTCTTTAGTATCAAGTCTTATGGGATCTCTAACGGAAACCTTTACTATATTGATGGCTGCAGTACTATTTTTTATTACTTCAATGGGTGCATATATCATTAATGGAGTATCTCCAAAAGAAGATGTTACCTATAGCAGTAGATATGGAATAACAAAAGAACGAATGTTAGCAAAAAGATTTCTAAAATTCGGAGTCCCTATTGGATTCATTACGGCTTTTATAATTGCTCCAAATTATAGTCTTTTACCAGGTACAGCCATTGTCTTTGCCTGTCTTGGTATATCAATGATACCAACGGCTTACTTTCAAATGGTAGACCATAATAAAATTGATAAACTTGATCAAGAAATGCCAACTTTTATCAGAACTCTTGGTAATATTGCTGGATCCACTGGTGTCACATTATCAGAAGCAATTAAAAGAATTGATATCGCATCAATGGGCAGTTTAGGCTATCACATAGAACGGTTGGGGGTGCGATTAAAAGCTGAAATACCTATAGCTAAATGCTGGGAAAAATTCAGAACTGAGACAGGTAGCGAATTAGTTAATCGTTCAACACACATGCTTGTTGATGGAGCAGAACGTGGAGGAACTCCAGACGATGTGGGTAACATTACAAGTGAATTTTGTAACACTATCGTTCAATTACGAGCAACAAGACAGTTAACTTCGTCAACCTTTCTTTATTTAACTATAGTAATGCATGCTGTTATGGCATTTATACTTGTATTTGTTTTAGCTATATTAACAAGTTTTAATCAAGAACTAGTCTCAGTTCATGCTGAAACTATGGGAGCAACTACAGAAGATGCTGCTTCAATTTCGGTACCAAATAATTTATCTTTGCCCCCAGGAATTGGTCTTATGGAAGGTGGGGATATGCCTAATCCAATCGATATGTTTGGTTCACCTGATATGGGAGTAACTTCTTTTACTATTATGTTTGTTATTTTTATACTAACATTAGCAAATTCTTTAGCCCCAAAATTTGCTAGTGGAGGAAATAACCTGAAAATTATAGGTCTATTGTGTATAATGTGCTTAGTTTCTGCATCAGTAATTACTATAGTTCCAATGATTGCAGATCAAATATTTACTATCGCTTAGGATGGAGTCATGGGAGAATCATTATTTATTGAACCCATAAAAAAATTTATAGGTAACATGCAAGAAAAGCTATCTGCGCTTATAAATAAACCTGATTTAGATAATCCTGAAGAACAATTAGAATCTGCAACTGATAAAAATATAGAAAATGATACATCTATAGAAAATGACATCGTTGCCCAAATCCCCGCTACTATTCCAGAAATTGATGATGACTTATTAGAAATCGATACAGTTGATAACAATTTCTTTATAGATGAAGAACAACAAGAAGATACAGATACTGAACTCAATTTAGTAGATGATGATAACAACTTAAGAGATCTCTTTACTACAAATGTGAAAACCGACCCAATAGTATTACAACTACTTGATAAACATGGCACATTGACAGCTGAAGAGCTAGCCAAAGAATTAAATGAATTTATGCAATTCATAAAAGATAGAGACTAGCTTATTGTTTTTGATAAATGGTTTCAAAAACTTATTACAACCCCAATATGCAGGAGACTTTATATATATTTTAGTTACTTTCATTTTACTCTGGAAGATAACTAAAGAAGATCTGCAAGAAAATATCATTTCAAATAATAATATAATTTTCGGTCTAATATTTGGAGTAATTACTATTGCATGGTTGCCACAACTTAAACCCGTCATATTGAATCAATCATTTATTGATTTAACATCTTTACCGTTTATAAGAATTATTGATTCATTTTTTGCAGCATTATTTTTAGGTATTCTTTTTTTAGCGATTCAATTGATACCAAAAGTCAGACTTGGGTCTGGAGATATTAAACTTGCCATACTAACAGGTGTGTTATTAGGTTTTTATTGGTCGTTTATCGCATTAATTGCTGTATCAATATTACTTGCACTTTATTCAATCATAATGATTTTAAACAAAGGGAAAAACCAAGCATATAGCGAGGTCTATCCATTAGCCCCTTTTTGGTTGTTAGGTTCTATATTTGCGGTAATATTTGGAAATATAATTAGTGGTTATTTGGGTATAGTACTTATTAAATGATAGTTATAATCTATTTTTAATTTAACTACTTGGGTAACTCAAAAGACTCTGGAACATTTGGGTTTTCATTTGTAGGTAATACAACAGTTGCCTTGCCTGGAGCAGTAATAATCCCTTCTTGGTTTTCGATGTGAATATCACATTCGATATAACCTAAACCATCTTCTCCGATAAAACGGTTTACTACAGATCCTTTAGCAATCAATGTATATCCTGGATGATCCATAGCCCTTTGCTGACAAGATAGCTTTTTTAAAAATCCATCATCTCCAATCCAATTAATCAACATATTATGTAACATTGAAGTTCGAATTGGACCATTAATTAAGGTGTCTTTATACCCTTTTGAACGAGCCCAGTCTCTTGCTTGATGTAGAGGTTCATAGTTTTCAACAGCAGAAGAAAATCTTATTATATCTGTAGTATTCCAAGTTAATGGTCCTAATTCAGGGATTTGGTCACCTACATTTACTTCTTCATAGAATAGTTTAGATTTACTCATTGTTTCCTCAAATATATTAAGGCATTCTTATATTAATCTGTTTAGAAAGAGCAACAACTTCATTACATTGATTAACAATAATTGTTTCACTTACTACAGGAATAAGAGATCTCATTTTACCTTTTTTTTCATAAATATCTACGATGCGTGCTTGTTGAGTTAAGGTGTCGCCTTCTTTTACAACTTTATACCACTCCGATTCATTTCCTCCATTAACTGCAACGGTTGTATTTGGTACAGTAAAAACAGGAATAGCTGACTCTCCTAACATCCCTTTATCCCAAAACCCGTATGGGGGTCTTATGACATATGCAGGGGGCGCTATTAATGAACCAATAGAGCTATTTTTTGCAAATTCAATATCTACGTACCTAGATTTTGTTTCAAATACACCTTGGGTAAATCTTCTAATTGCAGAAATGTCTAATGGTTCTGGCCATGTGTATGATTCCCCCATAGCCCCAATCATTTCTATTATTTCTTTAGTTATATATATATTATTAGTATCTGTATATTCAGTAGAAATTTCTTTAGTAATAAATTCTTGATAGGTTACCGGTGGTTCAAAATTAAAATCTATGGAATCCATATTTTTCATTGGTATTAAAAGAGTTGCTTTGCCTGGGCATGAAACCAATCCATTATCATTCGTTATTGCAATATCACACTCAACGAAACCGTTGCCATCCAATATATATTTCTTTGTAAATGTCCCCGTAGCTTGTAAAGTCTCATCCACATAATTAATTCCCCTGTGGGAAATTTCTATCTTTTTTATATATCCAATATCTCCTACTACTTCGTCTAACCAAGAACAAAGAAGAGCTTGTTTAAATGGGCCGCTTAATAAAACATTATCAAACCCGTGCTGAATACACCAATCATAGTCTTGATGGATTTCCCCATAACTATCCACAGCAGATCCAAATCGGATCATATCCATATTAGTTAATGGCCCCCAGGATTTAGAAAGAAGATTTGATCCTTCTTTTATGTCTTCATAATACAACTGCATTGATCTATTCCTTGTTTAGAACAAACTTGTGCCTTCAGCTTGTCTTCGTAAAGATTTACTAGTAACTATCGCAATTAATTTACCATCTTGATTTTTAATTATTCGGTCAGATGTTATTATAATCATAGGACCGCTTTTACCTTCTTTTTGCTCTATATTGGAAACGACAGTTTTTCCGGTCAATGTGTCCCCTACTCTAATTTGACCAAACCATTCAATTTCACTACCAGCATTTACTTGCTTAGCAAATCCCGGAGTATCAACAAGTCCTCTATGTCGCATTTCTTCTTTTTCAGCATCTTCTACAATTCCTAAAGGGCTTGGAAAACTTCTATGGAAATAAAAAGGAGGAGCAATTATAGAACCGTATTTTGTTGATTTAGCATATTCTTCATCGTGATACAATGGATTGTCATCACGAGTAGCCTGAATAAAACGCCTTAAAGAAGATTTATCCAAAGGTTCCGGCCAAATTGTTTCTTCACCTTCTTTGCCTATCTGACTAAGCATTTCTGGAGTTAGATAGTTTTGCTCTTGCTCAACCATAATAATATCTCCTATAAATATTCATAATTAATAAATTATTGACACTTAAATCATATTAGATTATACAACAAGTTAAATAAAAGTTAATAATATTTATAATCTAATATTGTCTAATTGTTGTTTTAAATACTATAATCAAAAATAAAACTTAATAATTTGAACGTGAATAAACACAGGAGAGGTGCTAGAGTGGACGAATAGGCGCGCCTGGAAAGCGCGTGTCTTGGTAACCCCAGGACCATGGGTTCGAATCCCATCCTCTCCGCCATATATATAAAAGGTAAATAATAATGACAAAAAATTTAGTGATAGTTGAATCGCCAGCAAAAGCTCGTACAGTTAGTAGATACCTTGGGAAAGATTTTCAGGTTGAGGCATCTGTGGGACATATAAGAGATTTACCCTCAAAAGAAATGGCTGTTGATATTGATAATGATTTTACTCCAAGCTATGTAATTATGCCTGGAAAAAAATCTATTGTGCAAAACCTTAAAAAGTTAGCTCGTAATGCCGAAAACATATACCTAGCTACCGACCCAGATAGAGAAGGAGAAGCAATATCATGGCATATCCTTGAATCAATTTCATCCTCCAAAACCCCACCTACACAAAGAGTAGTTTTTCACGAAATAACAGAACAAGGAATCAAGGAAGCATTTAATAACCCTGGAGATATTGATATGCAACTAGTTAATGCCCAACAAGCAAGGAGAATTCTTGATAGAGTTGTCGGATATCAATTAAGCCCTTTATTACAAAAAAAATTCACCAGTGGTAGAAAACTTGGACTTTCTGCAGGAAGAGTACAGTCAGTAGCTTTAAAAATTATTGTCGAACGTGAACGAGAAATATCCTCCTTTATACCTAAGGAATATTGGAATGTTACTATTAATTTATCAAAATCTGATTCTAGTAAATCTAAATTTGAAGCAAAACTTAATTCTGAAAAAATTAATTCGGAATCTGAAGCTACTGAACTAAAGCAAATACTTAACAATTCTACCTACAGCGTAGAAAAGATATCTGTAAGAAATTCTTCTAATAAAGCACCTGCACCATTTACAACTAGTACGCTTCAACAAGAAGCTTCCAGAAGACTTAGATATACTGCAACAAGAACAATGAGAATAGCCCAGCAACTTTATGAAGGCATTAATCTTGGTCTTGAAGGTGAAACAGGATTAATAACCTACATGAGAACTGATTCAATCACTCTTTCATCTATTGCAAGTACAGAAATTACTGATTTCATTAAAGAAGTCTATGGCGAAAACTATGTCTCCAATACAAAACATACCGTTCGCAAAAAAGCGGTAGCAGCGCAGGAGGCTCATGAAGCTATACGACCAACTTCAGTGCTTCGCACACCTGATAATTTAAAAGATCATTTATCCAGAGAGCAGCTTTCTCTTTATACACTTATTTGGCGTAGAACTGTTGCTAGCAAAATGTCTAATGCGATCAATCAAATTACCACTGTAAATATACTTTCAGAAAATAAACAAAAGGAACAACATAAATTCATATGCTCAGGTAGTATTCCACAATTTGATGGTTTTAGAGTTTTATACGAAAACCCTGATCATGATCCTGAAGATGATACTGAAGAAAATGAAGAATCATCTAAAAAACTACCCAAGCTGTCCAAAGATGAAGATCTTAAACTAAACGATATAATTAACGAACAAAAATTTACGCTTCCACCTGCACGATACACTCAAGCAACCTTGGTTAAAAAGCTTGAAGAATCTGGTATAGGAAGGCCTAGTACTTATGCTTCAATAATGTCAACCCTCGAAGGAAGAAATTATTGTACTTTAGTAGATGGTAAATACCAAACTGAACAATTAGGTGAAGCAATAGTAGATCAACTGAATCCATATTTCCCCAATATTATGGATGTGGAATTTACAGCTTCTATGGAAACAAATCTTGACGAAATAGCAAAAGGAAATAAGGAATGGGTTTCTGTTTTACACGATTTTTACAACCCTTATAGTAAGTTATTTGCAGAAGCAGAGTCTACTATGCCTAAGGTAACTGTAGAAACTCCAACAGGTGACTTTTGCCCTCAATGTGAAAGACCGCTTGTTGAAAAAATAGGTAGAAATGGTAAATTTATCGCCTGTTCAGGATTCCCTGAATGTCGATATTCAAAAAATATTATTAATAGCACAGATATAAAATGTCCTATTTGTGTCAAGGAAAATCGTGAAGGTGAAATAATAGAAAGACAGCAACGAAAAGGTCAACGTAGAAAGTTTTATGGTTGTAGTGCTTGGCCCAATTGCAACTTCATAAGTAATGCCAAGCCAGTTGAACATACATGTCCAGAATGTAATGGGTTAATGGTTGAATCTACTAGAGATAGAATAATTTGTCATGACAAAGATTGTGCAATTACACTAAATGCAAGTGAGTTAAAAACTAATCCGATTAATGCTTCATGATCACAATATGGATAATGAAAAGATTATTGAAAAATATAGCAATCATTTAAGATTTGAAAAAAACTTATCTGATAACACTATCAGAAATTATTTGTCAGATCTTGCTGTATTTAAAATTTTTCTAAATATAGAAAAATTTTCTTATGAACACCCATTTCTAGACTTTGCAAAATTCATTTCAAAGAAAAAGAAACATTTATACCAAACAGAATATAGAAAAGTTATAGTTAGTTTTCTTACCTGGCTTGTTACTAAAAAAACAAATATCAGTCGAAATAGCGTAATAAGAAACTTAGCAAGTCTTCGTTCATTTTTTAGGTTTTGTATAGAAGAAAAGTTTATGCCGGAAGCTCCACTATGGAATAGTAGATCCTATTCAATGAAAAAACTGATACCTAAAAAACCACAAATGCTACCTGAAGTGCTCCAACAAAATGAGATTTCATATTTGTTAGATAGTCCAAATGAAAAACAAAACACTAACAAATCTCTAAAATTTACCATAAGAGATATATCTATATTAGAAATTTTATATGGATCAGGTTTACGACTATCTGAGGTGGGTAATTTAAATGTAAATAATATCGACTTAACAAAACGTACTGTTACAGTCTTAGGAAAAGGAAATAAACAAAGACAAGTACCTCTATCATTAAAATCAACGAAAATTTTGCAAGAGTATATTAATAATCAACGAAGATTATTAATAAAAAGAAATTCAGAACCCGGATTATTTCTCAATAAATTTGGAGGAAGATTATCAAATCGTTCTATTCAAAATCTTGTAAAATCAAGAGCAAAAATAGCGGGACTTCCTAAAAGAGTACACACTCATATGATACGCCATTCATTTGCAACACATTTACTTGATGGAGGAGCAGATATTCGAATTGTGCAAATGCTCTTGGGGCACTCAAGTCCTGACACAACTCAAATATATACACATGTCAGTACAAGTCAGGCAAGAAAAGTATATTTAGATAGTCATCCCTTTGCTAATATCAACAAATAGACTAATATAAATGTAAACACCTTTTGGAGAATATTATGAATATTGCAATAATCAATGGCCCAAATCTTAATAACCTCGGTAAACGTGATAACTCTATTTATGGATCAAAATCTTTAAAAGAGATAGAAAAGTTGATTCTCAAAAATGTTTCTGATTCTTCCGTTTCTTTATCTTTTTTTCAATCCAATGCCGAGGGAGAAATAATAGATTATATTCAACAAATAACAGAAAATACCGAAGCTATTATCATCAACCCAGGAGGTTTAACCCACTATAGTATTTCATTACGAGATTGTCTTTCTGATTTTAATGGGAGGGTCATCGAAGTCCATTTATCAAATATCCATGCAAGAGAAAGTTTTCGTAGAGAATCCCTAATAGCTGATATTTGCGAAGGACATATTTCAGGTCTAGGTTGGTTTGGTTATTTAACAGCAATAAATTATCTTCTATCTTAATTCAAATAAAGGAGTAAAATGAACGATCGTTTGAACACACTACAAGAAAAACTTCAAGAATTTGAGGTAGATGGTATATTAATTACAAATCCGGAAAACAGGTATTATATATCAGGGTTCACAGGATCAGCAGGATATTTATTCATAACACCAGATGCAGCTTATCTAAATACTGATTTTAGATATATAGAACAAGCAACAAACCAATCCCCATCGTTTGAGATAGTCAAAATTGATTCTGAATTAAAATGGTTCATTGACCTTCTAATCAAACATAGAATTAATACACTTGGGTTTGAGTCTGAAGATCTCAGTTTTGCTGGACATTCACGATTTTCCGAAATTATAGATAAAAATAAGCTAAATAAAATTGTTAATTTAAAACCACTGAGCTCTACTATTGAAAAAATCCGTGCCGTTAAATATATGGACGAAATTGATATATTAAAAGAAGCCATAAGAATTTCTGATGAAGCAATGAATACTATTGCTCCGACTATACAGGCTGGGATATCTGAAAGAGAAATTGCATTTCAGTTAGAAAATAAAATGAGAGAACTTGGGGCAGAAGGACCTTCATTTGATACTATTGTGGGTTCAGGGCCGAATGCTGCACTACCTCACCATAGAGCTGGTGAACGAATAATTCAAAAAGGTGAATCAATAGTTATTGATATGGGCGCCAAGTTTCAAGGATATTGTAGTGATCTGACAAGAACATTTTGTGTGGGTAAACCAGACGAAACATTTAGAAAAGTCTATGACACTGTATTTACAGCTCAACAAACAGCAATTTCACTTGTAGAACAAGAAATGACCGGTACTGATTGCGATAACATCGCTAGAAAAGTTATTGAGGAATCTGGATTTGGAGACAAATTTGGACATAGTTTAGGACATGGTGTCGGTCTTGCAGTACACGAATATCCCCGAGTTAGCCCAAATAGCCCTGACATACTGATGAATAACATGGTATTTACAATAGAACCTGGGATATACATACCAGGTTGGGGTGGAGTGAGAATAGAAGATATTATAACTTTGCAAAATAATAAAGCTGAAGTATTAAGTGCAGCTACTAGAAATGAAATTATTGGAGGGTAAAAATGGTTATAGGTGTTGGAGACTTGAAAAAAGGAGTCACAATTGAATTAGATGGGCAACCATATCAAGTTATAGATTATTCTAGCCAAAAGATGCAAGCACGAGCACCAACTGTAAAGTTAAAATTAAAAGAATTACGAACTGGTAGATCAATTGAAAAAGCTTACAATGGATTTGCTGTAAAATTTAATCTGGCTGCAGTTGAAACAAAACCAGCTCAATTTATCTACAGAGAAGATAAAGATTATTATTTTATGGATTCACAAACCTTCGATCAATTTCCTATACCTACAGAACAATTAGGTAATGATTCTTTATATTTAAAAGAACAAATGGAAGTTGATATAATATTTTATAACGATGCCCCTATATCAGTTCAGCTTCCTACATTTTCTGAATTAGAAGTAACAGAAACTCCCCCTAGTGTGAAAGGGAATACTGCACAAGGCGGTACGAAACCAGCAACATTAGAAACTGGATTAGTAGTTAATTTACCTTTCTTCATCAATATAGGAGATACCATCCGAGTTGATACTAGAACAGGAGAATATTTAGAAAGAAAAACCTAAAGATAGCATGCTTAAAATTGGATGGTTTTCTTCTGGGAATGGTATTGGATCAATGCAACTTCTATCCCAAGTAAATCAAGAAATAAAAGATAATAATCTTAATGCATCAATAGAATTTGTGTTTACTAATAAAGATCCAGATGAAAGTAAGGGAGTAGAAAATTTTTGCAAATTTGTAAGATCTCTAAAGATACCACTTATCAATATATCTTCTAATAAATATAAATTAAAACATCAAGCAAACACCTTTAACGATATAAGAAGTCTTTATGACGAGAAAATTATAACTGCTATAAACCCATATAATATTGATATTATAGTCATGGCTGGATATATGCTATTTACTGATAAAAAATTATGCGATGAATTTTTTATGCTCAATTTACATCCAGCTCCACCAAAAGGTCCTCATGGAACTTGGCAAAATATTATTGAAGATCTCATCAAAAATAAATACTTATTTGCAGGGGCACAAATACAAATTGCTACCACAAATCGAGATCAAGGACCAATTATTAGTTACTGCACTTTCCCAATTACTAATAATGAGATTTATGGCAATTTATGGACTAATATAGATACAAATAGTGATATAAATCGATCGGAATTATTCCAACAAATTAGAAATGATATTTTAAAGAGAGAGCCTCATCTATTGGTTGAAACATTAAAATCATTAGTTAGTAAGGAAATCATATTACAGAGAAATAAAATTTATAATAGTATTTGTTTGAACGACAAAATTGAAAAATATATCAACATTAATTAAGCGACATTACGTCCTAGAATGGGTATGTCTGTTTTAATCACCAAATCATTTTCATCAAGTAAAACTATTCCATTAGATTTTCCAGTAACAGCACCTGAGTAAACTAGACATTTTTTTACATTACTCAAAGATGGAATATGGTACATCAAGTCTAAAAGAGTATCCTCTAAAATCGATTTCAGTGCACGGGCTCCTAATTTTGATTTGATAGCTTCTGCAGCTACAGTATCGAAAAACTTACCTCGAAATTCCAATGCCACATTTTCCAAAGCAAAAAGATATTTATACTGATCAATAAGTGAATTTTTAGGTTCAGTGAGTATTCTTACCAAATCTTTTTCGGATAAAACATTTAGCCCTACTGCAACAGGAAGTCTGCCAACAAATTCTGGTATAAAGCCATAAGATACTAGATCATCAGATGTAACATTTTGTAATTCTTCGTTTATAGATCTTTCTCTTCTAAAACCCAAAGAATTTCTACGATTTTGCTGTCTTGCATTAACTATATCCGTTAGTCCTTCAAAACTACCACCACAGATAAATAAAATTCCTTCAGTATTCATTTGAATAAACTCTTGCTGAGGATGTTTTCTACCACCTTGAGGAGGAACATTTGCAATAGTTCCTTCCATGATTTTTAGTAACGCCTGCTGTACGCCTTCACCAGAAACATCCCTGGTTATTGAGGGATTAGAATCTTTTCTAGTGATTTTATCTATCTCATCAATATATATAATTCCAGATTCAGCTTTGCCTATATCAAAATTTGAATTTTGTAATAAGCGCAATAGAATATTTTCCACATCTTCGCCAACATAACCTGCTTCAGTTAATGACGTTGCATCACAGATACAAAAAGGAACATCAACCAGATTCGCAAGGGTTTGTGCAATTAATGTTTTGCCTGAGCCGGTAGGGCCAAATAACAGAATGTTATTTTTTTGGATTTTTAAATTATTTTCTTCCTGATTCTCTCGGATGCGCTTGTAATGATTATAAACTGCAACACTTATAATTTTCTTAGCTCTCTCTTGACCTATTACGTATTCATCCAAAAGATTATGCATCTTTTTTGGAGGAATTATATTGAAACTATTAGTAGTATTGGTTATCTCTACAGAGTCTTGATCTTCGGGAAATAACATTTCGTGAGAAAGCAAAACACATTCATCACAAATCAAAGAATTATCTAAACCTTTTACTAAATTTTTTGTATCTTCAGATTTACGACCACAAAAAGAACATTCCATACATTACCTCTAGATTATTCTTTTTCAGAAAGACTAGCCAAAACCTCATCAACCAATCCATATTCTCTTGCTTGCTCTGCATTAAGATAATAGTCACGATCTGTATCTTGCTTTATCTTTTCATAATCTTGGCCTGTTCTTTCGTGAATAATTCCTCGAATAATTTCCTGAACTCTAAGGATTTCACGCGCAGCTATTTCTATATCTGATGCTTGTCCCTGTGCACCACCAAGAGCTTGATGCATATGTATTGTGGAATTAGGAAGAGCAAATCGCTTTCCAGCAGCTCCAGAACATAATAAAACCGTTCCCATACTTGCAGCCATACCGACACAGATAGTAGAAACATCAGGTTTGATCAAATTCATAGTGTCATAAATAGCTAAACCAGAACTAATCACACCACCAGGACTATTAATATACAAATTAATGTCTTTATCTGGATCTTCTCGCTCAAGATAAAGTAATTGAGCCACTATTAGATTTGCTACTTGATCATTTATTTGTGTACCTAAAAATACAATTCTTTCTCTCAATAACAATGAATAAATATCAAATGCTCTTTCACCTCTTGCAGAAGTTTCAATCACCATAGGAATTACGTTTTTATTATCTGTATTTTCATTAATACCGTTAATGTCATATAACATATAGTTCTCCTTATTTTGATGCTTTTGGCTTAGTAACTTTTGCCTTAGCTTTTGTTGCTTTTGGCTTAGTTGTTTTTTTCTCTTTTTTTGGAGAATCATTTTCTCCTTCAGCAATTGCAATGAGTCTTTCTAATGTTTTTCTTCTTGTTAACATACTTCTTAAGTTATTTCTAGATTCTTCTGTAGAAAACGTTTTTTCTATTTCTTCTTTTCTTTCAATAGAGGCTTCTACAGCATCACTGATTTCTTTATCCAAATCTTCCTCTGTTATTGAAATCCCTTCCAATTCAGCAAGAGTTTCTAGAGCATATGTAGTAGTAAGACGATCGGTTGCAGATTGTTTTGCTTCTTCCTGAAATTCTTCGGGTTGTTTCCCAATGATAGATAAATATTGCTCTAGATTAACTTTGTTTTGTTTTAATGTTTCTGCTTGGTTATCAATGATCGCTTGAGTTTCTTGATCTATTAAAATAGGAGAAGCTTCCAATGTAGCTCTATTTTTTAACTCTTCTAAGATTTTATTTTCATATTCTCTTTGAGCTGTTGTATTTGCATTTTCAAACAAATTATTTTTTATCTGTTCTCTTAATCCTTCTACACTATCGAACCCATCTCCAATGCCCTTAGCAAATTCATCATCTAATTCTGCTAAGTCTTTAGCTTTTACATCTTTCAAAGTAACAGTAAATTCACATTCTTTTCCTGCAACTTCCTTGTCTTCATATTCTTCAGGAAACGGTATGGTAAAAGTTTTGATATCATTTACAACCATATCAAGAAGATACGCATGAAAACCTTCAACAGGGCGATTATTATGTTCTGTAACTAAGTAAATAACATCTTGTTGATTAGCAACTTCTTTATCTCCGACCTTTGCTATGAGATCAATAGTTATTTGATCATCATTTTCTACTGCTCGTTCCATTGGTACCCAATTAGAATTTGCCCAACGCAAATCGGTTATTACTGCTTCAATTTGTTCTTCAGGAATAATTACAGGTTCTTTTGGGACACGTATTTCTGTATATGCATCTAAAGTTACTTTGGGCTCTAACCCAATATTTATTTTTAATGTTAGAGGATCTTCTGAAACTATATTCACTAAAGGTCGGCCAACACTTTCATTGGCATTATCAACAATAGCTTCTTGGACTATAGAAGGCATACCTAAGTTAAAAGCTTCATTTTTGATGTACTCAACACCAAAATATGAATTCAAAATTGATTTTGGTACTTTACCTTTTCTGAAACCATCAATTTTTGCTTGCTGACCTACTTTTTGATAAGCCCTATCCATAAATGGATTTAAGTCCTCATCAATTAGTTCAACTGTTAATTCAATTTCCCTTTCAGGTAATTCATTTTTGGTTACTTTCAAAATAATCCCCACATAAATAAGTTATTACAATAAATAGCCCCTGTTTTATCACCGAAACATAATTATACCATTATAATCAAGAGTTTAAATAGTTAATCTTCCTTAGATATTATCAAGTGCAACTCTTCCAGTTGCTCTTGAGGAATTAGTGAAGGAGTACCAAATAATGGATCACTACCACTTTGAGTTTTTGGAAATGCTATTACATCTCTAATTGATTCAGCATTGTCTGTTAATAGCGTAATTAAACGATCTATTCCAGGAGCAATTCCTCCATGAGGTGGAGCACCATATTCAAGAGCTTCTAATAATTGGCCAAATCTTTCAATTTTACTTTCATCGTCATAACCCAAAAAGTCTAATATGTTTTCAAGTTTTTCCCGAGAATGTATCCTTATACTACCGCTAGCTAATTCCATTCCGTTACATACTAAGTCATAATGACGTGCTCTCATATCACCTGGTGAGGAGCCTAGCAAATCCCAATCTTTCTCAATTGGAGATGTAAATAAATGATGAGAAGGTTGCCAATTATTCATATCATCATCCCATTCAAAAACTGGAAAATTAGTAATAAAAGCAAAAGCCATCTCTGACTTATTGAAGAGTTCTTCTCTTTCTGCTATTTCATTTCTTAATTGAGACATACAAGTATTAACCACTTTACTAGAATCAGCCATTATTAATATAAGGCTGCCAGGTGTAGCATTAGTAAAAGCAATTATAGATTTGATTTCCTCTAAAGTTAATATTTTTGAAACTGATGATCGTATCTCTTCTACAGTTATATTATCAATAGAATCAAGGTCATCTGAAATTCCTATGTACATTAGCCCCTTACCACCACGTGTTTTAACAAATGCAACAAGATCATCCAATTGCCTTCGAGAGTATTTATTCAAATCGGGTACCATTAATGCTTTGGCTATACCACCTTCATTAATAGGGTTAGTGAGTACATGCGCAGAACAGGTTTTCGCAATTTCTGTAAGATTAATTAACTCTAATCCAAATCGTAAATCAGGTTTGTCTGTTCCATATTTATCCATAACATCGTCATAACTTAATTTTGGAAATGATCCAACAATAGTTCTATTATCGACCACATTTTCAATGATTTCAGTGTAGAGATCTTCAATTAAAGTCATAACATCATCTTCATCAACAAAACTCATCTCAATATCTAACTGTGTATGTTCTAATTGTCGATCTCCTCGCAAATCTTCATCTCTGAAGCATCTTGCTATTTGAAAATACTTTTCAAAACCAGAAACCATAAGTAATTGTTTTAATTGTTGAGGAGATTGTGGAAGAGCATAAAAAGTACCTGGATTCATTCGACTGGGAACAACAAAGTCTCTTGCGCCCTCAGGAGTACTCTTGATTAAAATAGGTGTTTCAATCTCCATAAATCCTTTTTGACTTAAAAATTCTCTTATGTACTTAACGACATTATGACGAAGAATTATATTTTGATGCATAGCAGATTTTCTTAAATCAAGATAACGATAACGAAGTCGAATCTGCTCATCAGTATTATCACTATCATCGGAAATTTCAAATGGAGGTGTCTTTGACTCATTTAAAACATCTAACTCTGAACAATGTACTTCACACATACCACTAGGAATTCTTGTGTTCTCGGTACCAGCGGGTCTAGGTAATACTTTCCCTTTGACAGATACAACCCATTCAGGACGTAAACTTTGTGCATCTACATAACTTTTCTCTGATATTCCTTGATCAAAAACTACTTGAACAATACCTGAGTTATCACGTAAATCTATAAATACTAATCCTCCATGATCACGTCTTTTATGAACCCATCCAGCAAGATTAATTGTTTCCCCTTCTTTATCTAATACGACATCACTACAATTAGTATCTTTAATCACGATACTCTCCAATAATCTATTATTTTAAATTAAACAGTACATGAAATTATAATTGAAATTACAACGTAGTTCCAATTATTTTCAATTTTAATCTATGATCCGAAACATTCAATAGACACTATATTGCGATCATTAATAAAAAATGCATATAATTACCGAACTAGAAATGATAAATGAGAAGGTGTTTTATGAGTAATAAAAAAGTATTGATTGATAATAACCCAGGTAGAAATGCTCAAACTTACGGCATAGCAAGAGAACTCGGTACCGAAGTAGAATTAATCCACGAACCATCTGTAGGAGTAGTTGGAAATAAAGGCGACTCTCAGTGTTATTTAGGTGTGCAGCAAAAAGTTGAAAAGATTCACAAAACCCTCCTTCAAAAAATTGGACTTGATAACGACGAAATTAAAATGCGATTAGTACAACCTGAATATACTATTGCAACGTCAGACGGCATGCGAAACGGTACAAGAGAAATGAGATATTCACTCATTGGTAGAGAAGTTACTCATGATTCTATATGTGAACACTTGAGTGCTACGGGATTAGAAGGAATTATTGCCGTAGTTGCTTGTGACAAACCACCTGTCGGGACCCTGGCAGGAATTTTAGAACATAACAGACCATCTATAATGATGTCTGATGGAACCATACGTCCTGGAATAGATTCAAAAACTAATGAAAAAATCGATATTATTTCTGGGTTCCAAGTAGCAGGAGACGAGAACGAAGAATTCAAAAAACGAATTGCATCTGAAGCTTGTCCAGGATACGGAAGTTGTGGTGGAATGTTTACCTATAATACTATGCAAACTTTTCTCGGGGTAGTCGGTATGGAACCTTTACATATGGTTTCTCCTGCTTCCCAAGATCCAAGAAGAATGAAAGAATTCCCAGACGAACTTGTTGGTTATTTACGCAATTTAATTGCTAATCAAATTACACCACGTGACATTGTCACTAGAGACTCAATTAGAAATGCAATGATTGTGGCTATGTCTGTAGGTGGATCAACAAATGTTTTATTACATGCACCAGAAATTGCGAGAGCAGCAGGATATACTAACTTTTTTGAACAAATCATGTCTGAAGAAGAATTTAATACACTTTCGCAATATGTTGTTCCTGTTCTTATTGATGCGAGACCTTTTGGACAATATTCGATGGTGGACATAGACGAAATGGGTGGTGTGCAAGTAATTGTAAAAGAATTACTCGATGTTGGGCTACTAAATGGAGATACTTTAACCTGTACAGGTGAAACACTTGCAGAACAAGTTGCAAGATTGAATCCCCCTGCTCCAGACGGGAAGGTTATATATCCAGTAGAAACTCCATATAAAGAAACTGGAGGTTTAAGAATTCTTGGTGGAAACGTTTCAACTGATTTTACTGCAATTTTGAAACTTGCAGGTGTTGAAGGCGGACTAGAAAACAATATATTCAATGGTAAAGCTAGAGTATTTGATGGTGAAAGACAATTATTAGACGCTCTAGAAAATAGCCCTGAAATATTTGAAGATCGTGATATGGTAATTGTCAGATATGAAGGTCCAAGCGGTGCTCCAGGCATGCCTGAAATGTTAGATTCAACCTCACGAATTACGACTTTATGTAGGCAAAAAGAGATAGTTGTTGCCTTAATGACTGATGCAAGGTTTTCTGGTGGGTCTGTTGGTCTCGTTATAGGTCATGTTGGACCAGAAGCAGCGCTAGGAGGACCAATAGCACTCATAAAAGATGGAGATAATATTGTTGTAGATCTTAATAATAATCAAATCAACTGTTTGGAATTATCTGATCCAAAAATTATGCAACAACGAAAAGATGCTTGGGAAAAAATCGTAGAATCTAATGGTGGAACTCATCCATCTATTGGAGACGCTAATACTAGACTACTAAACCGTATGAGGTTTTCATCTGTTTCAGCAAAATACGGGGCTGGTATGCATCCAAATAGAGAACTTTGGGTCAGTGAACCAAGATCACCTGAAAAGTCTACATTTACTCCTCGTAACAAATACCGCTAATGGAGAAAAATAACAATATTAATAGAATAACGAATCTCGACTTTATACGGGGAGTTGCTGTATTAGGTATTCTGATCATGAATACAATAACATTTGTACTACCTAAATCTGCTTATTATAACCCTTCCTCTGCAGGAACAGATAATATTCTTGATTGGATTTTTGTTACTCTAAGCCAAATATTTATTGCTGAAAAAATGATGGGGTTATTTTCCCTGCTATTTGGTGCAAGTATAGTATTATTTATAGAATCTCTAAAACGTCGTAATAGTAGTCATCCTCATATACTCAGTATTTGGAGGAATCTCATTTTATTAATAGTTGGTTCTATACACGCATTTATCTGGTTTGGTGATGTTTTAATACTCTACGCAATTTGTGCTCCAATTATTATTTTATTATATCGAATGAATAGATATTTCAATTTAATACTTGGGGTGTTCTTTATTAACCTTCCAGTAATATTTGCAATTATATTTCAACCAATTTTTGATGCCCAAGGTAACTTAATTATGACTGGCTGGGTAAAAGATTTTGTCTTATCATCTCAATCTGAAGCTTCCAAAATTGGATTAGGTGAATTTTGGTTTGCCGATAAGACAATGACTGGGGAATTATTTGGTAGTTATATTTTGATCGATGCTTTTGGAAGAGCTTTAGGAATGATGTTAATAGGAGTTTTCCTATATCGTTCAAATATTCTTCAAGGAAGCTATAGCAACTCTTTTTATAAAAAAATGGCAATTGCTGGATTTACAATTGGTATTCCATTAGCAACGTATTCACTGATCTGGGGAATTACAAAAGATTATAGCCCAAGTATTGCTCTTATTCACTCTAATCCTCATAGAATTGCCAATTTACCTTTAGTACTTGGGTACGTGGGACTTCTCACAATATTAAATACAAAATTGCCTCTTCAATTCCTTACGAGAATTAGGTCAGTTGGGAAAATGGCACTTACAAATTATTTAACCCAAACCTTAATAAGTACAGTAATTTTTACAATCATATTCTCTAATTTAATTCTAAGTCGATCAGAGTTAATACTTTATGTAATAGTAATTTGGACACTTCAAATTTACTGGTCAAAATACTGGTTAGACCATTTTCAATATGGTCCATTTGAATGGATTTGGAGAAAATTAACATACATAAATGCTAAGGAAAAAAATACTTAATTACTGACCACTAATTCTGACCAGTGCCAGGACTCTGAATTACGTATATTAATTACACCAGGGTTATAATTTTGTATTTTATTACTAATTAATATTCCTACATGATCTGTTATTGGTTCGAAAAGCAAAGCTTGCTCGAGAACATATTTTTGAATATCGATTATATGTTTTTCTCTTTCAATATTTGGTGTATTTTGTAACTCAATAAGTTGATCCAAATAATCTATTTGATGATTACTAATAGAATATTCACCGTTACTGTGTAACATTCCATATAAAAAGGTATTTGGAATATCAATCGGTATCTTAGGACCGAGGGATATATCATAATTTTTTTCAATCCAAACTTTCTGATAATATTCTTTGGGATTTAATACTTGGTATCGAATTTGGAAACCAGCTTCGGTGAGAATTTTGAGATATTTATCACCCAAATTTATATACTGATCACCATAGTCTCCAACATAAAAATCAATAGTATCATCTAGTCTCTCAAGATTTGCAGAATTTGTTTGATCATAATTCAAAGATTGAGTCAGTTCTGGAAGGTTAGTATAGGTTGTTTCTGATTTAGTAGAAAGTTCCCAACCACTAGAAGCTATAGGCAATCCAATACTTAATGAATCATAGGAATTTAAATCTAAATGCGAAAATATATATCTTCGGAAATAAACATCATCTAAGGGGTAAACTGAAGAATTTAATGCAAACAAAACACCTTTACTATAATTAGGTATAATATCTATACAAGGCATACTTTTATAATTACAACGAGAAAAATAATTTTCAATTTTATCATCAATCATAGATGTATTTATTTCCAGATCTTTTATACCTAGCAATCGTTTCATTGACCAATAATCAACTATTGATACATTTACTTTTTCAGAAAGAACTAACGCTATTCTAGTATTCTCATTACTAACAGGAGTAATAAAAAATTCTTGTGCTTTAGGGAAACCTTGTCTAAAATAATTTGGGTTTGCAATAAATTCGAACCTATCAACAGATTCCTCATTATATATCCACGGACCAGTTCCTATTGTAGGACCAAAACGCAAACCATCTTTAAGACTCTGTAATTCATACGGAATTATTTTTATATTCCCATGAGCCAATCGCATCAGTAAGTCTGCATCAGGATACTTTAGCAAAATTCGAACTTTTGATTCTTCGATTTCTTCTACCATGTCCAGTGAATTTAATATACTAGAACTTGACCAGTCATTATTTTTTATTCTATTTAGACTCTCGGCTACATCTCGAGCATTCAATTGACGACCGGAAGTAGGCATTTTATCGTGCCAAAATACATCTTCTCGCATAGTAATAAGATATTCTATATCACTAACCTGAGTCCATTCTAAGCAAATGTCACAAATAATTTCAGAGTCATCAAAGCGCAGTAGTCGATTATAAGAAATCCCTGGTCCCATGGATAGTAATGAATCTGAATTAGATTCGTGAACATCAAAATGCTGTGGATGTTTTGTCGAGGCAAAGCTAAGAGTTCCTTGTGGGATATGAGTAATAACATTATTAGTTTTAACTCGTTCAATTTCTTTTTCTAAAGCCAATGTTGGTGTAGGTATGATAACTGGGATTGAAACCAAAGGAGTTGTAGTAGGAGTTCCAATTAATAACTCATTACTTTCCGTACTGCACCCAACTAATCCAATAGTACTTACAATAATTGATAATTTAATTAATAATTTTATCTTAAACATAATTATATATTTCTCTGAAAACGTTTGTTTAATAATACCAAAAATTGTCTTAAATGATTATCAATATTAATATAGGGTGATTATCGGAGTTTATTTATGTTAATTGATTGTCATACACATCTAGCAAATTATAATGAAGAAGAAATATCTGAAATAATATTAAGAGCTCAGAATTCAGATATTTCATATATATTTACAGCTGGAACTGATGTAAGAAATTCAGAAAAAACAATCAATATAGCTAATAACAATAATGAAATCTATTGTGGTGTAGGAATTCATCCTAGTAGGGTTACAGCGAATATACAAGAAAATGACTTATATGAATTAGAACAATTAGCTCAGTCCAGTAACAAAGTTATAATGATGAGTGAAAACGGTATGGACTACATGACTAATTCGCCAGATATAAAAATCCAAGAGAAAGTTTTTATAGCCCAAATTACCATAGCAAAAAAATTAAAATTACCTATCATTTGGCATTCACAAATTCCCGAAATTAACTCTTTTGGTAATCATAAGATTACCTTAGATATCCTTAATAAAGAACAAGGATATACAGTTGGTGGAATAATGCATTATTTTCAAGCAGATTATACAACTGCAAAAAAGGCTATAGAAAGTGGTTTTTTGATTTCCTTTGCAAAACCATTATTAAGACAAAGACACCAAAAAGAAATTATTGAAAAGATTCCCCTAGAACATATGGTTATAGAAACAGATTCATCACCACAACCATGGAAAGAAAATCGTTCTTTATGGACAGAACCAAAAGATACATTATTAATTGCAAAAAAAATTGCAGAAATCAAAAATATATCTCTCGATACTGTAATAAATGCAACAACTTCTAATTTAAATCAATTATTTAATAATAGATTTATCGAATACTAATTAATAAATTGGTGCAATTATATAGTATCTAATAACATACCCAAATGTGATCAAAATTGACGCGATGCCAAATGAAGACATAAAAGATCCACCAACTAAAACTTTAAAACACATCATCAGGGTCAACAATACCCAAATTAAAGACATTACTAATATGAGAAAAACTGAAAATGAAAGACCAACCAATGCAAATGTTAAAGTCAAAAGCCAAGGAGTATGACAAAAACCAATAATAGATAATGATGGTATAAATTGAATCTGGTTTCTATATAAAAAATTACTTATTAAATAGTATCCACTGGTTATAAAAAACCATTGAATGAAGATTGATACTGTTACTGGAATAATCACCGAGTATGAGTGCATTTCTCCAATAATCCTACCTAATGACTCTCCTAATGAAATGAATATAATAATTAAAAGTGATTGTTTAATAGAATTTGGATCATCAATTATTTCACGAAATGTCATTGGGCGTAACTGAATCACCTTAAATATTCGACCTAGTAAACCTTCAAACAATGTTTACCTCAATTATTCTTGTATATTTTATTAGAACGCTTATCAATCAATCTATGCATTTCGTCTTCTATTAGGCTAAAGTCATTTTTAGGTATAAGATGCAAGTCTCCTAAAAATGCTAAATGCCAGTCTTCAGGATGCCAATTTTTTATAAATTGCATTCTAGGAGCAAGTATTTTTGCATCAATAAATTCTTCGTCTTTTAATATACATTTGGGTTCCATATTTACTCTAAGAGAAAAGTCTTCTTTTTCATGGATATATGTCCATTTTATGGAATGATCTTCAAAATATTCCGAAGTAATATTTAAAGTTGTAGTAAATGAAGATAGCTGTTGAACATAAATTAAAAGTCTATCACC
This sequence comes from Dehalococcoidia bacterium, assembly GCA_045562575.1. GTDB lineage: Bacteria > Chloroflexota > Dehalococcoidia > Lucifugimonadales > UBA6952 > UBA6952. Next base: position 25,086 of record JBJKVQ010000020.1, read on the forward strand.
TACCAACATTCTTTTAATTTTTTTATGGTGTGGAACTCGAAAACCTTGAACAGAGTATCCAAGGTTTTTGGTTACTACAAAATTTTCTTCTGACATAGAAAGCATCCAATAGTTTCTTGGCATTTTTCTTCCTTTTATTTATACACAAATGAACTAATTACTATTAGATATAATAATTAATATCTATTGTATACGCAAATAATTCTATTTTAACGATAACGCTTGATTAATTTCATCTATCACAAATTGATTTTCTTCATATTCAAGACACAACTTCAAAGCATTTTGACATTCCATCGTATTAATTTCGCCTAATGCCCAAGCTGAATGACCTCGTACTAATTCTGACTCATTATTTTTAAGTGTCTTAATTAATGCAGATATTCCTTCTTTTTGTTTACTATTACCTAAAGCCACACAAGCATTTCGTTGTAAACCACGTAATTTAGCTCGTTTAATTGGTGATCTGCTGAAACGAATAGAAAATTGTTCTTGTGACATATATAAAATTTCTACTAGATCTAAATAACTAGTAGTCTTTTCAGTAAACATCATGTTTTGTGGCATATCGGATTTATCATTAACAGGACAAATATCTTGGCAAATATCGCAACCAAATATCCAATCACCCATTAATGGCCTTAATTCATAAGGAATAGCCCCTTTGTTTTCTATTGTCAGAAAAGAAATACATTTATTAGCATCTAGTTGATATGGTGATACTATTGCATTTGTTGGACATCCAATGATACATAATTCGCATTTTCCACAATTTTTCTTCACTGCTTTATCCGGGGTAAGTTCCAAATCTGTAACTAATGCGCCGAGAAAAATCCATGAGCCATAAATTGGATTAATAATATTAGTATGCTTACCAAACCAACCTAATCCAGCTTTCTCAGCAAATCCTTTCTCTAACAACGAACCATCGTCTACAAATATTCGTCCATCCATTTCAATAGCTAATTCTTCTTGAAGAATTGCTTTGTATTCTTTCAACATTTTCTTGATAATTAAATGATAATCCTCCCATTGTGCATACATGGCAATTTTCCCATTTGTATCTGTGGATCTATAAGTTTCAGAATTGTTTTTTTTATAATTAACTCCAACAACTATCACAGATTTAGGATTAACCAGTAATTGATCAGGAGAACCTCCTTTTATAAGACGTTCTTTATTTAACCAAGGCATTCCATTAAGGTAATTTAATTCATAAGTCGCCAAAGAATTTTCAATATGATCTTTTAATACACTGGCTTCTGTTATACCAACTAAATCAAAACCTATAGATTTAGCAAGTTCAACAACTATTTGTTCACGTGTTTTCATAAAGTTATATAAAATAATAATTAAATTTGTCTAATTATACCAACAGCTCGCTTGACTGAACATAAAACCCAATTTATATTAATACAATTCCTAATATTTTTCGAAAATAATTATGTAAAGGCAGGTTTTATACTTATGGCTGAAGCAGGCAAAAGATATATAACACCAAGTGGTGCGGAGTTAATTGTTACTAAAGGTGGAGCCGGGACCTTATCCGATGGTTCAATACCACTTCAAATAAAAGATGCTGGAGATGGTTATAATGGGGCTTCTTCTAGTGGAACAGAAGCATTAAGTCTTGGCAAACGATTTCAGTCAAAAGATGGTTCAGTAACAGTTTTAGTTACAAAAGCTGGCGTTTGCGACTTGCAATATGACAACGAACCTATGGAAATTCAACAACCTAGAAAGTTGCCTTCATCAGATTAATTATTCAGTACGAGTAGTATTCAATTGTTGTACTAATCGTGATTTTCTTCTTGATGCATTGTTTTTATGAATAGCACCTTTTTTTGCAGCACGATCTAATACTGAAATTGCCTTTGATACTAAAACGTCAGCATTTTCGTCTTGTGCAACTATTGCTTTTTTAGCTGCAGTAACTGCGGTTCTTGCAGATACTTTTGCTAACCTATTGTATCCCTGTTTTCTTATAGAACTTCTTAAAGTTTTTTCACTTGGCATTTTGTCCCTTTCAAATCAAATCTAACATGATTATAACATGTAGATATACTAAATTCTTTCTACGCTTATTATTCCTTGTACTTCTTCTATCTTAGCAAATATTTTACCTAATTGCTCTATGCTAGTGATAAAAATGTCTAGATTCACAAATGCAGTCCCATCATTTTGGTTTTTACTCACCACATCATTTACATTAATTTTCTCAGAGGCCACAGCAGAAGTTAAATCTCTAAGTAATCCAACTCTATCCCAGGAATGTATCGATATTCTTACCGGATAGTAGTTCTTTGACTTACCCCAGTTTACTGCTACAACCCTCTCGCGATCTTGTTCTTTTTGAATGTTTTCACACCCAACTTGATGAACAGTAATCCCCTTAGCACGAGTAATGTACCCTACTATATCATCTCCAGGCAATGGAGAACAACATTTTGCTAAATTAGTTAATAAATCACCAACCCCTAAAACGTCAACTGATGAAGTTAAATCTTTCACTGCTGAATTTGATATTGTATTTACTTTTAATGGTAGAGGATCATTTAATTTTGATAATACTTGTTGGATGGTGATTGAACCAGAACCAAGAGCTGCAAAAAAATCTTCGACACTTGAAAATTTTAATGTTTTAGCTACTTCTTGCTCAGTTTCTTCAATATTGAACTTCTTCAAATCTTTCTGAAACATTTCCCTGCCCTTATTTAGACTTGTGCTACGTTCCTGTCTTCTAAACCAAGATTTGATTCTTTCTTTTGCTGTTGCAGTTTGTATATATCCAGCGTGAATATTCAACCAATCTAAACTTGGTCCTCTAGCAACCTTACTAGTAAGAATTTCAGCCGAATCACCACTCATAAGTTTGTAATCTAAAGGTACTAATTTCCCATTAACTTTCGCTCCAATACATCTATGACCAATTTCTGTATGAATTCTATAAGCAAGATCAATTGGTGTAGATCCAACAGGTAATTCAAAAATATCACCTTTTGGGGTATAAACATAAACCTGATCTTGAAATATGTCAGTTTTGATATTTTCTAGAAATTCTTCGGGGCCACTTGAACCTTTTTGCACATCAATTAACTGACGTAACCAATTTATTTTTGTTTCATATTTTTCGTTTGATTGTTTTCCCTCTTTATAAGTCCAGTGTGAAGCTATCCCAAATTCTGCCAGTCTATGCATTTCGTTTGTTCGTATTTGTACTTCTAAAGGCATTCCATTTAGTCCCATGACCGTTGTGTGTAAAGACTGATACATATTCTCTTTTGGATTAGCTATATAATCATCAAAATGCCCAGATAATGGATGCCATAATTCATGAACTATAGATAATGTTGTATAACAATCAACTTTTGAATTAACTAAAACCCTTAATGCAAATAAATCATGAATATCATCAAAATCTTTTCCTTGTTCTCCATAAGCCTCAATCTTTTTATAGATACTATATAAATGTTTTGCTCTTCCAGTAACTGTAGCTTCAATGTTTGATTTTTCTAGTGAACTTCCTAGCATTTCTTGAACCAAGCTAATGTATTTTTCTCTCTCAATGCGTTTTCGAGAAATCAAAGAAGCAATTTCTTTATAAGTATCAGGTTGTATGTACCTAAAGGCAAAATCCTCTAATCTCCATTTCACATCCCACATACCCAATCTATGTGCTAACGGTGCGTAAATATCTAAGGTTTCTTGTGAAATCATAATTTGCCTGTCATCTGCAAGTGAAGAAAGAGTAGACATATTATGTAATCTATCTGAAAGTTTAATAAGAATTACTCGTAAATCTTTAGACATTGCTATAAGCATTTTCCTTAAACTTGCGGCATTATTATTTCTCAATTCATTTGAAGAGTTATCATCATTTGCTGTAGCAATATTTATATCAAGTCTATTTAATTTCGTTACACCATCAACCAACTCAGCAACATGCTTACCAAATTCTTTTTCTATTTGTGTATATGAAACATCACAATCTTCTATAACATCATGGAGTAACGCAGCAACTAGAGTAGTAGTATCACAATTCAAATCAGCTAAGTATCTAGCAGTTTCTATTGGATGAACAATAAAGGGGTCACCAGATTTGCGTAACTGCCCTTTGTGGGCGTCCTCAGCAAAACCTAAAGCTTTAGAAATTTTTTCTATATCTTCTTTAGGTAAATACGTAGTGGCTATTTCCAGTAAAGAATTCACAAAATCACCTAGACTGATTATATCATTTGTAATAATTAAATGGAGCTAAGTATACTTGAAATCCCAACTTTTCGAAATATAGACTTTATTTGATATAAAATATAATATCTTTGTATACGATATATGAAAGGAAATACATGTTACAAAGGCCACGAGGTACAGCAGATATTCTTCCATCTGAACAAAAGTATTGGAAATTTATCCAAGAAACTACTGCCAAAGTCTGTGAACAATTTGGTTACAAGCGATTAGATACTCCTCAATTTGAATCGAAGGATTTATTTGTTCGAGGAGTTGGTACTCAAACCGATATTGTCCAAAAAGAAACATATACATTTCAGGATAAAGGAAATGAAGAATTAACATTACGTGCCGAAGGAACCGCACCAGCATGCAGAGCATATATAGAAAATGGTATGAAAAATTTACAACAGCCTGTTCGACTTTATTACCATGCCTCCATATTTAGATATGAAAGGCCCCAATCCGGACGATATAGAGAACATCATCAATTTGGAATTGAAGCAATTGGAGATAGTAGTCCATTAATTGACTGTGAGGTTATACAAATTGCTACGGATGTTATAGAAATATTAGGAATTCCAAATACTTCACTATTTATCAATTCTATAGGTGGGGCAACTTGTTGTAGAAAAGATTATCTCTTAAGCTTAAAAACGTATTACAGTAATCACCTTGATTTTTTATGTAATGATTGCAATAACAGAATAGAAAATAATCCGTTAAGGCTGTTAGATTGTAAACAAAAACAATGCCAATCATTCCTTCAAGATGCCCCTCGTTCAATTGACTCTCTTTGTCAAGAATGTAGAGATCATCATGAAAAACTTCTTGCCTATCTCAATTCTTTAGAATTACCCTATATTATTAATAGTAATCTAGTAAGAGGTTTGGATTATTACAATAAAACTGTTTTTGAAATCCAACCAGAAACAGAAGGTAGTCAAAACACAATCATTGGTGGCGGAAGGTATGATGGTTTAATTGAACAAATAGGAGGACAATCTACTCCAGGTATCGGTTTCGGTTGTGGAATTGAAAGACTAATACTAAATTTAAAATTAAATAATATAGAACCACCTGAAATTTATGCCAAACCTGTAGTAATATGCCACATGGGGGAAGATGCTTTAAATCTTGCAGTACCTCTATCAAAAAAATTGCGGAGCAATAATATCCATACTATAATCGCCCCTTATGGCAAAAGTATTCGAAGTCAAATGAGATATGCCTCATCTAATGACTCAGACTATGTCGTAATCATTGGTGAAGAAGAAATAAAACAAAAAACATATCGTGTAAAAGATATGAACAAATCAACTGAATATGATTTAAATGAAAAAGAATTAATTAACTTAATACTAGAAATTTAAATTAATTTGAGTAATACTCATGTCGCCTTTAAATTTGGCATCAACCAGTGTCTTCTTACCTTCAAAATAAAATTCTACAGTTGATCCAATATATTGAGAGTCATTCAATCCCAGTGTTACTGTAAAGGCTCCATTTAGACCGACATCAAAATTCAACCAAACATCAGAAAGATTATCTTTAGCAGCCACTACTCGAATATAGTATTTTTTACCTAATTCCACAAATGAATTATTTTGCTTTATTGTGCCTTGTATAAATGAAGGTAAGGGTGGAACCGCAGCTGAATTTAAATTTGGTGGAATTTTAAAATCAGTATTAATTTTACCATTATATAAATCAGTAAGGTTTTTACCAATAGTAGAAGTTTCGAGCATATATACAATGTCGTCTTCACTTGAGATGTTGATATCTTTAGATTTTAATGTGTCTTTTGAAATTGTTAGTCCAACTAATGAATAATTACTATCAAATATCCCGAGCCCATCTTCAATACCTTCAATAGTTTCATTATCTGTTAAAAATAATTCTGCGTATCTTATTCCACTCGTAACATCTCGTCTATATCTATTTACAAAAAGTTCTGAATCCATCATTGTCCATCCAGAATTATTGCCCTCACAATATAAGCAATAGCCTATTCCTTCATAAATATCATTAACTGCGCTATCAGTAAAATTTTTACTTGGAATTATAGGTGTACTAGTCTCATATATGCTATCCAAAATATTTGTTGGCAATAGATTAGAATCTATAATCTTAATTATTGCTAAATCTATTTCCTCGTCTCTTCCAACAATCCATCCTTTGGAACTATTTTCTCCTTGCCACCCTGAAAAATAAAGATCAACAAATGGATTGGATGAAAATCCTTTTGCGGTAGTTAGGATATGATTTGGATATTCAGTTAACAACCATCCTGTTTTAAAGGTTTCTTGATGTTGCCTACTTGAGGAATTTCCTCCTGTAGATATTAAAGGCCATTTATCATACTTATCTATTTCTGATGCAAAATTTGATGCATCTACAGAATTGGGAAATTGTCCGATCAAAACAGCTGATTTTCCAACAATTAAAGAATCTTTATCTGTATCCCAAATCCAAGAAGGTGTTGGAGTAGGAGTTGGTATAGTAGTTTTAGTAGGTTCCTGTGTTTCTACAACTTTTGGTACAGATTCAAGTGCTTTAGCCACTGCAGCGTCAATCATTGATTGAACGTCTAAGGTCGCTTCAGGAGTTGGGGTTGGTTGGGGAGTTGGGGTTGGTTCTGCATTTGCAGTTTCAGCCAATCGTGCTGTTATACCTGCATCTACAGTTGCTTGAAAATCAATATCTTGAAGCTCTATTGGAACTTCTTCTGAATTTCCACAATTCACAATGAAAATAAATGATAAAGCAAAAATTAGATTCTTATATTTATTCATATTCTTGTCTCAAATAATATATTTAATCTAAATTATATCACACAATATATTAGGGAAATGCGTTGAACATGAATATTAATGTAAACTATACTTCAATATAAATATTTATAAAGAGTAGATTGTTAATCCAAATGTTAGAAAAATTATCAAAATTTGAACAAAGATTTAGAGAAGTTGAGCTTTTACTTGCTGACCCAGATAATTCAGATAATCCAAAACTTTTGGCAGAATTAGGGAAGGAATATTCTCAATTAGAATCAAAATCTAAAACATATCTTAAATATAATGCCTTACTAAAATCCATAACAAGTTTAAATCAAATCATTTCTTCTGAAGATGATAAAGAACTTGTAGAGCTTGCTAAAGAAGAATTAAATGAAGAATTAATAAAACAAACAAATTTAGAATCCGAAATTCAGTTATTGTTACTTCCCCAAGATCCGAATGATCAAAGAAACGTTTTCGTAGAAATACGAGCTGCTGCTGGAGGCGATGAAGCAGCATTATTTGCAGGTGATATTTATCGAATGTATGCTCGCTATTCTCAAATTGCCCATTGGAATATTGAAATAATGTCAATGAACGAAACAGGAATCGGTGGTTACAAAGAAATCGTATTTTCTGTGCAAGGAGAAAATGTTTACAAAAGACTAAAATACGAAAGTGGAGCTCACAGAGTCCAAAGGGTCCCATCAACTGAATCTTCGGGTAGAATTCATACATCTACAATTACTGTTGCTGTACTACCTGAAGCTGAAGATGTTGATGTTGATATTAGTGATAATGATTTGCGAATAGATATTTTCCACGCAGGTGGTCATGGTGGGCAAAATGTAAATAAGGTAGCAACTGCTGTGAGAATAACTCATTTACCTAGTGGAATTGTTGCAGTATGTCAAGATGAACGGTCTCAAATGAGGAATAAACAAAAAGCTATGGATGTAATTAAAGCAAGACTTTTAGACAAAGCGACTAGGGAGCAACAGCAAAGCATTAGTAGTGATAGAAAGTCTCAAGTTGGAACAGGTGAACGTGCCGAAAAAATACGTACCTATAATTTTCCACAAGATCGCATTACTGATCATAGAATTAACCTTACTATCCACAATATGGAAAATGTTCTAAATGGAAATTTAGATATCTTGATTGACCCGATTCAAGAAAAAGAAAAAGAAATGTTATTAGAAAATCCAGTAGTTTGATCACTATAAAAGAAATCTTACTATCCACAAGAAATTTGATGAATCAAATCGCTATCCCTGATAGCGATTTAGAGAGTGATCTTCTTGTATCATTTGCTTTAAAAATGTCTCGAACAGAATTACATACGAATATTGATGCCAATATCTCAATATCTCAACAAGAACAAATTCAACAGTTGGTTAATCGAAGAATTGCTCATGAACCCTTAGCATATATTTTAGGATTTAGAGAATTTTTTGGAAATTCATTTATAGTTAACGACTCAGTATTAATACCTCGTCAAGAAACTGAGTGTTTAGTAGAAATTATAATAGAATATTTGAACAATAAGTCTATCAAAAATCCTACAGTTTTAGATGTCGGATGTGGTAGTGGGATTATTGGTGCAAGTATTTTGCAAAACATTCCTAATATAAATCTTGTTTCAATTGATATATCCACTAATGCAGCCAAAATTGCTTATGAGAATATAGAGAGTATAACTAAAGACCGTAATTTTAATGTATGTATAGGTGATTTAGTCAAAGCAATAAAAGGACCAATAGATTTGATTGCTGCAAATTTACCCTATATACCAACAGAAAGAATTCCAAAATTACAAAAAGAAATAGTACTTTATGAACCCAAAACAGCATTGGATGGAGGAATTCAAGGTATAGAAGTAATTACCAGATTAATCAATCAAAGTACTAGAATTCTTAAACCTTCTGGGGCTATATTTTTAGAAATCGATCCTGAACAAACACATATAATCGGAAACGAATTACACTATTTATACCCAAAACATACTATTAATATTGTACAAGATCTAAGTGGTAAAGAAAGAATTTTATCTGTTACTAAATTATAGTTCGATAGTTATTTTTAAACTATTATCTAATTTAGAACTATATGTTTCGTATGCTTTTTGTACTTCTTCGAATTTAAGATTATGCGTTACAAGATATGATAAATCTAACCGATTTTGTTCGACTAATTCTATGCATTCACTAACTGCCTGTGGCATATCCCAGGTTCTAGCACTATTGTGTACTTCAATCACAGGCAACTTTGAAGTCATTTCATCAAAATTTAATTCAAATATATCTTCGTCGTGAGATAAACCAAAAAGTATTGCCTTACCTTGTTTTTTTATTATTTTCCATATTCCATTAAGTGTTTCAGGTCTCCCTGCAGCCTCAACAACAATATCTGCACCTTCACCATTTGTCAGTTCAGCAACAGCTTCTTCAAGATTATCTTTATTTGGATTAATAACATGTGTTGCTCCATTATTTTTTGCCACGTCTAGGCGATAATCTAATAAATCAACTCCAATTACTTTTGTAGCTCCACCCTGAGCTAATATGTTACTAAAACTCAAACCAATGGGCCCTTGTCCAAGTACAACAATTTTTTTGCCAATTACATTTCCGGTTAATTTACAAGAGTGCATAACAGTACCAACTGGCTGACACATCAACAAAGTGGACATATCTTTTCCATCTGGTAAACGAACTAATCTTTCAGCAGGTTCTGCTAAATATTCTGCTAATCCATTCCCCCCATCAGGGAAAACAATAACCTTATCTCCGACATTATATTCAGAACTTTTTGTTTCAACGACAACTCCAGCACATTCATGGCATGGTTTACCATGTTCTATAGGATACATTTCCTCATCAAATGTTCGATCAAAAATTCGTAAGTCACTACCACATATGGATAATCGCTCCATTTTAACTAAAACTTCACCTTCACCAATTTCAGGATCTGGTACTTCAAGAAACTCAAACTGTTGTGGACTTGTTATACGAGCAATTTTCATACATCCTCCAGATTCAACTACATCAAATAATTAATATTTATAGAACATAATTTTGCTCGATTTCGAACAATTGATCAACCCCCATAATGACGGCTAATTCTTGTCTATAGTTTGTTACATCAAAATCAACTGAACCTGTTTCATTAAATTCGACCATACTATCCCTAACAGCTTTGTAAATTACACTTGGTAAGTAATTATTAGGAGATATAACATTAAAGCCTAGTCCTTCAGCAGTAGAAGCGTCTATACTTTGCCCATTATATGATTTTGGTATTCCAGATAATTCATTTGCATATATTTCAGCATCTTCAGGTGTTTGAATACCTTCAATCCTTATCATATCTGCTCCTGCTTCATAATATGTTTTTACTCTTTTAATCGTATCTTCCCAACCTGAAACACTTAAAGCATCAGATCGTCCAATAATCAAGAAATTATCATTTGATCGAGCTTTTACAGCTGCTTCAATTTTTTTTGCATGTTCTTCAATTGATACAACCTGTTTACCTTCGAAATATGCACACCTTTTGGGGAAATATTGATCTTCAAAACTAATTCCACTTAATCCTGCAGCCTCAAATTCTTTAACAGTTCTCCAGACATTTAAAGCATTTCCATATCCTGTATCACCGTCAGCTGTGACAGGTATATTTACTGATCGTGCTACGTATCCAGCAACATCCAATACTTCATTCATAGTCATTAAGCCAGCATCAGGATATCCCTTAGACATTGATACCCCACCACCACTTATAGAAATTGCCTTAAAACCTAGATTTTCAGCTATTTTTGCCTGTAGGCAATCATATACTATTGGTTCTTTTAAAATTTTTTGATCCATAATCAGTTCTTTTAAATTTTTCATTGCCATAATTTCACCCCAATAAGAATAACTTAAAAACTTGCTTCGAAATATATAATATTTTATATTTATTATTGGTTACACATTCTACAACATGTTATTGAGCTAAATATACAAAATGAAAGAATTATTGAACATACTAGTCGTTGCTCCAGAAATACCACCAAACACGGGAAATATTATTCGATTATGCTCTAATTCAGGGTGTAATTTACATTTAATAAAACCTATAGGTTTTAATTTTGATAATAAAAGTTTAAAAAGAGCTCGACTTGATTATGATCTCAATTGCAACATATCAATTTATGACACATTTGATGAATATATCGAAAAAAATGAACCAATAACCATTTATGCAACAAGTACTTCATCTAATACTATGTATAACGATGTCAAATATAATTTGGGAGATACAATCATGTTTGGATCTGAAAGTGTTGGATTATCACCTGAAATTTTAAGTAGAATACCTAGTATAAATATCGTAAAAATACCAATGATCCCACAAAATAGAAGTATTAATTTATCTAATGCAGTATCGATCGTTGTCTATGAAGCATGGAGGCAATTAGATTTTATTGGAAGCTCTACTATTAAACAAAATGAGTATTACAATTAGAGAGGAACCCATGAGTGAAATAAAAGGATTAACAATTAAAAACCAGGAAGATTTAACTTCTATTGAAGCCTCTTCATCCAATCAACATGGTTTAATTTATATTACCCATGGTGCTCCAAAAAACTGGGTTGCAAAGCCTGAAGAAATGGTATCTCACACATTAGCAGGGTTTTTTAAAGCCCTAAATTTGATCGATGATTCGAGAATAAAAGACCTTTTTAATGATTACGGTCTAGTATACAGAGAATTAGAAATTGACAATGAATAACATAATTATTCTAAATCAATTAGCTCTTGATTAGGATCAAATGCGTCTAATCCCATTTTGTCCAACATAACATTAAATGACTCAGGAATTGCCCCAGACGTATTATAAAAATCATCTACTACACATAATACTAATTTATCCAACATACTCACTATTGGCTCAGTATTATCATTTTCTCTAAATTTAACTATAATAGTTTTCGCATGATCAGTAGGAATAAACATGGTACCTTTAATCCAATTCATAAGAAAAATAATATGGTCATTATTATCAGGAAGTGAAAGAATAAATGTTTTTACTTCTTCAACGTCTTTGATTCCAAAAAGCTCAAAATAGTTTGCTATTATACTTTGTACACTGAAGTTATCTTGCATGGCTGACCCTATTTAATGATTACTTCTTCAAACATGTCGTAATTTGATTTGAACATACCTAAGTTTTTATAAACTTGTTGGGCAATTTTATTATTTACGTCCACATAAAGACGTATTGCATAGACATCCCCATGTACTTGAGCAGAATTACAAACAAACTCATAGAGTGTTTTATAGACACCATGTCTTCTATATTCCGGGCTCACATATACACTTTGTATCCACCAGTAATATTTATTATGCCAATCACTCCATTCAGTAGTAAGCAATAACGCACCTACTATTAGATCGTTTATAGTTGCAATACAATATCTACCTAAATGAGGATCATCAAATACTGATTGAACTCCTTGTGTAATTTCATTTTTATTTAAGGTAATGTTTTCAGTTTCTAAAGCCATAGATATATTAAAATCAACAATATTAGAAACGTCATCTTTTAATGCTAAACGTACTTGTGGGATTTCATGTTGATTACTCATTATTATTCACAGTAAAACCAACTGTATCTGCAGCTTCATGACGTATAGCAGCGACTGGAGCATATTCAGGAGAATCTCTAAATGCATTCATTTGTTCAATTGTAGGGAATTCTAAAATCACAATACGTTTTAAATCCCAGTCAGTATTATCTGCAATAATTTCACCACCCCGAACAAGATACCTACCCCCATATTGTTCAATAATAGCTGGTACATGTTTCATATATTCTTCGTACTTATCCCAATCTTTTACATTTATGCTACTAATTGAATAAACTGCCATAATTTTCTCCTTTTAGTTTGGTGAGATATAAGATCCCATACCAGAAGTTTGTTCACTAACTAAAAAGGTTAGCACATCTTTACCTTTGTTAGTTTCAATTTCAGCATCAAATCTTTGACCTCCTAAAGAACCTATAAGTTCATATTTATTCTGAGTATATAATTTGCCCTCATAAAATGATTCTTTTAAGTCTCTTTCCCTCTCCCCTTCAAGATACATCTCAACTGCATCTCGCATCACATCAAAAACATCTTCTTGATCTAAATGAGTTGGAGATTTTAAAAATACATATCCCCATCTCATTCCTTTGTGTTCTAACATCTGCAAAACTTTCGATTAATACTAAAAGAAAAATATAAACCTCAATTATTAAACGTGCAATGGTTTTTTAAAATCATATTGATTTACATTTGTTGATGATCTTTTCATAATAGTCAGAACCTATATAAATAAAGATAAAAGAACGAATGGAGAAAATTATGGATTTAGAGTTGGATGGAAAACGGGCTTTGATTACTGGAGGCAGTAAAGGAATAGGAAAGTCCATAGCAATACAGCTATGTCAAGAAGGAGTAAATGTAGCAATCGGTGCAAGAACAAAAGAAACTTTAGACGAGGCTGCAATCGAAATTGAAGAATTAACTGGGAAAAAAGTTGTAACCATAGTTGTTGATACTACAGATAAAACAAGTGTTGATAATATGGTTGAAAAAGTGGTCGGAGAATTAGGAGGAATAGATATTCTTGTAAATAGTGCGGCAATGGTAGGTGGTCAAGTAAGAGGTTCAATTTCTGAGGCTGATGAAAAGGATCTTATAGAAGATCTAGATACAAAAGTAGTTGGATATTTTAGATGTATAAAAGCTGTTGTTCCGCATATGCAAAAACAGAAATGGGGAAGAATTATAAGCATCGGTGGAGTGTCTGCGAGACAATCTACTATCTATGGTTTAAGAAATGCAGCTGTAGTACATATGACTAAGACATTATCTGACCAATTAGGAAGTGATGGAATAACACTTAATGTCTTACATCCTGGATTAACACAAACACCTGCAATTCGGGAAAGAATGAGTGAAACAGCAAAACAGCAAGGTAAGACATTAGAAGAAGTAGAAGCTGAATCAGCAAAAAATGTTGCAATTAAAAGAACAATCAAACCTGAAGAATTAGCATTTGTCACTGCAGTATTAGCTTCTCCAAAAGCAGAATGTATCACTGGAGAATCAATAGCAGGAGGTGGAGGAGCAATAGGTGCAGTTTTCCAATAAAATAAAAGGGGGATAACAATGATATATGAAGTACGAACTTATACACTTAAACCTGGAAGTGTACAGGCTTATGAAGAAAGTTTTGCAGAAGCTCTACCTGAAAGAGTGAAGTTTTCACCATTAGCTGCATTTTGGCATACCGAGATCGGACCGTTGAATCAAGTAATTCATGTGTGGCCATACGAAAGTCTAGAAAAGAGAAATGAAATAAGAGCTGAATCAGTAAAGAGTGGGAAATGGCCACCAAAACATAACGACCTGATATTAAATATGGAATCAGAGATTTGGTACCCGGCTGATTTTATGCGTCCAGTTGAAGGTGAAACAGAATTAGGAAATATCTATGAAATGAGAATTTACACTTATAAACCTGGGAGTATTAATGGGGCATTGAAAATATGGGGAGAGGCAATAGAATATCGAGAAAAATATTCAAAATTAGCATTTGGAATGTATACAGATATAGGTGGATTAAATAAATGGATGCATGTATGGCCATATGCTGATATGCAAGATCGTAATGAAACTAGAGCAAAATCAATGCAAGATCCCAATTGGCCACCTGCAACGCGTGAGTGGATTGTGAAACAAGAAAATAAAATCTTAGTACCAGCATCTTTTTCACCAATGCATTAAATAAATAGTAGATATGCAATAAAGTATATACATAATATGTTTGTATAGCTATAATATATGCAATAGATATATTTAGTAATTGCAATAATAAGGAGCGTGTTATTAGTAAGCAAAAAACTAATCTCTCTACCAGAGAAATGCAATTATACATCTTTCCTTGGTTTTCCGAAGCTGAAACTATCAACAGGGTAAGAGACAAAATTTCATACATTCAAAACAAGCTCCTACAATATGGGAAGCCACTACAAACGCGTCAAATTAGTAATCTGTGGTCAGCATATAAATCACACAAATCTAAAATAGATGTATCCTTAAAGGAATCAGGATTACCTTGGGCAGACTTATTCATTGACTGGAATGATTCTTCTTCTTTGATGAAATTCCCATATATTAAAACAGAACATCTACCTATGCTACGACAAATGTCTGCATGGACACAATCGACATTTAGCAATGAATTTATAATTAATATTACCTATAGAGAAGCTAATTGGTATTCATATCTTCGTACAAATGCCCCTTCAATTATCAGTGCGGTAGATATGTTTGCAATTGGCGGATTATTTGTTGAAAGGGATCGTCAAAGTAATCTTTCTGGAATCACCATAGATAATAGAGATTTACAAGACTTGATAACGTACCAACCATGGCAGGCTAAATATTGGGAAAATCAATATTTATCTATGATACAGCAAAAAATCGTAACTCCTCTAAAAAACCCATTAACAGAACTTCAAACAAAACAGCCCCGATGGTTTTCTGAAGCAACTGAAGCATTAACATTTAAACATATGCTAATAGTAGATTTAATATTTGAAATGTCATGGCAAACAAAAAGAAACCAACCATGGAATCTACCCACAAAGAAGACTGAATTCCCAAAAAAATATAAAATTACTGATGATAAAACAAAAAAAGATCGAGAAATAATAGTTTTTTAAACTAGGTGATGTATGAAAGTGATAATAGCACCTCAAGCATTCAAAGGTTCTCTAGATGCGAAATCAGTCGCAGAAAATATCGAAATGGGTATTAGAGATGCGAATCCCGAGTTACAAACAGTGTGTATTCCTGTAGCAGACGGTGGCGATGGCACATTAGATGTATTAGTAAAATTTAATGATGGTCAAACGTATACAGAAGAAGTTATTGGACCTACTGGTTCCCCTGTACTAGCAGAATGGGGAGTAATAGATAATAATACTGCAGTTATAGAAATGGCATTAGCATCAGGACTATCAATATGTACAGACAAATATTTTGACCTTAGGGAGACCACAACCTTTGGAACAGGACAATTAATACGTGCAGCAGTAGAAAAGGGATACAAAACCATTATTATTGGATTGGGAGGTAGTGCTACTAACGACGGAGGAATTGGTGCAATTCAAGCTCTAGGAGTTAAATTTTTAGATATTCACAATAAAGAACTATCTTATGGTGGTGCTGAATTAAAAAAATTATCTCATATAAATATTAATAATTTAAATCCTTCTTTAAAAGAAATTAAAATCATTATAGCTAGTGATGTAACTAATCCGTTATATGGTCCAACAGGTGCTTCATATGTTTTTGGTCCCCAAAAAGGAGGTACAACAGCTATTTTGGATGAATTAGAAGAATCTCTGAAACATTTTAGCTCTGTAATAACACAACAAATGGGTATAAATTATTCAAACTACTCTGGTGCTGGTGCGGCTGGAGGACTTGCCTATGGTTTAATGTCCTTTACTCAAGCAACAATAAAATCTGGATTCGACGTCATTTGTGAAAAGTTAGATTTTGACGAAAAAATCAAAGATGCTGATCTAATAATAACTGGTGAAGGTAGAACAGATGCATCTACTTTATATAATAAAGCACCTGTTGCGATTGCAAATAAAGCTAAACAATATAATATACCTGTAATATGTATTTCTGGGTCGATAGGCACAGGGTACGAACAAATTTTAAATCACGGTATTAGTAAAATAATTACTTTAGAAAACCATGCCAATTCAATAGAGGATAGTATACAAAATACTGCTATTTATCTTAGAAAGACTGCAAAAGAATTTATCGAAACTACTATTAATTAATACTGTTTCAAGACTCTATTTCTTATTGCCTTGATCATACCTCTAAACATAAATATGTGTACTGGGAATAAACTATACCAATAAATTAATCCAAACAAGCCTTTAGGAGCAAAAAAAGCGGTTTGGGTCAATTGGCAATTATTTTCGTTTTCTACGATTTCATATTGCAACCAAGCTTTTCCCGGAACTTTCATTTCTGCTTTCAATCTAATTAATTTATTTTCTATTACTTTTTCAATTCTCCAAAAATCTAAAGCATCACCTTGATTTAGTACCAAAGGATCTCTCCTACCTCTTCGTAAACCAACTCCTCCAAAAAACAAATCTATATAACCTCTTATTTTCCATAAAAAATTGCCATATAACCAGCCAGTTTCACCACCTAGACTAGAAAGAAATTTAAATATGTCTGAAGATGATTTCTCTATGGTAATTATTTTTTTATCATGTACCATACCTGATATTTCATTATAATCAACATCATCATCATTAAGTCGCAATATAGATTCAATCGAACCATCCTGACCATTACTAGAACTCAATGAGTCTGACCATGAAGTTTCAACATCTTGATCATTTAGATTTGATAAAGCAAGTTTTACTGCATCGTCATAGTCAATTAAAGAAATTTGGGGGAAATACTTTTGTGCTTTTAAGTCATGGACAATACTCTCATTTTTCAAACCTTCTACTAAAGGTCTAGTAATTTTTGCAGAGACTGGAGTTGTCCAATGTATCCAATAAGAAGAAAGTTTTGGAGTCAAAACTGGAACAGGGATTAACAAGCGCCGTAGCCCTCTTATTAATGCATATTTTTTAATCATATCACCATAACTTAGTACATCTTCTCCACCGATTTCAAATACAGAGTTTTTTGGCATATCAGTTGAAATAGAGTGAATCAGATATTCTAATACATTTTCAACTGAAATAGGTTGTGTTTTTGTATATACCCATTTAGGGCATATCATAATTGGTAATCTTTCGGTTAGGTTTCTAATAATTTCAAATGACAAGCTACCCGAACCAACAATTACACCAGATCTAAATTCAGTAACATCAACCTCTGAATTACGCAATATCTCTCCAGTTTGTTGTCTAGATAATAAATGCATCGAAAGGTTATCAGATACTTCCCCTAAACCTCCAAGATAGATAATCTTTTTTAGTTTTTCCGATTCTGCAACATCTACAAAGTTTTGAGCGGCTTGTATATCAGCTTGATTAAAGTTTTTTCCTTGCGATAAACTATGAATTAAATAAAAAGCTGCATCAATATCAGTGAATAAACCATCAAGAGAGTCTTTATCTAAAACGTCTCCTGTGAATATCTCAACTTGTGAATACCAAGATCTATTTTGAATTCGATCAGGGTTTCTAGCTAAAATTCTCACATCAAATCCAAGTTGTAAAAGCTTTGGAATTAATCTTCCGCCAACGTATCCTGTAGCTCCTGTAACTAATATCTTCATATATTAATTATAACGTAAAACATGAAGTATGCCGAGGGCGAGACTCGAACTCGCACGTCTTTTAGGACAATGGATTTTAAGTCCACCGCGTCTACCATTCCGCCACCTCGGCTCAAACTACATCATAATGTTAATGAATAGTATCAATTTGAATTGGAAAGTGCAATTATTTTGGATATATTATCAACATTTTCTAGATTATTTAAATCTTCCCATAGTTCCTCTGCTTTATGTTCACTCATTATTCTAGTAGCACAATAGCAGAACTTTTCTTTTCGTTGTTCTATAGACATAGGGTTTTCTGTAGATCCTTGGAAATCTAAACAACTACCTGATATTTCGGTTCCATTTTCCAAAGTTGCTGAAACTATTGCTGTAGTTCTTGTAGATTTACCATTATTTGCATATGTTACATTTGGTAGAAGGTTTTCAACATCTGTTGAAAATCTTCTTTTATCACTAAAGCTTTCTATATTTATCACCCCATCCAATATTGCAACAGTAGCGCAATACCATGCACTAAATTTTCCATCTAGTCCTGACCTAGGTATTGGACCTGAATGACCAGGATTACTTGTTTCAATGTGAATTTTAACAACTTTTGAAGGATCAAAATTATTATTATTTCTGAGGTTTAATGCAGCTTCAATTGGACGTTGCATATTTATTTGTGCAGGAAATCTTTTAATGTCGAATCCAGGATCAATTAATGAAAATCTTGTACCTAAATCTTTTAAGAAAATATCCCAATTAACTTTACCATTAAATATAGCATCACTATATCCATTTTCTGTTTCAAAAATATTTTTCGTGCTGGTAAATCCACATTCAACAAGTAGTGCAGACTCCACTCCCATTCGTGCTGCATTTGCAGGATGTGTAGATTTAACCATGGTGCCAGTATTTGCAGTTAGTCCTCCTGTTCTAGAAGCAGCAATACCTAAACACAGTTCTGTTTTATTACTATCAAAATTTAGTGCCTTAGAAGAAGCTACACTAGCACCTAATGGACCAAATAATCCTGGAGGATGATATGCACCATTAGTAACTCCTTCTGTAGATAGTCTCATTCTTGCCTGAATTTCCCATCCAAGGATATATGAAAGTATTAACTGTTTCCCAGTAATACCGCGATTTTCACCTAATGCTAAAGCTGATGGAAGACATGAAGAAGTACCATGTGTTGCAGGGTGACCCTGAATTTCATAATCAAGACAATGACCGGAAACACCATTGATAAAAGCTGCTAATAACGTACTTGTTTGATAATTATGACCTATAACAGTTGATTGGTTGTTGCCACCTAAAGAATTGACATATTGGGACACCAAACCTGAAACTTCTTGGGTTGATCCAGCCATCATATTAGCAAACCCGTCTAGTATGGGAATTTTAGCTATATCAATAAGTTCTGAAGATAGATCAGAAAATTGGATATCTGAAACAAATTCAGAAAAGACCTTTGTAGGATTACTCATAATTTACTCCTAAAAATATATAGGCCTAAGAGAATTCTTAGGCCTATATAAAACTTATCTTAATTAAGATCAATTAAGCTGGAAGTGCCTGAATCATACCTAACTCAACGTTTCCTGGTGTATCAATTATTCCTTCTGCTACTCTAGCGCGATGCTCAAAGGTTGAACCCATTCTCATTGACCAAGAAGCTACTCGTCTGTACCACAAATGAATATCAAATTCCATCATGAAGCCCATGCCACCATGAATCATTTGTGAATAAACAGTAACGTGTTGTAACTTGTCATTACAGAATGCTTTAGCTTGTGAAACTTCTACCTGGTAGGTCTGACCTTGGTCGATTTTCCAAATTGCTTCACGGGTAAGTAATTCACCACCATCGATATACATAACTGCATCAGCTAACATGTGTGCAACTGATTGAAAAGCACCAATCGGTCGACCAAAAGCTACACGATTTTTTGAATAATCAAGAGCCATTTCAAAATCTTTTCTTGCAGCACCACACATTTGGCTAGCATAAAAAACAGCTCCTAAATCTAGCATATACTCAGCTGTAGTCCATCCTTTGTCGATTTCTCCAATCAAACTATCGGCTGATACTTTCACATTGTCAAAAATTACTGCAAACTGTTTATCTTTTGCTGTTGGAACTTCTTTTTCTGTAGAAATTCCTGCTGCACCAGTATCAACTAAAAATAGTCCTAATCCTTTACCTGTATTAGCTGTAACTATCAATTTGTCTGCTTGATTAAAATTATCAACAAATAATTTTTTTCCGTTGAGAACATAATCAGACCCATCAGCAGTAGCTGTGGTTTTAACAGCGGATTCTATCAAACGAGGATCAGTTTCTTGGAATGAATATGTCAATATAAGATCACCAGATGCAACTTGAGGAAGTATATCGCTCTTCATAGCCTCTGATCCATCTTTAGCAATAGTCAAAGCTGCAACCATAGTACTAAGCAAAGGAACTGGGGCCATATGTCGACCAACTTCTTCGAAAATTAATCCTAAAAACTGTAAAGGCTCACCAAGTCCTCCATATTGTTCTGGCAAAGACAAAGCTGTCCAACCCAATTCAGAGGCTACTCTTTTCCACATATCCTGGGAATAGCCTAACTCATCTTTTTCCATATCTCTTACTAAACTTGTAGGACATTCGCCCTGTAAGAATTCTCTAGCAAGATTACGTATCATTTCTTCATTTTCAGATAACAAGACATCCATTAGATCACCTTCTTGATATAATTAAATTTGTAATAGTTGTTGCTTAGAGAATTATTATCCTCTTGGGAGGCCTAATCCACGTCTTGCAACTTGATCTCTCATAATTTGAACACTTCCATGGTTAATCCCTGATTGGAATGCACCAAGAAGATTATGAGCAAACAAACCACTTTCAACATTATTTGATGAAGTATTTAATAGCTGTCCATAAGGTCCAAGCATTTGTGCATAGGCCTCTGTTGCACGCAATCCATGCTCTGGAGCCCATACTTTTTCTGCAGAACCTTCATAAGTGAAGTTTCCTCCAGATTCAACAATTGACATACTTCTCCAAGTCATCAAACGACATACTTGAGCTTCAATCCACATTTCTGCAACTTTATCACGTACAGTAGGATTATTTTTAATATTAAGATATTCAGCTGAATCATTTTTAGCTAGATTAACAATATCTTCATCTCTTCGTACTGAAATAAGATAACGTGATGCTCCAACTCTATCCAAATTCAATCCCATAGCTCCAACATACCAACCCATATTCAATTCACCCAACAAACTACTTTTTGGAATTCGAACATTTTCATAAAAAGTTTCGTTAGTTCTTGGTGTACCGTAAGTTGTACCTTCAGGAGCAGGAGGGTCATTTTGTATTGTCCATAAAGGTCGTACGGTAATACCAGGAGTATCCATAGGAAGCAAGAAAATAGAAATACCCCTATGCTTAGGAGCTTCTGGATCTGTTCTTGCCATTAAATACAAATGGGTAGAAACATGAGCTGAGGAGGTGTAAATCTTTTGACCATTAATGACAAAGTCATCTCCATCTTCAACTGCCCTACATTGTAAAGATGCTAGGTCTGCACCTCCACTTGGTTCGGTAAAACCTTGAGCAAAACTAATCTCACCCTTAATAATTCCTGGGATATAATAGTCTTTTTGTTCTTGTGTTCCTGCAGCCATAATAGCTGGGGCTCCACTACCACCACCACCAACTGATAAACCAACTCTTGCAAATTCTTCTTCTACGAGATACTGAGTTAAACGATCACCGCCTTGACCACCATATTCTTTTGGCCAAGAGATACCTAACCAACCTCGTTCACCTATTTTCTTAAATAATTCATTCATCAAAGGACCTCTACCGTCTTCACCACGGCCGTGAACCTCTTCGACGACGTCTTGAGTCATGTTTTCTGCTATAAAATCACGAACGTCTTGACGCAAAGCCTGTTGGGAGCTAGCATACCCAAAATCCATATCGAACCTCCAAAACTATTATAATTCAATAAATAATTTACTTTAGTACTTTGTTGTCAGCATATTTTGCACCTCTGATTATAGTATGTCAATAGAAAAGAAGTGTTAAGAATATACTGCTTATATTCTACTACGAATTTTATTAATCTTAAAGCTATAAAATATCCCTATTCTCCAAACTAATTAAATATTCCTTAGAATGTATCCCCCCACCATAACCTACAAGCTTACCCGACTTTCCAATTACTCTATGACACGGAATAATTATGCTTATTGGATTAAGACTATTTGCATGACCAATTGCCCTAACCGATTTAATATTCCCTATGTTTTGAGCCTGTTCCGAATAACTAATTGTCATCCCATAGGGTATTTGTAATAGCGAATTCCAGGCGTTAATTTGAAAATCTGTGCCTTCATAATATATTGGTAAATCAAATACTGTTCTTTCTCTAGAAAAATATTGTCCTATTTGTAATTCAGTAAGATTAATTAAGCTATTTTCTTGAGACAATGCAGAGTCAAATAATTGTTGAAAATGATTAAGTTTTTTTTCATACACAACTGCTCGCAAATGGGTTTTGTCTGTTAATAGATACAAATAACCGAGTGGAGAGTTTATTTTTTTATAAAAGTATTCACTCATATTCTTTCCCAGTTTCATTAAATCTTAAATTTGTTTTTTAAAAAATAATAGTTTCTGGCAAATGAGCCTTCAAGAGAAAAAATAATATCTCAAGAGAGAAACTGGTCAAATTCTTCTGGAATTATAATATCGCCCCATTGTTTCTTAAGGGCACTCCATGCACGAATCGTTGCATTTTGAGCTTCGTTTATTACTTCTTCTTCATCCATGGTTAAAACTTTACCTTCTTTCATAACCCATTCACCATCCACAATAACGGACTCTACGTCTGATGCCTGTCCATAATGAACTAAAGTAGATAAGGTATCGATCACTGGAGATAAGTGTGGTCTATCTAAACGAACTATAGATATGTCCGCCTTCATATTTTTACTAATTCTCCCTAAATCTTCTCGTTCTAACGAATATGCTGGGTTTATAGTAGCCCAGTTAAAAATTTCTTTAGGTGTTGGAATTCCTGTATCTTCACGCATACCTCTATTTAAAATTAAACCAACTCTCATTGCTTCAAACATATCTTCTGACATGTTATCTGTACCTAGAGTTACATTTACACCCAAATCCACTAAGCCTGGCATATTGGCTAATGCATGATACCCTCTTCTTGCGCTGGATGCTGGACAGTGTGCCATCGATGTACCAGTCTCAGACAAAAGCCCGATATCAGAAGTAGTACAGTATGTACAATGTGCTGCTAAAACATCTCTTCCTAGCCAGTCATTTTCAAGCAAATATTCAACAGGCGTTTTACCTTCTGCCATAGATTTGACTTGAGTGACTTCTTGCTCTGATTGCGCTAAATGTATAGTTCGCCTTAAACCTTTAGAATGCGCTATATCATTAAGTTCTCTTAGTAACCATGGAGAACAATTATCAGTTGCATGAGCAGCTACCATACATTGAACCCTATTATTTTTTGTCGCATGATGATTATCAATTAATTCGAGTGTTCTCTTTAGAAAAGCATCACCCCAGGACTTATCATACCTATAACCTGTAGTTCGAATTTCTGTTGTAACTGCATCTGCTGCTGATTCTGCTAAATATAATCTAAGACCAGTATTTGCCATAGTTTCAGCATAAGAATTAACAAACCTTAATGGATCTACCATTGTTGTTGTTCCTGACTTTATAGCTTCCAAGCATCCTACTGCCGCTAAAGCTTTTCTATCCTCATCAGTCATAACAAAAGAAATTGGAACCATATATCCATAAACCCTATCGGCAGAACCGGCATTTTCAATTGCACCTCTTAAAACATTTAACACTGAGTGTGTATGATTATTTATAAGTCCAGGTATAATTAATCGATTTTTCAAAACATGTTTATCAAAATTCTGATACTTAGATTCAAGAAGATCAGAATCACCTACATCAATAATTTTATCGTTATCTATAGCAACTGAGCCATTAGTTATAACTTTATCATTTTGTTCCCCAGTAATGATTGTTGCACGTGTAAGCAATATACCCATTTCAATATCCTTTATGTTAAGTCTTTAAGTTCTACTGCTGCATCAGGATCTTTGGGTCTCATTAAAAAGTAATCCAATCTTCTTCTGTAGAGATCTAATATCCTTCGTAGCTCTTTGACAGCTGTACTATGTTCGTCAACCCGTAAATCTACCCGAGCAAAAGTATCATGGCCATAAACTAAAATTGCTGCAGAGTGATACGGTGTCATATCTTCAATTTCACCACCTGCATCCAATCCTGATTCTAAACTTAGCATTAATCTTTGTTCTAAATCTTCATCTGCATTACTTTCAAAAGTTTCTGCCATAGCATCAATTACGTTTATTCCTACTAAACCATTGCCTAAAGCAATGTAATTATCACCCTCGCGGTGACCTGCCCATGCTCCATTTAATTCTCCACTTCGAGCTGCAGTACGACCATCAATGTCGATAATACCAATTTGTCTACGTTCAATATATGGATCAGATTTGGATAATTCATTCATAGTAGCTTGTGCAGAATAGCCAGTTGAAAGGAGTTTCAGTGCAAACTTACCTAAACGAGGATCAGTAGATGCCTGTGTTGTAATAGCTCCTACATTAGGTTGTACGTGAGGGCATCTTGAACCAACGCATAAGTCTGAGGTAGTTACAGCAACGCCAAACATCCCTGTTCTGCTACATCTCCCCACAATCGAAAAAGTACTACTATCTATACCTATCATTACACACCTACAGTCAGATTTATTCGGAAAATTGATGGAGGCGACGGCGGGATTCGAACCCGCGAATAGAGGTTTTGCAGACCCCGGCCTTAGACCACTTGGCTACGTCGCCATAATAAATTCTTTTTTTAATGCCGAGGAGGAGACTTGAACTCCTACGAGCTTTCGCTCACGGCCCCCTCAAGACCGCGTGTCTACCGATTCCACCACCTCGGCCCATGGATTTATCTGGCAGGGGTGCGAGGGCTCGAACCCCGGACCTACGGTTTTGGAGACCGCCGCTCTTCCAGCTGAGCTACACCCCTAAGGTTTAAACATCGTTTATGCTCACCAGAAGCTACAGTATACAGAAATTTAGCATCGAAAATCAATTACGTCAATTTTTCTTTTGGTCCAACTAATTCTTCTAAGGAGTCAGAACTATTATTGCGTTCAGATTCTCTATACCATTGAAAAAATATTATACCCATGAATAAAAAGAAAACAAATGCTCCAGGAATTTTCATAATAAGGCCACCTATTTGTTGATCTTCAATTCTGCTAAGACCCCATAATACTGGTAAATCACTATACCAATAATATATTTCTCCTCGAGAGAAAGTGATGGCTGCCCCAACAAATCCCATGGGTAGAGTTTGAAAAAACAAATATATTATTCGTATTGGGTACCCTAATCTTTGAACTTGAGCTGAAGCTCCTAATAGTGGCCACCACAATACTAATGCGCCAAACATGAAAACTAAATGTTCAATAATATGAAGCCAATGATTTGATAATGAAAGGTCATAAACCCAAGGAATATGAAAACCAAAAATAACAATGTTTGATAAGAAAAAGGCAATTATAGGATTAGCGAATATACGAAAGATCATTCTTAATATTGTCAGTTGGAACATCCAAGTCCATAACCATGGTGGTATTCCTTTTATAAATAATGGTATAGCAACTAAAATAAGTAAAAGATGTTGTGTCATATGAGCACTAAACAAAAATCGATCCGCAAGTTCATGGATAAATGAAGTTAGGGCTATGTATACAATTATATTTGCCAAAGTGAAATATAGTAGTCTTCTATTATCAATTTCAGGAGCTAGATTATATTTCTCTCTTAGTGGAATGATCGCATATATATAGAGAGATTGAAGCAGTAAAACTCCAATAATTATTTCGAAATGCAAATGCCATTCAGTCCAAGAAAATTGATCATTCATATAACTATTATAAGATACTAGTTATTTTTTGTCTTATTCGTTATCGATAACTCTTAAACGTCTAAAAGTAAGAATGGTTCCTACAATCATGCTACCACTTAATAGAACAGCCGTAATTATAGCCATGAAATTAGCCATTTGATTCCAACCGTCTTCAGTACCAGTAGCGGTTATTATTTGAATGAATAAATATATTGCTACAAGAATAATAAAAGCTGCAGTAGCAGCACCAATTACTTTTCTAAATAAAAGATTTTCTGAAGCTGCTACACCTGCAGCACCAATAGCCAAAAGTGTTATGACTGTTGCTCCTATAACAGCGTAAGGTTCTAAAATTCCAAATCTTTTATGCTCTAGATGAGCAAGGTATGTCAATGCTTCTCCAATACCAAAAATCAATCCTAGCGTAAAAAAAACTACTATGAATGGAACCCAAAAAGCAGAAAACAGTCTGTCCATCAAACTAACCTTTCATTTATCAACAATTAAATAAAAACACCAAACAGCAACATGAGTGCACATAAAACATAAATTGCAAGTATCAATCCACTACCAAATAGTATGGTAAATAACTTATTATCAAATTTTAAATGCATATAATAGCCTACAACAACAATAAATTTGCCTACTGAAAGAATCAATAATATTGGTAGTAATAATGCTGAAAGTGCTTCTATATAAACAACAGCAACTTCAATTGCTGTCACAACACTTAATATAAGAGCAATAACAACGTACTTTAAAGAACTAGGATGTTCTGTATTATGATGTTCAGTAGCCATAATTTCTCCCTATACTAAATTAATGAACAATATTCGGTGCTTCAATAAGATAAACAACAGTAAATATCACAATCCAAACGATATCAACAAAGTGCCAATACAAACCAGCTAACTCAATATTTAGGCTTTGTTCTTGCGATAATCTACCTCTAAGTGACATGATGAAAAAGGACATCAAAATTACAACACCAAAGGTAACATGTAAACCATGAAAGCTTGTAAGTGTAAAGAAGCTCGATCCAAATAAATTACCTTGTAAGGTAACTCCTTGTTCAACAAAAACTGTAAATTCGAAATATTGACCACCAAGAAATATACAACCCAAAATAGAAGTAGCAAGTAACCATATTCTTAATCGGGTATGATCTCCTCTTTGTATTGCACTTAGTGCCAAAACCATAGTTAAACTACTCATCAAAAGAACAAATGCACTTACTGAAGTGTATGGAATATTAAATACTTCATAAGGATAAGGCCCTACTACACTTTTACCTCTGTATAGTAGATAAGTTGAAACAAGGGAGGCAAAAAACAAACAATCTGAACCAATAAAGGCCCACATCATAACTTTACGATTATCTAATCCTGTTGTTGTGGTATGACCTGCTGTTTCATGTGTAGTCATATTTAAAATACTCCCATTCTTTAATGATGATCCTCAGGATCAGCTGGTTCAAAACACCAGCCATATGCCCCGAAAAATGTAGCTAAAATACCAACTATAGCTATTGTCAAACCTACAACATTAAATTGGCTGTAAATTGCGAAACCAAACCCTGACACCGATAATCCAATACCAGTTATAAATGGGAAATAAGATAGACCTGGCATGTGTATATCCACTTCTTCATCTTCAGTATGTTCATCTGATGCACCTTGTGGAATAGGTGTCATATATCCATCTTTATCTGTACTGTATTTAGTGTCCCAAAAAGAATCTAATCCATTCACAATGGGTATTTCTTTAAAATTATATTCGGGAACTGGAGAAGGAATTGACCACTCTAATGTCCTACCATCCCAAGGGTCAGCTAAATCTGTACGTCTTTCCTGTCTCATTGTATAAAAAACATTTACAATAAATACTATAGTACCGAGGGCGATCATGTATGCCCCTACTGTAGAAACTGTATTCCAAAATTCCCATCCATATTCAGCACCATATGTGTAAATCCTTCTAGGCATTCCATCCATACCGAGCCAATGCATTGGGCCAAAACTCATGTTCATACCAATGAATAATAAGGCAAAGTGTATAACCCCAAGATTTTCATTTAAGAGTGTTCCACTAAATTTAGGCCACCAATAGTATATCCCTGAGAAGATACCAAATATAGCACCTCCGAATAATACATAATGAAGATGAGCAACAATATAATATGTATCCTGCTGTTGATAATCAGATGGAGGAGCAGCATGGCTCACACCACTAAGCCCTCCTATAATAAATAAGAAAACAAAACCTATTGAAAACAACATAGGGGTTTTGAAATCTATTGAACCACCCCACATTGTTCCAATCCAATTAAATATTTTTACACCTGTAGGAACTGCAATTAGCATAGTTGTAATAGCAAATGTGGCATTTGCCACAGGTCCCATACCTACAGTAAACATATGATGACTCCAAACAGCCCATCCCATGAATCCTATGAAGATACCTGAAAATATGATGAAAGGATATCCAAATAAAGGCTTCTTTGAAAACGTTGGTAAAACCTCAGAAACTATACCCATAGCCGGCAATATTAAAATATAAACCTCGGGGTGACCAAAAACCCAAAACAAATGTTGCCATAAAAGAGGATCTCCTCCTGCTCCAGGTGCAAAGAATTGAGTACCTAATATTCTATCTAAGGCAAGCTCTATTAAAGCTATAGTAATAACAGGCATTGCTGTAACAAGAAGTATTGAAGTAATAAAGGCCATCCATGTAAAAACCGGCATTCTCATAAGAGTCATACCAGGAGCTCTCATATTTATTATTGTTACAAGAAAATTCAATCCACCAGCAACAGATGAGATACCAAGAACTAAAAGTCCTAGTGAATAGAAATCCATACCTCTTCCGCCACTACCATATTGATCAAGAGTTAATGGAGCGTATGCAAACCATCCAGAATCAGCAGCCCCACCGAGTATCCAACCTGCATTAAGTAATAATCCACCTGAAAGATATATCCAGTAGCTCAGTGCATTTAAACGAGGAAATGCTACGTCGCGAGCTCCAATCTGTAAAGGCACAATTAGATTAAAGAATGTAACAGCTAACGGCATAATTGCTAAAAATATCATAGTCAAAGCATGCATCGTAAATAACTGATTATAGATATCAGGTGAAACTATCTCATTACCTGCAAATGCAAGCTGGCTTCTGATAACAATTGCTTCAAGTCCACCTAAAAGAAAGAAAAATATAGCAGTGAAGCCATACATTATACCTATCCTCTTGTGGTCAACAGTGGTAATCCAACCCCAAACACCTGTTGTGTAAGAAGTAGGTCTCTCCAAAAACTTTGGGAGAGATCCTGAATTAGCTGCCATCAATATACCTCCATTATTTTATATTTCAGTTTTTCTTATCTTAATGTTTGTAAATATGCAACCAAAGCCTGAACATCACCTTGTTCAAAATTAAGAGTTGGCATGTAAACTCCTGGTTTCATATCTTTAGGATTTGTAATCCATGAAGTCAAATTTTCTTCAGTATTATCATATATTCCCGAGGCAATAGTTGTTCTGCTTGCGACATGAGTTAATACAGGACCTGCATTACCTCTAATCTTCATACCTGCAACAGTATGACATGCTGCACACATTTGATTATCCACTTGTTGGCCTCTTATAACACCGCTAAATTTTTTATTAGCGAATATATATGCACCTTTGGCTGCCAGACCAGAACAATTTGCATCAGCAGATGCACATTCAATAAGACTAGCATTTGCAGATTTCTGTTCATTTGCAACCCATTCATCAAACCCAGCTTGATCATGTGCATACACTTTAAATTTCATATTAGCGTGAGATGTTCCACAATATTCTGCACATTGTGCATAATATTCACCAGGTTCATCTGCTATGAACCACATTGAATTATTATTATTTGGAACTAAGTCCATTTTGCCGGCTAATTTTGGAATCCAAAAGCTATGAATCACATTTTCGGATTTTAAGGAAACATTTATTACTGTATCTGTAGGTATGTGAAGTTCATTAGCTGTAGTAAGATTTATATTTTCATCTGTATAATCAAATCCCCACCACCATTGATAACCTTCGGCAGTGACTTCAATTTTGGGCTTGTTAGTAGGAATTTCATCGTGTTCAAAAATCATACTAACTGTTGGAATCGCAACAACAGCCAAAACAAAAATAGGTGCTATTGTCCAGGCAATTTCAAGTTTATCATGACCATGGACTTGTTTTGGAAGTTCATTTTCCGACTTACGTCTGTATTTTATAATTGTATAGACTAAACCTGTTTGAACTACAATAAAAACCGCAGCCATCGCCCAGAAAAGAAGTTCAAACAACCAGCCTTGATCTCGGGCTATTGGCCCTTTTGGATCAAAGGTTGATTGTAAATGTTCTGGCGTACAAGCTAAAGAGAGCCCAAACAACATAGTTGCGAAAACAATCTTTAAAATCCTAGTGTGTTTCAAATTACCACCATTCAAGCTTATGTATATATCAACTAATTCTATCACAATCTGTGATAAATTTCACAGCGAAATATACCAAAGAGCACTAGAGCAGTCAATACAAACTGTAATCAATTATATGTTGAATTAAAATATGATTGAAAAAAAAGACGTTGTAGTAAGTTAATACCTGTTCTACAATATAATAAATGGCTAATGAAAAAAATAACACAACTCTATTTGATCTCTCGAGTGTAGGTACTGGTTTTAAAACAATTCTGTTCCTTACCTTATGCTTACTTTTCGCTCTTATTACACTGGGCGGTATAGTTAGGGTTACTGATTCTGGTCTTGGTTGTCCTGATTGGCCTCTTTGTTATGGTCAAATTATCCCACCATTACAAGATGTTATGTATGCTGGAGAGATTATTGAAGTTCATCATATTTGGATAGAATGGTCACACAGAACATTAGCAGCAATAACAGGTTTACCAATATTATTAGTTGCCATAATATCTTGGTGGAAATATCGCAAATATTCTTTAATCACAGTTCCTGCTACAATTGCTGTTATACTTCTTGTATTTCAAGTAGTTTTAGGAGCTATTACAGTTCTAAGAGAATTACCCCCTGAAATAGTCACAACACATCTTAGTACGGCACAATTCATTTTTGCCACTCTATTATTCATGTATGTAATTCTAACAAATTCTATTCAACCTCTTGAAGATAAGTTAATCATCGATAAGATTCCAAATCTTTTTCGTTGGTCTATAGTGGGCGCTATCAGTTCCTTTGTTATTCTGATATCTGGATCATATGTTGTTGGAGCTGGTGCAGGAACTAGTTGTCCTAATTGGCCACTATGTGACAATACACTTTTACCTCAACTTAATATCCAATGGCTTCATATGTTCCACAGAGTTGTCGTTATTATAGGGACAATAACTATAGCGATTCCTGTAATCTATGCTTATAAAATCAATGTTCCTAAAATTACTTTTCCCGGATTACTCGTAGGCACTTTTTTGATTTCACAAATATTCATAGGCGCATTGAATCCCGCCTCAGGATTCCATCCAGTTTTTAGAGTATTACACCTTTCTTTAGCATCTGCATTATGGCTTGCTTCTATGTATCTCTTAACAACTACTTGGATGTATAAGAAACAAACAAATACTAAAGAAGAGTTCAATTTAATACAGCTTCTATCTGACTACTTTGAGCTATCAAAACCGCTAATTATATTACTACTATTATTATCCGCACTCACTGGTATGATTATTGCTGAACAAGGTCTACCCGAAATACATCTGATAGCAACAGTACTCGTTGCAGGAGCTTTGGCATCAGCTGGTGCAAATGCTATAAATAATTTCATCGATCGAGACATAGATACTGTCATGTCTCGAACAAAATCTAGACCAGTTGCAGGAAGTAGAGTTAGCCCAACTAGTGCATTAGTATTTGGTATCGTATTAAATATAATATCTTTTGTAGCTTTTTGGACAATTGTTAATTTGCTAAGTGCACTACTAACATTGGGAGCCACTTTATTTTATGTATTTATATACACCTTATGGTTAAAAAGGACATCGACTCAAAATATCGTTATTGGCGGAGCAGCAGGTGCACTTCCCCCTATTATTGGATGGGCAGCAGTACAAGGAACTATTGGATTACCCTCCTTGTACCTTTTTGCCATAATCTTCTTTTGGACACCACCTCATTTTTGGGCGCTCTCAATACTTTTAGAGAAAGATTATGCTAACGCTAACATCCCTATGTTAAATGTCGTAATGGGTATAAAAGAAACTCGTAAATTTATAATGATGCATTCAATAATATTGGTAGCATTAACAATACTTTTTTACACTGTTCCGCAATTAGGTTTGTTTTATCTTGTTTCTGCATTAATTTTAGATATATATTTTTTGTATCTGGGAATAAAACTATGGCAAAATCTGGATCATGCATCAGCAAGAAAATTATATTTATACTCCCTGTTATACCTCATGCTTTTATTAATCGCTGTTATGATAAGTAGTGGTTTTGGTATTTGATAGAACTAAAGAAAATACACAGAACTATTCCCTATTCAATTTCCTTATTAGCTTTTCTATTTGTTACCACTGTAATACTTTCCAATTGTTCACCTAGTAATTTTAAAGGTACTACTATTACCAATGGTCAAAGTATTCCATCATTTGAGCTTATTGACCAATACAACAATTCTGTAAATTCTAATGATTTTAGCAACAAGATTTTAGTATTGACCTTTTTATATTCCGAATGCAAAGAGGAATGTAAAATCATTGTTCCGATGATTTCCAAAATACAGTCAGAGATATTAAACCAAAATCAAGATATTTCAGACGATATAACATTTCTTTCAATTTCAGTTGATCCGACCAATGACATCCCAGAAAATACTTATAAATACATGCAATTGAATAACAAAAATCCAGACTGGCAAGAAAGAGAAGTACAAGCAAATTGGATTTTTCTAAGTGGTGATCTTCAAATACTCGAAAATATATGGACTCATTATGGAATTGCTGCCGATGCAGCAATTTTAGATCAAGGAAGTGTCATTGATGTAATTTCACAAAAAACCATGAAAGATTTATATCATAAAAAAGATATTTTCCCCACTTACAAAATAGATCATTCTTTACCAATTTATATAATAGACAAATCTGGTATCACACGAGTTATTTATAACGATTTAAAAATAGATACTGAGAATATAATTCATGATATACTTCTCCTTGCGAAATAAAATTTAGGAGGGACAATTATGAATGGTACAGAAGCTATAGCAAGAATATTAAAAAAAGAAGGTATCGATTGGATATCCTGTTTCCCTTCAAATCCTGTCATTGAAGCAGCTGCTAAAGAAGGGATTAGACCAATAGCTTTCAGACATGAACGTGGCGGCATGATGGCAGCTGATGGATTCAGTCGTATGAACGACAGAAATCAATTTGGAGTTTTTGCTATGCAAAATCAAGCAGGAGCAGAAAATTCCATGGGTGGTGTTAGTCAGGCTTTTGCAGATAATATCCCAGTATTAGTACTACCTGGTGCCCCTGCTTTACATAGAATTAATATAAGACCAGAATTCTCTGCAGTAGACACATTTCGAAATGTTTTAAAGTACGGTGAATTGGTAAACAAAGCTGACCAAATACCTGATGTTATGAGAAGAGCATTCCATCATCTTAGAAATGGAAGACCTGGACCAGTAATGATAGAACTACCTAGTGATGTAGGTGCGTCAGAATTAAATGTAGATGTAGACTCATATCATTCCCCAACAAAAAGTACTCAATTACCGTCTAAATCAAATATAAAAGATACAGTTTCAGCATTACTAAAAGCAAAAAATCCTATAATTTGGTCAGGAATGGGTGTTTTATTTTCACAATCAACAGAAGAACTTAAAGAATTAGCTGAGCTACTCAGCCTCCCTGTATATACTAGTATGCCTGGTAAATCAGGATTTGATGAAACTCACCCGCTATCATTAGGAGCAGGTTCTGGAGCCACTACTGCAGCTGCAATTAAATGGTTAAACGAATCAGATTTAATTCTTGCTTTAGGTACTAGTTTAACTAGAACCCCTTATGCCAGAACTATACCTGAAGGTAAAACTATAATTCATAACGTTGTAAGTGTTGAAGATATTAATAAGGATTACAACGTGGAAATTTCTCTTCCAGGTGATACTCAAGAAACTATAAAATTAATAATAGATGAAATAAAAGCCCAGGTTGGTGAAAAGGGTAAACAAAGACCTGAAGTAATTAAGGAAATTCAAAGCGTAAAATCAAAATGGTTGGAACAATGGTTACCAATATTAACCGACGATCAAGGGCCAATTAATCCATATAGATTAATATGGGAATTAGACCAAACTGTTGATAAAACTAAAAGCGTAGTAACACATGATGCTGGAGCACCAAGAGATATGATGGTACCGTTCTATAATGCAACTACTCCCCATGGATATGTAGGTTGGGGGAAAACTACTCATCTTGGATTTGGTATTCCACTAATGATTGGAGTTAAAAAAGCATTCCCAGACAAATTTTGTGTCAACTTTATGGGTGACGGTGCTTTTGGCATGTCTGGATTAGATATTGAAACATCCGTAAGATCAAATTTGCCTATTACTACGATTTTATTAAATAACGGTGGAATGGCCACTTATCCTGGGGGTTTTCCTACAGCCAGAGAAGTGTATGGTGTTTCACATATGTTTGGAGAATATTGGAAAATAGCTGAAGGAATGGGAGCTACTGGTATCAAAATAACCAAACCTGCAGAAATTAGACCTGCCTTAATAGAAGCACAAAAGCTAAATAGTGAAGGAAAAACTGTTCTTATTGACGCACATACTAAATTTGCCGATCAGAGGTCAAATTAAATTAACGACCAGTAAATTTAGGATCTCGTTTATCAATAAAGGCTGTAAATCCTTCTCTACAATCATTAGTTCTTGACATGGTTGCTATACCTAAATGTTCTAAAGCCATCTGAGATTCTAATGATTGTTCAAATGTAGATGCTAATAATTTTTTTGCCATACCAATTGCTGATGTTGCGCCTCTTCCAATTAGTTCAACAATCTTTTGACCTTCTTCAATTAATGAATCTTCAGAAACAATTCGGCTGATCAAACCCCAGTCCAGTGCTTCTTCAGCACTTAAAACACGATTTGTTATCATAAGATCCATCATTTTTCTAATTCCAATAATTCTTGGAAGGAAGTAAGTAGATGAACCATCCGGAGAAAATCCAATTCTTGAATATGCTAATGTAAACTTAGCTGTGTCTGATGCTACTATAAAATCTGAAGCTCCAACTAAACTTAGACCTGCACCAGCTGCAAATCCTTGTACTATAGATACAACCGGGGCCTTACATCTAGCAAAATTAGCTATTGATTTGTGTAAATTAGTAGCCATACTTTCTAAGTATTTTTCTAGGTTATCACCCTCTTCATTGAATGCCTTAACATTTCCCCCTCCACAAAAAATTTTCCCTTGGCCACTGATTTTTATAGCTCTCAGGTCAAAATTTGTAAGACATATTTCAGACACTTGAGCCATTTCTAATGCCATATCAGACGTCATAGCATTTGCACTATCTGGATTTGCAAACTCTATATATGCAATTTGATCTTTTATATCAAAATTCAAAGTTTTATAAGAACTCATATTTACCTCTTTTTTAGTCTATTTCTGATAACCATTGACTTATCGCCTCTCCGATTTCTTGTGGAGAATCTTCTTGAATAAAATGTAACCCTTTCACAACAACTTCTTTTTGATTGGGCCACTGTCTACAGAATTCCCTCTGTGCACCTGTGAGTATAGATCCTGGTTCGGCATTAATGAATAATTTCGGCAATTTACTCTCATTCATAAATTCAGCATAATTACCAATTACTTCAACCATATGTTTTGGTTCTCCAGAAATTGGAATTTCTCTTGGCCATACCAAAGTTGGCAATCTTGATTCTTTAATTGAATATGGAGATCTATAAATTTCCATAGCACTGTCAGAAACACCATTAATAACGCTATTGGGGAGTATCCTCTCAACAAAAATATTTTTTTCAAAAATTAATTCTTCTCCTACATCTGATCGAAGTAAATTAAATATATTTTTAGCACTTTCTGGCCACTCTTCCCAAGATATTGGTCTAACCAAGGCTTCCATATAAACAATACCTTTTACTCTTTCAGGATTATTATATGCCCAATGAAACCCAAGAGCAGAACCCCAGTCATGGATTACTAATGTTATTTTTTCTTCAGGTACAACTTTTTCAATAAATTCAGCTAAATAATTATAATGTTCTATAAAGGTATATCCACAATTTTCAGGCTTGCCAGAATCTCCCATCCCTATTAAATCAGGAGCTATACAGCGAGAACTTTCATCTAGCAAAGGAATGATATTTCGCCACAGAAAGGACGAAGTTGGGTTCCCGTGTAAAAACATAACTACATCACCACTTCCACTATCGACATACGACATAAATGAGCTATTTATATCTACTGTTTTTCTTGGATAATTATCATCTGAACTAATTTGCATAATTTAAATACTCCGAATGTTTTTTATTAATAATTTAGCCATATCGTAATCTCTTTTGCCCCCATTTTCTATTGGTGGTACTAAGTAGATTTTGTTTAAACCTAAGCTTAATAATTCCTGGATGAACTTCAAAGCAATTTCCAATGAAGAATTATTGACTTTCAATTCATTTTCTATATGTTCTGGAATATTGCCCCAATTTTTTCCAGTATTAGAAAGCATTTGTACACCATAAAAAACTGGCTTTTCAAGAGAATGACCGTATTCTAAATAATAAGATTTATGGAAATCTAAAATAAATCTTGAATCATAACAAGGTTGAGAAATAAAAAAATCGGTCCCATTAGTTATTTTTTTTCTTACTAATTTTATTTCATTTATTTGCGGCACCTTGGAAAAGTCAATTGCACTACCAATGCTAAATTTTGTAGGAGAATCTAATCTTCTTTGTTGAAAATCTATTCCACGATTTAAATTAACAATATCGGAAATTAAAGACGTCGGAGTATAATTGTATACATTTTTTGCAGAAACTTTTTGGTCTGCAAAATCATCTCCATTAACAATAAATACATTATGTAAATCTAATATTTGAGCACCGAGCAAATTACTTTGAATAGCAAGTTTATTCATATCCCTGCAATTCATAGTAAATATCACATTTTGATCTTGTTCTGAACTTAATTTATATGCAAAAGGAATGGGAGCTGATCTAACTGATGCACCCGGACTATCAATAACTAATAGAAAGTCCGAATTAATATTTACTATTGATTTATACCCAATATCACTTAAACCTTTAGGTGGTGAAATATCTGTTATAAATACATTACCAAGGTTTTTTTCTATTTCTTCTATTTCTTGAATAAATCCCATATCATATGTTCACAAAAGAAAATTTAATTTAATTAATGATTTTTATAATTATAATAACTGGATAACAAAAATGAGTACAATATATTTTGTTGGCACACCTATAGGTAATTTAAGTGATATAACGATACGAGCTCTTGAAATACTACGTGAAGTAAATTTGATATTAGCCGAGGATACCAGAAATACCAAAAAATTATTAAATAGGTATGAGATTAAAACAAAATTATTAAGTTATCATGAACATAATAAAAATTTACGCCTCCCCGAAATAATGGAAGCATTAAATAATGGAGATATTGCACTCGTTTCAGATGCTGGTACCCCAAGCATTCATGACCCAGGAACATTACTAGCAAACGAAATTCTAGAAACTAATCATGCAATTGTACCTATACCCGGACCATCGGCGATAACAACTGCACTTTCTGTTTCAGGATTAAATTCAGAACATTTTACATTTTTTGGTTTTTTGCCTCATCAAAAGATGAAAAGAGAGAAAATAATTTCTATGGTATCTTCTATGGAAAATACATCAATTTTCTTTGAAACACCACATAGGCTGGTATCAACTTTAGATTTACTCGAAAAATTATTAGATCCCTATAGAAAGATTGTTGTATGTAGAGAACTGACAAAAATATATGAGGAAATTGTAAAAACTACCGTATCGGAAGTTAAATCAAAATTTCCAAACCCAAAAGGCGAGTTTACAATTGCAATTGAAGGAAAGTCAGACTTTTCTGAAACTAAGTTAACAAAAGAAAAAATATTGAATGAAATTAATGAAGATCTTAAAATACTAAAAAAAGCAGGCTCAGGACCCAAAGAAGGTATTCAGTGGATTATGAAGCATTATCCACGCATAAGCAAAAAAGAAATTTATGATATTTGGATTACAATTTAATAATTCCAAAAAAATATTTGATTTGTAAGAAAAAATTAGTTTAAAATAGATATCTAATCCACAACCGTAAAGAGGGTACATTTGTCAGAAAATATCTTGGTCGCAACTGCTTGGCCATATACAAATAATTATCTTCATTTAGGACATATAGCAGGTTGTTATTTGCCCGCAGATATTTTTGCTCGTTATCAACGAGCTCGTGGTAACACAGTAATCATGGTGTCAGGTAGTGACCAGCATGGTACACCTGTCACTATTGCAGCAGAAGCTGAAGGCGTTCAACCAATAGATATTGTGAATAAATATAGAAAGAATCATTTGGAAGTTTGGGAAAATCTTGGTATATCTTATGATCTATTCACAACTACTGGTACACAAAACCATATTGATACTGTTCAAGATATATTTACAAAATTATATGATAAGGGATTAATTTACAAAAAATATATGACTTTACTATATTCTAAAATTGACAACAGGTTCCTTGCAGATCGTTATGTTGAAGGAACTTGCCCTGATTGTAAATACGAAAGAGCTCGTGGCGATCAATGTGATCAATGTGGTAAACCTATGGACGCACTTGAACTGATCAATCCTATTAGTAAATTAAGTGGTGATACTCCAATACCTAAAGAATCTGAACATTTCTTTTTAAAATTAAGTGATTTAGAAAAACCCTTATTAGAATGGATAAAAAAGAATGATTATTGGAAACCAAATGTAAAAAATTTTAGTTTGAAATATCTGACAGAAGGATTGAAAGACAGAGCTATAACTCGTGACATTGAATGGGGAATACCAATACCATTAGACGGATATGAAACTAAAAGAATTTATGTTTGGTTTGAAGCAGTAATTGGATATTTGTCTGCCTCCAAAGAATGGGCTCAAATTCAAGAAAAACCCAAAGAGTGGGAAAAGTTTTGGTTTAATAAAAATGCACGTAGTTATTACTTTTTAGGGAAAGATAACATACCGTTTCATACAATAATTTGGCCTGGCATATTACTAGGGTATGAAAATCATAATTTACCCTATGATGTACCTGCAAATGAATATATGAATCTTTCTGGAGGAAAATTTTCTAAAAGTGAAAATAGAGCTGTATGGGCTCATGAATTTTTGGAAAAATTCTCTGCTGATGCATTAAGATATTATATTGTTTCTAATATGCCAGAAAACAGTGATTCCGATTTTACTTGGGAAGAATTTTTAAGAAGAAATAATGATGAATTAGTTGCAACTTTAGGAAATTTAATCCACAGAATACTTACTTTTACATTTAAAAATTTTGATAGTCAAATTCCAGAATGTAAAGAACTAGAAACTAGTGATAAAAAGTTAATTTCAGAAATTTTTTCGACCAAAGAAAATGTTGAGTTAAATTTAGATATTTGTAAATTTCGCGAGTCCATGAGACAAATTATGAGTCTTGCACAAAATACTAATAGATACTTAGATTCAGAAGCTCCTTGGCATACAATAAAGACAGATAAAGAGCGAACTGGAACAATAATGTGGGTCGCTCTATACTCAATTAGTGCTATAAAAACATTTCTATCTCCATTCATGCCAAATGCATCTGAGAAATTAGGTGATTATCTAGGAATAGTTAGTGATATAGGTAAACCTACGTGGGATATTGTACAACCTCATTCTGGAACTAGACTTGAACCCCCTCTTCCTTTATTTAAAAAACTTGAACTTGATATAGAAAATCCGTTAGCAAATGAATAGTATAGAAAAAATCGATATAGTAAATATTTATAAACCCATACAGCAATCGTTAAATATCGTAGATGAAAATCTGATTAACCTTCCTGTAAACCAACATCCAACACTTGCAAAGCCGCTCTATCATATTTCTAAATCTAGTGGAAAAAGAATGCGGGCAGCAATTACTTTGTTGGCAGCACAAACACAAAAGCCTACAACAAAAGAATCAATAACTATGGCTACAGCTATAGAACTATTCCACTTAGCTTCTTTAATTCATGATGATGCGATTGATAAATCTGCTGTCCGAAGAGGAGAGGAAACAATAAGTAACCTTTATGGAACAGATATGGCAATATTAATTGGTGACTTGGTATTTGCTAATTCGGCATCCACGGTTTGTGATACAGGAAATATTCATGCTATACAAAGATTTTCAGAAACAACAATGGAGGTTTCTACAGGACAAATATTAGAAACTTCACAGAAATTTAATACGCAACAAAATTTTGAAGGATACTTGGAAAGAATATATAAAAAAACAGCTTCAGTTTTTGAAACTTCGGCAGAAACAGGAGCAATAATTTCAGGTTGCTCTAAAGAAAAAATAACTCTCTTAAAATCGTATGGCTATAACTTGGGTATGGCATTTCAAATTATTGACGATATATTGGACTTTGAAGGTGATCCAAATGAATTTGGTAAACCTGTAGGTCAAGATTTAGACCAAGGACTACTAACATTACCATCACTTATTTATTTAGAAAAGTTTCCTAACGAAACAAATATACTTTCCTTATTTTCAGAAGGTGATTCTGAAAACCATAAACTTAAAATAATTGAAAGTATTTTGAATTCTCAAATTATTGAAGAGTGTTATATCAAAGCTCAATATTACTGTGATATTGGTAAACAAATGTTAGAAGAATTTCCAAATTCTGAGGAAAAGAATTCTCTTAGCCTATTACTTGATTATGTTATTGAAAGAAGACAATAAAAGTATTTTTTTATTTATCTTAGTAAACATCCATCTTTGATAATGGTATCTATTGCTAATTTATGGACATTATTTTTATTTATATTTTGTAAATTGTGGTTTAGAACAACAAAATTCGCTTTATCTCCTACATTTAATTGATCAGGTATTATTTCTTTAGCGCTAACATAATTTATTCCTTTTGTAATTAACCATATCGATTCAATAATGCCAATAGATTCACTGATTTGATATGTGTTACCTAATTGATCCTTTCGATTAACCATAGCTTGAATGTTTATCATAGGATCAGGGTTTCCATAAGGAGCATCAGATCCAATAGCTAGGTTAAATCTATTGTCTAGTAAGGTTCGATAATTAAACGTGTCAGGTTGGAGTATTTTAGGTATTCTCTGAGTGTACCTAAATCCGTTTTTAAAAATAAAGGAAGGATTAACTACTAAATTAACACCTAGTTTTTTAGTTTTAGATATAACTTGTGGAGTAGCTTCAGTAAAATGTTCAATTCTGTCCTTATGGAATGGTTTTTTGTGTGAATAAACTATTAGCAAAGCGTCCAAAGCTAAATTAATCTCTTCTTGAGTAACTGCATGAATTGCTACTGGGAATCCATGGTTATGTGATTTTGATATTTGATTTCTAAGTTCATCCAATTTTGGATATAGGCTCCCAGAAATTGAACTAACAATTATTTTGGTATGCCCTAAAGTCATATTATTATCCGTATATCCAAAATATAAACCCTTATCAATAAATTCATCTAAATGGTCTATACCAGGTAATAAAGTAATCCAGGGAGAAGACTGTAAATTGTTACTGTGGTTTAGGCAAAAATTCCATTTTTCTAGATCATTGTTAATAGAAGCATCATGAATATAAAATATTCCCATATGTACAAGTTGTTCTAGGGTATTTGAAATATTAAGTTCTGTTTGGGTTTCTTGTTCTTTCTCCCTCATTAACGCTGAAATTTGTTCATTCATATCAAAAAACCATCCAGTAAGATTACCATTATTGTCACGGTCAATTAGACCTCTTTGATAATCTTCTGATGCAGAATTAATACTTAATCGTTTCATAGCTAAACTATTCATAAAACAAGCATGCCCAGATCTGTGACTAATTTTGACTGGGTTATTTACAGAGGTGTTGTCCAAAATATCTAATGTTACCGGGTCATCTAGATCCATTTCATCAAAACCATCACATAGTATCCAACTACCTTTTGGTGAATTTTCTATATTATTAGAAATAATGTTTAAAAGTTGATTAGTGTTTTTCACTTTCGGATATGAAACATCTACTTGATTCAAACTTGAAGAATACGAAAATAAATGTATATGTGCATCAGAAAAACCAGTAAGAAGTGTTTTCCCTTCACAATCAAAAATCTGTGTATTAGAAAACTCTTTGCTATCAATATAATCTAGATCTATAGACTGTATTACACCATTTGCAATATGAATATTTGATTGTGAAAGATCAAATCTATTTTTTAAAATAGTTGCATTTAATAAAAATAAATCGTCCATTTTCTCCAGTAGGCCTAAAAGAAGTAAAAATTAAGCTTTATTTAAACTTGGTAACTAAATACTGTACAGATATAGTTTACATAATAAAACAAAGGTTGGAAAATGTATCAAAATAGATAGGAGTTTAATATGTATACAATAAAAGTATTGACTCATGGAATGAATGTTGGATCTAATCAAGCACGATTAGGTCTATCTTCCGTAATATTACTTCAAGGAGAACAAAATATATTAGTTGATGTAGGTCATTTTGGTAGAAGAATCTTACTTGTTGAATCATTGGAAAAAGAAGGACTAAAGCCAGAAGATATTTCCAGTATAATACTTACTCATTCTCATTGGGATCATTGTCAAAATGTTGATTTATTTCCTAACGCTAAACTCTATATACATCAAAAAGAAATTGAATATGCTAATAATCCTAGAAATAATGATTGGGCAACACCAAAATATTTTAATAAAACAATAGAAAATCACAATATATCGATTATTACTGAAGAAACTGAAATAGAATCAGGAATACAAATAATTGAAACCCCGGGTCATACCAGAGGTCATATTAGTGTAGTTGTCTCTACAAATGATGGCAATGCTGTTATAGCTGGAGATTCATTGACCGACGCTTTTTCACTACAAAGAGGTACTCCTGGATTAATCTTTTGG
Organism: Dehalococcoidia bacterium; assembly: GCA_045562575.1. Taxonomy (GTDB): domain Bacteria; phylum Chloroflexota; class Dehalococcoidia; order Lucifugimonadales; family UBA6952; genus UBA6952. The sequence continues at coordinate 68,702 of JBJKVQ010000020.1, forward strand.
AGTAAAAAAGAAGCAAGTGAAAGCGTTGAAAAAATTCGAAAAATAGCATCTGTTGTATATCCTGGTCATGATAGACCCTTCACAATAAAACCAAATGGAGAAATAGAATATAAAGAGGGACCAACATCTGTTACTTTTACCGGTGGATTTGAAAATACAGAAAATGGATTTAGTGTCACATTAAATCTTGAAAAAACTCGTGTACCATGGATACACGAAGAGGCATAATTTTATCGCAATAGGGAGGTTTACAATGTTAGAAGATATTAATGGGAAAGTTGTATGGATTACTGGTGCTGGAAGTGGAATTGGAGAATCTGCAGCAATAAAATTAGTCGAAGCTGGTTGTAAAGTTGCTCTTTCAGGTCGACGTATTTCAGTACTTGAAGAAGTAGCTTCAACTATTAATTCTAATAACGTATCAATTCATCAATTAGATGTGTCTGATAATTCATCAGTTGTACAAACAGCAAATGAAATAATTAAACAATATGGACAAATTGATATTGGAGTATTTAGTGCCGGCATCAATGTCCCTAAAAGAAATTGGCCTGATGTTTCTATTGATGATTGGAATAGTGTAATCAATATTGATCTGAATGGTGCATTTTATTGTTGCCAATCAGTTTTACCAACAATGAGAAAACAGGGTAATGGATTAATAATTAATATATCATCTATGGCTGGAAAACGCGCAGGAGCCTTAACGGGGCCAGCTTATGTTTCTGCAAAGCATGCTTTAAATGCAATGACAGAAAGTTTGATAATTGAAGAACGAAATAATGGAATTAGGGCAACAGCCATTTGTCCAGGCGAAGTCGCTACCCCTATTCTTGATAAAAGACCAGTTCCTGTTAGTGACGAAGATAAAGCTAGAATACTTCAGTCTGATGACCTTGGAGAATTAATACTGTTTGTTGCCAAACAACCACCCCATGTCACTCTTAATGAAATTTTGATTAATCCAACTTACAATAGGTTTGGTAATTAGCTGTTTATAGATAATGGCTCAGATAATTTTGTGTGTTGTTCATCTGCATGGTATGAACTTCTAACGAGAGGCCCAGACTCTACGTGACCTAAACCTAAACTTTGTCCAAGCTCTTTAATTTCTATAAATTCTTGTGGAGTATAGAATTTTTTTAGAGGAGCATACATTTCGCCAGGTCGTAAATACTGCCCAACTGTTAATATATCACAACCAACATCAACTAGATCTTGCATAGTTGACTTGATCTGAGAAAGATTTTCCCCCAACCCAACCATCATACCGGATTTTGTTATCATATTAGGATTAATTTCTTTTACCCTCTTTAATAATTCTATCGAGTAGTCATAATTGCCCTTTGGACGAACTGTTTTAAATACTTCTCTTACAGTTTCAATATTATGATTTAAAACTTCAGGTTTTATCTCGATTATTTTTTCTAAAGCATCAAAGGAAAAATCAGGTATTAAAAGTTCAACTTTACAGTTGGGTCGCAATTTTCTTATTTCTTTCACACACTCAACAAAAACTGAAGCTCCACCATCTTCTAAATCATCTCTATTTACGGAAGTAATAACACAATAGTTTAAACCTAGAGTGTTTACAGATTTTGCCAGTTTGACTGGTTCCATAACATCTAATGCTGTAGGTCTTCCAGTTTTAACTGCACAATATCTGCATGCTCTAGTACAAATATCACCTAGTATCATAAAAGTCGCGGTTTTTCTTTCCCAACAATCACCAATATTTGGGCATCTAGCTTCCTGACAAACTGTATGTAAGTCATTTTCTTTCAGTAAATTTTGGAGATGTATATAATTCTCGCCACCAGGAGCTTTCACTTTAAACCACTCTGGTAAACGAGGACGAGTTTTAAGCTCAACCCTTGTTGTCTTACCTGCTATTCGATTATTATTATTTCGACGTTCCATAGATTACACCTTATAAATATTATAACTGAGCAACAAATAATTTAAAACAATAAATATATATGCGTAAAAAATATAAAATTCAACGAATACATGAAGATGAAGAAAAACTCCAATTAACAATTACTTCAATTAGTAAATTTGGTGAAGGAGTAGATCTTAAAAATGATTTACCTTTATTTATTTCAGGTGCAATTCAAGGTGAAGAAGTTATCGTACAAAAAACAACTAGAACACAAAATTACGAAACTGCGATTGTTACTGAAGTTTTAAAGCCTTCTTCTAAAAGAGTAACACCGTTTTGTAAATATTATGGTTCGTGTACTGGTTGCCAATTACAACATATACAATATGAAGAACAGCTTGTTATAAAAAAAATAAGAGTTCAAGAAGCTTTAAATAAAATTACGAAATTATCTAATGTATCTATTAAAAACACCATACCTGCACCAGAAACCACACACTATAGAAACCATGCGCGATTTACTGTCCGATATGGAGGTAAATTAGGTTTTGTAAATAAAAATACTCGTGAATTTATTCAAATTGATGAATGTAAAATAATGAATAAGGGAATAAACGATAAAATAAATCAATTACAAAATAAATGTGCAGAAACTTCACAACTATCAATAAGGCACTCTAATATAAATAACTCTTTTCTTATTCAACCTAATTTAAAATCCGATCAAATCAATTTAGAAACTGGGCAAAAACACTACAGAGAAACTGTTAATGAAATACCATTTAAGGTTGCTTCTCCATCTTTTTTCCAAGTTAATACTGCACAAATACCTACTATGGGAGAAATAATTAAAACGCATTTAGCTTTTAAAGGTAACGAAATAATAATTGATGCATATGCTGGTGTTGGTACGTTTGCTGGATTATTAAGCCCTTATGTAAAAAAAATATTTGCAATTGAAGAATCTCCTTCAGCTATTCAAGATGGAAAAGATAGTTTAGGACATCTAACAAATATAGAATTCATACAAGGGAAAACTGAATCTGTTCTAGATAATATTAGTGAAAGTATTGATGCTATAATCGTTGATCCACCAAGAAAAGGATGTGATATACAATCTATTAAATCTATATTAAAAATGAAACCTAATAATATTATTTACGTTTCATGTGACCCAGATACTTTGGCAAGGGACTTACAATTACTTTTAAATGGGATGTATAAAATTGATCTTATTCAACCTTTAGATATGTTCCCTCACACTCATCATGTAGAAACTATAGTAGTTCTAACTAAACAAATATGTTCAAATATTATTCTTGCTTCATCTTCACCAAGAAGAAGAAAAATTCTAGAACTTGCAAACATAGACTTTATAGTTAAAGAACCAAATAATCTGGAATATTCTGCCGATAGAAACCCAGAAATATATGTCGAAAATATATCAATGTCAAAAGCAAAAGAAATCGCAAAAATTGAAAGTTCCGGAATAATTATTGGATCCGATACCATCGTGTATTCGGATAATGAAATACTCGAAAAACCAAAAACAATCCAACACATGAAGACAATGTTAGAATCTCTATCTGGAAGTATTCATAAAGTTACCACAGGTATTAGTATTATTGATTTGGATAAAAAAATTGAAATATCTAAATCATTATCAACACTGGTTTCTATGAAAACAATTACTAGTGAAATACTCACTAAATATATCGAATCTGGCCGTGGCTTCGATAAAGCAGGTGCGTATTCTATACAAGATCCAGAGTTTAATTTTGTCGAATCCATTGAAGGTTGTTATTTAAATGTGGTTGGTTTACCACTATGCCTACTTGATGAATTATTTGTACAATTAGGATATAGTCTATATTTATCAAATAGGGATAATATGCATGAGTTATGTAACTCAAGTAAATACCAAAGGATTGGAAATATATGAATATTATAGGAATTGGATTTACTGAGTTAATCTTTATACTTTTAATTGCACTTGTTTTTTTAGGACCTGCCAAAATGGTTGAAATCGCACAAAAAATTGGTGGCATGTTAAGACAATTTCAAAATACAGCCAATGAATTACCTAAAATGCTTGCTTTAGAAGATCTTGAAGAATCAGAAAAGAATGAAAAATCAAAAAATAGTCCAGAATAACTATGGAAAATAATCAGGAAGAAATTGCTTTAAAAAGCCACTTAACTGAATTGCGCAATCGGTTCATAGTTTCAGCAATTTCAATATTTGGCGCAACAATTGTGATGTTTTTTTTCCATAGAGATATTCTTACAATATTATCTGAACCAATACGTACATTAGAACGGGTAAATCCTGACGGAACGACTATACAAACAATCGAATTAGTGTATACCAATGCAACTGAAATGTTAGGTATTTCTATGAAAATATCATTTACAGCAGGATTAATTGTTGCAATGCCAATCATTATTTATAACATGGTTATGTTTATTTCTCCTGGTTTGACAAAAAGTGAGAAAAAATATTTATTTATTTCTCTACCTCTTATAACAATGACATTTATTGCTGGAATTTTATTCGGATATTATATCTTACTACCACCAGCCATACATTTTTTATTAACCTTTAATTCGGATATAGCAAGTCCAATGATAAGGATAGGACAATATATTAATTTAATGGTTAACTTGCTTTTCTGGCTTGGATTTATTTTTCAAACACCTTTTATAATGTGTTTATTAACTAAAATAAATGTAGCTAATTCTCGTATTTTTGCAAGAGGTAGAAAATACGCAGTTGTACTTGCGTTTATACTAGCTGCAGCTATAACCCCTACATTTGACCCTATCAATCAAATTCTCGTTGCTATACCAATTATAGTTTTATATGAACTAGGAATTTTTCTATCATGGGTTATATCCCCTAAATCTAATAAAATTCAAAAGATATAAAAGAATTAAGATTTAGTTGATTCAGACTTGTTCTCTGGTTCTGTAACGTCTTCTTTTTGTACTACTGTTTCGGGTGTTTCATTTTCATCTTGACCTCTTTTGAAAGCTTTTATACCTTTTCCTAAGGCTCCGCCAATTTCAGGTAATTTACCTGCACCAAAAACAATTAAGATTATAAATAGAATAATTATTAATTCTGTAGGACCTATCCTAGGCAATTTACACACTCCCGATTGTTAACTCATTGCCTAACATTATAGTCTTAGCATTATATTATGTCTATTGACTATAATCACAAGTGATTTATACTATGATTCTGGTATTTTTACTTTGGGGCTGTAGCTCAGCTGGGAGAGCGCCTGCTTTGCAAGCAGGATGTCGCAGGTTCGAGCCCTGTCAGCTCCACCATTAATTTAGGTTTAAAATGTCACCTTTCCAGCTTTGGTGTCATCGAAAATAAACCTTTATTCCACCACTTTGTCCACCATCTAGCTTTTTATTGGTCAAACAAATCGCATTTTATTTAAGTAAAATTCAACAATTATTCCATTATGAGAGAACAATTTATATATTTATTAATAGTCACTGTAATAATAGTATTTGTGACATACCCTTTTTAAAAATGAGGATTCTTTAATGACACTAAGAGAATTTTTAGGTCTTGCAAACCTTCTTGCATTTTCTCCATAGACTCTACAACAAGGACTTGGTAGATTTTCCAATATTATGAAAAACAATGAAAAAATTAATGAAAAAAATAATATTTACCCATTTGTACTATTTTACGATGGGTATTGTATTCTCTGTAGCCGATCAATAGATTTTATCATCAAACATGACAAAAAAGAAAAAATATTATTTGCTTCACTACAATCTAAATATGCGTCAGAAACTCTCTCTGAAATGGGCTATAATCCCCAAGATATAGCTAAACTTGATAATGTAATATATCTTAGAAACGGTGTTATAAAAATTAAATCTAATGCTGTTCTTTCAATATTATCTGACATTAATGGTATCTATAAATTATGTAAAATCTTTTATATTATCCCTGGATTTATACGTGATTTTATTTATGATCAAATAGCACTTAGAAGATATAAATGGTTTGGTAAAAGAGAAACTTGTAGAGTACCAACAAATGAAGAAAAACTTAGAATACTTGGCTAATTTATATTATGGAAAAATCATAAACATACATAGTAATAGTAAAAAACGTACAAACAGGATGTCCAGGAGTCAAGTTCCATCAGCCCACCACTAATTTGACCTATAAATACACCTATTTCTTTAATCGATTAAGAACAAATTCCAAATGGAGTTCAAGATATTTAGCCTGAGTTTCAAGCTGCATATCTTGCAATTGCTTGATAGGTATTTTCAAATGCTTTGTCTGTCCAGATTTAAGCAAAAATTCTGCTATTTCATCTTTAAGTTTTAATGCAGTATGACGTGCATTATCTAGAATATCTAAGATCCTATTGTATTCTTCAACTGGATCTATTTCATCGTTCATAAGATTCTCCTAAGGATAATGCCAAGATTGTATTTCTATAAAACATACTTTGATATAAGTAAAATAACTACTACGATTTGAAATACTACCCCAAAAACCTTTAAATATGTACGCATGTAAAAATTCTCCGTGTTAATTGCGATGGATTATATCATAGGAAAATAGTCAGGGTAATATATTTTAGTTACTTAGTTAGATTTTGGCTTGGCATGGATTACAAATACTCAAAAGTTCTAATGAATGTGACAATACCGAAATATTATTTAAAGATTCAATTTTTTGAATTTCTTTTTGAAGACTTATTTCTGTCATTTCATTCAATTCAAAATCTTCAACTGAACCACATGTCTGACAGAAAACATGATGATGATGGTTATCCTTTAGATCCGATAATTCTATAACTTTGGTATTATCTGGGGTTTGGAATTCACTAATTAAATTGCTACTTTTTAAAAAATTTATAATTCTATATAGAGATGATAAAGCAAGTTTTCCCTCAGATAGCTTGATTACATCCTCAACTCTTAAAGGCCCTTTATGCTGCAACAAAATTTCTAGCAAAAGAATTCGTGGACGAGTAATTGGTATATCATTGTCTATCAACAATTGTCTACATTGTTGGGTTAAATCTGTCTTATCTCTAGTCATTCACCTATTATAACGATTCAATTTCATCATATGCAATAGGTTGACATTAAAAATAAAGTATGTATTATTGAGAATGATTCTTATTCTCAATAATTGGAGGTAAAATCGTGCGTTTATTTAATTTATTAAAAAAATTCTCATTAATTTCTATTGCTATGCTTATGATAGCTTGCGGATCTGATGATGAAAGTTCACAAACACAACTTAGCGATCAAAGTTCAGAAAAACAAATTAGTGTACTAGCTACAACACCCATGCTTGGTGAATATGTTAAACAGGTTGCAGGAGATAATATTGATGTACAAGTTTTGATGCCTTACGGATCTGATCCTCATCATTTTGAACCATCTCCACAGGATGTCGCAAAAATTGAGTCAGCAGATTTAGTTTTCTATGTAGGTTTAAAATATGAAACACGACCTCTTTTAAAACTACTTGAGAACACAACTAATACAAATCAAACTTTAATTGAAATAGGCGAAAAAATTAATCCTATTGAATTTAAAGAAGATGAGCACGACGAACACGAAGGTCATGGTCATGATGAAGATAAAGAAGAACATGGTGAACATGGTGACAAAGATGAACATGAAGGCCATGGTCATGATGAAGATAAAGAAGAACATGGTGAACATGGTGACAAAGATGAACATGAAGGCCATGGTCATGATGAAGAAAAAGAAGAACATGGTGAACATGACGAAAAAGACAAAGATG
>JBJKVQ010000021.1:0-72423 GCA_045562575.1 Dehalococcoidia bacterium
CGGCAGCCGAAAGCACAGCTTCTACAAGTACCGCTTCAAGTAGCAGTAGCTCTACGACAAGTAGTTCTACAGCTTCTACAAGTAGTAGTACTGAAACAGCAGCCGCTAAACCAGAGGCAACCACAGAAGCTGCTCCTGCCGCTGAATCTAGTGTAAAACCTAAATCAGGTGGTAGAGTAATTTCAACAGGTTCAAGAGACCCTGTCAGTTTCGACGTCCATAACGCCACATCTTCTGTATTCGTTCAGCATAACGCTAAAATGTACAGCAGTTTGGTATGGAGTCCAGATGCAGGTGTTATCGTACCTGATGCAGCTAAAGAGTGGACCATCAGTGATGATGGTAAAACTTGGACTTTCACATTAGAAGATAATGTAAAGTATCATTCCAATATTAACGGGGTAGCCGGACCTCGAGACGGTACTACAATGACTGGTAAAGACGTTGAGTACAGCATGGAAAAAATCATGGGTCTCGTTGATGGTGTGGTATCAGCACGTTCAGGTTGGATGAAAGAGTTCGTTGATATTGATCGACCAGACCAAGGTATGTCTTCAGACGGAAATCAAGTAAGTTTCCATCTCATTCAACCATTCCCTGGTCTTATTGATATTCTCGCAATTGGATTCTCAGGTATTATGCCTGACGGTACAACAAGAGAAATGTTAAACGAACGATCCTATGGTTCAGGACCTTATAAGCTCAAGAGCTTTGAAAGAGGTTCCACCTGGATTTATGAAAAAGATCCTGACTACTTCAGAGCTGGCCTCCCATACTTAGATGAATGGGAAATTCAGTTGATTCGATCAGCTGAAGTTGCTCAGTCAGCTTTCTTAACCAGACAGGTTGAAGTCAGCCGAACTATGCCTTCCCCAGACAATAATGATTTGTATGACAAGGCAAAAGCTAACGGTGAGATCGACTGGATTCCTTATACAACCACTTGTCGACCACAAGGTGTCAATATGAATGCTACTAAGCCTCCATTTGACAACGCTAACCTCAGAAAAGCTGTGAACTTATCAATCGACCGTTATGGTTATGCTGAAGTTGTTCACTTCGGTGAAGACCGATGGACTCCAACAGTTTATCTTGACGAAACTACTTGGGGACGACCTCCAAGCGAAGTTGCTAAGATGGAAGGTTGGGCTAGAGGCGACGCTAAAGCAGCTGAAGTAGAAGAAGCTAAGAAACTTGTAGCCCAAGAGTTCCCTGATGGATTATCCCTCACTATGTTAGTAAGAGATACTTCCACCTATGCTCGACAGGGTGAATACGTAGCTGGTGAATTATCCAAGATCGGTATCAATGTTACTATTGACTTGATGCAGGCATCTCAGTTATTCCCACTAGCTCAAAACTTGAACTATGAAGTTTGGTCATACTACTTCTGTCAGACAACCAATACTCCAGAAGAATTGTTTGGAAGTTACTTCCTAACAGGTGGTTCAAGAAACTGGCTCGGATACAGCAGTGATGTTGTTGACGCTAAATATCTCGAACTCGCAGCATCTCCAGATTCTGCAACTCGAAAAGCTCGAGGACTTGCACTGGAAGATATTGTTCTAGCTGATATGCCTTCTGCTCCTCTCGGAGTACAACAAGGACGAAGCACCTACTACACTGAACTCCAAGGAATTACCGTTCCTTTAGGACAACAGTATATGTGGCCTAAGAGAGAACAAGTTTGGAGAACTGACGTTTAATTTGTAACAAATCTGACGTTAATGAAAGAGGCCTGGAAATCCAGGCCTCTTTTTGTTAACTTGTATCTAATCTTATTTTTCTCTATAGTAGTACTATAGATTGAAAGGATTATAAAATAATGAGGATGTATTTATCATCTGTCTTTTTGGTTATAACAATATTTATTTTATTTGTAAGCTGTTCTAGACCAGGATCACAAGAAGACCTACTAAATTCAGCAGATGGTTCGAAAAATACAATACCCGTAATCGTTAATACACCAACAGCAACACCGATACCAACAGCAACACCAACTATGAGTCCAGAAAAATTAAACCAAAGCCCACAGACAGCAGATACAGTACTTATTCATTACACCGGAACACTTGAAAACGGTGAACAATTTGATTCCTCTATAGGTAGAGAACCTTTAGAATTTGTAATCGGTACTGAACAAGTGATTAAAGGATTTGAAGAAGGTGTGAAATCTCTTGTTATAGGTGAAACAAAAACTATCCGTATAGAACCGGAAGATGCTTATGGAGAATGGACTGAAAATTTGTTACTCAAGACTCCTGCAGAACCTTTACCTCCAGGTATGGGAGTAGGTGCAAAATTACAACTACAAAACGGACAAATTGTTGTGATTTACGAAATTACAGATGAGCATATTACTTTAGATGCTAATCATGAACTTGCTGGAGAAGTGCTAATTTTCGAATTAACACTTGTAGATATAAATCCTTAATCATATACGATTCTTGCAGTATCAAATGCATTACGACCCATATAGATAATTACCCAAGCATCATTTTCAACTGGTATTTGTTTATGAATATCATTTGGTACATCAGGCCAATAGACAAAATCACCAGGCTTGATTATCGTATCAAGAGTTTTCGTAACTTGATTAGTATCATTTCCTTTTACAACCCACTGTGTGTAGTATTGTTCTCTTATATAACCACATAAAGCACCCCAACTGCCATGATTATGTATAGCAGTTGGACCATCAAATTTCGCTAATTGTAGCACTGGTCCATGAGGATCATTATCTTCGTATAAAACATAGGATTCAGCAGCATTTGCACCTCTTCCACGATGATTACCAAATCTAAATAAATCTTCAATATTCGCTAGATTAGACAATTCTTCTGCAATCTTTGCTAAATTTTCCTCATTGATTCCTTCTTTTTCAATTATTTCTTTTGAAAAAGCTACAAATTTTACAATTAGATCATTTTTTTTCATCGAGATTATCCTTATAAGTAAATTCCTGATTTATTTGCAAGCATTTTTGAAAGTCCATATAGTGTTTTAATATTCGGAACTTTTATATCCAATATATCGGCAAGTTCTACTACAGAACCAATAATACTTTCTAATTCAATCGGTCGACCTTGTTCATAATCTTGCAACATAGATGTTTTATGTTCCCCAACACTATTTGCACCATCGAGTCGTTGATCAACAGAAACTTGCATTTTAACACCCAAAGCAGTAGCCACCAGTTCTGCTTCCAACATTACATTTCGAGCAAAATCTCTTGTAAGAGAATCTTCTGTTATATCTTTCAAACTACCCCTGGTTAACATACTAATAGGATTCATGGCTATATTGCCCATTAATTTAACCCATATCTCGTTGCGTAAATTTGGCCTTACCGGACTTTTAAATCCTGCCTTAATCAATGCAGCTGAAAGAATTTTACATCTTTCGGAAATACTTCCATCTGGTTCTCCTAAAGAAAATCTATCTCCTTCCAAATGAGTTACTACACCTGGATTTGAAATAATTGCAGATGGATATACGATACATCCAATTACTCTTGTATTTTCTATGTGTGATTCAATAATACCTTTAGGATCTAAAGAATTGAGTTTTGTATTTTTAAAATCTGAATCTAATCCATAAAAATACCACCAAGGTATACCATTTTGAGCAGTTACTACTGCAGTATTTTCATTACACAAATATGGTATATTCTCTGCTATTGCTTCTAATCCATTAGTTTTAACCGTAATAAAGAGATAATCCACAGGCCCAACATCTTTTGGATCTTCTGACAATGAAGGATAAGCAGTAATGGTTTCTCCAGATTCAACTACTGTCAATCCTGATGTCTGCATTGCTTTTAAATGAGGGCCTCTTGCAATTAATGTTACATCTTCACCACTGAGATGAAGTTTAGCTCCCAATAAAGCACCTATAGCTCCAGCTCCATATATAGCTATCTTCATATTTTTTCCTTAGAGTATTAAGATGATGCTAATTCTTCTGCAACTAAACGACGTTGAATTTTTCCAGTCGCAGTTCGTGGAATGGAATCAACGATATAAATTCTTCGTGGGCATTTGAAATTAGCTAATTTTTCACGCACAAAAGAAATAAGTTCTGATTCAGTAACTTCTCCGCTTAATACTACTGCAGCAGAAGGTTCCTCTCCATGAACTGTACTTGGTGCACCAAATGCTACCGCCTCAGCAACTTCAGGATGATCCATCAATGCTTCATCTATTTCTCTTGGTGATATTTTTTCACCACTTCTATTGATTAATTCTTTTAATCTTCCAGTTAGACTTAAATAACCATTATCGTCAATTACACCCTGATCTCCAGTTCTAAACCATCCATTGGTGAAAGCAGTGCTATTAGCTTCTGGATTATCTTCATATGCATCAATTACATTTGTACCCTTAATAACTACCTCACCTAGTTCATGATTCTCAAGTAAGTTTCCTTCTTCATCCATTATTGCAATTTCTATGCCGGTTGGCGTACCAACAGAGCCTGGGAATCTATCATTTGGTGGTAATGGATTTGATGACATTTGATGAGATGCTTCAGTCATTCCATAAGCCTCCAAAACTGGTACCTGGAAAATAGATTCCAAATCATCCATCAATATTGGAGCTAATGAGGAACTACAGGACCTAATAAATCTCAATTCAGAATTTATTTGTGCATCTTTACCTTTGCTTTGACTTTTTATTCTGTTAACAAAAGTCTGGTGCATTGTTGGAACTGCTGTGTACCATGTTACATTAAAATCACTAATCCATTGATTCATTCTTAATGGATTAAACCCTGAAGGTATTACAACTGTACCACTTGTAGCCAATGTAGAAAGTAATGATGCAACCAAACCATGTACATGAAATAATGGCATAACACACAATGAAACATCACTGTTATTTAAATTATATGTGTCAGCAATATTTGAAATTGATGATAATAAATTACTATGCTTCAATGGGACCCTTTTAGGTCTACTTGTAGTTCCACTTGTGTGTAAAACTAAAGCCACATCTTCAGAAGAAGCGTATGTGCCAGAAGATGAAGCTTCATCAATATCTTTTAAAGATACCTCACCTTCCTCAGTAACAACGACTGTTGCCACAGTCACATCATTATTCAAAAAATCGAGATTAGAATGATCAAAATCTTCAGGAACAATAACAACTTTAGCATCTGTATCATCTAAATAAAATTCTAATTCATCACGTTTATATCCAGGATTTAACGGGGCAGCTGTACCAATTGACGCTGCAGAAATAAAGCAAAGAACAGTTTCTATAGCGTTAGGTAATATCATTGCTACTCGATCACCAGGAGTAACGCCAATATTTTGCAATTGACTATTTATTCTATTAATTTGGTTTAGCACATTAGCATAAGTTAAACTAATTCCTTCTGGAGTTTTAAGAGCAATGTTGTCTTGTTTAGCATTTGCAATGACGTCCATTAGAATATTAGCATTATTTAAATTACTCATAATCTCTCCCAAATATTTATTCCATTAGAAAAGCAATTGTACCATGATTTGGAACCTTTGCTTAGTATATGATATACTCAATTTCCACTGTCGCAAGTAAAGCTTCAATTATTGTTTGGTATTTAAGTAAATTATGGGATATTTAAACAAATGAAAGTAACAATCGTAGATGGTCATTCAGAAGACCCAGAAGAAATATCTACATGCATTAAAACTAGATGGCCTGAAGCAATAGTTACTTTAACTACTGCTCAAGAAGACACACTTAGACTTATAAAAAACACACTCCCAGATCTTGTAATCATTGATCTTGCACCAAAAGAAGAAAATGGCTTTTACTTATGTAAAGAAATTAGATACTTTTCAGAAGTTCCAATTATCATGCTTTCTAATAATTCTGATGATAGGAGTGTTGTAAAAGGACTTGAATGGGGAGCAGATGACTGGATTATTAAGCCATTCAGTTATATACAGTTTTTAGCAAGAATTCAGGCAGTTATAAGAAGAAGTCGAACACTTCCAACTGTCCCGCTAAGGCAATTAGCCCAAAATGACACTCCCTTTGAAACAAAAGATCTAACAGTTGAATTCGATTCAAAAGAAGTAAAAGTTCGAGGAAAACAAGCAAAATTAACCTCTATTGAATATAATATCCTTTTCCACCTGATTAAAAATCTTGGACGCCCTATATCTAGTGAACAACTCTTAGATAAAGTATGGGGACAACAATACTTAGATACAAAATATCTTCCTAAGATACATATCCAACATCTTAGACAGAAAATAGAACGAGACCCAACAAAACCAAAAATTATAGTCACCGAAAGAGGTCAAGGCTATAAATTGGTCATATCTCGATAGAATAAATAAATTAAAAGGACAAAAATGACTACTACTAATGAATACCAATTATCAACTAAAATAAAACCTACTAATTATAATTTATCCCTCACACCTGACTTTAATAGTATGACCTTTAGTGGCAAAGTAATCATAGAATTATCAATGTTTGAGCCTACCAATCAAATTACCATGAATGCAATTGAATTAGATTTGATAAATTCATCTATCACTACAGATTCAGGCATATTGCCTTCTAACAACTTCAAATATAATGAAGAAAAAGAACAAGTAACAATAAATTTTGATAAAACTATCAATGAATCTAGTGTTGTTCTATCTATTGAGTTTACAGGAATTTTAAATGATAGATTGCATGGTTTTTATCGTAGTTCCTATGAAGACGAAAATGGAAATCAGAAAATTATGGCTTGCACCCAGTTTGAGCCAACTGATGCTAGAAGAGCTTTCCCTTGTTGGGATGAACCAGAAATTAAGAGCACATTTGAAATAGTATTAAATGTTCCACAAGAAATGGAAGCTATCTCAAATATGCCAATGACCAAAGAAGAAGTTTCTGAAAATAATTACAAAAAAGTATTTTTTGATAAAACACCTATTATGTCTACATACCTTCTTGCATTCATAATTGGTGACCTAGATAAATGTACAACGATAGCCGAAAATAATGTTGAAATTAACGTATGGGCTACAAAACACAATGTAATACACGGAGAATTTGCACTCCAGGTTGCTAAAGATTTACTTAAATATTACAACGATTACTTCCAAATTGATTATCCTTTACCAAAACTTGATCATTTAGCAATTCCTGACTTTGCAGCCGGTGCAATGGAAAATTGGGGGGCAATTACATATAGAGAAGTAGCCTTACTATTTGATGAAAAGAATTCTGCACCTGCAACAAAACAACGAATAGCTGAAATTGTTGCTCATGAAATGGCTCATATGTGGTTCGGTGACTTGGTAACAATGAAATGGTGGAATGATTTATGGCTCAATGAAAGTTTTGCATCATGGATGGCCACAAAAGCCATTGACAACCTTTTTCCTGAATGGAATATGTGGACTCAATTTATTTATACAGATTACAACTCAGGACTATCTTTAGATGGGCTAGAAAATTCACACCCAATAGTTCAAGCAGTAAATAACCCTTCTGAAATTAACCAATTATTTGACGCCATAAGTTACAGCAAAGGGGCATCTATAATACGCATGCTTGAGACCTATGTTGGCGAAGATAAATTTAGAAATGGTTTAAGAAAATATATGCAACTATACAAATACTCTAATGCAGAAGGAAATGATTTATGGGAGTGCGTCCAGGAAGCATCTGGAATGGAAATCATACCTATGATGGAAAGCTGGACAAAACAAACTGGATATCCTGTTGTAAACGTTACATGGGAAACAAATTCTAAATTGAATCTCACTCAAGAACGATTCCTTTACTCTAATAAAACTAACCTTAATGATACTTGGTTAGTACCAATATCAATTGTTAGTGGGAAAAGCATGGATAAAGTCGACTCTTTTATTCTCAATACCGAGTCAACTACAATTGATACTCCAACAGATGCTAATAATGGCTTTATGAAAGTCAATTATGACACTGCAGGTTTCTATAGAGTTAATTATCCTAAGGAACACTGGAAAAATCTATCAGAACTTATTAATAAACAGTTATTAAAACCTACCGATCGATTATCCGTACAATCTGATGCATATGCTCTAGCTAAGGCACGTAAGATTAGTGCAACAGTATTTTTAGAATTGATTAAATCCTATAATAATGAAAAAGATTTTGGTGTGTGGAGCGACTTAACTACAAACATGAGATCTATTGATTTACTACTGAGAAAAACTCAATTGGGAAAAATATATAGAAATATGTGCGTGGAAACCCTCAAACCTATTGGAGAAAAACTAGGATGGGAAGTAAGCCCAAATGAAGGTCATTTAGAATCCTTACTACGAACTACAATTCTATCTTCTCTTGGAAGCTTTGGCGATAAAGATACAATTAACAAATCAATAGAATTATTAGAACAATTTTTCTCAGAGAAAATTTCATTAGCACCTGAGCTACGATCTATTGTATATAATTTATCTGCACAAACAGGAGATAAAAAAATATACAACCTTATATTAGACCGAGCGCGTAAAGAACAATTACAAGAGGAAAAACTACGTTTATATGCCTCTCTATGCAGGGTTGAAAATGACGAGTTATTCAATCAAACATTGAAACTAAGTATAAGTGATGAAATTAGAACCCAAGATACTGTTTCCTTATTATCACTTATGTCTATTAACAGAAATAATGGTGCAGAAACAACTTGGGATTTCATTCAATCAAATTGGAACCTCTTAAACGAAAGATATGGATCTGGGGGATTTGCAATGATGCGACTCGTTGGAATTACAGGAAATTTACTTACACAATCCGATTACAATAATGTTGAAGAATTTTTTAATCAACATCCTATTGAATCGGCATATAGAACTCTACAACAATCACTAGAAAGAATAGATGCAAATATTGCTTGGCTCGAACACCATATTGATGAAATTGAGTCGTTATTACAATCTAGATAAAATTGAAACTAACTCATCACCTAGTTGCTGTGTAGTAGCAGTTCCACCTAAATCAGGAGTTAATACATTTTTTTCTTCAACTAGTTGATGTACAGATCGAATTATTTTTCTATCTAATGCTGATTCACCTAAATGCCTAAGCATCATACCAGCAGATAAAACCGCTGCTATTGGGTTAGATATATTTTTGCCCACTATATCAGGAGCACTTCCATGTACAGGCTCAAACAAAGAAGGAAAGGTTTTTTCCGGGTTAATATTAGCACTAGGTGCTAAACCCATACTACCTGTAATTACAGCAGCAATATCAGATAAAATGTCACCAAACAAATTGCTACCAACAATTACGTCAAACTCTGATGGCCTGCGTATTAAATCCATACAAGCTGCATCAACCAATAATGATTCTGTTTGAACATTTGGATATTCCAATGAAACTTCTTGAAATACTTTATCCCAAAAAACCATTCCATATCTTTGAGCATTAGATTTAGTAACAGAAGTAAGTTTAGGTGTATCAGACCTTGAAATTGAAACTTCAAAAGCATATCGAATTATTCGCTCAGTTCCTTTTCGAGTAAAAATAGCAGTCTGAATTGCTACTTCATCTTCAGTATCAGGTTTGAAATTTCCACCCACTGATGCATATTCACCTTCAGTGTTTTCTCTTACTACAACTAAATCTACACTTGGGTTAGAAAGTGGCGAAACAACTCCTGGAAACAAAGTGTTAGGTCTAAGACAAACATATTGATCCAAACCTTTTCTCATAGGAATTAATAAACCATTCAAAGTTATATGGTCTGGAATTTCAGGGTCCCCTACGGCTCCAAAATATATAGCATCAAAAGTTTTTAGGGTTTCTAAACCATCATCAGGCATCATTAATCCATTTGCACGATAATAATCAGAACCCCAATCAAAATATTCAAAGTGAAAGGTTATTTCCTCTTGTTCTTCTAATAATTTAAGAACTTTGATTCCTTCATCAATAACCTCAGAACCTATACCGTCTCCCGGTATGACTGCTATGGAATAAGTATTCATACTATAAATCTATTTTATGCTTGATAAATAAAAAGTGTTAGCTTCTCCAGTAGGTAGTTGAATCTCAACTTCCGAACCTGCTGACATACCATATATAGCTCTACCAATTGGGGATTGAATGGATAACTTTCCTTCTTTTGGGTTAGATTCACTAGATTCAACTAGCATATATGAATTTTGTTTATTAGTAGTCTTGTTTTTTAAAGTGATGGTAGATCCAACAAATGCAGCTGACTTCCCTCTTCTTTTTATACTTTTTGAATCCATTACTCGCGACTTTTTTAACGTTTCTTCTATTTCACGAATTCTACCTTCATTTTTCCCTTGGGATTCTCTAGCAGCATCCAAAGGAGCATTTTCACTGAAGTCGCCTGTTGCAGCAGCTTTTCGTATATCCTCTGCAATATCTTCTCTCCTCAGTCTTAAATCTCCAACTTCTTCTTCTAATTTATTCCAACCTTCTTGGGTCAACATATCAAACTGCTCTTCATGACCCTGTCCACTAAAAGCTGTAGTTTTCCTTTTTCGGATTTTTATATATCGAGATAAATCTAAAACAATTGTTTCGTTTTTATATAAAGTCGCAAAAAACTTCTTTAAACTTTTCATACTTGCACTAGAATCAACATTGTTATCATTTATACTCGAACAATATTCTTCTACTTCTACTGGACTCAATGTGGTAATGTCTTTATCCTGACCAAACCATCTTAAAAGAAGGCCCATAGAATTCTCTGATTCAGAAACTGTACCACTTTTCTGAGATTGCAAATAATCAAACATTACAGCTTGCAAAGTATTGTTAGAATCCTCACCCAAAATATAAACCCTCCAGACACAGTGTATATATATACTATTCAATAAATAAAATTTGAATCTATTGCAAGTATGTTAGCTAAGGAAAAAATAGTTCTCACTTTATTTTAACTAGTTCATAGTATAAAATATGATTATACACTAATCCTAAAGATATGGCACTAATTGGTGTATCTAATACTTTTCAAACGAATGGGAGCATAAATGGGATCAGGTTTTCTTAAAAATACTGGAGCATACCTAGGTATAGCACTCATTGTTATTGGTGTTTTTTACCTTATGGTATCAAATCAATCCGCATCAGAAATTGCAATTACTGAAGTTATTTCTCTTGCTCAGGACGATAGAATTGAAAATATAACTGTAGATGGAAATAATATTACTATATTAACTAATGATTATCCCCCGCAAAAATTTACTTCCCGAAAAGAATCTGATTCTAGCATGGTAGATATATTACAAAACGCAGGGGTAACAAACACAGTAAAAATCACTGTTAAAGGGGCGAGTGGCGTCTCTAATTTTCTAGGTATTATAATTAACTTCCTACCGCTAATATTTTTCGGCGCCATACTCTTATTTATGATGCGACAAGCTCAAGGTTCTGGTTCTCAAGCAATGAATTTTGGTAGAAGCAAAGCAAGGGTTTCTCTAGGTAACAAACCAGGAGTCACATTTGATGATGTAGCTGGTGCAGATGAAGCTAAACTTGAACTTGAAGAGGTTGTAGAATTTTTAAAACATCCTGAACGCTTCCTATCTTTAGGAGCTAAAATTCCTCGTGGAGTACTTCTAATTGGACCTCCTGGTACAGGTAAAACATTATTAGCAAAAGCCGTTGCTGGTGAAGCAGGTGTGCCTTTCTTTTCGATCAGTGGTAGTGAATTTGTAGAAATGTTTGTAGGTGTTGGTGCTGCAAGAGTTAGAGACTTATTTGATCAAGCAAAAAAGAATTCTCCAGCTATAATATTTGTTGATGAAATAGATGCAGTAGGTCGCCACCGTGGAGCAGGTTTAGGTGGTGGGCACGATGAAAGAGAACAAACATTAAACCAAATACTTGTTGAAATTGATGGATTTGATTCTACTAGCAATGTAATTGTTATTGCTGCCACTAATAGACCAGATATACTAGATCCAGCATTATTAAGACCTGGTCGGTTCGATCGACGAGTAACATTAGATTTACCAGATATTGCTGGTAGGCAGGCAATACTTAAAGTTCATTCCCAAGGCAAACCAATCGATGGCAATGTTAATCTTGAAGTAGTTGCCAAAGAAACACCTGGATTCAGCGGTGCTGATTTAGCAAATTTAGTAAATGAAGCAGCAATTTTAGCTGCTAGACGTTTAAAAACATCGATTACTTTTGATGAATTTGGCGAATCTATTGATAGAGTCCTACTTGGACCTGAAAGAAAAAGTAGAATAATTAGTCACTTAGAACGTGAAATAACAGCATATCATGAAGCAGGCCATACAATCGTTGGACATATGCTACCAGATTGTGACCCAGTTCAAAAAGTATCTATCGTATCTCGTGGAATGGCTGGTGGATATACAAAATCTATACCTGCTGAAGATCGTCATATGTATAGTTTAGATCAATTTAAAAGCATGATGGCAATGGCCATGGGTGGTAGAGTCGCTGAACAAATTATATTTGAAAAAATTACCACTGGGGCAAGTAATGACCTTGAAAATGCAACAAGAATGGCACGAAACATGGTTGTTCGATATGGAATGAGTGAAAATCTAGGACCTAGAACATTTGGTGAAAGAGAAGAAATGGTATTTCTTGGAAGACAAATAAGTGAACAAAGAGATTATAGTGATAATATTGCTCAACAGATTGATGAAGAAGTGAAATCCCTTGTAACAGAGGCTTATGATCTTGCTCACACTATGATAAGCAAGCATCGAGCCAAACTTGTTCAATTAGCAAGGCACTTATTAACTCACGAAACCGTTGAAGGTGAAGAATTAATTAGTCTATTAGACTCTGAAGCTCCTCCAATTGAATCTGAGGTTATCCATCAACCAAATGAATAAATGGATTACAACAACTAATTGGAAGGAATATATTCCACCTATTAAAGATCAATTCTTGATTGGGTTTTCTTTGATAGTTTTATTGGGAATATATTCTTTTCCAAAACTCTTTTTATACCTTCCAATTATGTGGCCATTACTTATAGCTATACCAATAATGGGAATGCAAATTAAACAAAGAATCAAAACAAGATATCAACTTTTAGTTGTAATTTCTTGGTTTATTATTAATTTTATAATATTTTTCACAAGTCCAATAAATTTAATTACTTTAAATTAAACCAACGTTTATTATCCACCTGATGGTGAACCTGTTATACCGGGTTCAGTCATTTGAAAAGGATCTAGAAGTTCTTGCAATTCTTCATCAGTTAAATCAGTCTGTTCTTTTGCTATTTCTCTTACAGTTTTACCAGTTTTTTCTGCATCTTTTGCAATTTTTGCAGAAGCGTCATATCCAATACGTGGAACCAAACCAGTACATATAGCCAACCCTTTTTCGACCATATTAGGCCCTGCAGAAGTTGATTTAATACCACGCAAGCATTGCTCAATAAAATTATCAATAACTGAAGCTAATAAGGTAACAGATTGAATTAAGTTATATGCTGCGACTGGCATCATAACATTTATTTCAAAGTTTCCAGATTGACCTGCAATAGTTACTGAAGCATCATTACCAATTACTTGAGCTGCGACCTGACAAACAGATTCAGGAATAACTGGATTTACTTTGCCTGGCATAATTGAACTTCCAGGTTGCACTTCAGGTAAAGCAATTTCAGCAAATCCCGCTCTGGGTCCAGACCCTAACCAACGTATATCATTTGCTATTTTCAATAAACTAACAGCAATAGTTTTAGTTACACCACTTGCTTCAACCATATTGTCTAGCGTACTTTGTGCCTGAAAATGATTACTTGTTTCACGAATATCCAAATTTAAATACTTACTAAGTTTTTGACATATCAAATCAGCAAATTGAGGATGGGTATTCACTCCAGTACCTACAGCTGTACCGCCTATAGCAACTTCAGTCAATTCAGATAACGCATGTTGTAATCGTGTTATAGCTCGATCTGATTGTCCTGCATATCCATCGAATTCTTGACCTAAACGTATTGGAGTTGCGTCTTGTAAGTGAGTTCTTCCAGTTTTTATAACATCATAAAATTCTAAACTTTTTTCTTTCAAGACAGCAGATAGTTTTTCTAAAGCAGGAATTAATGAATGTGAAATTACTGAAGCAGCAGTTATATGAATAGCAGTAGGTATAACATCATTGGATGATTGCCCCATATTTACATGATCATTAGGATGAACTAAGCCTCGTGACCCCCGTTCCGCTCCAAGTATTTCAGCAGAACGATTTGCTATAACCTCATTCGCATTCATATTTGTTGAAGTTCCAGATCCTGTTTGG
Source organism: Dehalococcoidia bacterium (assembly GCA_045562575.1). Classification (GTDB taxonomy): domain Bacteria; phylum Chloroflexota; class Dehalococcoidia; order Lucifugimonadales; family UBA6952; genus UBA6952. Next base: position 14,262 of record JBJKVQ010000021.1, read on the forward strand.
AAAATATCCACAACAAAATGCTCTTCAAATTTTCCTTCCATAACTTCATCTGCTGAAGAAATTATTGCCTTGCCTAAATTAACATCAAGTAATCCTAATTCAATATTTGTTTCAGCCGCAACTTTTTTAATCAAAGCTAAATTACTATTAAATTCTTTTGAAAATCGTAAAGTACTAATAGGGAAATTTAGAACTGCTCGTTGTGTAGAAGCTCCATAATATGCATCAGCATCAACTTCCATTTCTCCCATTGAGTCTCGTTCTATCCTTTTTTTATCACTCATTTTATTCTCCACAATATTATTGATTAAAGGTATAAAAATTATAGCTGATCTAACCTGATAATAACAAGATTGAATATGAGTTTTATTTATCAGTCAATTATGTATGACTTTTATGCTTGTACCAAGTTTCCACATCACTGTAGTATTGAAATATTCACAATTATGTAAAGGTAGGGAAAAAATGGTAAATGAAAATACTTTAGCATTCCAAGATATGGGTGGTGGATCCAATATGCTACCTAAATCTGAAAGACCAAAAATTGTTGATATGCGATGTAGATTAACAACTGCTTCACAATCAGACTACTTTCGACAACGCACACAACACAGTGGAGCATATGACTCTATAAATGCATTTAAAGATGGATCTATTGAATCTTTCTTTCGAGATCTTGATGAAGCTGGCGTTACAACAGCTGTATCTGTATCAGGAATGAATAAAGGTATGACTTTAGGACATAGTGTATTCCCAGAACGAACAACTTCTAATGACGAGCAAGCTCAAATCCAAAAAGAAAACCCTGCTAGATTTGTAGCATGTGCGGGTGTAGATGCCTGGGGCGTTTTTCACGATCCGTTAGAAGAAATAGAACGTTGCAAAAAACTAGGATTCAAAGTTGTATTTATTGAGCCTGGTAGAGGACCGAATTATGCTGATAACCTAGCAGATCCACGGCTTTATCCTATTTACCAGAAGTGTCTTGATTTAGACATAGCAATTAGCCCCCAAACTTCCGGACCATTAGGTGGACTTAATATTGACTATGCCCATCCTAAATATATTGATCAGGTAGCGCATGATTTTCCAGATCTAACAATAATTTGTGGTCATGGCCATTATCCATATATTCGAGAAATCATTACTATAGCAAGTATGAGAAGAGATAATATATATGTATCTCCTGATGCTTATTTAACTATGCTAGGTACAGAAGATTGGGTTAAAGCAGTGAATAGTTCTTGGGGTATAGCTGATAGATTTATTTTCGGTAGCGCATACCCACTACTAAACCTAACAAATTACACTAATTTCTTTTTCTCCCTTCCTTGGAAAGAAGAAGTGTTAGATAAAATCTGTTGGAAAAATGCTATTAATGCACTCAAACTCCACGATGTACCGGAAATTAAAGAACTCTATGGATTAGATTAATACTATGAATGATGAGCAATTTGACCCTGCATTTCGGCTAGCTGTTTCATACATTGATAAATCACGACATTTTTATGCAGCACAAGGATATGAAATTCCTTATCGATGGGCTATAAATGGGGAAGTCCCTTTTCAAAAAATGACTAAACCACTATCCGAATGTAATGTTGGATTAGTTACTACAGCATCATTACCCAATCCAGATATATCCCTAGATTTTGATCCAGGAATATTGCAAATTGGATCTACTTATCAATTTCCAACTACACCTACACCCAATTCACTTTATACTATGGATAGATCATGGGATAAAAAAGCTACACACACGCATGACTTAGGTTCATTTTTCCCATTAGACCATCTAAAATCTTTAGTCAAAGAAAAAAGAATCAACTCAATTTCAGAACATTTTTATGGTGCTCCTACTGACTACTCTCAACGAAAAACTAATCAAAATGTAGCCCCAGAAATATTAGCTTATATGCAAAAAGACAAAGTTGATGTTGCAATATTAGTACCTCTGTGACCTGTTTGCCATCAAACCGTGAGTTTGGTTGCACGACACCTGGAGGAAAATAATATTCCTACAGTTATAATAGGATCTGCAAGAGATATTGTTGAACAATGTGGAGTGCCAAGATACATATTTTCTGATTTTCCTCTTGGGAATCCTGTTGGTCTACCATATGATTCAGAAATGCAGATTGAAATTACGAAAATGGCATTAACACTTTTGGAAGATGCAAAGTTTCCTAGATCAACCATACAAACGCCTTACAAATGGGATACTCATAAATGGCGAAAAGAATATATGGAAGTTAATGACTCCAACAGAGCAATTCTGGCACGAGCAGGTGAAATACGACGAGCTAGACAATCAGATCGTAAAAATGCTAATTAATGATTTGTCGCAGCCTTTCTCACAACATTTTCGCCCCAACAAATTACACGACTATTTTCATTTTTCAAAACATTTTTAGCTAAATTTTTAAGCCGAGTAATCTCATCGAGACGGCTAGCATCTAAATCTGGCCAAGTATCTAAATAAACAAAATCAAATTTTTTTTCTGTTACTACTAAATAATTATTTATATCATCATGAATTATTTCCATTTTAGGTGTTTTTATATAATCATAAACTAGATTAATAACATCTCTTGAAAATTCAACTATTGATATACTCTTAACTTTTTGTTCCAACCAGCGTGGAACAATACCTAACCCCAAACCACCAATTAAGACATCTGCATTATTAGGGCACCACCGAACAGCACTTGACATTGTTAAACGTTCTTCTGGTCCATCACTCATCCACATTGTTTCATGATCGATTAACATAGCACCGGTGTATCGTATATATTTACCATTAAAAAACAAGTGCGGGTGGTAACGATGAATTATAGAAAAATGGCCTGACCTTCCCTCAGGAATACGTATAAGTTTTGGTTTCTTATTTCTCATACAGCCATTATGTGATAACCAGCATCAACAGGTAAAATTGTGCCTGTAATGCCAGTTGATAAATCACTACACAAAAATAATGCTGCATTACCTACTTCATCATGCGTTATATTTCGTTTTAAAGGAGCTTTTTCAGCATGAATTTTTTTCATATCTATAAATCCATGAATTCCTCTAGCTGCCAAGGTATCCATTGGACCAGGTGATAGGGCATTAACTCTTATCTCTTGAGAACCATATTCTGCAGCTAGTTGTTTTACTTCATTTTCTAAAGCAGCCTTTGCTACACCCATAACATTATAACCAGGATATACAAATTGAGATGCCTGAAAAGTAAGAGCAAGAATACTCCCACCATTTTTCATTAATTTTGTTGCATTGCTAACTAGAGAAATTAATGAAAAAGAGCTTATTTCTAAAGCAATATTAAAGCTCTCGCGAGAAGTTTCTGAAAAATTACCTGCCAAATCTTCCCTTGGAGCAAAAGCAATACTATGAACTAAGAAATCTATGTTCTGATACTTAGCCTTGAGGTTGGAAAATAAAGCTGTTATTGAATCGTCACTAGAAACATCACATTCTTCTATGGAAGCATTACTGTAGCCTTCTGTCAGTTTTTCAACACCAGACTTAAATCGTTCATTTTGATATGCAATTGTAACTTCGGCACCGGCATCTAATAGTTTTTGAGATATCGCCCAAGCTATACTTCTATGATTAGCTACTCCAAAAACTATCCCTTTTTTCCCATTTAAATCTATATTAATCATATCTTTTTCCTTAATTTATTCCACGGAAAGAATTATACTTTGTATCTACTATTATTTACACTATTTTCTTTACGAATTAAAAAAACTCAATTTTTTATTTCCATAGAAGAAGTCATCAGATTATCAACTCTTGCATAACATTCTCTTTCTACATGTAAATGCCTTACCGGTATCCTACGTAAAAATACTCTATGATAAAAATGCCTCCAAAGATACAAATACGAACCCCATTCCAATACTTGATGAGCATGACAATACTGGTACAAAATAAAAGCTAGGCTTTTCTTATCTTTTATTTGTCTTTCTCTATTTAATTTCAATTTCTTTTCAGAAATAAATATAAGTGCATTCCCAAATATCGATGGCCATGTAAATGAAGGGAACGGAATATAGCGAACAATAATAATACGCGTGTGTTCTAACGTCTTTGAAGAAATCCCAAACTCACGCAACAAAGAACCTGTAATAGTCTCTTTTGTATATTTCATTACACTATTATAGCAATTAATCCTAAATCTAAAAGGAAGGTATGAACAGGATTAGTTATACCCTAGTCAATACCTGTAGCAACATTTGCTATAGATGCATCTACTATAGATGTTACATCTTCAACGTCTTCTAAATTATCAATTAATCCAATGAGTCTTTCTATTTGTGCTTTACTCAGACCTGCAAGCCTAGCATTGTCTCGGAACTTTGTCTTAACATCCTCACCTTGTAAATGACGACCTATTTCAACTCTATGTGATAATACTGTACCATCGTTCATTTTAATGCTTATTTCATTAAATCTTGCTGATTCTATAGCTCGAGATGGTAAATGTGCAAAATCATTATGTTGTTTGATATTTATGCGGCCAATTAAATCTTGAGCTTTAGATCTTAATACTTTTCTATCACTAAATGAATTAATATCCAATTTATTATCTAATAAATAAGCAGCAATAACATACCAAAGACTAAATTTACCATTAAAACCAGTTTGAGGATCCCACATATTAGGCGCTATTTCTAATGGTTCTTGGCTAATCAAAACCTCAACTTCTGCAATATCATCTGGATTTATCTTTGTTTCTGCACTTATTTCTTCTAAACATGTCAAAGCAGCATGTGTACCCGCACAACATGGCCAAGGTTTAATTCGTATCGCATTAGAAATTGCAAGTGGGTTTCCTAAGTTTTCTGTAACACCATCTAAATTAGCTTGTTGATCTCCAAAAACTGCAAAATAACCATGGCGACCTTCAATGGAAGATGGATTTGCAGTAAAACCTTTTTTCGCTAACAATGCTGAAACAATACCACCTCGTGCAGAATTACCTGGATGATAAGGCTTGGCCATATACCCAAAATTAGCACGTACACCTGAAGCAGTTGAAGTTGCCAACCCAAGAGCGGCTCTTGTTTCATCTACAGATAAATCTAGAATTCTGCTTGCTGCAGCTGCACCACCAAGTGCACCCATTGTTGCAGTTTTGTGCCAGCCCCTCTCATAATGATCAGCACCAATATTTAAACCAACTTTTGAACCAACTTCAAAACCTACTGTAAAAGCATCCATAATTGCTTTACCACTAAGTTTGTATTGTTCTCCTAAGGCCAATACTGTTGGCATCAATACACATGCGGTATGACCAAAACCTTTACCGCTGTCATCATAATCAGCACCGTGGGTCAATACTCCATTTGCAAAAGCAGCGTTAACTGCAGAGGTTTCTATTCCACTACCTAACAGTCGAGAATTAGAATTTCCGCCCAACTCTTCTGTAAATTCACTTATTATCCTACCTATTGGACGAATTGTACTTTCTAAACACGTACCTATACCATCCAAAATAGATTTCTTTATTTGACTAGAAGCCTCTTCAGGATAGCTATCAAATTGCGATTCAATAACAAATTTAGCTAATTTTTCTGTAGTAGACATATTAACCTCACTTCCTTAAAAACATCATCTTTACAAATTATATTTTGAGAAAAAGGTATTATCTACCCATATTAGATATTATTCAATACCATGAAAACTATAACCGCTATAGTTTTTACCTATATCAAATATAAATTATGTACTGTGACAAATTTGCTTTTAGGGTTTATGAATCATCTTCAGATTTATCACTGTTATCATTTTCCACTTGAAAACCACTAGATAAAAAATCTACACCATCAAGATCTTCCATCTTAATAGAAGCAAATGGGTCTGAAGAAATTATGTCATCAGAAATCGATAAACTTTGTGCTAAATCTTTGTCTTCATTAGAACTTGAAACAGAGATACTATCATCATAAAAGGGAAGATTATATCTTTCGCGACCTTCTTCAGATATATCTAGTCTTGCAGGAATTAATCTTCCAATGATTACATTTTCTTTGAGACCGAGTAGTGGATCTGTTGAACCACTTACCGCTGCTTCAGTTAATACTCTTGTAGTTTCTTGGAAAGAAGCTGCAGCAAGGAAACTCTCTGTATTCAAAGAAGCCCTTGTTACACCTAGTAGAACAGGACTACCTATAGCAGGATTACCATTCTCTTCTACAATTTTTCTATTTTGTTCTTCAAAAACAAATCGATCTATCATTTCACCTGGCAAAAGATCTGTATCTCCGGATTGATCTACTCGAATTTTTCTAAGCATCTGGCGTACAATTATCTCAATATGTTTATCATTAATCGTTATACCTTGAGATCTATACACGGCTTGCACTTGAGAAATAAGATATTTTTGTACTGCCTCTCTCCCTAAAATACGCAATATATCTTGAGGATTTTGTGGCCCAACGGTTAACGCTGTTCCAGCAGTAATAACTTGACCATCTGCGACATTTAGACTTGCAGAAAGAGGAATTAAATATTCACGTCTTTGTATTTCTTTCCATCTCAGCTTTATAGAAGTCTTATTTAACTCTACTATCCCAGAAATTTTAGCAATCAAAGGTAAATTTTCGTCAGCGTCTTCATCAGATTTCTTAGCAGATTTCTTAGGCTTATATTCTGCTAGTATGTCACCTAATTCAATTGATTGCTTATTTTTCACAATAAATTTATAGTCTTCAGGAAGAATATATTCTTCATCAACATCTCTTTCATCAATGACAACAATTTGTCTAACTTCCAAGTCATTAACTACTTCAACTATCCCATCAATTTCGCTTAATGTTGCAACACCCTTTGGAACTCTGGCTTCAAATAACTCTTCTACACGAGGTAGACCTGATGTTATATCATCACCAGCTATTCCTCCAGTATGGAATGTTCTCATTGTAAGCTGGGTTCCTGGTTCTCCAATACTTTGTGCAGCTATAATTCCTATCGATTCTCCAATAAGTGGAGTTTGACCGGTAGCAAGACTTTGTCCATAACATTGTCGACAAATACCACGCCAACAAGTACAAGTTAATGGGGAGTGTACTTGAACCCGTTTTACTCCAGATTCTACTATTGTTTTTGCCATCGTTCTATCTATAGTAATCAGCTCATCTGCTAATATTTCTCCTGTATCTGGGTGAACGACTTTTTCAGATACTACTCTGCCAGTAATTCTATATTCAAATGGTGGACGTAATGGATTCTCAGGTTCATCCTCAATCCAATAACCTTCAGTAGCATCACATTCCTCATGTAATATAATTACATCTTGAGATATATCGATAAGTCTTCTAGTCAAATATCCACTATCAGCCGTTCTCAAAGCAGTATCAGTCAATCCTTTTCGAGCACCATGTGTTGAGATAAAATATTCCAGCACTGATAAACCTTCTCGGAAACTTGATTTAATGGGTAATTCTATAATTCTTCCACGAGGATTACTCATTAAACCTCTCATACCTGCCATCTGTTTAATCTGTGCTAAGTTACCTTTAGCTCCAGAATTTGCCATCATATAAACTCCACCATATCCCGGCAAGGATTCTCTTATAACGGCTGTCATATCATCACTAGTTTTAGTCCATATGGCAATTGATCTCTGGTAACGTTCTTCATCACTTAATAAACCACTTAGGTACTCTTCTTCAATTTCATCAACATCAAGAGTAGCTTGGTTTATTAAATCCTGTTTCTTAGGAGAAATTGTAATATCACTTATTGCAATAGTTGTACCAGATTTCGTAGCATAACCAAATCCTATTTTTTTAATTGAATCCAATATCTCAGCAGTTTTTAAATTTCCTAACTCTGTGTAACATTCGTTAATCAATTCGCCCAAATTATCTGAATTCATAACAACATTTCTAAAAGATAATTCTTCCGGAAGAATTTCATTAAATATTATTCTACCCGGTGTAGTATCTATCCATTCCTCTTCAACTTTGACTGTAATCAAATCATGTAGATTTATTAAACCTGCATCATATGCTTGTCTGCCGCCAGCTGGATTTAAATATCTATTTTTTGTATGTTCTGCTTCATCTTCAAAGTGCGTGAGGTAGTAGCAACCTAATACGATATCTAAAGTCGGAGTAACAATAGGTTCTCCAGAACTTGGACGCAACATATTATGTGTGCTTAGCATTATTTCGCTTGCTTCTCTTACAGCCTCCTCTGACAGTGGTACATGCACAGCCATTTGATCGCCATCGAAATCAGCATTAAAGGCTGTACAAACTAACGGGTGCAACCGAATTGCACTCCCTTCAACTAAAACTGGCTGAAAAGCCTGGATTCCCAATCTATGTAAGGTTGGAGCTCTGTTAAGTAAAACAGGTCTTCCTGAAATTACTTCTTCTAATATGTCCCAAACCTCTTCTCGGCCATTTTCTACCATTCTTTTTGCACTTTTTACGTTATGTGCATGACCTTCCATAACTAATCGGTTCATTACAAAAGGCTTAAATAATTCCAGAGCCATTTTTTTAGGTAATCCGCACTGGTGCATACTTAACTCAGGACCAACAACAATTACAGATCTTCCACTGTAATCTACTCTCTTACCGAGTAAGTTTTGTCTGAATCGTCCTTGTTTACCTCTTAGCAAATCTGATAATGATTTTAATTTGTGATTATGACTTCCAGCAATTGCTCTTCCATGTCTACCGTTATCAATTAAAGCATCAACAGCCTCTTGTAACATTCTTTTTTCATTACGAACAATAATTTCAGGAGCTTCAAGTTCCAATAATCTTCTAAGTCGGTTATTTCGATTTATTACTCTCCTATACAAATCATTCAGATCGCTAGTAGCAAATCGACCACCATCGAGTTGTACCATTGGGCGCAGGTCAGGAGGTAACACAGGTAAAACTGTCATTATCATCCATTCAGAACGATTTCCACTACGACGAAATGATTCAACAATCCTTAGTCTTTTCACTGCTTTTTTTCTTCTCTGTCCAGCAGTAACTTTAATTTCTTCTGCAAGTTCATCTCTGAGATCATCCAAATCAATGCTCTCTAAAATTTCCATGATTGCACTTGCACCCATAGCTGCATTGAATCTATCACCTAGTGACTCTCTGAGTTCACGGTATCGGTTTTCAGTTAAAAGTTGCATAAGAGCTACTTGTTCAATATCATCTATTTTAATTTTTATCTGTGCTAAGGATGTTTCAAAACTTGCTTTAATTTCAGTTGCTATTTGAGAGATTTTAACTAACTCTTTATCTTCATCAGATGCTGAAACCCCTAGCAATTTACCAATATTTGATTCATCGAATACGCCATATTCTAATTTATTATGTTCAATATAATTGTTTACTGCAGTAAGAATTGCTTCCATACTGTTGTTCACAATTTGCTCTTCTTGATCACGCATTTCACTTAATAGTGAGTCCAAAGATTCTTGATCTAACGAAGTAATAATATATTGCGCGAAATATAAAACTCTTTCTAAATTTCTAGGTGATATATCAAGCAATAAACCTAACCGTGTAGGAGATCCTTTAGCAAACCAGATATGTGCAACTGGGGCTGCTAATTTTATGTGCCCCATTCTTTCTCGACGAACCTTACTTCGAGTAACTTCGACGCCACAACGATCGCAAATAACACCCTTATAACGTAATTTTTTATACTTACCACAATAACATTCCCAATCTTTAGTGGGCCCAAATATTTTTTCACAAAACAATCCATCTTTTTCTGGACGTAGCGTTCTATAGTTTATTGTTTCAGGTTTTGTGACTTCTCCATAAGACCAATTTAAAATTTGCTCAGGAGAAGCAATACCTATCTTTACCGCATTAAATTCAGGAGTTTCAGTTGTCATCCTTTTTCTACCTCTTTGTGTATTTATCTATGCAAATTGATATTATATTTGTTGAAAGTTAAAGTTCTTCTTCAACATCTACGGAATCAATAAAACCACCATCTTTCAAATTTGCTAAATTCCCCGCAGTATCCAAATTAGATCCTAATTCGTCATCCTCAAAGCTTGGAATAATTTGATCCGTATCTATATCCATATCAAGTAAGGCTGCTTCATCAAATTCATTAGAGAGACCAAAAGGTTGGTCTGCTTCTCGTAATAGTTCAACAGAAAGACCTAAACTTTGTAACTCTTTTAAGAGAACGTTAAATGATTCTGGAATTCCAGGTTGAACTATATCTTCACCTTTAATGATAGATTCGTATGTTTTTACTCTTCCTAATACATCGTCTGATTTAACTGTTAACATTTCTTGTAAATTATGTGCTGAGCTATATGCTTCTAACGCCCATACTTCCATCTCCCCAAACCTTTGACCTCCAAATTGAGCCTTACCACCAAGAGGTTGCTGGGTGATTAAAGAATATGGGCCAGTAGATCTTGCATGTATTTTATCTTCAACTAAGTGAATTAGTTTAAGCATATAGACACAACCTACTGTGACTGGCATATCAAAAGATTCACCTGTTCTACCATCAAAGAGTTTTGTTTTTCCAAAGGTAGGTGGAACGTCGTCATGCTTAGCATTTAAGACTTGGATTTTTTCATTTAGATCATCACTTGTTAAACCATCAGTAGGAACATTACGACTATTTAACCAGATACGATGGCAAGCTTCTGTAGCTAGACCAATCTTATCTTCTCGATATATATCTTCATAATTATATCCTCTTTCGGATAACCAATCTCTTAGCAAATCTAGATTTATAGATCCATGTTTTTGTATACAACCCGATTCAGTAACGAACCAAGCTTTGGCTAGAGTATCCTGAATTCCAACATCGCTTGCACCATCAAATACAGGTGTTACTGCATCAAAATTCATTCCTTTGGCTCCCATACCCAAATGAGTTTCTAAAACCTGACCGAGATTCATTCTTGAAGGAACTCCTAATGGATTCAATATTATATCGACTGGAGTTCCGTCAGAAGTATAAGGCATATCTTCAACTGGCATTATTCTAGAAATAACTCCTTTATTGCCATGACGACCTGCCATTTTATCCCCCACAGAAATTTTTCTGGTTTGAGCAATCCAAACTCTTACAAGTTTATTAGCTCCAGCAGGTAAATCATCACCATTTTCTCTACTAAAAATACTGACTTTAGTTACCTTACCTCTTTCGCCATGCGGAACTCTTAATGAGGAATCTTTAACATCTCTGGCTTTTTCCCCAAATATAGCTCTTAATAATTTTTCTTCTGCACTAAGATCAGTTTCACCCTTAGGGGTAATTTTACCGACTAAAATGTCACCAGGGCCAACTTCTGCTCCAGGCAGAATAATTCCATCCTCATCCAAATCCCGAAGACTTTCCTCTCCTACATTTGGGATGTCTCTAGTAATTTCTTCTGGACCAATTTTTGTATCTCTAGCCTCACATTCATGTTTTTCAATGTGAATCGATGTAAATTTATCTTCTTGAAGCAATCTTTCACTTACTATTATTGCATCCTCAAAGTTATATCCTTCCCAGCTCATAAATGCGACTATTACATTTTGACCTAAGGCTAATCTTCCACCTTCAGTCGATGAAGAATCAGCTATTGGTTGGCCTGCATAAACTTTATCTCCTTTAAAAACAATAGGTCTTTGGTTCATACAAGTGCCCTGATTTGTCCTAAAGAATTTTCTTAATTTATACTCATAATCTTTACCTTGATTATCTTTAATAACAATGTGGTCACTTCCACAAACTGTTACTTCACCATCAACGTCAGAAATTACTACCTGCCCAGAGTCGATAGCAACTCTTCTTTCCATACCAGTACTAACAATTGGTGCATCAGGTCGCAATAAAGGAACTGCTTGTCTTTGCATATTCGATCCCATTAAAGCTCTATTTGCATCATCATGCTCGAGAAAAGGAATTAAGGCTGTTGAAACACTAACAATTTGTTTCGGTGAAATATCCATATAATCTATTTGATCTGGACTTTCAATTGCAAAATCTTCGCCTCTTCTGACCTCAATTTTCTCACTATTAATTTGCCCTTTTTCATCAAGAACAGCATTTGCCTGGGCAATAACATATTTTTCTTCGTCATCAGCAGAGAGGTAATGTATATTTTCAGGTTTATCGGTTACATATGCCTGGACCTTGATACTCATTTCATCCAAGGAACTCAATTTAGCAAAGGTTCTATTAGTAACTACTGAACCTTTTCTTATAATGGTTTTACCTTCTTCATCTCTAACAGGTTCATTGATTGTTCTGCCGATTAATTCACCATCATGTGATTGTAATTCATGGGTGACCATTCTATATGGTGTTTCAATAAATCCAAATTCATTAGTACGAGCATAAGTCGCAAGGGAACCTAACAGTCCAATATTTGGTCCTTCAGGAGTTTCAATAGGACAAATTCTTCCATAATGAGAATGATGTACGTCTCTTACATCAAACCCCGCTCTTTCTCTTGATAACCCCCCTGGTCCTAAAGCTGAAAGTCTTCTTTTATGAGTTAATTCTGCTAATGGGTTAGTTTGATCCATAAATTGAGACAACTGAGATCCTCCAAAAAATTCTCTCACTGCTGCGCCTACTGGTCTCTGATTAATCAGGGAAGAAGGCGTGGTTGTTTCAGGGTCATTTATGGTCATACGTTCCTTGACTACTCGTTCCATTCTAACCAAACCAACTCGCAACTGGTTTTGAATCAATTCTCCAACAGCACGAACCCTCCTATTTCCTAAATGATCGATATCATCAGGAGTTTCGCGGCCATTATTTATATCAAGAATTTTCTTGACCACAGCCACAATATCTGATTTTGTAAGAGTTTTTTCTTCAACGTTATAATCACCACCAAGTCGCTTATTTACTTTGTATCTTCCAACTCTCCCCAAATCATATCTTCGAGGATTAAAAAATAAATTGTGCAACATCGCTTCAGAGTTTTCTAAAGTTGGAGGCTCTCCTGGTCTAATGTGTCGGTATAATTCAATTAAAGCATCCTTACGTTCAATGGCGTTAGGATCCTTGTCCAGTGTCGTTTTAATATATGTGTGATCTGCATCAGTATCAAATGACTTAAACTCATCAAGAATAGCTTGCGGAGAATCGAAACCAATTGCACGTAAAAAAGTGGTTACTGGTATTCTTCTTTTTCTATCAACTTTAACAGAGATTATGTCCCTAGAGCTCGTTTCAAATTCTAACCATGCTCCACGATAGGGAACAAATTTTGCATTCCCCATTTTTCTACCTGTTACAGGATCTTCTTCAACAGTGAAATATACTCCTGGAGATCTTACAAGCTGACTGACTACAACACGTTCTGCACCATTTATGATAAATGTTCCATTTGTTGTCATAAATGGTATATCAGCAAGAAAGATTTGATTTTCTTTAATTTCTCCAGTCTGTTTTATTTTTAATTGTGCAGTTACATATAGAGCTGAAGCATAAGTTTTTTCTAACTCTCTACACTCGGACTCACTATACTTAGGTTCTCTAAACTCATGACCGATAAAATTTAACTCATAGCGAGTATTATTAAAGTCTTCAATTGGAGAAATTTCACTTAATAATTCAGTCATACCCTGTGTTTTAAATGATTCAAAGGACTGACTTAATACTTGAATTAGATTTGGAACACTTGCTTCTAGGGTGCTAGATGCAAAACTATTTTCAACACGCTTTATATTAGCAGAAGGTTCAATAGCAACCATATGAAACACACTCCTTTATTGAAAGTAAAAAATACCATTCCATGAGGAATGGCAATACGAATTAGGGATTTCCCAGTTATCTTGAAAACTTATATATGATATGATAAGCCTATATATAAATAATAAACTACGATTATATAGTAAATACAATTTTATGTCAAATTTAATCTACTTGGATTTTTTACTTATTTCTAAATTAGCTAAACTCATCAATAATTTTTTTTTGCCAGTGGAACTAAAATGAACATCAATCACAAAATCGTTTCCACTTTCAGTGCATAATAAAACAATTCCTTCCCCAAAAGATTTATGAATTACTTTTGTTCCTATTTCAATAGGATCTAATAATTCAGTTGCATCCTCTTTCTGTTTATGAACAGTATTTGGATCAAATACCGTTTTGCGAGCGGCCGAATAAGAATTGGTTTTTTCTAGACTTTGTATATTTAATTCCGAAATATCTGAAAGAAAACGTGAAGGTATACTGGTTTGACTACCTTGACCAAAACCATATCGTTTATATGCCCTTAATAAATATAACAATTTTTCTGCGCGAGTAATTCCCACGTAGCACAGTCTTCTTTCTTCTTCTAGTTGTACAGGATCATCCATACTTCGTATATGCGGCAATAATCCTTCTTCCATACCTGCTATAAAAACCACTGGAAATTCTAATCCTTTTGATTGATGTAAAGTAATTAAAGTTATTGAATTTTCATTTGTATCTAATCCATCTATATCACTAACCAAAGCTATTCTGTCCAAATATTCTGTCATTGATGTAATTTCTTCAGTTTCCTTTAGCTGTATAGCCAATCCTTTTAATTCCATTACATTTTCTAATCGATCAAGACCATTAGTTTCATCCTGTTGTAAAAACGCTTGATACCCCACATCGACAATTATTTTTTCAATTATTTCTGAAGGTGTGCTATCGACAGAATCAGAAATTAATTGTTGTAAAAGATTCGAGAATAGATTCAATGAAGTTGCAGCACGTCGAGTTAAACCAATTAATTGTTGTAATTCTTCTATACTATTGTATTCAACAATAGTCTGATAAATTGTCTTATTTTTTGATTTAGCAACATCAACTATTTTATTGTAACTTGTAGATCCAATTCCCCTTGTCGGCACATTAATAATTCGCCCTATGCTTATATCGTCATCAGGATTAGCTATAACCTTGAGATATGAAATTACATCCCTAATTTCTTTTCTACTGTAGAATTTAATTCCACCGACGATTTTATAAGGAATTTTATTAGAAAGACACGCTTCTTCAATTACCCGTGATTGAGCATTCACTCTATACATTATTGCGCATTGGTCCCATTTATATTTTTCCACCTTTACCAATCGCTCGATTTCATGAATTATTTTTTCTGCCTCTTCTTTCTCTGAATATCCTTCATCTATAATCAGAGATTCACCTACACCATTATTAGTCCATAGTTTATTAATAATATTTGTGTCATTAGTGGATATAAGTTTAGAAGCTGCATCTAAGATATTTTGGGTAGATCGATAATTTTGAGAAAGATGAATAACCTTTGCACTAGGATAATCATTTTGAAATGATAATATATTTCTTATATCTGCATTTCTCCAAGAATATATCGATTGATTAGGATCCCCTACAACACATATATTTTCATGCTTTTTACCTAACAATCTCATTAAGGTGTATTGAGCTATATTAGTATCTTGAAATTCATCAATCATCAAATGTTCATATTTATCACTATAGTATTCTTGTATTTCTTGAGAATTTTGCAGTAACTGGACTGCCTTCATTAATAAATCATCAAAATCTAAAGCACTATTTGAATTTAAAGTTTTTTGATAACTTTCATATACTCTCGATACAATCTCATCATAAAAGTTTTTACTAGTACCACCCAAAACTTCATATGATAATAAATTACTTTTATGTTTAGATATTGAAGCTAACAAAGACCTAGGAGGAAATCTTTTATGATCTATTTGTAATTCCTTAAGAGATTCGTTTATAACCTGTAGTTGATCACTATCATCATAAATAACAAAATTCTGATTCAAACCAATAAACTTTCCATGTTGCCTCAATATATACACACAAAAACTATGAAAAGTTCCACATCGAAGATTAAAAGCATCTCTACTCATAATCATATTATTTATACGTTCTTTGATTTCATTCGCAGCACGATTTGTAAAAGTCACAGCCAAAATATTTTGTGAATCGATAGATAATTGACTTATTAAATAAGATATACGATGTGTTATAACCCGCGTTTTACCACTACCAGGGCCTGCTAAAACCAATAAAGGGCCGTCAGTAGTACTAACAGCATCTTGTTGTTCAGGATTAAGTCCAGAGAAAAATTGATCGTTCACTAATTTATCAAAACTTTTCAATAATATTTTTATAATTTGTATCGTCTTCTCTTACGTCACCTCTATCAATTAATGATTGATTAGTAGGAGAAGCTGGTTTATAACCAGCAGGCATGTTTCCAACACGCATATCTTGCACCTCTGTACCACTTTTATATTCAGATACAACTTCATCATCTTCAAGATCTAAAATATCATCTTCATCAAGTCCTAATAGATTCGACAATACATAAGAATTATGAAATCCAAGAGGTGCAGTTGGATTTTGAATATATCCATTTGTTTTACTCATATTGAATGGCAATCCAGAATATATACGTTTACCAATATTGGTTTCTTCATAATGTTCTACTTGTTCAAAAAATTCTCGATACTTGTATTGTTTATCCTGTAATAAATCTCTTGAATTATTCACTGGTGCGGCAGCTATATTTATAGATTGTAGTTTTTCAACAACTTCTTGCTTTGAAAGTTTTTCACTCCAGGTCTTAATATGATTATCAATTTCATCGTGATGAGTAAAACGATCATCATTATTTGGATATTTATCTGCTACTAAACTTTCACTATTTACTAAACTACAAAATTTTCCCCATTCATCATTAGTTTTAATAGTTAAAACAAACCACTCATCGTCACCTTCGCATGGATAACAACCTTGTGGTGCAAAAGTATTATGACGATTTCCATTTCTTTGAATATATTTATCGTTATAGGCAACATCCAACAAAGGAGAACTCACTACAGGTGTACAAGCTTCTAACATTGAGTGATCTATCCATTGACCCTCTCCTGTTTTATTTCGATGATACAAAGCCATAGTGATAGCACTCACAATGTTCCATGCAACTACTAGATCCATGATTGACTGACCCGCTTTACTAGGAGTTTTATCAGGAAATCCAGTCAAATGAGAAGTAGTAGCAGCCTCAATCACTTGTGCCATTCCTACGTAATCTTTCCACGGTCCACTGTGGCCATATCCTGAATTGGAAAGCATAATTAGATCGGGTTTTACTTGCTTTAATTGATCATAATTTAAACCTAAATTGGTCATCACTCTCGCAGAAAAATTTTCTGCTACGATATCTGAAATTGATACCAAATGTTTAAATAAGTCACGACCACTATCTTCAGATAAATTTAAAGTAAAACTTTTCTTGCTTCTATTTGAACCATTGAAAGCACCAGATCGGTCATGCCAATTTATACCAGGATCGCCGTCGGGAAATGGCCCTAAGAATCTATAAAAGTTTGGCCTTTGTGCATATTCTATATGTATTATTTCAGCACCCATATCGCCCAAGATACTCATTGCCATTGGTAAAGCAAGTATATCTGATGTTTCTATTATTCTTACACCATGTAGAGGTAATGGTTTATTATTCATTGTCACTTAATTACCCCTTTGTCTTTCATATCTTTGATAATATTAGAATCAATGTTAAGAATTGTTGTTAAAATATCTTCGGTATGTTGACCTAATGAGGGCGAACCTTCTCTAGGTATACCTTTGGTTGCATTTAAACCTAAAACATTCGAAACATGAGGTAATCCAGTTAATTTTCCATGATCAATATTAGTAAAATAATCTCTTTCAATTAATTGTTCACAATATAGTAATTCTTTTGGACTTAATTCTCTACTCGCCATAAGACGCCATGCGTGAGCTTCATGAAAAAAGTCATCTTTATCTATTTCTTGTAGCCGATTTAAATATAATGATTTAAGCTCTTCATAATTTTCTTCTCTACCTTGTGGTGTTGAAAATCTCTCTTCATACATTTCAGGAACACCAAGAAATGCTGCAATTTCTTCAAAATCTGTGCTTCTTATTACTGAAAGTCCCACATGTCCATTACTAGTTGGCCACAAATCCACTCCAAATAGTAATCGATTTTTAGGTCCACGACCCCAAATAGCTCCTGTGTATGTGTAATATTGTAAAGCATAAGGGATACACGAAGTTACTACCTCGGCTATACTAACATCAATGTATTGGCCTCCTAAACGATCAGCGCATAAAAGCGCCATCATTGTTGAACTTAATGCTACTTGACCGGCTACAAATTGAAACAATGGCACCCCAAATGACATAGGTTCGCCATCATAATCACCACTAACATACATATTGCCACCGAATGCTTCCAAACTTATTTGAGACCATTCCCAATCACTATTTGGGCCATTCTGGCCATATGGTGTTATAGAAGTAATTACCAAATTGGCATTATTATTAACTAAATCAGAAAAAAGTAAGCCTTTTTGTTCCAGAAATTTAGGCGGTGTGCCATCCACAATAACATCTGCCTTTTGAGCCAGTTGAACAATAAGGTCTATTGAGTTTTCATCATCAAAATTAACAGAAATACTTTTTTTCCCGGTGTTTAAACTTAAAAATAGAGTACTATGATCAATATTTGAAGAATCTTTAATAAATGGTTCTTCATTTCTAATCGAATCACCATCTATTGTTTCAATTTTTACAATATTAGCACCGTAATCAGCTAAAATTTTACAGCAATATGAAGCAGATATACTTGAGCCTATTTCTAATACTAATACGCCGTCTAAAGGTAACAAATCTCCTCCCTAATGTCCTAAAAATCATAGAGCGAACCTCAAGATTCTGAGATTCGCTCTATAAATTATAATCTATGCGATTAATTTGATGGCTTTGGGAACCAGTCTTCTTTCCAAGGCCAATCTCCATCTACCTCAAACACAGGCAGACCTTTATCTAATCTATCTTTGTATGGGCTAGCAATAGGTTCACGCCAAGGATAAACTCCTCCTTCGTAAGCCTTTGAACCAACTTTGAAATGTTTTGTTTGTTCCAATGTTTCTACGAAAGGTGCATTCATATCGTACACCTTAGTCTTAACATTTCTACCATCAATACCATTGGAAGGTCTGGGTCCAGCTCTTGAAACATGTCCCCACAACTGTCTTCCTAGGATTTCTTCAGCCATCCATACAGTCTCGATTAGTTTATCCAAATCTACTCCTGTATCAATACCCATGTCTTCCATCATATGCATTGAGTCTTCAGTTGGAGCCATCCCTGTAGCTCTTCCGTTACCACAATAAGGGCAACCACCGAAACCACCTATAGTACCATCAAGAGCTAAGTCGTCTTCTGGACCAAGAGCTCTTAATGCTGCATAGTGTGAAGTTACAGCCATTCCTCTACTATTGTGGGAATGTAATGACCAATGAGTAACTTCTGGCCATTTTTCTTTTACACGATAGATAATTTGTTCTACCTTTTCTGGATGAACCCATCCCATGGGATCTCCCATACTGGCTTGGGTAACCTGAATACCAGCATCTTCCCAAAGAGCATGTTGGTGCTCGAGTAATGCCATGTATTGATCTACTGAAAAATCTCCCAGAAAGTTAGATCCAAATGAAGCATTAGCACCGATACCAGCTTCCTTTGCACCTGATTCTATTGCACGGGCAATAACTTTAGGCCAATTCTCCATCTCCTGCATTTGTGATCTATTTGTATTTCTTCGAACAAATACGTCACACATATGGCAACTGAGAGAAGGTCGACCAGTACCTCGTTCAATAGTAAGCGGTGGGGAATACTCTTTGGCTCTTTCAACTCCTCTTTCATTGAGTGCTAATGCGGTGTATGTTACACCTTCAATAGGCTTAAATTTGGACATCAATTCATCCATTCTAGCCATTTGTGGAGTATATCTAGGACTTACAAAAGATCCGACAACAATCTGCTTTAAACCAGTTTCGCCTAAAGCATTAAGCAATTCAATTTTATCATCGATAGCTATATTTGAATCTTCAATTTGCATACCTTCTCTTAAACCTTGTTCGGTATAAGTAACTTTTGGATACCTATTAGACATATTCTCCTCCTTTCATCGATAACATATAACAAGTAAGTAAAATTATTTTGGGCATCTTAACTCCTTTCTGACCTTCGGTACCCCCAGGGAGGGGTCCTTGCCTTACATTAAAAAACCCATGATGTGAAATAGCTTTAATGCCTTCGGATTAAAAACCCTTGCAAACAATCTCATATCACGAGTCAATAAAAACCGATCCTGAATCTAATGTCAATACTAAAGACCTATATATACTATTATAGATTTCATAATTTATTTACATTGTCTTCAAGTAATGTAATGTTTTGATGTTTATCTAAATATTTTTGGATTTTTACTTGGATTTCTTGATAATAATTATCAGCAAAAATATTGTCAGCAGTCATAATTATTGCATCTTCTTGATTATCAGAATAATATCTCTTTCTTCTCCCCACTTCTATCAAATCATATTTGGAATATAAGTTCTGAGCAATTTCATTCGTCACTCTTACTTCTAAAGTCACTGAATTCATTTTCTTTTTAAAAGCTCTTTGAAATGCAGCAATTAAAAGCATTTCACCTAATCCCATACGCCTAAACTCATCTCTAGTTGCTATAGAAGTAATATGAGATTCATCAAGTGAATACCATATCCCAATATAGCCAACTATAATTGAATCTTTGGGGACAGATATTTTTGAAGAAAATAAATTCTGTAATTTTTTTAAGGATTTTTTTATAAATGAAGTATTCAAATTAATTTGAGGATAAACTACTTCATCATCTAACTTACAATTTATTACAAAATATTCAGTCAATTTGTTATCGAGTTCTCGTTTAAAAGGTATAGGGGGCCACATAGTAGGAAAGGCTTGCCGCTCAATTACTGCGACTTCAGAAATATCATTATTTTTCATTAATCTTACTGAAAAATTCATAATCCCATATGTAATAAAATTTGATCAGATAATTTATTTTATTAAAAAATAATGGCTGAATGAAAACAAATTGTTGGCAATTTATCACTATTTAAGTAATAATAGCGGAAGAATTTTTATATTTTATACCTTGAACGTATACTTTTATGAACGTATTAATCAGATTAGCCAAAAGAACTGCACCATATAAGCAACGATTACTTTTAGCATATCTTTCCATAATAGGCGTAACTGTTTTTGGATTAATGATCCCAAAAATAATAGGAACTGCCATCGATGCTGTAATTACTTCTGGTTCAGCACAAGGCTTGTGGCTTTTAGCTGCAGGGATAATATTGGTCAATATTTTTCGTGGCCTCATGGCTTATGGCCAAACGTACTTTGGTGAATCACTTGGTCAACAAGTAGCATATGACCTTAGAAATGAGTTTTATACTCATTTACAAACCCTAAATTTTGATTTCCATGATAAACATCAAACAGGTAATTTAATGTCCAGAGCCACATCTGATATTGAAGGAATTCGAATGTTTGTACAAGGAGGTATGATACGATCATTTTTCTGTATTAGTTTAATAATTGGTGTCATGATTCTGATCGTTTTATTAGATTGGAAATTAAGCTTATATTGCTTAGTGTTTGTTCCTTTTATTATATGGAGAGGAAGTAAATTCATTTTAGCTCAAAGAAAAAAATGGTTCCTTGTCCAAGTAGCAATGGGGCATATGACTACTATCCTTCAAGAAAATTTATCTGGACAAAAAGTAGTAAAAGCATTTGGAGCTGAAGACTTTGAAGAAAAACGATTTCTTAACCGAACCAGCGAGGTTGCAGAACATGCTTATGAAGCTGCTGCACTACAGGCTAATAATGCTGGAATGATGACGTTTTTCTATATGGCTAGTACTGCTCTAATCTTATGGATTGGAGGTACTGAGGTTGTTGACGGGAATATGACTGCAGGAGAACTTGCTCAATTCATATTATATCTTGGGATGTTAGCAATGCCTGTAAGAATTGCTGCCTGGGTAACTAATTCTTTTTCCCGAGGACTCTCTGCTGGAACTCGTATATTTGAAATATTAGATAGCGACCCATCGATTTTCAATCACAATAATGCAGATGGAACAACTAATATTAAAGGTGAAGTTAAATTTGAAAATGTTTCATTTTCTCATGAATCAGGAAAAGATATTTTGAAAAATATTGATTTCCGTATTAACCCAGGCGAAACTTTAGGTATTATTGGACCTCCAGGAAGCGGAAAAACAAGTATTATCAATCTGATTCCACGATTTTATGAACCCACCAATGGTAAAGTAACTATAGACAATATATCTGTAGATGCGTTTGAATTAATAAATTTACGAAAAAATATTGGTTTAATTCACCAAGATGTTTTCTTATTCACTGATAGTATTAGGGAAAATATAGCCTATGGTAATCCTAATATTTCTTTAGAAGAAATAGAAAAAGTTTCCAAAATTGCCCAGATTCATGACTTTATTATGACTCTCCCACATCAATACGACACTGTTGTTGGCGAAAGAGGAAGTACCTTATCTGGGGGACAAAGACAAAGAATTTCTATCGCCAGAGCACTGCTGATTGATCCACCAATATTAATAATTGATGATGCTACTTCTAGTGTTGATACAATCACAGAAAAATATATCCAAGCTCAATTAGAAAAAATTTCCCAAGATAAGACAACAATTATCATCGCCCACAGAATAAGTTCTGTTCAGAATGCAGATCATATTATTGTCTTAAATAATGGATTAATTGAACAAAAAGGTAATCATACAAAGTTGACCCAAGAAGAAGGTATTTATAAAGAACTTTACAACTTACAAATAGCTGAAAACCAACCAGATCAACCTTATATCCAAAATAATATATCCTTGAAAGAAGATAGTAATCATGCTTAATAAACGAACTGCAGCATGGACTACTCTGAATGAAGAAGAAATTGGTGCTGTATGGGATTTTGGAGCTGCAAAAAAGCTTTTTCCTTTTCTTAGAGGAAAGTTCATTGTTTTTAGTTTAGCCATGGTAATGATGGTATTTTACACTTTGACTATAGTTGCTTTACCAAGAATCATAGGATATGTCACAGATGCTTTCATCCTGACCCAAGATAAATCTAGTTTAAATCAATGGGGTATAGCTTTATTTGCAGTTGTAACTATTAATTATGTAGCAAATGTTAGTTATCTGAAGTTATTAGCACAAGCTTCTCAACACGTACTTCTTAATCTAAGAATGAAAATGTTCGATCACTTACAAAATCTATCCATTCCATTTTTCGATAAAAACGAAGTGGGTAGAATAATGAGTCGTATTCAAAATGATGTAAATCAATTACAAGAATTTTTCCCTATGTTGGCCTTAACTCTTGGTGATCTTCTTAGTGTAGTAGGTATAACAATTGTTATGTTATTAATGAATGTTAAATTAGCTCTATATTGTTTTATCGTAATTCCATTCTTGTTATTTATCATTGCTCTCTGGCAAACGAGAGCAAAAGCAGCATTTGTGAAAGTAAGGCAGGCAATATCAGTCGTTAATTCAAGACTTCAACAAAACATTTCTGGGGTACGTATTGTACAAAGTTTCAATAGAGAGGAAAGAAATGCAATAATTTTCGATGGGGTAAATGATGACCATTTACAAGCAAATATTAAAGCTATTAAATTATCATCTGCTTTAATGCCAACCGTGGAACTTGTTACAGCAATATCTTTAAGCTTAGTAATAATTATTGGCGGCAATATGGTACTTGGTGAAGAATTACAATTAGGCGAATTAATTGCATTTACCCTTTATGTACAAAGATTTTTTGAACCAATAAGAAGTTTAACAATGCAATATACAGAATTTCAAAGAACTACCACATCTGCAGTAAGAATTTTTGAATTGCTTAGTGTTGAACCCGAAGTCATTTATCAAGAATCTATAAAATCAAATAGTAAAATTGAAAAATCAGGTAAATTGAAATTTGATAACGTCACTATGGAATATACAAAGGATCGGTTTGCATTAAGAAACCTAGATCTAACTATTGAATCAGGAGAAATGATAGCCTTAGTGGGTCCAACTGGAGCTGGTAAAACAACAATAGCTTCACTAGCTGCAAGATTTTATGACCCGACTGAAGGAAATGTATTCATTGATGGATTAAATTTAAAAGAACTTCCCAGAGAATATTTAAGACAACGTTTGGGTATGGTTTTACAAGAACCATTTTTATATTCATTAACTGTTGCTGATAATATTAAATATAATAAAAATAATGCATCTATGGAAGATATAATTAAAGCAAGTAAACTTGCAGGTGGTCATGAATTTATTAGTGAATTAAGTGAAGGTTACAATACAATTTTACATGAACGCGGAATGAATCTTAGTTTAGGACAAAGGCAATTGATTAGTTTTGCAAGAGTATTATTAGCAGATCCAGAAATACTTATACTGGATGAAGCTACAGCGAATGTAGATACTTTTACAGAAATAAAAATACAGAAAGCATTAACTACTTTGCTCGACAATCGCACATCTATTGTTATAGCTCACCGACTATCGACAATACGAAATGCAGATAGAATAATTGTGATGGACCAGGGAAAGATTTTGGCATCTGGTAGTCATGATGAACTAATGAATTCAAGTGAATTTTATCAAAATTTATATAATTTAAACTTCACTGAGTAATTAATATAATCGCAACCTATATTGGTGCATACCCTTAAGTAATACTAGTATTGCGCACAACGCTACAGCAAATAAACCTTGTAAATCTGGATAACTATATTTAAAGTCCATAAGAACATATTGATATCTAGTTATTGAAGCAAAAACTATGAGAAGTATAAACAAAGCACCTACAACAGCAAATGCTTTGGTTTTGAGAATAAGAATTAAAACAATAGGAAATAGTATTAAAAATGCTAAAGGATTAATTGCACAGGAAACACCAATACATTTCGCCAAACCTGTTCCACCCTGGAATTTAAAGTAAACGGGGAAAAAGGTGCCTAAGAGTATGAAACTTGGCAAAGTAATAATTAAGAATGTTTTAAATCCTTCTAAATTACTTGCCAAATAAATTCCAATTGTAAATATAATAAATCCAGTAAAAACATCACCCAGAAAAACTAGAAACCCACCGGTTAAGCCGAATTCTCTTGAAAAATTTGCAGTTCCTGGATTATTTGTACCAAAATCTCTAATTTCTTTTTTATAAAATTTTGTAATGATATTTGCCCATACTAATGAACCACCTAAGTAAGCAAATAAAATCAATAATATAATATTTAGTATATCCACTACTCCTCCTAAATATATTTCACTATATTATCTTGTTTGCTTTCAACTTCTCAATATCACTAGCAGTGAAATTCAACATATGTTTATAAATTTCATTGTTATCTTGACCTAACTGCGGTGTAGGGGCATGAATTCTCCAAGGAGTTTTATTGAAAATATATGGAGCACCTGGAAAATATAAAGGAGTATCTTCATTTTCGCTACTGATATCAACAAAAAATCCTCTTTCCCAAAAGTGGTTATCTGCCACATTATCCTCAGGAGACCGTACTAATCCCCAAGGCAACCCAATAGATTGAGCCCTATTAAACACATATTCTGTATCTAAGGAATTAATTAAGTGGCCAATATAACTAAATAGGGTAAACATTAGATTAGGCTCTCTATTTCTAATAGTTACCATCTCTTCATACTTAGGTGTTAATAATTCAGATGCGTCTTGTGATTCTTGAATCCATTCTAATAACATTACCCATCTCTTCAAATCCTGTGGAGGAGTTCCAAATACATGAATCATTCCACCATCTTTACATTTATAGATTGCTGGAGGGGTAGGATTAATACTATGATGACGACCCGTTTGTCGTAGTGGTACAGCATTTTGATAAATATACATAGGTAAAGCAGCTTCTGTAGATGAAGAGATTGCTTCATGAATTGAGACATCTATATATTGTCCTTCATTAGTCATATCTCGGTATAATAAAGCAACTAATGTGCTAATTGTTGCATAATGTGATCCAGTATAATATCCAGCCCAACCATCAGGACACATAGGCGGATTACCAGGTAAATGATCATATCCACAACTAGCAACTGGACCACCAAGAGAAAGAGCAACTAAATCAGTTGTTTTATAGTTTGAATAAGGTCCAGTTTTTCCAAAACCCGTTATGGCTGTCCAAATTAATCTACTATTTCTCTTATAAATCTCTTCATAAGTTAAGCCCAATTTTTCCAGATAATTATTATCAAAAGATTCTAAAAGTATATCTGCTTTTACGCATAATTCTTTTAATATTTTTATCCCTTTTTCTGTAGAGATATCTAAGGTAATACTTTTTTTACTAGTATTATGATACCAATCATACAGGCTGGATTCTTCAGTAACGTTGTCCATAAAAAACGGCCCTATCAATCGTGTTTTATTACCAGATAAAGGCTCGATTCTGATTACAGTTGCTCCCATATCCGCAAGTAATTTTCCCGTATAGACACCTTTTTCGTCAGTGAGATCTAGAACTACAACATCATTGAGAGCATAAGCCTGATTAATCAAAAGACTTCCTCGCTTTCCATTCTGTCTAAGTCTTCTTGTTTATAACCTAACAAATCAGAAATTATTGATTTACTATCCTGGCCTAATAGTGGAGATGATCTATCCATACGATGGCCTATTCCACTAAATTTTGCAGGAAAGCCATCAAATTCATATGTTCCAATTTCAGGGTGTTCGATTTTTTGAAAATAATTTCGCTCTTTCAGTTGAGTATCAGAGGTAACCCTATCTCTTGCATTCTGTACAACTCCTGCACTAACACCTTCTTTCTGCAATAAATGCATGAGTTCTACTGCATCCCAATGTTTAAGACACTCTTCCAATTCTTTATCTAAAACATCTTGATTTGTAATACGTAATTCATTGGTAATGAATAAATTATTTTTTTGTAAATCAATTCTATTTATCACTTTACAAAAGTTTTCCCATTCAACATCATTTGAAACAACTATAGATATCCATCTATCTTCTCCAGAACATCGATAAATATTATGAGGAGCCACAATATCAAATCGTGCTCTATTTCCTGGGGGATTTTCTGGACGTTTATATTTTCTACCGTTCATTAAATAATCTAACAAATATGTTCCTGTAAGAGCCATGCCTGTTTCTACTTGCGAAATATCAATTGATTGTCCTTCTCCCATATTATTCCTATGATGTAAAGCTAATAGTAATGCTATTGCTCCATAATACCCAGCTGTATGATCTAAAAATGAATACCCCCAACCAGAAGGATATTCATCAGGAATACCTGACATATAAGTTAATCCAGATAGTGCCTGTGCAGTAGGTCCCCACGTTGTGTAATCTTGCTTACTTCCACTATGGCCAAATCCTGACAAGCTTAAATAAATTATGTCCGGTTTGATTTTTACCTGTTCCTCATAATTTAATCCCCATCTCTCCAACACTTTTGAACTAAAATTTTCAATCAATATATCTGAGACACTAATGAGATTTTTCAAAACATCCATTCCGTCGGGATGCATAACATTGAGACTAAGTGAAGATTTATTGCGATTTAAATTATTAAAAAACCCACTACGATTTATACCAGATATACCATCTGCAAATGGTGGTGCTCCTCTAATGTAATCTGGAGATTCTTTATACTCAACTTTTATAACTTCGGCACCTAAATCTGCAAAAATCCTCGTTGTTTGAGGACCAGCAACTATCCATGTTAAATCAACTATTCTTATACCTGATAATGGTAGTGGTTGACCTTTATCATTATGGTTAAAAATCATACACTACCCTTCCATTGAGGACTTCTTTTTTCTACAAAAGCACTCATTCCTTCTAATCTATCGGGAGATGCCATATGCAAGTCTATCCAATAATATGTTTTGTTAAACGCAGCTTCTAGAGGTAAGTCGAACCCAAGAGTTGAGGCTTCTTTCGTTCCCTGTATCGCTAATGGAGCACATTTGATAATATCTGAAGCCCATTCTGATACTACAGAATATAAATTATCTAAAGTACATACTTGATTAACTAAACCATAACCAAAAGCATCCTGGGCAGAAAGTCTTCTTGCTGTAAGCATCATACCCATAGCAACCTTATATGGTATTTGTCTTGGTAATCTATGCATACCTCCAGCTCCTGCAACTAATCCTACAGTCGGTTCTGGTAAACCAAATTGTGCATGATCTGCTGCAACAATAATGTCACATGCTAAGGCAAGTTCAAATCCACCTCCCAAAGCAAATCCATTTACTGCTGCAATTAATGGTTTTGACATTCTATATCGAGGATTCGTTATACCGCCAAATCCTCCCAATGGCATATTCCCTAATTTATTATGATCTAATCCTTTTTTTGCCAATTCGGTGGAAAATTTTAAGTCATTACCTGCACTAAATGACTTATCGCCAGCACCTGTTAAAACCGCTACTCTAATATCTGGATCTTTATCAATTAAATTCCAAATATTAAAAAGCTCAACATGTGCGGGTTGATGTAAGGCATTTCTTACTTCTTCTCTATTTATCGTCACCCATGCTACTTGATCTTTAACCTCAAATTTCACATATTCATAGCTCATAGTTCCTCCTCAAATTGGTCATTATTTAATATGTTGCTCTTCCTCCACTAATATCAAAAACAGCTCCTGTACTGAATGAACATTCTGAGGATGATAACCACGCAACTAAAGCTGCAATTTCAGTTATTTCTCCTGTTCTACCAACTGGAATTTTATCGACCATATATTTCACTTGATCTGGTGTGAATTGATCAAGAATTCTCGTTTGTACAACTGCAGGGGTAATACAATTAGCTAACACCCCTGTCCCAGCTAGTTCTTTACCTACTGACTTGGTTAAGCCTATAACAGCTGATTTTGTAGCAGAATAAGGTACCATGCGTGGATTACCTTCTTTGCCAGCAATGGACGCTATATTAACTATTCGCCCATAATCTTTTTCAATCATATGAGGTATTACTTCATGACAAAAAGAAAAAACCCCTCTAAAATTTGTTCTGTAAACTCTATCTAGTTCTTCAACATCTAGTTCCCAGATATTACCATTTTTACCTCCAATACCAGCATTATTAACAAGTATGTCTATTCTTCCCCACTTGTCTAATGCTTTCCTAACCGCTTCTTGAGCAGTCTCTGGATTAGCAACATCACCTATACATATTTCTAAATCTACTCCATTTGCAGCCAGCTCAGTCCCCGATTGTTCTGCCAAATCTGCATCAAAATCAACCATAACAATATTTGCACCATCATCTGAAAGCCTCTTAGCTATACCGTAGCCAATTCCAGTAGCGGAACCTGTTACAATAGCTACTTGCCCATCCAGATTACCCATATTTCCCCCTTAGGTTTATGTTGTTGTATTTAAAAACGACTCTACTTCTTCTAATGTGGGCATAGATTCTTGAGCACCAGATTTTGTGACTGCTAACGATCCTATAGTAACGCCCATAGCTACAGATTCTTGAAAAGAATTTCCTTTTAATAAGTGTGCTGTAAATCCAGCGTTAAAAGCATCTCCAGCAGCTACTGTGTCTACTGCTTTAACTTTTTTGGCTTCAATAAACCCAGAATATTCATGATTTAGATAATAAGCACCTTTTTCACCTAATTTAATAATGACCCCCTCTTTTACCCCTCTCTCAAGCAACGTTGCTGCTGCATCCATTATTTGTTCTTTTGATTGAACTGGGTGGTCAACTAAGATTTCTGCTTCTGTTTCGTTAGGAATCAAATAGTCAAAATATTTATACGATTCTAGCGGAATAATTCCTGCAGGTGCAGGGTCCATTACGACAAGCTTTTTTACTTTTTGTGCATATTTGGCAGCTTGTAATGAAATGTCTAAAGGGAGTTCCATCTGTAATAAAAGTGCATCAGCCGTAGTGTCTAATTTTGATATAATTTTATTAATTTCCACATCAGAACAAGTAGCATTAGCTCCTCGGATAATAATAATTTTATTTTGACCACTATCATTGACTGATATGTGTGCAATACCAGAATTCATATTCTTCTGAGTACCGACCATTGTTACGTCTACACCAAATGTTTTTAAACTATTAAGAAGTTCTTCTCCATAATAGTCGTCACCAATTCTACAAACCATATAGGTTTCTATACCTAATCTTGATAAAGCTACAGCTTGATTGCCACCTTTACCACCTGCAGAAGTATAAAAGTTTTGGCCTATTACTGATTCTCCATCTAAAGGAAATGTTTTCGTTTTTGCAATCAAATCATAATTTACTGACCCAAAAACGACGGCAGATATCGTAGACAAATACAAGCCTCCATTTTGATATAAATTTAGTTAACGTAAAGGTGAATAATACGTAGGAGTTAATATTGAATTAGTTACTCTTGCAACAATAGGTCCATTTTTTTCTGTTTCTGCAAAAGCTTTAAGTCGTTCTTCATCGGCTCTAAATTTTGCCCATGATTCTTGTCGATGATTTAAGTCATTAAATTCTAATATATACGTCAATTTTGTATTATCTCCAAATTCATCAGTCCAAAATCCAACAACTTTCATATCATATTTTTTAAAATATCCTAAGGTTATAGTATCGAATCGTTTATTAAGTTCAGGTAATTTTCCTGGTATTGCTTCATATATTCTCAATTCATGAATCATTGTTTTCTCCTTAGTATCTAAATTAAATTACCCTGTTTACCAAGAGTATATTCTTTACCAAATAAATCGTATGCCAATTTCGTTGCAATTCTGCCCTTAGGAGTTCGAGATAATAGGCCTATTTGCAATAAATATGGTTCATACACTTCCATAATTGTTTCAGATTCTTCATTAATAAATGCTGCCAAGGTATCTAACCCTATAGGCCCGCCTGTAAAATTCACCACTATTGCTTCTAGTAGTCTCATGTCTATCTCATCAAGTCCTGTAGAAGTTATTCCTAATTTTGACAAACTTTCATCTGCAATTGAAGCTGTTATTTTTCCATTAGATTTAACTTCAGCATAATCTCGTACCCTTTTTAATAAACGGTTTGCTATACGAGGTGTTCCGCGAGATCTGACAGCAATTTGTTTTAAACCTTCATTATCAAATTTTATATTTAAAATTGTTGCCGATCTATTTAACAACTGAACAAGTGAATCAACATCATAATAATCAAGGCGATGGATAAGGCCAAACCTATTGCGTAATGGTGAACTTATTGATGCATATCTTGTTGTAGCGCCAATAAGAGTGAATTTTGGTATTTTTAAATTAACGCTTCGTGCCCCTAAACCTTTTCCCATAACCCAAGATAAGAAAAAATCTTCCATAGCAGGGTATAAAACTTCTTCGACTGCTCTACTTAATCGATGAATTTCATCGATGAATAACACATCGTGTTCCTCAAGCGACGTAATAATTGCCGCCATATCACCAGATCGCTCAATAGCAGGTCCTGCAGTAACACGAATATTAACTCCCATTTCAGAAGCAATAATATTTGCTAGCGTTGTTTTTCCGAGTCCTGGTGGACCATAAAAAAGAACATGATCTAAAGCGTCGCCACGTTTTCTAGAAGCTTCCATAGAAATAGATAAATTATCTTTTACAGATTTTTGACCTACATAGTCAGTAAGTTTTTTAGGACGCAAATTTGTTTCTAAGGAGACATCTTCACCTTGTTCTTCTGATGAAATTATGCGTTCTTCCATATATCTTTTCCTGTAAATTCAATTTTCTAACTTTTTAACATACTATTTCTAATTACCTATGAGAGTCTAATAGTGGCAAGAATAGGACCATGATCCATTGATTCTGCATAATTATGCCCCGAATTTACAACTTTAATTCTATAGGTTCCAGTTTCCATAAGGGTATGACTCTCAATTATACTAATGACTTTTCCTTCACTTGTTTTCCAATTCATAGTTGATCCTGAGTAATCAATTACCTCACTTCTAAGGCTAGGAGAAATCAATTCAAGTGTAGGGTTTTCGGTATTGGGCTGATTCCATATAGCTTCTAGGTTTATGGTATTACCTTTGACGCCTTCAAAACTTAAATATCCTCCATGAAGAAAGCACTGAATACAACCTTCATATCCTTGATAAGTTGGTTCGAAAACATCATCTGGGTACTGAATATCATAACCTTTAGTAGGAACTTTATATTTATAGCAACCACTCTGACTTCGGGTATACGCAGACCCATCTGAAAGACTGTCACACCCTGAAGCATTAAAACTAACCTCTACAGCTTCTCCCATGCTTATTGGAATCGGCGTGGTATGAATTGGATATGTTATCAGCTGGCCTGGTTTCGGATCGTAAAGTTCTTTACCAATCATGTATTGGCTAGTATTTCCTACCGGTTGTAAACCCTTCCAAACAGGAAGTTTTGCATCCCATAAACGACAAGATTCTGTCCATGGGCACACATAATCACTACTCTGTCCAGTTAGTTTCCAAAGATCAATATTTTCATTAGGTGTATGGAAAATTTTTCCGTAATCTGGATCGTCCTGAGGCGCGATATCTCCTTGAGAAAGTGATAAGCGGTAGGTTCCTGTGTTACCACCTTCAATACGTCCATCCCAAACAGAAGCTTTACCTGCTGTGCCACGTGCTCTGATAATATATGTACCATCTTGAGTTAATCGATGTCTTATAACCAATGGTTGATTAATAGGGTTTCCGAAGTAACTTAAGATGTTTTGCGCAAATGCCACACAATTATCATGTGGAGTAATCGCTACACCTTTAGCAATATCATAAGAAGTATTTGGTGCATGAACACTACGTGGACAAATCGTTCCACTATAGTCTTCTGCATATTTTGGCTGTAAAGCATTTGAATATTGTTGTGCTGACTTTGATGGAGCAATGTAATCAGAGTGCCTTTCTAGCGTAATTGAATACTTTCCTGTAGATGGATGGGTAGATGATCCGTATGTATTTATCACACCAGATGATTCAAAACTCAAATCTTCAAATATCTGTACATCAATTGCTCTGCTTTTAAGGGTATACCAACCAGTTTCTTTTAACTGAATAGATCTACCCTCTCCTAGAGAAGAACAGCCTAAATTAATACAAGCTGCATTCCGATGAATTATACCATTTGGACTTGGCCAAACATTGCCTGAATATTCCATTTGTGGTCCACTATTATATCCTTCTAAAGTACCGCTTGGTGATACCAATTGTAGTATAGTTTGCATACAAGGATTTTCCTGTTGGTACATCCACGGTGACCCATCATGAATAATCTTTCCCTCTGCATCTCTTCGTTCATTTTCATAGATAGCAATCTTCAGACAGTCAACTGATTTGTCTAATTCATTTTCTTCTCCATTTACCGCAAATCTATCAAAAAATTCAATCTTTGTGAGTGTTGGGGTCAGCATAGCTGAGATTGATTCACCAGCTCTACCATAAAAGTGGTAGGAATCAACTTCTCCATTAAACTCAAAATCTGTATCAATAGTTTGCTCATACTCAATAATTTCTCCAGTATATCCAGCCTGAAGTAAATCTAAAGATATTGTATTTGGTCTTTCATTCCACACTTCAGGAGCATCAGCTATTTTTGTTAGTGATACTTGATAGACAGGGAATCCTGCACCATCATAAAATCTTGAATCCGATGGACAAGGGTCGCTACAATCTCTCCCCTCCCAGCTACTATTAGCTGATATGTGGATCATTTGAGATCCAGTTTCTTTTATCTCAATACTGTTATACTCTCGTCGACTATTATTATTAGCCCACATAAATATCGATTGTGGCCCACCAAGTGTAGTTCCATTTTTCCTCTTAGGACATTCGGCATTTGTATCACCAAAAGTTCCATTTAAAGGCCAACATTCAACTGGGTCTGGAGGTGTCCCATAAATATACGTCATTAGAGGACCATGTTTTAGATGATATTCCTTAGTTGATAAAGGCATACCTGTATCAAAGTTTTTTCCGTATCTTTGTTCGGATGCAATCCCTAGATTAGGATTAAACTCAATAACAATATTATATTTTTCACCTGCGATAGCTTCAAATTTCCATATATCTGTATCACGAATAGATTTAATGTAGCCACCTTTAGTTTCACCTGGATATATCTCTCCACTTGAGCAATAACTTGCATAACAAGAAATATCTTCTCCAACCGGAACACCTAGATCCACAGATTTAGAGAAAGGAACTGATCCTGATGGGAGATTAGGAGCTACAAGTTCAAGAACAGGTATTAATTTATCAAGATTAGGTCTGTAACTCCACTTATCCCCCAAATATGTAGGGTCCATGGTAATTTCAACCCACTGTCCAGCTTTACCTTCAAACGGCCACTCATCGATCTCTCCATCGACGGTAATTTCTGAATTCACACACCCTGCATAAGAAGGAATAGAGTTTGGATATAAACTATAATTTAATAGAAGATCTTGGCCTACTTTACCTGGCACACGAGAAGTACTATGCATAGAATTAGCATTCATATCCCATGAAAAATCAATCGGCTGTCCATCATATCCTACGAGAGACCTCCTAACCGAGTTTGGATCCATTATTGTTGTAAGGGGAGTTCCGCAATCTACACTATAGGTTTGTGGTCCATTCTCTTCTGGATCACAAAAATCCTTAAGGCTCCTCGGCAAGTCAGGATCTGGGCATAAAAATTTGGTTTCTCTAAAATATGTAGCTTGACCAGTATTGTCCCAATTTACTGTATTTGCATATGCTGAAAATGGTGAAGGTTTAGTAGGGATAACTGTTTTAGAACCACCTACATAGGCTTCACTACTACTTCCCTTTTCATTGTTTGCAGTTACATAAATATAATATCTAAGACCATTGGTTAATCCATTAAGTGTAGCGCTTGTTGCATCACTTCCGACAGTAACTGTTATTCCTGGATTATTTGCCCTCGCTTCTAGGCTTCCGTGTGTTTCTTTAGTTCGTGCTCCGATAGTATAACCATCAATTATCGGATTAGATCTTCCCTCTATATCCATTGTAGGGGCTAACCATGTTACTTTAACGCTACCAGCACCTGCTTCTGTTGAAATTGATGTTGGGGCAACAGGTTTAACAACACGAACTCCTCCTTCAGTAAGGCTAACAGTAATTTTTTCTCCATACTGATCATCAGTAAAGTGGCGTTCAGTTTTTGTCCCGATTAATATGCTTGCTCCATTCCACCTTTTGTGGTTTTGAGCGAATGTACCATCTTGAGCTCTATCAGCAGTTACCGTGTTATTATTAACAACTTCCGTTACTTTAAATATTTCTTGATTAATTGTCCACATAGACCCAACGAGCTCTAGATTTCTTGCATCTCCAAACTCAACAATATTTTGCATAGTGTTTATATTTACAGACGTTCCAGTATCATCTATGTCTGACCCAAGCTGAAAACCTTGTAGCCAATTAGGTAAAGCAACATCAGGACCTATGGCTTGTACCGTTATGTTATACGTTCCATCTTCTGGTAATGTACCTATAAAACCTTTTGAAAATTCTGTACCAAGTTTAAGTTCCCCGTCCCAATCATTGCGATCCAAACTACTTGTGTTAGACGGTCCACCAGGAAGTTTTTGTTCATTGAAAATAAACGTCTTTTTTGTGCTTGCATGTTCTAATAGCATGTTTGGTCTTGTATTAGAATTCTCAGGAACACTAACATCAATTTCAAAATATTGCCCCTTAGTTCCTGTAAAGGTATAACTATTTGCAGCAAAGTTTAAACCACCGACACGACCACCCTCCCATGAACGCTTGATATATTCTGTAATTGTATCTCCAAAATTTATCGGCCTACGGTCGAGCGTTGCGGCAGTATATTCATTCGTTGTTAGAAAACTATTATCATTTAGTCTTATGCATGTCGTCCATTGGCACTTATCATCAAATTGAAGGTCTGCTGGCCAATTTTCTTCTATAGGTTTCCAGGAGTAATGAGTATTACCTGCATATTGCGAAGAATCGCCTACAATCTGTGAAGCTCCTAAGCTACCTGTCCAGATTCCTGTTACTGGATCGGGTCCAGCAATAGATTTTGTTTTTCGTAGTTTCCCATCTTCATTTGGAGCAGCAAGAGAGTATACATATGGATCTGTTACACCTGTTCCAGCGTAAAGAAGATGAGATTGTTCACTATAGCCAGAATTTGCACCTGCTTGTGGAATAACTTCCAATTCAGGACCAGTTTCTATTTCTAGGCTTGCCTCTTCTTCTGCTTGTAATTCAGCTGGGGTCTTTTCTATTGGTGCTGGATCATACAAAGTTAGGTCTATTGATGTTGAAAGTTGTTCTATTGAACTTTCAACGTTGTCTTTACTCTGAAAAACCCATTCTAATTCAGAAATATCAATTGTACCTACTTGTACTGGTTCTTTTAATATAAACAGTTTTTCAAATGATATTTTTTCCGAAGTAAATTCGTGAGCATTATTTTCAATAGGTCCTGATTTGCCTTTTTGTAATCTCCCGTCCCCCCAATAACTAGATTGAGCGCCATAGGAATTTTTTAACGTTAATCGTTCCCAACTGTAATTACCTACGGGTTTCCAAAAGTCATCTTGAGATTGAAGATTTAAAGTACATCCCTTTGCAGTTCCTTCCAATAGGAAAAATGGCGCACATCCTACCCCTTGAATTTCACCATTAGGGTTTTTAATAAATAAATTTGCTTCTGACATAGAACTTGCGTATGTATCAGCTTCTAAAGAAAAACTAATGTAATCACCTAAATTATCAATTGATAGTGCAGTTAATTTTGGTCCATAAAATTCAGCATCTGTTTCATCTGCTGGTAGAACAACTGCAGGTTCTGGCGTAGCTATAGGTGTTGGTTCAGGAGTAGCAACAGGAGTTGGTTCAGGTGTTGGTTCAGGTGTTGGTTCTGGGGTAGCTACAGGTGTTGGTTCAAGGGTAGCAACAGCAGTTGGTTCAAGGGTAGCAACAGCAGTTGGTTCAGGAGTAATTAAAGGTATTGGATTCCAGGCTGGAGTTGAGGGTTCTGCAACAGATGCAGGTTCAAAGGTTACTACTGACGTTGGTTCAGGTGTTGGTTCAGGGATTTCTGTAGGTGTAGGGATTGCAATATTTTCACCTTCTTCAACTTCAGATAATTCAGCCAAACTACAACTAAAAGTAAATAAACTTGCTAAGAGTAAAAACAAAATCACTTTCGTGGGCTGTGTTACCAAACCAATTATTGAACTCATATCACACCATATTTCGTTTATAATTTATTTTTTGTTTCGTTTTAGTTTCCTACTGTGAATAATAACAGCATTCGCTACCAATGCGAAAGATATTAGCATAGCAGGGAGAAGAATTCTATTTATATCGCTTAAAAGTCCATCAAGTATTATTAAACTCACATCACCTAACTCTAAATATGTCAATTTTATGGCTTTTAGGTTAGCAGATTCTGCAGATTGAATAAAAGCTTCTAAGATTAAATTTTTCAAAAAGAAGGTATATCCACCATTCAAAATACTAAAAGTTACAACTGATGTAATTAATATTGGAATAGCACTCCAACCAAGTCTACCGTACCAAGTTTGTCCACCTATAATACCTATAGCGATGATGAATATACAAGCTAAGGTATATAAAATAATTTTGATATACCTATCACCAGTCGACTTAATAATTTCACGTACCAGATTTGTATTTAAATAAGTATCTAGATGTGGAAGTAAGTCTTTTTCAGTAACGGTATATCCTGAACGTATTATATTTTGTATTTTTTCAATATGATTTTCTTCAGACTCTACAGAGTTTTCATACCCTCGACGACTTATGTAAAACTGATTAAGATATTCATCATCAAAATTCAATCCATCTATCGACCATAACCTGATCTCTTCAATAAGCATCAATTGAGTAGGAGAAAGATATGATCTCAATTCTTCCTCAGTGAATACATAATTTGTTGGAATATTATTATTCAGGATGGATTGCACTTCTTGCAATAGAGAAGATTTTATATCTATGATTGAATCTTCCAACATTTTGTCATATATATATAAATCGTCAAAATCTATTGATAATATAGCTAAAATAAAACGTAATTCCATACTATCTGGAAGAGAAGATAATTTTTGTGGATAACAATTAGGAATCGTATCTATATTTTGAGATAGCAATCCTAAAGTCACTTCAGTACTACATATAGGTAATTGTTCTATAGTAGAATCTAATTGATTTTCTACTTCTTTTATAATTAACTGATTTATTTTAGGAGTGAGGTCTTTAATATCAATTTCTATTTCCATACTATTAGATTTCCCAATCAAATAAAGATATATTTGATCAACTAAATCATCCCCTATTTCATTTATAATATCTTGATCTAAATTGGAACTAAAACTGTCAGAATTTGCATTCAGAGAAAATTCATTATTGAAAGCAACTCCTTCAGGTAAATTGAAAGAATTTAAATCAAATTGTGATACTATCAAACTTCCTGCTTTATCGATTGCAAGATTATAAACATTTTGTTCTTGTAACAATTGTTTAAATGGATCAAGAACTTGCCTTATATTATTCTTTATTTTGATATTCAAATCGAATGTTTCAGTTTCACCTGACAAGTAATCATAGGTTGTATCTAAAGTTGAATTGTAGGTAGTCTCATACCATTGGTAATAAAGTAAAGACGTAATTAATAATTCGATATCAGATCTTTCTAAATTAATACCCAAGGGTAAGTCTTCAGCATTTTTTACACGAATTGAAAGATCTTCAATAGTTGTTTCAGTTACGGCTGTATATATATCCTTTTTAAATTCATCATTCTTTAATTCAATCATTAATTGATCAGTTAACGTTTTTACGTCCAAATAAACGCTTGCCTGATCATTGATGCCTGTTAAATAGGGTATAAATTCCTGTAAAGTTGATAATACTATTTGATCAACCCAAGAACTTGGAATAGTCTTTGTGATGATTCTATATACATCATCTTTTATATCGTAGTTTTCTCCCTTCAACTGACCAGGTAAAGTTTCATCTATGAGAATAGGAAGGATAGTATTATAAACTCGATCTGAAATATTAGTATCTGTATAATTTTTCATATAAAATTCTGAATCCAAAAGAACAGCACGCGCGTAAACAAGTAATATTAGAGGGAAAATAAAAACTATAAATACAACTAATAATGGTGGGATTAACAGCCGTCTTAAAACAATCATATAGTAACTATGACCTCGCATTATGTGTTTAATATAGATTATTTTTTCTTATCTAGATTTTACAGTATAATGCATAAATAAAATTAATGGTGCGAAATTGAAAACAAACAATTTTAAAAATTGGAAAGAAAAAGTACTAAAACCGTTTATCACAATTAATGGTGAACGAAAATCGCTTTTTACCACTCTTTCTAATCAAGAAATACACCCTACATATAACAATCAAAGTAATACTAAGGAAGAGTTTCCTGGAGAGTTTCCCTACACTAGGGGCATTTATCCTAGTATGTACAGAAGTAGATTATGGACAATGCGCCAATATTCAGGTTTTTCTAACCCAGAAAAATCTAATGAGCGATTCAAACACCTTCTAGAACAGGGCCAAAATGGACTATCTGTCGCGTTTGATCTTCCTACACAAATAGGGTATGACTCTGATAACGAAATTGCGCAAAGTGAAGTTGGTAAAGTTGGTGTCCCCATTGATACTCTTGCTGATATGGAAACTCTATTTAGTGATATTCCTCTAAATAAAATTAGTACATCAATGACAATAAATGCTACTGCCCCGGTTTTACTTGCTATGTATGTTGCTCTAGCAAAAAAACAAAATATTCCTCTTGAACAATTACGAGGAACACTTCAAAACGATATCTTAAAAGAATATATTGCCCGAGGTACGTATATATATCCTCCCAAAGAATCAATGAATCTTATTACTGATGTTTTTGAATTTTGTTCAAAAACGCTACCTAAATGGAATCCAATAAGTATTAGCGGTTACCATATTCGCGAAGCAGGAAGTACTGCAATACAAGAATTAGCGTTTACCTTTTCTAATGCTATTGAATATATCAAATCAGCAGTTGAAGCAGGATTATCAATTGATGAATTTTGTCCTCAAATTTCTTTTTTCTTTGTTGCTCAAAATAATTTAATCGAAGAAGTAGCTAAATATCGTGCAGCAAGAAGAATTTGGGCAAAGATAACTAAAGATATGTTCAATGCAGAAAATCCAAAATCCTCTATGTTGCGATTTCATGTACAAACTGCTGGTGTAACTCTTACAGCCCAACAACCTGATAACAATATTATAAGAAGCACAATACAAGCGATGGCTGCAGTTCTAGGAGGAGCACAATCACTTCATGTAAATTCAAAAGACGAAGCTCTGGGCTTACCATCTGAAAATTCAGCTGTTATTTCTCTAAGAACACAACAAATAATTGCTTTAGAAAGCGGAGTTGCAGATACAGTCGATCCATTGGGTGGTTCATACTATCTTGAAAAACTTACTGATGATATTGAAAATGAAGCCTTCAAATATATCAATGAAATAGAATCTATTGGCGGCGCCCTAAAGGCTCTTGAAACACAATTCCAAGAAAATGAAATAGAAAACTCTGCCTATATGTTCCAAAAAGAACTGGAAAATCAAGAACGTTATATGGTAGGAGTAAATACATACAAAGAGGAAAGCAGTGAAAATATTACTTTCCAAAAAATTTCAAGAAAAGAAATTCAACAACAAATCAAAAAACTTCACTTAGTCAAAAAAAATCGAGATACAAAAAAAGTTGTTGAAAGCTTGGAAAAATTAGAAAAAATTGCCCGTACTAAAGACAATACAATGCCTGCTATTATTGAAGCTGTAGAATCCTATTCTACAATAGGTGAAATTAGTGATATATTTAGAAAAGTATACGGTGAATATTCCCCAGATTATTAATCAATAAAAGGATCAAAAATGGATAACCTACTATACAATGAAACTGAATTAATGCTTGCAAAAACAGTCCAAGACTTTGCACAAGATTATTTAGCCCCTATGGCACCTATTTTAGATGAACGTGAAGAATTCCCTATGGAAAATTTTCATCGTCTTGCTAGCATGGGTTTACTCGGAATTACTATTGATGAAAAATATGGGGGATCTGGTGGGGGATTTAAAGAGTTTTCAATTGTAACAGAGGAAATAGCTAAAGCTTGTGGTGCTACATCTGCAATATATGGATCTCATATAGGCTTAGTTTTACAAAGTATAGCCAGATTTGGGAATGAAGAACAAAAGTCAAAATTTTTACCTCCACTAATCGATGGAACATCAGTTGGCGCATGGGGACTTACCGAACCTGAATCAGGTTCAGATGTTGCATCAATGTCTACAACTTGTACACCAGCAGATAGCTTATATAAGTTAAATGGAACCAAACATTTTATAACAAATGGAGATGTGGCTGATACTTTTGTGATTTATGCTACACAGAACCGAGAACTAAAAGCCAAAGGTGTAAATTGTTTAGTAGTTGATAGAAATACTCCAGGATTTCAAACTATAAAACAGGATGGAAAACTAGGAATGAAAGCTTCGAGTACTGCTGAATTGATATTTGAAGATTGCCCAATCCCAGAAGAAAATCGTTTAGGTGAAGAAGGTACTGGTTTTTATTCAGCAATGCAAATATTGGAATCGAGTAGAATTGCAATTGCAGCACAGTCAGTAGGTATAGGCCAAGCATGTCTTGAAGCAGCAACAAATTATGCAGTTTCCAGAAAAACTTTCAATAATCCGATAGCTTCCTACCAAGCTATACAATGGATGTTAGCTGATATGGCTACAGAAATAGATGCAGCAAGATTACTAACCCGAAGAGCAAGTATATTGAAAGATATGAAAGAACCCCATAATAAAGAGGCATCCATGGCTAAACTTTTTGCATCTGAAAGTGCCAACAGAGCTGCAACTAAAGCTGTACAAATTCTTGGTGGTTATGGATACTTTAAATCTAGCCATGTAGAGAGATATTTTAGAGATGCAAAAATAACAGAAATCTATGAAGGCACGAGCGAAATACATCGCATGATTATATCTCGATCAATCATTAATCAAGCTAATAATAATTAACATGAATAACAATGAAATAAGAGTACTTATTGCAAAACCAGGGCTTGACGGGCATGACCGTGGAGCTAAGGTTATTACTCGATATTTGTCCGAACAAAACATCAAAACTAAATTTTCAGGGATTAGAAAAACCCCTGAACAAATAACAGAATTAGCTTCAAAAATGGATGCAAATATTATTGGAATAAGCATTTTGTCAGGAGCTCATCTAGAACTTGTTGCAGAGCTATTTGATTGTCTCTACAAAAAAGAAATGGATCATGTGAAAATACTAGTCGGTGGAATTATACCCGAATCAGATAAAGAAGCCCTAAGTTCATTAGGAGTAAAGGGCGTTTTTGGTCCTGGAACCTCACTGGAAGAAATCGAAACATCTATACGGAATGCATATAACGAATAATTATACAAAGAAAGGTATTC
The DNA here is from genome assembly GCA_045562575.1 of Dehalococcoidia bacterium. Taxonomy (GTDB): domain Bacteria; phylum Chloroflexota; class Dehalococcoidia; order Lucifugimonadales; family UBA6952; genus UBA6952. The sequence goes on from JBJKVQ010000021.1 coordinate 56,708, forward strand.
TTTCGTGCTTTTACAGTTAGGAGATTTATTAAAATCAGCTACAGGAACCAAAAAACTTCATAATGTTTTTTGTGATGAAATAATACTAGATGAATTCGATATAGTTTCAAGTTCTGGTATAATTTGGCTAACAAAAATTAATATGGGTGTATGGGCAACTACCAATATACTACTAAATATCACATCTACTTGTGATCGTTGTTTAGAAAAATATAACCAAGTTGTAAATATAGAATCTGATGATATTTTCTATCATTTTGACTATTTAGGAAAAAACCCTGAATTATATGATAGAATAGACAGTCCTGAGATTTTTTATATAAAAGATAATATGATCGAGTTAACAGAATCATTCAGGCAAAACATATTAGTTAATATGCCAATAAAATTATTGTGCGATTTAGATTGCCAAGGCATAGTGAATAAAAATAATACTATATCAAATAGAAATTAAATCGATATCGAAAATAGATAAGGAGAAAATACCATGGGAGCTTTACCGAAAAAAAAGCGAACACAGTCACGAAGAGGAGCTAGAAAAAGCCATATAAGTTTAACAGCACCAACTTTAACTACATGCCCGCAATGTGGCCAAAAAATCCCAACTCATCAAGTTTGTCCTGAATGTGGATTCTATAAAGGCCAAATGGTTAGAGAAACCAAAGTTCAGGAAATAATTTAACAATAATATATATTGATAATTTACGGTTGGTGATAGATGGATAATGCAATAATTTTTCCAGGGCAAGGTGCGCAAGAAGTAGGTATGGGGAAAAGTCTTTTTGAAAACTCTGAAGCTGCTAAGGATGTCTTTCTACGGGCAGATGAGGCTTTGGGCATATCTTTATCTGACATAATTTTTGAAGGGCCCTCAGAAGAATTAGAACGAACAATAAACACACAACCTGCTATCCTCACTGTGAGTATTGCCTGTTTCGAAGCATATAAATCAATGCATTCTCTTTCAGTTTCTGAAATAGCAAAATTTTGTGCAGGACATAGTTTAGGTGAATATAGTGCATTAGTTGCAAGCGAAGCAATTACTTTAGAAGATGGAGTAAAGTTAGTCAGAGAACGCGGAAGATTGATGCAAGAAGCATGTGACCGAGTTGATAGCGGAATGGCAGCAATCATTGGGTTAGATGAAGATGTTGTTCAAGAATTATGCAAAGAATCGAACACACAAGCTGCGAACGTCAACAGCCCTGGCCAAATAGTCATAAGTGGACTTAAATCTGATATAGATAACGCAGTTAAGATTGCATCTGAACGCGGTGCTAAACGAGCAATCCCATTGAAAGTTAGTGGGGCATTTCATTCATATCTCATGAGCTCAGCCCTTTCTGAAATGAATAATGCCATTAAAAATGTTACTTTTAATAATTCTTCAATCCCTTTAATTGCTAATTGTTCTAGTAAACCAATGAGTAACGTTTCCGAAATACGGGAAGAATTATCAGAACAATTATGTGGATGTGTATACTGGCAAAAAGGAATTGAACATATGGCAAATGAAGGTATAACAACCTTCTACGAATTTGGTCCAGGAAAAGTGCTATCTGGTATGGTAAAAAGAATATCAGAAAATTCCACAACACACTCGGTTTCAGACTATGAATCTTTGATTAATTTGCAACCTGAAAATTAAGGAAATTATGGATCCTCTACGGTTACGAAAAGATCGCGAGTTAATAATAAAAATACTATATGAAATCGATAGTACCTCTCATGAACTGGAAACTATTATAAACAATACCTTTAAACGTATTAAAATAAATGCTTCCAGAAGAGACTATATATCATCTACTTCAGAAGGAATTCTTGAAAACCTATCTTCTATTGACGAAACATTATCAGAATATGCAATTAGTTGGCCAATAGAACAAATATCACTAATTGACAGAAATATTTTACGCTTGTCAATTTATGAATTGCAACATTCTGATACAAACACTACTAGTATTGTTATCAATGACGCTGTAGAATTAGCAAAGAATTATGGAAGTGACCATTCAGGAAAATTTATTAATGGAGTCCTAGGCTCCTACGCCAGAAAAACACTAAATAAAACATAACATATTACTTGAGGAGGAATATTGTGGCGACAATTTTAGAAAGAGTACAACAACTTACAGCGGAACGTTTAGGAGTCGATGAGGCATCGGTTATTCCTACAGCTTCCTTTATTGATGACTTAAATGCAGATTCTCTCGACTTGGTAGAATTGATTATGGCACTTGAAGAAGAATTTTCAAAAGATGGTGACCCTTTGGAAATCCCTGATGAAGATGCAGAAAAAATTGTTACTGTGCAAAGCGCAGTTGATTATATTCAATCAAAAGGTATTCAAGATTAAATAAACTCAAATCTTGGTCTTATGAAAAATCTGACTGATATTTCAGAACTAATAAAAAATTGTACAAATTGTGAATTATCATTAACAAGAACACATGCAGTACCAGGTGAAGGTTCCTTCAATGCTAAAATAATGCTTGTAGGAGAAGCACCTGGGCATTATGAAGATAATAGTGGTCTACCTTTTGTAGGTGCTGCTGGTAAATTACTTACAAAATTACTCAACTCTATTAGTTTATCAAGAAATGATGTATTTATTACAAATATAGTAAAATGCCGACCACCAAACAATAGAGACCCGTCTCCAAATGAAATAAGTCAATGTTCACCATACCTGAGTAAACAAATTGAGCTTATCAATCCTACACTTATCATAACTTTGGGGCGCCATTCTCTTTCATACTTTGTCCCCAATACTCCTATAGGGAAAGCTCATGGTACTATTATAAAACAAGGCGGATATACTATTTATCCAACTTATCATCCTGCTGCAGCTTTACGACAAACAAGATTCAGCGAAATCCTTTCTGAAGAGTTCCAACGTATTCCAACTTTAATAAAATCTTTAGAAACAAAAGAAGAGAACCCTCAATCTACTAACAATCAGTTGGAGTTATTTTAAACTTATACGAATTAGACATATTTCATTTTTTTGTCTAAAATTATCAAGAATTACATAAAAATGAGAATGATATATGTTCACCAGCATTCTAACAAATATAAAGAAGCTCATACGTGAACTTTCAGATAACCCATCTGCACAAGCTGCAGTTCTATTTGCAGCTTCAGTAATAATTATTTACATCCAAAGAGAATACCTCCTTGAAACTTTCATACCTAATATTAGTGAGATTATTCTTACTTATGTTGGCTACGGATTTGTAACATTTTCAATATTTTTTATTGGGGTGATAGCAGCAGTAATTCACTTTAAAAAAGATTTCTTGATATTTTGGCCTCAATTAATCGCATCAATATTAACTGTTATATCTATTCAATTATTAATGGGAGCTTTTAAAGGACCACAAGGAATTGTTTTTAAAGAAACCACTGGTGGAAAATTAGGGAAATATTTATGGCAGGATTTTTATATACCAGGTCCAATTTTATTATTACTTTTAGTAGCAATTGCATTTTATATTTTTTGGCCAAAATTTTCTTTAGATAAATTAAAAATATTCAAGATATACTTCCTTTCTTTTATATATTCCTTAGCAAAAATATTTAAGTCAGAGCCTAAAAAACCAAGGATAATTGAAAAAAAATCGTATCAAGAACCAAAAGATAATCCAAAACCAAAAATAGAAGAATCTAAAGGAAACTCTTCCTCATATAATAATCAACCAATAAGAAAAAATGTACTAGCTGAACAAAAGATAAATAAGATCGAAGAAAAAATTGATACTTCCCAAAAATCGACACGTGCATTTACTTTTGGAAAACCATGGGCTATACCAGAAATGTCATTACTTGAATATGGTCCTGAAGCTTCCATTTCATCTGATGAATCAAAACTAGTTGCTGAAAAAATCGAGGAAACTTTATTAAATCATGGAATCGAAGTTAGAGTTAATCAAATTAAACCTGGACCAACAGTTACGATGTATGGCCTCACACCAGGTTGGACAAGAAAAACAAGAAAACCCAAAAAAAATGATGATCAAGAGGATAATTTAGATGAAGAAACTAGCAGAGGTACACGGGTAAAAGTAGATAGCATTGTTGCAAGAGAAAAAGACCTAGCATTGGCTCTTGCAGCACCTAGCTTAAGAATTGAAGCTCCTGTTCCTGGAGAATCTATTGTAGGTATAGAAGTTCCTAATAAAAAAGCACTCATGGTAAGTCTAAGAAAAACATTAGAACATGCCAAAGTTAATACTATAAAAAAGAATCTAGGTATTCCCTTAGCTTTAGGGCAAGGATCTAGTGGGGAAGCAACAGTTACTGATCTACGCAAATTACCACATCTTTTAATTGCTGGTTCTACTGGTAGTGGAAAAAGCGTATGTATTAATACCCTACTAGTTTCAATGATTGCCAAAATGACACCTGATAAACTACGGCTATTACTCATTGATCCTAAGCGCGTAGAGCTTACACCTTTTAACGGTATTCCTCATTTAATATCCCCTGTTGTAGTAGAACCTGATGAAGCAGTTAAATCTTTAAAAGGGCTTCTCGAAGAAATGATAAGAAGATATAAAGTTCTTGAAGAAATAGGTGTCAGAAATATAGATAGTTATATCAATCATCCCAAAGCAATTGAACCAATGCCTTACTTAGTAATAGCAATAGATGAATTAGCAGATCTAATGATGACAGCACCTTACGAAGTCGAACAAACGCTTACCCGATTAGCTCAACTAGGAAGAGCAACAGGTATACATTTAATAGTCGCAACTCAAAGACCATCAGTAGATGTAGTAACCGGACTTATTAAAGCTAATTTCCCTAGTAGAATTAGTTTCGCTGTTGTATCCCAAATTGATTCTAGAACTATTCTAGATTCTAGTGGCGCAGAAAGATTGTTAGGAAAAGGAGATATGTTATTTCTATCTTCAGATTTCCCAAAAGCGCAACGAGTCCAAGGTGCATATCTAAGTGATGAAGAGATTAACAAACTAGTAAATTATTGGGCTACTGAAAAAGGTACACCATTACCTGAAATATCCTTAGAATTACCAGTAAATGATATAACCAATCCAGACTTTGATTCAGGAGATTTCCCAAAAGACGAACTATTTGGTAAGGCTTCTGAATTAGCAGGAAGATACTCTCATATATCAACATCGCTTTTGCAACGAAAACTACGTATTGGATATCCCAGAGCTGCTAGATTAATCGATCAACTAGAAGATGCTGGTGTTATAGGGCCAGAAGAACCAGGAAAGTCTAGAGAAGTTCTTATACAATCTTAGTTAGGGTGCTTTACAACTTTACCTTGAGTATTGAGGTAGTGAGTATCATCAGTTTTATTATTATTTTTTACTATCACTTCGTTTAAAGCACTTATTGCTAATTCTTTATCAATTGAAATTATCGTTCCAAGCGCTACATATAGAACATCAACAGCTTCATTTGCAACATTATTCATGGATTCAGATTCTAGAGCAACTTTAAGTTCATCTACTTCTTCTCTTTGGATAGCAATTCTATCTAGAAGTTTTTCTCGATTATAATTATCTAATAAATCAAATCTATCGTGAAAATTATAAACAGATTGAAATAATTCTCCAACTTTTGCTTTCAATTCTTCTATAGCCACAACTTACTCCCAGATATTTAATACTTTTATTTACCGAAAATTTTTATAATGAATTTATTAGTCAAAGACACTACGATATTTATTACATTATAAATTACTGAGAGATCAAATTGTACGTATCGGACATAGAATTAACACAATATAGAAATTTTTCTAATATTCACTTAGAGTTTTCACCTGGGCTCTCAATAATTTCAGGAAATAATGGGGAAGGTAAAACCAACTTACTTGAATCGCTTTATTTAATTTCTATAGGAAAATCATTTAGAGCAAGAAACGATTTTGAATTAATCCGCCATAAATCTCCTGATCAGGTAAATAAATTTGTTTCACAAACAACCATTCATGGAGTGACCAAATTTGCGGATGAAAAAAATAATATTGTCATAGCACTTCCTTCAGACACTAACCAATCAAAAGAAATTAAGTTTAATGGAATCAATATAGCTGCATCACAATTAGTCGGCAAAACTCCTACTGTACTTTTTACTGCGCATGATATGGACATCGTTTTAGGCAGTCCTGGGAAAAGAAGACAGTTTTTAGATATATTAATTTCTCAAGTGAATCAAGAATATCTCATCAAATTACAAAAATATCAACAAATATTAACTCAAAGAAATTCCCTATTAAAAGCAATAAGAGATCATCAATCATCCGAGGACGAATTACTATATTGGAATACTGAATTAATTGAATTAGGGAAATTTATCATTATGAAACGGGCAGAAATTATCAAACTTATTGATGCTGAGATACAAGGGATTCATTCTGAATTTTCTTCTTCAGAAAAATTGTCTTTCCAATATATCCCTTCAGTTACCATTGAAAAGTTTGAGGAAACACTCAATTCTACTCTGCGACAACAAATCCTTATGGGAATTACTGATATAGGGCCTCAAAGAGATAACATTTTAATTCAAATCAATGGAATATCAGCATATAGTTTTTCATCAAGAGGGCAGGCTAAAAATATAGTACTTTCACTAAGGTTATCCGAGGCAAAGATAATACAATCGACAATAAATGTACAACCCATACTACTTCTTGATGATATACTTTCAGAACTTGATGAGTTTAGAAGAAAAAAGATTATTGAAAAGATGCGTATGTATAATCAATCTATAGTCACAACACCAGAACCTGATTTAATAGATTCAACTTATGCAAATAATATTATTAATTTACAAAATGGTGAAATTCAAAGCGATTAAGGAACGAGGAGGATTTTTATGTCAAATAATTCTATTGATTTTATGACAATATCTGAATTATCAGAAAATATTCGTGAAAAAAAACTTTCACCTACTGAAATTGTCAAAGAGCAACTCAAAACAATTAACAAATTAAATGATTCGAACAAATCTTTTTTATATATAGCTGAAGAACAAAGTGTCAAAGAAGCTAAAATTATCGAAAAAGAAATATCATCAGGCAATTACAAAGGCCCATTACACGGGATACCTATTGGACTAAAGGATTTGTATGAAACCAATAATATGCCCACAACCTCAGGAAGTGTAATCTTCAACGACTATCAATCAAATAAGAATGCAACAAGTGTCCAAAAGTTAATCGATGCAGGCTCGATTATTATAGGAAAGCTAAATATGCATCCTTTTGCATTTGGTGCTTTTGGTACTAATTCTGATTTCGGCACACCTCCAAACCCTTGGAATACTTCTCATATTCCAGGAGGATCTAGTAGTGGTTCTGGAGTAGCTGTTGCATCTGGTATGATTCCTGGTGCTACTGGGTCAGATACAGGAGGCTCAATAAGAATCCCCTCTGCAGTTTGTGGGATTGTTGGTATAAAACCAACGTATGGGAGAATTAGCAGATATGGTTTAACTCCATTATCATGGTCCCTAGATACTGCAGGACCAATGACAAGAAGTGTAAAAGATTGTGCATATATGCTGGAAGCAATGTCTGGATTTGATATCAATGACGATTCTTCTTCTACAAGAGACGTCCCTCAATTTTCTAAAGCTTTCGATCAAGAACCTCGGAAATTTACAATAGGTGTCCCAAAAAATCAATATTTTACTAATATACACTCTGAGGTTGGAACAAAAGTAAACGAAGCTATAGAAACACTGAAAAGCCTTGGTTTTTCCATAGTAGAAATAGATATCCCAACTCCAGAAGAAGCAGGAAAAATTCAAACGAATATTATCAATCCTGAAGCTGTAGCCTTTCATCAAGACAGGTTACGAAATGATATTGATAGGATTGCACCAGATGTCAGGGCAAGACTTGAATCGGGGGTGTTTATTCCAGCAGTCAATTATATCCAAGCTCAACGATTACGAAGACAATTTATCGGTCGTATGGTTGATTGTATGTCAAATGTAGATGCTTTAATTACCCCCACTGAGCCAATATGCACACCAGAAATTGGTCAAACTACTACGATTATTAATAATGAAGAAGTAACCATACAATCATTATTAACAAAATTTACCTCACCATTTAATTTATCAGGTTTGCCAGCTATAAGTGTACCTTGTGGATTTGACACTGTCGGCTTACCAATAGGACTTCAAATTGTTGGAAAACATTTTGATGAAATGACAATTTTGCAAATAGCTCATATATTTGAATCTAATACTGAATGGCACACAATGAAACCACCTTTATAATTAATGCAAATATGGATCTAAATTCCCTTTGATATCAGATTCTTCAGCAAATTTATTGATATTTGCAACAGTCGTATCTTCTACATATATTCCGTTTTGAATACGATCTTGCTTAGTAATATGTTCAATTTCACCAGGATAATAAACCCGATCATAACCGGAAGCCACTTCAGTTGAACTTAAATCTAAAGCAAAATCAGTTACTTCTTGTTTAAAAACCTCTAAATCTCTAAAGGCTTCAACATTCATAACAATCATTAAACAACCATCGTTATGAATTCCATCTTTTGAAACACCAAAACCCAATCCGGTCAATATTCCTGAAAATGTTTCCACTGCAGCCGAAAGACCATATCCTTTGTGACCTTGATCTGCTCCTAATGGTAAAATAGCACCACCTTGGCTAAAATCATTTGGATCATTTGTTTGATTTCCATCTTTATCCAAAATCCAACCAAATGGAATATCTTTTCCTCTACTTCTAGCTAAGTTTATTTTACCAGCAGCAACTGATGAAGTTGCCATATCTACAAACATCGTTCCATCTAAATTACTTGGAAACGCTATGCAAATAGGATTAGTACCCAATTTCCTTTCTTTACCTCCGAAAGGAACAACCATTTTAGGACCTCTACCTGAATCTGCTGTCATAATGGCTATCATGCCTTCTTTTGCAGCCATGAGTGGGTAACTTGCAACTCTTCCCACGTGACTTTGCTGCACGACAGTAATAGCAGCTATATTATCTTCTTGAGCTTTCTTTATTGCTAATTTCATAGCAAAATCAGATACATAATAACCAAATCCCCAATTTCCATTAATTCGAGCAGTTGTACGAGACTCATTATTTATTTCTATTTCAGCACCTGGTTTGATATGTCCACGCTGAATTCTATCTATGTAAGTAGGAATTTGAATTACTCCATGAGAATCATGACCTACTAAATTAGCTTCAACAGAGTGCTCTGAAATAAGTGTTGCCTCATCTTCACTTGCTCCATATGCTTGCATCAATTGTGAAATAAAAGTTCTTAAGTCATTATGGTTTATTAAAGGCATTTCTATCTCCTTATCTCAATATAATCAAGAATAACTATATTCATCTTCTAGGTAAGTTTGTATATTATACTCATTATCATAAATTTTTATATAGAAAGAAATGTACAAATATGAAAATCACAAATATAGAAACATTTTTGGTTGATTCTGGATGGTGGCCATTTTTATTTGTAAAAATTGAAACTGATGAAGGGATAACTGGATACGGTGAATGTACTGAAACTAGGCAACCGCATGGAGTTGTTGGATCTATTGAAGATTTTTCAAAGCTATTAATTGGAAAAGATCCTCGATCATTTGAAATGCTGTTGTTAGACTTAAAACGTATATCTATACAAAGTAGAGGCGGAATTGCATACAAAGCTATATCTGGAATCGAATTAGCTCTGTTGGACATTAAAGCCAAGGCTTTAAATATTTCTGTCGTTGAATTATTTGGAGGCCCAACTCGAGAACATGTACGATTATATTGGTCTCATTGTGGTACATATCGTGCTAGAAATTACGAACTATGTAATACCCCACCTTTAGAATCACTCAAGGATATCTATAACCTCGGAAAAGAAGTAATTGAAAAAGGATATACTGCATTTAAAACAAATATAATTATCCCTGGTAAACCTGCCCAAACTTGGGGAGGTGGATTTCAAGGACCTATTGGCAGTACTGATGGTGTAATTCCCAGAGATATATTAACTCATCTTGATAATCAAATTGGGACATTCCGTGATGCAGTTGGAGAAAATATAGATATTAATTTAGATCTCAATTTTCATGTAAAACCAGAAAGTGCCAAACGTATTGCTGAAGTAGTGGAAAAATATAACCTTATGTGGCTCGAAATTGATATGTATCAACCTGATGCACTACGCGAATTAAAAGATTCAATAAACATACCTATTTGTTCAGGGGAAAATCTATTATTTATGCAGGAATACCTACCATATTTCCAAGCAAGATCTGCCGATATATTTATGATTGACGTACCGTGGATGGGATTTTCGCAAGGTAAAAAAGTGGGAGACCTAGCTGAAACATTCCAGTTTAATGTTGCACCCCATAATTATTACAGTCATCTTTCAAGCTTTATTAGCGCAAGTTTATGTGCTGTTTTACCAAACATAAAAATTATGGAAATTGATGTTGATCAAGTTTCTTGGAAAGATGATTTGGTTACAAATGTTCCAGAAATTTCTAATGGATACATGAAAACACCTTCTGGAATAGGATGGGGAACAGACTTAAATGAAGAAGCTTTGAAAGAACACCTTTGGGATAAATAATAAGCTAATTATATTTAAATAGGAGCTTGAACTACCTCAACACGTGATTTGTCATATGGTGTTTGTATAAAAGCCAAAAAAGCACCTTCAGGAGTTTCTATGGGTTGTTCTAAAACTACAGCACCTAATTTTTGTAATCGTTCAAGTTCTTCATTCATATTAGGAACTGTAATGCCAAAATGTTCTAATCCCTCATGCACTCCCGAACCTATTTCTGGTAATGTTTCATTTGATCTGGCACCAGAGATATTAACCCTTGTTCCATCCTTGGATTGAGTAACGATAAAGTAATCCATCAATTTAGAATTAAAATCTCTTACTCTCCTACTTATAATTTCAAAACCAAATGCCTCTGCATACCATTCCGCAACTTTATCAGGATCATCTGTTTTTATATGTATATGATTAATCATGTATGACATATCAAACTCCTGACATTAAATAAAATTATTCTACTTCAAGGCTAACAATAACAGCAGCATTAGCAATTATCGTCACATCTGTACCGTCTGGACTGGGTACGTTTAATCCACCCTGAACGACGTTAATAGATTTCATTCCATATGGTAATACAGATAAAACTTCATCTCCATTGACCTGATCTGGTTCAGGAACTGCAATTGTAACATCAACATACATAGAATTAGCGCCATCAGCAAAAATTCCTGGGAAAGAAACACTATTATGCCATAATGCATCTCTCACTGCTCTCTGTGCAGCTTTAGTATAATCTTTACCGTGCAAATCAGTACCCATTCCCATTTCTAATAAACATCTTTTTTTTGCCATTATTTTCTCCTTGAGACTAAACTTCTAACTTCTAATATAAGTTTGATAATCATAACAAAAATTAAATCTAACTTATATATAGGTTCACTATGATAAATACTATATTTGACAAAAGAATTATTAAACTAAATACTTATTGTCTTATAGTTATAAATTCTATAACTTAATTAAGGCAAAAAAATGGCAGTAAAACATCTACTCAGTATTAATGATTTAAATGGTTCTGAAATATCATCCATAATTACTCGTGCTATTTCTAGTAAACCTATGCCCTTTAGTGATTTATTACAAAATGAAACCGTGGGTATCTGGTTTGAAAAACCTTCTTTACGAACTCGATTAAGCTTTGAAATCGGTGTAAAACAATTAGGAGGTACGACTGTTTATCTCGATAAAGATAATATTGGAGTAGGGTCTCGAGAACCAATTCGCGATGTAGCAAATGTAATATCACGATATATATATGCCTTTATTGCACGTACTTTTTCACATAATACACTCACTGAATTCGCAAAATATTCAACGATTCCGATTATTAATGCTTTGTCAGACGAAGAGCATCCATGTCAGACTCTTGCAGACTTAGTAACAATACAAGAAAAATTTGGTACATTAAAAGATATTACAGTTGCCTATATTGGTGACGGAAACAATGTTGCTAGAAGTTTAGCCTCTGGTGCTTATCATATGGGAATGCCATTTATTTCTTCATCTCCAGAAGAATACAAATTAACAATTGATAACGAAACAATTAACCAATCTATAATTCATGAAATAAATCCTCAAAAAGCTATGGCAGCCGCAGATGTTATTTATACTGATGCATGGACAAGTATGGGACAAGAATCAGAATCAGAAATCCGTAAAAACGCTTTTAAGGAATACCAAATAACTGAAAACGATTTAGATTCTGCCAAGGATAATGCAATATTAATGCATCCACTACCAGCTCATCATGGTGAGGAAATTTCTCAAAATCTTTTATATCACAAAAAATCAGTAGTTTTTGACCAAGCAGAAAACAGACTTCATGCTCAAAGAGCAGCAATGGAATATTTATTTAAATAATAGAGATTAATATTATGAACACTCCAATTGTAGCTATAGTGGGAAGACCTAATGTAGGAAAATCAACACTCTTCAATCGTCTAGCAGGCAAGAAAGTTGCTGTTATAGCAGAAGAATCTGGAACCACAAGAGATCGTATAACTACACCAGTAACTATTGAAAATAAACGATTCTTATTAACTGATACTGGGGGTATTGGTATTTCTGCTAATTCTGATGTCTTACAATCAGAAATCCAGTCTCAAGCTGAATTTGCAATAGATATAGCTTCAGTAATTCTATTTGTCACTGATGTAAATGAAGGTCCTACACCAATTGATCAAGATTTAACTAATGTGCTAAGAAAAACTAAAACACCGATAATCTTAATTACTAATAAAGCTGATACACCAAAATCAGAATTATTATCAAACGATTTTTTCTCACTTGGTATAGGTTCCCCTATATCTATAAGTGCATATCACAACCACGGAATTAACGACCTAAAACAATCAATTGCCGAATTAGTTCCACAAAATGAAACTAACAACGAATTTGATCAATCATCAATATCACTTTCAATTATCGGTCGCCCCAATGTTGGGAAATCAACATTGGTAAACACAATAACCCAAGAATCTCGATCTATTGTTTCTCCAATTCCCGGCACAACGCGTGACGCAATAGACACTTTATTTGAATATAAAAATACATCAATAAACCTTATTGATACGGCTGGTATTCGAAGAAGAGGTAAAGTAGAGCCCGGAATAGAACAATTTTCAGTTATAAGATCGGAACAGGCAATAGAAAGATCAAATATAGTTTGTATACTTCTTGATGCAGAAGAACCAATCACCGCTCAAGATACTCATGTTGCTGGTCTTGCAATCGAATCATTCAAAGGGGTCATTATTGCCGTAAATAAATCTGAGTTGCTTTCTAATGAAGAGAAAGAAGAACTATCCTATGCTGTAAATACTCATTTTGGTTTTGCACCATATGCACCTATCTTTTTCATATCTGCCAAAGAAAATACAGGTATCGATGATATTTTAGACACTGTTTTGTTAATTCATGAGGAAAGAATGAGAAGAATAGAACAATCAACGTTATCGAATTTAATATGGGATATTGTTGGTTCTCATCAAATACCACATAAAGGTAAACGATCTTTAGTCATTCGAAATGTCATTCAGGATAATATTAATCCACCAACTTTCAAATTTAAGGTGAATGATACTAATCTCATACATTTTTCCTACAAACGATATATCGAAAACCAAATGCGAAAAGAGTTGGATTTTCAATGGACTCACCTTAATTTAATATTTTACTAAGGTTACATAATGAATCAACAAATGCTATTACTAATAGTACCCATTACTTATCTTATAGGCAGCATTCCAGTAGGTTTAATAATAGGAAAAGTTAAATCCGGAATAGACATACGAAAACATGGAAGCCAATCTACCGGAGCTACGAATGCATTAAGGATACTAGGTACAAAATCAGCAATACTTGTCCTTGTTCTAGATTTTCTGAAAGGGGCTATCCCGATTTTTTGCATAATGCTCATAAATGAAATTAATTCAAATAATGCAATCCTTATTTCTATATGTGGAATCGCAATTATTTTTGGACATAATTGGCCTATTTTTGCTGGTTTCAAAGGAGGAAAAGGTGTTGCATCAGCTGTAGGAATAGCAGCAGTATTAAATCCTCTTTCAGCGCTTGCAGCAATTTTAACATTTCTACCTATTTTGTTTACCACAAAATATGTATCTCTAGGATCTATATTTGGAGCAATAGTTGCAATGATAATTCTTATTGTACAATCTATTTCAGAGATAAATGACTATAGTTATATTTACGCTTTAGTCGTCGGCCCATTATTAGTCATTAAACATCATGAAAATATTCGAAGGTTGATAAATGGTAATGAAAGAAAATTTGGAGAAAAAGTGTGACAAATACACAAAATAAGGTAACTGTTATTGGTACAACAAGTTGGGGAATAACACTAGCTTGCTTAATTGCCAACAAAAATATACCTGTAGATATATGGGCCAGAACGGAAAATGAAGCTCAATTAATTGAAAATGACCGAGAAGATAAAAAACATTTGCCAGGTATAAATTTACCCCGAAATATAACGATAAAACATTCTTTGGAATCTTGTATAGAAAACTCTACGTACATTTTATTAGCAGTTCCTTCCCATACGTTTAGAGAAAATATGATTAACATCACAAATTATCTTAATGATAGTCATATACTTATTAGTGCAACAAAAGGCATTGAAATTGAAACAAATAAACGTATGAGCGAAGTAGCTTCTGAATATATTAGCCATGATCTGAGTACGAAGTTTTCAGTACTATCTGGTCCAAACCTAGCAAAAGAAATTGCAAATGGACTCCCTGCCTCTTCAGTAATAGCAAGTATGAATGGTACAACAGCACAAAATATTCAAAATTTACTCACTACAAAAACGTTTCGTGTATATCGAAGCTCAGACGTAGCTGGAGTAGAATTATGTGGATCCTTAAAAAATATAATTGCGATAGCAGCTGGTATAGTAGACGGGCTAAACTTCGGAAATAATGCCAAATCGGCACTCGTTACAAGAGGCCTTGCTGAAATTAAACGCTTTGCAATGGCCTATAATGCCCAAGAATCAACGTTTTATGGGCTCGCAGGCATTGGTGACCTAATGACAACAATATCAAGCGCCTACAGTCGAAATAGGCATGTTGGAGAACAACTGGCAACAGGTAGTAATATACAGTCGATTACTAACAATATGACAAATGTCGCAGAAGGTATTAATACTACAAAAGCAATATATTCAATATCGCAATCAAAAAATATTGAAATGCCCATAACCTCTATGGTTTACCGAATTATATTTGATAACCTTCCTCCAATGGATGCATTTTCTGAATTAATGGATAGAGAACTTACTGCTGAATAATTTATGGAAGATCAATTTATATTACTAACTATATTTTTAGGTTCACTTCTTATAGGGTTTTCAGGAGCAGCTTCTCCCGGTCCATTACTCGCCCTAAGTATAAAAGAAACTTTACACAATGGTTGGAAAGCTGGTCCACTTATTGCCATAGGGCATTCCATACTAGAGTTATTTATTGTCATTGGTATATCTGTAGGTATCAATCAAGTATTTGACTCCAATTTTATAGCTAAAACTATAAGTTTATTTGGAGGTATAATGCTCATCATATTAGGGATTCAAACAATAATTTCGAA